>NZ_JBZYWF010000020.1:0-41126 GCF_058932855.1 Pontibacter sp. LHS1
ACCTATAAAATAAAAAAGCCTCCGCTTAGCGGAGGCCCTTTTCCATAGTTCTAAGTATAGTACGTTATATGCGCTTTGGCTATTCTTGTTCTTTAGAAGCGTCCTGGCCTTGTTCGTCAAGAGTGATCGTGCCAGTCTGACCTTCTTTGTTTGTCAGGGCGATTTCGTAGACAACTTTTGCGTTCGCGTCACCTTCAGCTGGCTTCACTTTGTAGATATCGCCTACTGTCCACTCTTTGTAAGCTTCGTGATCCAATACCGCCTTTACAGGGGCTGGAAGCTGATCTTTGGTAACTTTTTCTCTATTGTCGTTCTGAGTTTGCGTCTGGGCTTGCTCAGCAGCCTGTGTAGCTTGTGCGTTCGCATCGATAGATGTAAAACCAAGTAAGGCAATGGCGGCTGCTAAAAAAGTTGCTTTTTTCATGTTATGTTAGTTTAGTTCGATTAACATTTGTTTCGCATAGCCCTATTGGTATAACCGTGCCAGAACCTTTTGAATTACATAGCGATCTGCTTATGAGGTAGTTATGGTTTTTTGGCGGGTTTTGTAAACTGTGGAGGAACACAGGGACATGGGGAATGATTTCCACACATTGTGGTGTGAGTACACAATTATAACCTGTCTCACAGAAGTACAGTTGCAGGTATACAACAGGTATAGCTGTTCAGGCCATGGCAAATAAAAAAGCCAACCCCTAGGAGCTGGCTTTGCTATCGTTCTGAGCTTATACCTTACGCTGCGCTCACTGATTTCTCTGCAGGAGCTGGAACAGCGGCTGGTTTCTGGTCTGTGTCGAACAGGAACTGGTTGAGCTTCACACGCAGGTCGGCAGAAGAAAGGTTGCGGTATACCTCGGCGTTGCGCACCAGTGCGATTTGGCCCGTTTCTTCTGATACTACCAATACGACACTGTCGGTTACTTCCGTAAGGCCGATGGCGGCACGGTGACGCAGACCCATAGAAGCCGGTATTTCGTTGTTCTCCGTAACGGGCAGAATGCAGCGGGCTGCTTTGATGCGATTACCCGATATGATTACGGCACCATCGTGCAGCGGACTTGTCTTGTTAAAGATCGACATCAGCAGACGCTTCGATATCACAGCATCTATCAGGTCACCTGATTCGGCGTAGTATTTCAATTCGGAGCTTTTGGCAAATACGATCAGTGCACCTGTGTTTTTGGCAGCCAACGATTTGGCGGCTTCAATGAAAGGGGTGAGGCTAAGCTTTTCCACCTGATCGCGACGCCAAGGGAAACCGCGGAAAAGGCGGTCGTTGTTAAAAGCGGTCGTTTTACCAATAAGAAGGAGGAAACGCCGGATCTCGGGTTGGAACACGATGATGGCTGCGAGTACACCCACTCCCATAAACTGGCCGAGGATGATGCTGAGCAACTCCATACCTGCCGCCCTTACTACCAGGTATAGCAGGTATACGGAGAGTAGGCCCAGGAAAATCTTAAGCGCCACACTACCAGTCAGAAGTTTATAGAGCTGGTAAAGCAATACCGTGACGAGCAGGATGTCAAGCACATCGAGCAGCTCAATTTCCAAAAAGCCTACTGTAAATAAAGGAATCAATGCGTTACTTTCGTGTATAGTTGGATAGTCTGTTTTGTCTCTTTTACGTCGTGCACCCGCAAAATGTCGGCACCTTTTCCTAACGCGATGGTGTTGAGTGCTATTGTGCCGGCCAGTGCTTCAGATTGGTCGATGCCCAGGTACTTGTAGGTCATGGACTTGCGGGATACTCCCACTAATAACGGTAGCTCAAGCACACGTAGTTCCTCAAGTCGGTGCATTAGCTCAAAGTTCTGATCCACAGTCTTGGCAAAACCAAAGCCAGGGTCTAAGATGATGTCGTTCACACCCAAACTTTTTAACTGCGCCACCTTGACCTGCAACTCGTCCAGCACGTCCAGTACGAGGTCCTTATAGTCCGTCAGGCTGTTCATAGTCTGCGGTGTGCCGCGCATGTGCATGAGGATGTAAGGCACCTGCAGTCGCGCCACGGTTTCGAACATGGCCTCGTCGAGGTTGCCGCCCGAAATATCGTTGATGATGGAAGCACCTGCCTTTACACTAGCCTCGGCAACTTTGGCCCGGAAGGTATCAACTGAAATCACAGCTCCCGGAAAAGCGTGTATGATCGCCTCAACGGCAGGTATAACTCTGTCCAGTTCTTCGGCTACTGAAACATCCGCAGCACCCGGCCGGGAAGAATAACCTCCCAGGTCAAGGATGTCAGCACCGTCTTCCAGCATGCTTTCGGCTCGTTGAACAACTTCGTCGAGAGAGCTGAGGCGGCTGCCTGCATAGAAAGAGTCAGGAGTAACATTGAGGATGCCTATGACCAGCGGTGTATCCAGTGAAAGGATTTTTCCGCGGCAGTTAAGTGTACTTTTCTTTCGAAAAAACTTATCTTTCGATTCCAATGTTGGCGTATCTGTCAATCGTTTAAAATTAAAGCTAAAAAGTTGATTAGTCAAACACTCCAGGAATATAATCAGGTAGTAAACCGCTGCAAAGATACCTTCGTCAAGAAGACCAAAGACTACGGCACCGCCTGGCGCGTGCTCCGATTGCCATCCATCACCGACCAAATCTTTATCAAGGCGCAGCGCATCCGCTCCATTCAGGAGAAGGGCAAGCAAATGGTGGAGGACGACATCCGCGACGAGTTTGTGGGCATCATCAACTACTGCGTGATCGCCCTGATGCAGCTTGGCTTGCAGGATAGCGACGAACTGACGCTTTCGGCAGAGGAAGTGGAGCGTATGTACACGGAGCACATTGAAGAGAACATCAAACTGCTCAACGCTAAAAATCACGACTATGGCGAAGCCTGGCGCGACATGCGTGTGAGTTCCATTACGGACATCATCCTGATGAAGCTCTACCGCACGAAGCAAATCGAAGACAACGAGGGCCAGACCCTGATCTCGGAAGGTGTGGAAGCCAACTACCGCGACATGATCAACTACGCCGTGTTCGCGCTCATTAAGTCGGGTTTTGCGGAGACGGTGAAGTAAGGTATAAATTAGATACACACGAGTATGTCATCTCGACGATAGGAGAGATCTGATTTTGTTATGTGAGACAGTTTCAGATTTCTCACTTAACGAGGGCCCCTACCCCCAGTTCGAAATGACAAAAGGCTGAAATGGAAGATTGTGGGGTATGTAGGTGATCCAGTTGTTGTGGTCTCCTAAACTCCCAAACTCTTAAAATCTCAAATTCAAAATGCGATATATCACTAAATTTTTCTGGCTCTTCGTGGGCGTGCTGTTCATCTTCTCTGGCCTGATCAAGATCAACGATCCGGTAGGTACAGCTATTAAACTGGAAGAGTACTTCGAGGTATTCGCCCACGACATTTCGCCGGTGTTCCTGTCGCTGGTGCCGGCCGCGCTGTTTCTGTCCATCTTCCTGAGTGCGGCGGAGATCGTGCTGGGCGTGGCGCTACTCATTCGCTGGAAGCTGAAAGAAGTGCTGTGGCTGTTGCTGGCCATGATCGTGTTCTTCACCTTCCTGACCTTCTACTCGGCTTACTTCAACAAAGTGACCGATTGCGGCTGCTTCGGCGATGCCATCAAACTCACGCCCTGGGAGTCGTTCACCAAAGACATCGTGCTGCTGGTGATGATTGTGTGGTTGCTCTTCAACCGTAAATACTTGCAGCCGCTAATGCAGCCAAAGGTAGGAGCGGCCGTAACAGCCCTTACCGCCCTGATTTCGGTTGGCATCGGCTGGTACGCTTATGAGCATCTGCCTTATGTCGATTTCCGCGCATATAAAATAGGCAACAATATCCCGGCGCTGATGAAGCCTTCGGCACCGTTGCGCTACAAGTATGTAATGGTGAAAGACGGAGAAGAGCAGGAATTTGAGGAATACCCGATGGACGAAGCCTATACCTTCAAGGAGATGGTGGCTGTGAATCCGGAGGATGGTCCGAAGATCACCGACTTCAACGTATGGAACGATCAGGGTGACTTTACGCAGGAAATCCTCAGCGGCAACAAGCTGCTGGTGATCGTGCACAATGTAGAGAAAGCCAACCGCAGTAACATCGATCAGATCAGCAAACTGGTTCAGGAGGCCGAGCAGCAAGGTATAACGCCAGTAGTGATCACCTCGTCCGGTCGTCAGGAATTCGAAGCCTTCCGCCACGAAGTAGGCTTGGCTGCTCCCTACTTCTTCGGCGACGGCACCGTGCTGAAAACCATGATGCGCGCCAACCCCGGCACCATGTTGCTGCAAGACGGCACCGTAAAAGGCATGTGGCACCACAACGACACGCCAAATGTGTCGGAACTGGTGAGCCTGCTGTAAAAGGAACTCTATACCTTGACCTTGCACACGCAACGCATTTTCCTGATCGGCATGATGGGGGCCGGCAAGACCACACTGGGCCGTGAGCTGGCTGAACGGCTAGGCTATGCCTTCGTGGACCTGGACGAGTACCTTGAGCAAAGGGAAGGCTGCAGCATTGCGCAGCTGTTTGCCGCAGAAGGGCAGGAGAGCTTTCGACTGAAGGAGCGGCAGGCGCTGGAGTCGGTGGTGCAGGAATTTGAGCAAGCTGTGGTAGCTACTGGCGGCGGCGCTCCCTGCTTCTTCGACAACATGGCGTTTATCAACCAGCATGGCACGAGCGTTTTTCTGGACGTGCCGGCTGAAGAACTCACGCAGCGATTGCTTTTAACAAACTTGAGTCAGCGTCCCTTGCTGGCTCAGAAAAGCGAAGAAGAGCTAAAGGATTTCATAGTCAAAACATTAGCTGAACGCCTGGTATTCTACAAACAGGCCAGGTATACTGTATCGGGAAAAAGGTATAACATTGAACGATTAGAATCGTTAGTTAAACCATAACAAAAACTCCTCGTTACCGCTTATGTATTGCAGCGGATAAATACATACGGGATACCTAATATTTAACTAGTTTTGCGGTAAATATCCGTTTTTAGCAAAATCTGACTATGAAACCCAATCACAAAGGACAAGCCCAGATATTCCAGAATCCTGTGCTGGAAAGACTGACCCGTACACACATTGCACTGCCTATTTCCATCTTTATCGTCATTGCCATCGGACTGATTTACTATGGCATCACGTATAGCTTTATCAATGTGCTGGAGGCGATCGGCTTCTTTCTGCTAGGCTGGCTTATCTTCTCGCTGATCGAATACTGCGCGCACCGCTTCGTGTTCCATATGGATACAGACACACCCATGAAAGAGCGCATCCAATATACCTTCCACGGAAATCACCACGAGTACCCGAAAGACAAAGAGCGCCTGGCTATGCCGCCGATTGTTAGCTTGTTCATCGCCTCGTTCTTTTTCTTTGTGTTCAAACTAATCTTCGGGCAGTTTGTTTTCGGTGTGGTGGCCGGGCTGCTGTTTGGCTATGCGCTATACCTGTTCGTGCACTATGCGGTACACGCCTATGCGCCGCCTAAGAATTTCCTGAAGCAACTTTGGATACATCACAGCATTCACCACTACAAAGATCCGAACGTGGCCTACGGCGTGTCATCTCCGCTCTGGGACTACATACTGGGTACTATGCCGAAGCGCAGCAACTCGAAGTAAGCGATCATAAAATCAAAAAGGGAGCCAATTGGCTCCCTTTTCTTTTGTTAGGTATTGCGTTTATCGTCTGAATCTGCTGAACAGCCAGCCTACCAGGGCTACGATCAAAACGATGATGATGAGCGCGGTCCACATACCGGCTTTAAATATATCGCCAATGATCTCGCAACTAGACATTGTCAGCGCCATAAATACGAATAAGATTGGCAGGTATAGTCTTATATTTTTCATAGTCTTATTATGTTTAAGTTATAGCACAGCACTTTAAGTTCTTAATAGAGAGTGCGGTCGCAGTTAATATGACGAAATTGTCATATATATAAGATACTTGCTTTTTGTGGAAAAGGTTGGCTTATAGGGTAGTGGACGCCTTAGGAAGATTCATAGCACTTTATTAACCAAAGGCAACCCGTATGAGTAAACACATGAAAATGTCTTCATGCTTATAAAGAACTGTTTTCTTAATGATAGATTTTTACAACTTTGTCAAGCGTTTTGCGACAGCGGTGTTTATCGTCCTGTTTGCTTACTTGCTGGTAAGCCAGGGTTACTTCTTTTTGCTTGTATTTTCGGGTATTTTGCTTGCCGTGCTCTTCAGTGGCATGGCGGAGTGGGTGGTCAAAAAAACAAGAATGAATCGTGGGATCGCACTGCTGCTGTCAGTGTTACTTTTCTTTGGGTTAATTGTAGGGGCTTTTTGGTTGTTGGCACCTACGATTGTTGAGCAGGTGGGGCAGATGCGAGAAACTTTGCCCAAATCTGTGGAGCAACTGCGGGGCTGGCTCAGTGAGCGGGGTTGGGGGGAGCGGGTTGAGAAGAAGCTGCCTGAGGACTTAAAAAGTGCACTCCCGGCACAAAAAGACCTTCTCTCCAGTATTGGCGGTGCCTTTTCTACTACGCTTGGGTTTCTTGCCGATTTTGTGATCGTAGTGATTACTGCCTTGTTTCTGGCCTCTAACCCCACCCTTTACACGCACGGCCTGACTAAACTGTTTCCAGTCCATAAGCGCACGCGTATACTGGAGGTGCTGGATAAGTGCTACAACACCCTTCGGAAATGGCTGATAGCCATGCTGCTGGCTATGACTATAATTGGTGTCAGTACCGCCATCGGCTACAGTCTGATAGGGCTGCCCCTGGCATTTGCCCTGGCCTTCATTGCTTTTCTTTTCGCGTTTGTGCCCAACATTGGTCCATTGCTGGCTGGAGCTCCTGCAGTGCTCGTCGGCCTGATGGAAGGGGGGCAGATGGCGCTATACGTGATTCTGATATATGGCGGCATACAGATGGTGGAGAGCTATGTGGTAACCCCCATCATTTTCAAAAAGACAGTGGACCTGCCGCCAGCTTTGCTGCTGTTCTTCCAGGTGCTGCTTGGTTTGCTGCTGGGAGCGCTAGGGCTGCTGCTGGCTGCTCCGATACTAGCCGTGCTCATGGTGATTGTGCAGGAGTTGTATGTGAAGGACGTATTAGAGGCTCAAAAGGGGCACTTATAAAAATGAATTGATCTTATAAAAGCACTTATATAGTAACACTGATAGTAACTTACCAGATAAAGCAAAAGTGTTACCTAGTCTCTCGTTTTTCTACTGATCTACTCGAAACTTAATAAATTACTCCATCTATGAAGAAGACTTTGCTAAGACGCAACTCCAGAAGCCAATAGGAATTTATATGGATATTTAGCTTGATTTTTAGAAATCAACTGAGAGTAAGAGGACGACTACTCCTATATTATTTATGCCTACATGTAATGCTTAGGGCTCTCTTCCCCAATTATATTAAAGGTTGTTCAATTAAAAGGTTCATATTAGGCTTATAGTCTTTCGTTCATCACATCAAACCCATCAGGCAACTGGTAGCCAAACTCTATACTGTAAACTAAATAAAATACAAATGCATAAGCGGTAACTGTAAAATAGTGAAATATCTGAAAGAAGACCGGTAGTTCGTCCTCTCCGAATGCAGAAGAAGACAAGATAATGTAAGAAAGTAGTGTTAAAATTATGATAGTGGTCATTACCATTCTTGCAAAGCGCCCAAAAATATAAGGTAACCTATGTATCCAATCAACTAATATGTTTCTTTCGTTAGGTATTCTATACTCTTCGATCTGTTCTAGGCCCTTAATAGCACCCGTCATACTAATATGATCAGAAGATGCCCTGCAGGAGTTTAACAGAAGTATCACAGCTCCTTCTTTTGGGTTGATGTAGTCAAAATCAACCTTTATAGTTGTAGCGGGCTGTTGAGTTTTAGTGTAAACGAAAGATTTTTCATCCCTTTTTGCTATGAAACCATTTGCAGGATTTTTCTCGTGAATTAGTTTAAAGCCAATTAATTCATTCATCAAGTAGGAGTGAATGTGCAGAGGAGCCTTCTTAGCTATCTCGCTTCCGTCGATCATTATGTCTCCTGAGTTCCAGATAAGAACTTTAGTAAGTGATATGTAGTTAAAAGTTTTTCTTTTAAACACCTCATACTTTTCAGCTAGCTCTGGAAGTTCAACTCTTAAAACTATAATAGTTTTAACATAGTAGGAGAGACGTTTTACCTTTTTACTTGAATAGTATAGAGCTGCGGAGTAAGCAATTCCGAGAAGGAAAGTTACAACAGAGAACCAAGGGCTTGTGACTATATCGGTTAAGGTAATTGAAAAGCGAAACATGAGGAGTTAAGGTTCCATTATTCAAATTGAAAGATAAGATTAATATTAAATTTATAACATGTTTTAATCTTGGTATACTTAATTTTATTATAATAAAAAGTAGTTTATGTGTTTTTGCGAGATTATACTTAACTATTTACCCAATAAGCTTGCGAAGGGCTTACAAGATTATAACTATGAATTCTAGGCAGTCCCCTGCCACCTATATCCGTTATTAAGAAGCTTCCAAAGTTTGAAAAGGCAGTATTACAAACGTAACATTGTGTTTCGATCTCTATGAACTTCACTTTAGGAATAGCTGTACGCATAGCTAGTAAACCGTAAGTCTATAGATCTGTAGGGCTTACTTAGTGAACTCTATGTAAGAATGTGAGATTAAATGCTATTTGCTGTTGAGATATCTGCAAATAAAAAAAGCCACTTGACGATTTTACTCGTAAGTGGCTTTTTTTAAGCTCCCCCTCCTGGGCTCGAACCAGGGACCCCCTGATTAACAGTCATGGCTATGGCCTTTATTGTTGGTTTTATATATTTGTAAAAATTGCCTATGAGATGAATAAAGGCGGTTTATACTTCTCTTTATTCACTGTTGTTTCTTGCTTTTTTGAGGGTTTGTGTGCAAATTGTGTGTACATAAAATTATTTGCACACACATGATACCCGTACTCACCTCCGTCATACTGGATACCCGAAGGGCACTGAAAGACGGCTCCTTCCCGGTGAGGCTGCGGCTCACCTTTCAGAGACAGCGCAAATACTACAGCACAAGCTACTCTATGAGCGAGCAGGATTTCGCGAAGGTGCAGGCCGAAAAGCCGAAAGGAAAATTCAAAGAGCTCCAGATAGCCTTTCAGGCAATAGAGCAGAAGGCCATCGGCATCATTCGCGGTTTGGAGCTTTTCACCTTTGAGCAGTTCGATAAGAAATACCTAAACGCTGCCGTTAAAAACGACGTTTTTGCCGCCTTCGAGCACCAAGTCAAAAAGCTGGCCGAGGAGGGTAGGGTAGGAACTGCGAGCAGCTACGAAAGCGCTAGCCTGTCCCTGGTATCCTTCATTCACAGGGAGCCCCTGACGAGAAACAAAGGCCTGTCAAGAGCCAAAGCCATCGAAAAAAGGGAGAACCTGCTTAAAAAGTGCAAGCCATTGGCCTACGCCGCTATCACAGTTGATTTCCTGACAGGCTATGAGAAGTGGATGCTCCAGAACGGGAGTTCCATCACCACCGTCGGTATTTACCTGCGGGCACTCCGAGCCATCTACAATGAGGCTATCGTGGCCGGGGAGGCGAAAGCGGAGCTCTACCCGTTCGGCAAGAGAAAGTACCAAATCCCTTCTAGCCGAAATGTGAAGAAAGCCCTGGCGCTAGCTGACATCGAGAGGATATTCTCTTATGAGCCAGCCTCCGAGAGCGAGGCCCGTGCGAGGGACTTGTGGGTCTTCTCTTACCTCTGTAACGGGATAAACATGAAAGATATAGCCCGGCTAAAATACAAGCAACTAGGTAAAGACACTATTACCTTCATCAGGGCCAAGACTGAGAGGACCAGCCGCCAGAACATCAAGGCCATTACAGCCATGCGGACACCGGAGATAGACCGTATCATTGAGCGGTGGGGCAACAAACCGGCTTACAATGAAGCTTATGTGTTTCCTTTGCTTGATCCGGGGCTGTCGGCGGAACGGGAGCGGGCGAGAATCCAGCATGCCACCAAGACGATAAATAAGTACATCAAGCGGGTAGCGGCCGCAGTGGGTATCGACAAGAACGTGAGCACCTACACGGCCCGGCACTCTTTCTCCACCGTGCTCAAACGAGCGGGAGCACCGATTGAGCTTATTTCTGAATCGCTCGGGCACTCCAACCTGAGGACCACCGAGAGTTACCTAGACAGCTTTGAGAATGACGTGAAGAAGCAGTTTGCGGCACAGCTAACTGCGTTTAATGCGAGTAAGATCTAGTTGATTAGCATCTGAAAGTCAAAAATTATGGAAAGATAAGTTCCTGAACAACTTCTACCACTTTAATTATGGATAAAACTAGACGTTCAAAAATCCTTATTATTTTGGAATAGGTTTCAAAGAAAATGTCAAGCCCCTACTACAGCAAATTGAGTGAAATTTCAATCCTCTTTACTCTTGAGCATCTGCGTGATAATATATGAACACAACTGATCCAAAGTACGAATCAAGGTTTCAATCCTTATTACTCTGGATAAACTATTGGAAGTCTTAACCTGTTCGCCGTTCATTATCAATCATAACAGTTTCAATCCTTATTGCTTTGGACAAGTTATTGGAAGTGATGGACGGGTAAGAAGGGACGGCTGTGCTCATCTGTTTCAATCCTTATTAATTTGGATAAGCTATTGGAATCACAAACGACCCTAACCACGGCGTTAACGGTCTGTTGTTTCAATCCTTATTGCTCTAGGTAAGTTAATGGAAGCTCAACAATACAACTTTAAACGACCATGATAGCACAAGAGATACGTTTCAATCCTTGTTACACTGGATGAGCTATTGCAAAAGGCTTTCCCTTTGGTGTTTGCTCCTGTCAGAACCTAGTTTCAATCCTTGTTACTTGGAAGAGCTATCGGAAGCAAGGACTCGAAGATTGGCTAGCCGCAGAAGGTATTATTTCAATCATTAATAGTAGCCTTTGCTCTGAAATGGATAAGTGATACGCTTAACCCGTTTCAATCCTCGTTACTTTGGATAGGTTATTGGAAGGCCACAAGGCAAGTGGATCAGAAAAGTGTATTACAAATTTCAATCCCTGTTACTCTGGATAAGCTATTAGAAAAAAAGCAACCAGTGCCAAAGCAAAGCATAGGCAGGAGTTTCAAACCTTATACTTTGGATAAGTTATTGGAAGGTTTACTGTGTTGAAACGATACCCGAAACCGGAATAGTTTCGACCCTTATTACCCTGGATAACCTATTAGAAGGATAGCAAAGTGGCTTTACAAGAATATCGATAAGTAGTTTCAATCCTTATTACTATGGACAAGCTATCGGAAGTTCGTTCGAGAAGTTCTTCTGCGAAAAGGTGATGCGGTTTCAATCCTTATTGCTTTGGACAATCTATTGGAAGCTAACACCTGCGGAAACGTGCGGTGCGCGTCACGTTGTTTCAATCCTTATTGCTCTGGATAAGCTATTGGAAGTTTCAACGGTATGCGCGGCAGGGTTTCGCGGCGCCCGTTTCAATCCTTTTTGCTTTGGATAAGCTATTGGAAGAGGGGCGGGTATACATATTCCCGCAGGATGGCAATAGTTTCAATCCTTATTACTCTGGATAAACTATTGGAAGCTTACTGCATTCTGTTCACTGGGTTCTCATGTGCCGTTTCAAACCTTATTGCTCTGGATAAGCTACTAGAAGTAGGTGCCCCCTACGCAAAGCAAGGATAGTCCCTTTAAGTTTCAATCCTTATTACGTTGGACAAGCTATTGGAAGTTCATCAATTACCCAGAGCGCTACGCCCTGTGCATGTTTCAATCCTTATTACTTTGGATTAAGCTATTAGAAGTGAAGTGCAAAAACATTCAGTGGGAAAGACGCCACTTGTTTCAATCCCTGTTATTCTGGATAAGTCGCTTAAAGTGGTGCATCGGTGGCATATACCTGTAAATATATGCAGTTTCAATACTTATTGCTATGGATAAGCTATTGCTATTGGAAGTTGCGGCCTAATCAGTATAGTTACCTCTGCCATTTTGTTTCAATCCTTATTGCTCTGGATAAGTTATTGGAAGGGTTGAGGTTCCCTTCGATCTACGACTTTTTTACCCGTTTCAATCCTTATTACTCTGGATAGGCTATTGGAAGCAACCTGTTGGGTGGTAATCCGGTGTTCTCCTTCCTGGTTTCAATCCTTATTGGTCTGGATAAGCTATTGGAAGAGCGATTCAGTGCGCTTTGGGGAACGCCCTGAAAGGTTTCAATCCTTATTGGTCTGGATAAGCTATTGGAAGTCGTGTCCGTGTACCACGTCTCTTTTTGCAATCTGTGTTTCAATCCTTATTGGTCTGGATAAGCTATTGGAAGCTTCTGCCCGTCCTGCTGCAAGATTTTGCCAACGGGGTTTCAATCCTTATTGGTCTGGATAAGCTATTGGAAGTGGATAACTTATCTATATTATAATTTGCGCAAATCAGTTTCAATCCTTATTGGTCTGGATAAGCTATTGGAAGGGAGTTCACGTCCACCACCGTTTCGTCATCGGTCAGGTTTCAATCCTTATTGGTCTGGATAAGCTATTGGAAGTGGCACCCAACACGCGGGAGGCATACACCTTCGAGGGTTTCAATCCTTATTGGTCTGGATAAGCTATTGGAAGCTTTCAGGCATACCCCGTATTCGACTGGACAGACTTGTTTCAATCCTTATTGGTCTGGATAAGCTATTGGAAGAGAGGAACCGGACGATTTACCTTTTTAGGAACAGTAGTTTCAATCCTTATTGGTCTGGATAAGCTATTGGAAGTGTATTGTCCATGTTGCTTTGTTTGTGTGTAGTGAAGTTTCAATCCTTATTGGTCTGGATAAGCTATTGGAAGGTTGTTTTAGAGTGTTAATTTTAAGAGTGAATTGTAGTTTCAATCCTTATTGGTCTGGATAAGCTATTGGAAGAAGACTACGGAGAAAAGGTAGAGTTTTCTTACATAAGTTTCAATCCTTATTGGTCTGGATAAGCTATTGGAAGACTTAACAGAGGCACTTAGCCGCAACCAGTTCAACAAGTTTCAATCCTTATTGGTCTGGATAAGCTATTGGAAGGATGTTGAACGCCTGCACCAGCCAGAACATGCCCAGACGTTTCAATCCTTATTGGTCTGGATAAGCTATTGGAAGTTCTCAGCAGCTCAGGGGTCAGGTAGTCCATCTGCTGTTTCAATCCTTATTGGTCTGGATAAGCTATTGGAAGTCAATAGACCTGATCTTATAGGTGTAGTTTTTATAGGTTTCAATCCTTATTGGTCTGGATAAGCTATTGGAAGTTGCCCAGTTAGTTGCGTCTTCTTTGCTAGAAACGCGTTTCAATCCTTATTGGTCTGGATAAGCTATTGGAAGTCCTTTACGGTTTGCATAGCTGCTGTAATTCTGTACGTTTCAATCCTTATTGGTCTGGATAAGCTATTGGAAGATTACCGTAACCTTAGACGCTAACGAGTACCAGGATGTTTCAATCCTTATTGGTCTGGATAAGCTATTGGAAGTGATGAAGATAGAGCAGAGCGGAGCATGAAGATTCTGTTTCAATCCTTATTGGTCTGGATAAGCTATTGGAAGATAGGAACTTGTACTGCGGTCTTTTGATGACTTCTGGTTTCAATCCTTATTGGTCTGGATAAGCTATTGGAAGGCAGTAGCAGGGCACGATAGCTTGTATTAGGCAAAAGTTTCAATCCTTATTGGTCTGGATAAGCTATTGGAAGATCTTAGACCCTTGCATCCCATAATCATAGGCAATCTGTTTCAATCCTTATTGGTCTGGATAAGCTATTGGAAGATGTGGTTTACTATTGGCTTGTTATCAGGATTTGGGAGTTTCAATCCTTATTGGTCTGGATAAGCTATTGGAAGAGTAACCCAACGCCTCAGAGCTTGTGCCCAACTCTAGTTTCAATCCTTATTGGTCTGGATAAGCTATTGGAAGTTCCCTGTTGAAAGCGGGATCGCTTAACTTATTGGCGTTTCAATCCTTATTGGTCTGGATAAGCTATTGGAAGATCCGGGGGATGTTACCCTGAGTGGCGATCAAGTCAGTTTCAATCCTTATTGGTCTGGATAAGCTATTGGAAGTTATAGACTTCTCAGGTCAGACCGTGGCGCACTTCTGTTTCAATCCTTATTGGTCTGGATAAGCTATTGGAAGCTGGGGGTGCACTGATTTTATACTTGACAGACAGACGTTTCAATCCTTATTGGTCTGGATAAGCTATTGGAAGGCTTCCTGAAAGTATTTCCAACACTTGAAGACGCAAGTTTCAATCCTTATTGGTCTGGATAAGCTATTGGAAGGTTTGAGTGGCTTCACTTTGATGCACTGCACATCAAGTTTCAATCCTTATTGGTCTGGATAAGCTATTGGAAGCTTTCATCTTCAGAAATGCCATAGTACTCAGGGCGGGTTTCAATCCTTATTGGTCTGGATAAGCTATTGGAAGTTTCTGCTTGACGGTGGCATCGGTCAGGATACTGTCTGTTTCAATCCTTATTGGTCTGGATAAGCTATTGGAAGTGCCGTGGTTCTTAAGCAGGTTGGCGTTGATTTCCTGTTTCAATCCTTATTGGTCTGGATAAGCTATTGGAAGGCTAGTATTCTCTCCTTTGCCGTCATTAGCTTACACGTTTCAATCCTTATTGGTCTGGATAAGCTATTGGAAGCTAGGGGTGCGATAGGATTATACTTGACAGATTGACGTTTCAATCCTTATTGGTCTGGATAAGCTATTGGAAGGCATGACCTATGAAACAATGAAGCCGTGACACTCTCGTTTCAATCCTTATTGGTCTGGATAAGCTATTGGAAGAAAACCCAAATCAGATAATCATGACAGCACAACAGCGTTTCAATCCTTATTGGTCTGGATAAGCTATTGGAAGATTTGGCGAGTTCACTTCTCCTATGTTCCCAGATCCGTTTCAATCCTTATTGGTCTGGATAAGCTATTGGAAGTGTAGAGGCATATTATTAGGCAGTGTGGATAAAATGTGTTTCAATCCTTATTGGTCTGGATAAGCTATTGGAAGTATTTCCTGACTGAGTTCTTTGACTACTTACTAACAGTTTCAATCCTTATTGGTCTGGATAAGCTATTGGAAGGAAATACCCGATTCCAACAGCCAGTCGAGGCGGGTTTGTTTCAATCCTTATTGGTCTGGATAAGCTATTGGAAGCCCTGGGCCAGAGATAGCGTGGCAGCTGATTAGAAAGTTTCAATCCTTATTGGTCTGGATAAGCTATTGGAAGAGGAGCGGCTTTTTTAATTACCCCGAATTCAAGGGAGTTTCAATCCTTATTGGTCTGGATAAGCTATTGGAAGCTTGCGGTCTGATTTGGTCTGGTTGTGCAGGTCTATGTTTCAATCCTTATTGGTCTGGATAAGCTATTGGAAGAATACTGTGACCTCAATCCCGTTTCCTCTGTCAGGTGTTTCAATCCTTATTGGTCTGGATAAGCTATTGGAAGAGGAGGTGCCCATCATGCTCACCAGGAAGGCGAGTGTGTTTCAATCCTTATTGGTCTGGATAAGCTATTGGAAGAATCGCACTACATATTCCGACTGGTACACCCTTTTTGTTTCAATCCTTATTGGTCTGGATAAGCTATTGGAAGAGGCAAGCCCGGTAAAGTGGAAACGGTGTTTTACCCGTTTCAATCCTTATTGGTCTGGATAAGCTATTGGAAGTAATTGCTTATTACAAAGATAATACATTAATCATAAGTTTCAATCCTTATTGGTCTGGATAAGCTATTGGAAGTTTTTCCATCCGCTTGCATTGGCACGCTCCACTATCGTTTCAATCCTTATTGGTCTGGATAAGCTATTGGAAGTTATGAAAACTTTACCAAGTGTAGAGATATGGGTCTGTTTCAATCCTTATTGGTCTGGATAAGCTATTGGAAGAGGTGCCCAACGCGGAAATAGCCTGGAACGAGGTGAGTTTCAATCCTTATTGGTCTGGATAAGCTATTGGAAGAGGTGCCCAACGCGGAAATAGCCTGGAACGAGGTGAGTTTCAATCCTTATTGGTCTGGATAAGCTATTGGAAGTTCTTCCGATTAGGTTCTTCATTCCTTATGAATTTCGGTTTCAATCCTTATTGGTCTGGATAAGCTATTGGAAGGCCTGCCTTATATGACGCAGATAGGGATTCAAGTTGGTTTCAATCCTTATTGGTCTGGATAAGCTATTGGAAGTCACCGAACAGATCGCGCCTTCCATCTGCGAGTCCATGTTTCAATCCTTATTGGTCTGGATAAGCTATTGGAAGACTAATCCCGATCTAACGCTATATACGAATTTATCAAGTTTCAATCCTTATTGGTCTGGATAAGCTATTGGAAGCACAGGAGCAAAAGAGTACACAAGAGAGTTACTAACGTTTCAATCCTTATTGGTCTGGATAAGCTATTGGAAGGCAAAGATGGGGTTGCATGGAACGGAATCGCATGTGGTTTCAATCCTTATTGGTCTGGATAAGCTATTGGAAGAAAAAAACCGTGCTTATGAATATGTGCCGAAGTATCGTTTCAATCCTTATTGGTCTGGATAAGCTATTGGAAGGAGCGTGGCAGGGCAAAAGGGACAAAAGACCCTGCTGTTTCAATCCTTATTGGTCTGGATAAGCTATTGGAAGTGTACCTGAGTTACTGCCTGAACGGGAAGCGGGATTGTTTCAATCCTTATTGGTCTGGATAAGCTATTGGAAGCCGTGCTTTTGTGCTATGATTTGACTTTCAATAATATACGTGTTATTTACTACACCTCTTTTTCTTAATTTACAATACGTCAAAGAGCTTTTTTTCATATTAAATTAGAATTTTTCCGAAAATGTTAACCTCTGACAATGAGTAAGTTATTGTATTTTTTAGATAACATCGAAATAATTTTGTGCTTGGAAACGACTTATTTCACACAGATATTCCTGTAAGTGCAATCTAAACATCTTTTACGGTACTTTGTAGCTTTTGGGAAAAAGTTCTTGTCGATAATCTCAAGAATCTGGTTGGCACAGTTCTCCACATCCTTCTTGTCCGATTCAGAGATTGCAACCTCCACCAACTTGTGCTGACTTCGGGTATAAACCAGGTAACCCTTGTTCACTTTTCTTCCGAAGTTCTGCTCTATTAGCCAAGCGTAGCAGTAGAGCTGGGTGCGGTAGGTATCATATATCTTGTCTTTAAACTGGGCGAACTTATAATCGAGCGGCGCCATTGAGCCATCGTGCAGCAACAGCACCTCATCTATGCGGCCGCGTAACAGTTCGTTGGTCAGGTATTGGTCCATGAATTTCTCCTGAACGCCTATCTTTCTGCGCAGGTAGTCTTTGTTGCGCTCCAGCTTTTGATCATGGACTTCGCGACCACGCATTACTTTATAGTTCTTCGTCTCATATTGCGGTATTGCCAGCACGTACTCAAAGTACGTGAACCGGGGGCAGTAGAGGTACTCAATGATATGTGAGGGGGTGAGGCTCATAAAGCTTAAAAAAATAGGGCTCTCACCTCATCAGATACCAGATCCTTGTCAAAGGCCTGTCCTAATAGCTCAGTCTGCTGCAGCTCAGCCTTATTCATCGGGAAGATGTATACCTTGTCGATTTCCTCATCTATTAAATCCTCGATTTGCAGGCGCAACGTATCCTTCTCGTGGGCGTCCAAGGAGCCCAGGAAAACAGAGAATTGAACGCGGTAGAGACCAGCCTGTTTACAGATTTTTGCCACCTTTGTGCGGCAGCGATCGTTTTTGATATCGTAGAGAACCCAAACTATCATGCCTTCTGAATTAAACTGTTGGCAAATGTGTGCGCGTCGTACTGGATGCTGTTACTGCGTGTCTGGTTCTTGCCCTTGTACCGTATCGTTTCCTCATCAAAGTACTTATTGAAAGCAGCCACCAGCAAGGCCTTCCCCTCGTTGTTGAGCGAATAGCCATTGGTGATTTGGTCGGTGTGTAGTTTGTTCACCTTCTTGCCGGAGAAGAGTCGAAAGACTACAGTCTCGGCATAGATACGGTAGGGCTCGATAAAGTCATAAACGAAGCTGAGCTGATTGTAATCGTCGCGGTGCAGGAAGCCCAGATAAGGGTCGAGGCCCGCTATAATAAGAGACTTCTCTATTTTGCTGTAGAGGATACCAAAAGCGTAGTTAAGGAAAGCATTGAAAGGGTCTTTTGCCGGACGGGTGCTGCGTCCGCTGAACTGATGTTCTTTAGTAAGCACGTAACTTAGTGTCTCAAAATATAGTCTGCCTGCCGTTCCCTCCAATCCCCGCAACGTATCAGCAATGTCAGACACCCGCTCTGCCTGCAGCGACGAAATGGAAACAGCCAGGGCCTCCAGCCGCGCAATTTTGTCGTTGAGGTAATCGGCATGTGGGGCGCGGTGTTTCTTCAGGTCCTGAATGAAGTCGCGCTGGTTCTCAATCTTGGTCAGCAGCCAAGTTTTTGTCCACTGCACTCCTGTGCCATTCAAGCTTGCTTCCAGCTGCTGCTTCCGAATTTTGGTGGTACTGCCCAATTTGCTGTGCCAAACACGTCCCAAGGGCTGCCCGTCCTTCTCAGTAAACACAATGTCCACGTTGTTTAGTATAGCCAGCCGTATGGCATCGGTGCTCAGCGCGGCCCCCGTCGTCATGATGATGCTGGTGACCTTAGAGGCGGCGAAGTGGTGTTTTTTGATGTCGTTCGTCTCCTTTTCGCGGATCCGTACCTCGAACATCTCGTCTTTGATGTGGACGTAGGTGCCGTAGGTGTTGATATACAGTTGCATGCTTTGTTATGTTAGAGTACACATAGAAAGTAAGGGTGAGACGTAGTTCGTTGCCGCTACACCTTCTTCACCGTGCCAAATCCCCTGGATACGGATTTACCCAGCCCTACGAAGTCGGGCAAGATCGCATTGGTGGTGAAGCCGCCGCTGAAGGCCAGCATATGCTGATTTTTGAAGCGTGTGCTTTTCTCCTGCACCTGCAGGCTCAGCAGGATACGTTGCTCCTCAGCCAGGCGCAAGTCAAAAGCTTTATAAAAAGCCAGGATGTTGCTAACGGCGATACGTTTAAGTTGTATATGTCGCTCTTGTTCTGACGATGCCTGCATGTACTTGCGGTGGTTATCCTGGTTTAGCCCCATCCAGAGCGTCTCGTAGCGGTAGTGGTGCAGATCGCTGTCGAGTCCGATCGTCCAGCACCTGTTGCTAATGTTCTTGCTTAGGATAGGGTAGGTTTGGTCGTCCAGCTGCAACTCCTGCACTTTCAAAAATAGCGAAGTGAGGAGCTCAGCCCCCTCGTTGATGCCCAGTAACATTGGTGTGTTGTCTGTTACCTTGTACTGCACCAAAGGGTAACGGTACTGGCTCTCGCCGCTCTCCAAGTGGTTATGCAACAGCGGTGAATGGTCTCTGAACAGGTTACCGAAATAGCCCCTCAGCTTATGTGCGTCGCGTGGGTTCAGCTGAATTTCGGGGAAGGTGATGGTGGTGGTATGGATGGTTTGTTGCATATTGTGCTACAGGTATTACAGCATCAAATAAGTTATTACTTCTCTTTCCTCTATTGCTTGTCTTATGAATCCTGTATCAAAATCATAATCTTCAGGCTGTGCTAACATAATGGAATCACCAAGATTCAGATTTTTATCCAAGTGCTCTGTATAATAAGAAGGAACAGCAATGATGCGTTGGTGAAAATCCTTTTTAAACTCTTCATCAAATTCCTGCTTGCTCATTTTATTGCTGAGCAGATTCATGAATGCTTGTCTACCTTCCGCAGCCCGTTCATCAACGAGTACAAACACTGAGATAGCTTTTTGTTGTTCTTCAATCACTTTAAAGTCTGAAACATATTTTACACTAGCATCTTTGTCAACAGCATCATACCTCAAAGCTTTCATGGCCTCAAATACATCACGAGAATACTTAAATGAGCTGCTATTGGTAAGTTTAGTGAAATAATTTTCAACTAATTCTAAGTAATCAGCTTCAGGAATTTCGGGGGCTAAACGTAAGGCTCCTTCAGCGTTTACTGTTGTAATTGTACCGTAAATTTTCTGACAATCTCCTGTATTAATCACATACAATGGCAAGTGTAATCGCTCTGGGTTTTGAGGATTACTTTGTCGATTGATACGTCCAGCAACCTGCACGATAGAATCTATAGGGCCTAGGTCTCGAAAGCCCATATCAAAATCAAGATCAACACCTGCTTCCACAACTTGTGTAGCTATGAGGATTGGTTTTTTTCCTGCTTTTAAATCTGCTTTTATTTGCTCAATCCGTTCTAGCCTATGTGCAGGTAAAATGTTGGTCGAAAGACAATAGACAGGATTGGTAAGCTCTTGCTCTTCCAAGTATTCTTTAATTTTTTGAAAAAACACAATGCAGCGGTTTACCTTATTTACAACAACCAAGCATGACTGACTTTGTGTCCACTTATTTGAAAACAGTTCTTGTACAAAAGTGTCTGCTACTGTATCTTTTGGAAATTCTACATCTAAGAGAGGAACGATCTTTGTCCTTTTATAGCTTCTGTAAATATCCTCGTGTTCCTGTAATAGCTCACAAGCTTTGTAATCTATTTTTGGCTCACCTTCAGCTTTTAAAATATGCTCATAAGCAAGCTCCAGAACCTTAGGTTTTGTAGCAGTCATCAAAATAACTCGTGCGTTCAGGTACTTTGACAGGTAATATAAAGCAGCTCCCACCAAAGGCACTTGTTCAAGCTTTATGGTCTGTACTTCATCTAGAATAATAATGGAATTTGCCAAGTGGTTAAACTTCTTCAGAATCTTGTTCCGATAACCTATGATGGTCTGAAGCAGCTGCACAAAAGAGGTAATTACGATATCACTCTGCCAGGTGTCTAGCTCCATTAGCTTTTGATGGTATGCCTTCTCATCATATCCTCCTTTACCTTTCTTGTTTTCTTCCCCGAAGATATCAGCATATTGGTAATGCGCCAGAATTTTACAGGAGCTGCCTAATGCTTTTGTGTACTCAGCATAGCTTTGCTCAATAATATTGATAAAAGGCAAGGCATAAATAATTTGGCTTTTATGAAGTTCAGGAACCCTTGCTTTAAGTTTTAAGGCAAAATCAAGAGCTGTATAGGTTTTGCCAACTCCTGTAGGGGCCGTTAACGTAAAAATTTTCTGCTTTTGCAGGTCAAGTTCATCTAATCTGCTGATTACTGAATGCCTTACTTTCGTCCGTAGCTGGTGAGTGCTGCTGTTTAAAAGACGGTCTACAGCATCAGCAGCTATATTTACTTTGTTATAAAGTGAGGTTTCAGATGCATCCAGTTTGTCTGCTTCAATAAGCAGTGAGAACAGGTAGTTAATGAGAAAATATGTTTCTGGAGCTCCATACAATTTGCTAAACTCCTTGCAAAACTTCTTGAACGGCCTTTGTTCTGGAAACTTTAAATAGTTTGGTAAAGCAGGCTCATCTAGATCCAATGCTATTTGCTGCAAGCTTGCTTGTATACTCTTCAGTTGCTCCTCAAAAATATATTCGTCATGATAAGTTTCGTCTCTAGCAATTAGATTATTTAGTGAGCTAAACTCTGTTAGATTGCTGTGATGATGAACAATGATATATAGAGCCAACCATGCCTCAAAGCTTCTGCCTTGCTGGCTCAGTTTTTCCAGTATTGCAAAAGCTCCGAACTTAGCATGTTGTTTTAGGGTTGCGTCGTACTTGCCTGATTGCAGCAAGTAATGCTGAAAGTGTGTGGAATACTTTCCTAGATCATGGTAAAGAGCAATTTCTTCCGATAGTTTTCCGATTCCATTTACTAATGAAAACGATAAGGTTTCAGATAAAAGCTGCTGAACTTTAGTATTTACGCCATCAGTATGCGTTTTCAGTTGTTTAGAACCGTACACCTGACCGTCTGTGCCCTGCTTACTATGAGAATAGAAAATCGTCATTCCAAAAAAGCTATATTTTGAGTTTCAGTTTTATCAATTAACTGGTAATGAGGAACACTCAAATTAACTTCAAGCGGTAAGTTTCTGGTGCTGAAAAGGGTGCGGTTAAGCTTTGACAACTCTCTGCTTCCATTTTGCAGAAAATCAGAAGGAAGTAACTCTTCTTCCAGAAAGTTAGAACCTGCTTCTGTATCTTTTTCAAAAACAAGCTTTTCCACTGTATCCGAGATAACAGCAGAATGTATCTGCACACTACCCGATGAATTTTTTTCTGCTACATTTTCATAATGACGCACATTTCGAACAAACGCTGAAAAATTAGCCACTCCCAATGTAAGGTTGAAATGCCTCTGATTAGCTAGTAACTTTTCCTTTAGTTGTTCGAAGGTTTCGGCACCAGCCTGGTTTGCAGAAACGAATATGCGGTAGCAAACCATATCTTTGCTGATGTCCAGGCCGCTCACTACTTCAAAAGGAGTTTGTATACGACCTCCTTTTCCCGTAAAGTCTCCGCCTCCTTTGGTTGCATCGCCGAGGCTTTTTATACTTAGCAAATTTAGCCTGTGGAAAGACTTCTTAAGCGGTGACAAAACACGTAACCCAATGCGGATTTTGTCTGAAGCTAATGTGTCGTAGTAGCTATCTCTTTCAAAACCAAGTATGGCTGCAAGCATACCCATCACAGTTGTTCGTGGCGGTATAGAATAACTCATGGCTGTATTGTTGCCATAATACTTCCTGAAATGAGCCATTTTCCCGCAGATATCAAATGAAAGTATCTCCATTGCCGCCCGATGTTAAGCTATAGAAAATTCTACACCTGGTGCTGCGCGAAAAACTACATCTTTGATGGATTTGCCTTCTCCTTTGTTTTCAGAAATTAGTTTGGCTAAGGCAGTTAGATCAAGAGATAAGTCGCTGAATTTTCGTATTTGTTTTTCATCAAGGCCATTCACTGGTGTGGCTGTAACATAACTTCTTAAATCGCCAAAGTGGCCGTTGTGAAAGCCATCATTATAAATTATCTCCAGGTAAAGTTTAGGGTATTGGTTCAGCTTAGAGCGTGTCGGTAAAGAAGGAATACTTTCCCATATCGAATTGCGGAATAGTTGCAGATCTTCTTCTGATAATCCCGTGCCTACCGCTGCATATTTGTTGATAGTGCCGTTGAAAGCTAACAAGCTATAATGTACACGGTAGTCTTTGCCAAAGGTACTGTTGTCATCGTTCATGATGGTGACAATAGAATTCGACTCCATCAGCTGCACCTTATTTAGTGAATAGCCCCAGTTCAATTGAATTGGTCCTATATAAGACTTATTGAATCCTTCAATGGCAAAGGCACTTCCAAAAAGCCTAATGTCCACAAACTTCTGTTTTACAAGATAGGAGAGCAGGAACAGGTTTAGGCGAAAGCTTAGATCACGGTTTTTCTTATCCTGCATAAATTTGAGAATGTCTTCGGCTGTTTTAGCTTTAGATTTTTCTCTCACTTCCAAGAATTTGCTTTTCATGTCTTCATTTTCTGCAAATACCCGATCAAGTTCTTCCTGATCAGCTAATAGCCTGCCTATTACCGCTTTTAGTTTACTATCTGCGCTAACTTTACTTTCCCCCTCCATGTCCACAAAAATTTGCTGTCCTGTCATTTTCAGAAAATCGCGGATATAGCGCTTTACCCGAGTGTCGGTTACAATATTAGTATCGGTGTCATAATCCATTCGAGGCTTATTTTCCTGGTCTGGGTCTCCATTAGGGTTGCATTGAGATGCTTCGTAAAGGAACAGTAAATCAGAGTTATTAGTAATTGTAGCCATATTTTTTATGTTGATTTATAAAATTCACTTAATAGTTGAGGTTATGCGTTATCACGGAATGAGTATCCTGCCAATAGATAAAAAAGAGCTTCCTCAGACTTTAATGGCCATTTTTCACTGTTGAAAAGCTGTGTGAACTGTGAAAATAATGGCTCATTATAAGATAGGATAGCGTACTGGCGGCATTTATCAAACAAATCTTTGTGCAGGCGTACAATGGTTTTCTTATCCATTCCATTGTAGTTTACCTTATTTAATACAGGCTTCGAATCATGCCCCTTTTTTTGTTGAGCATAGGCGACTGAGTTAAGGATTCTGCCGAGATAAAACAGCGCTTTTTGGCTATCGTTGTAGTTCATTTTTTTGAAGAAAGCATCAGAGGGTTTGAGCTCATCTGTTAATTCATCAGTTTTAATATTTTCCATTCCTTTTAGAAGATTAAATTGTTTAAGGATGTAAACAAGGGCATGATATTGATACACTGCATTGCGGGCAGCAAAATCAAAAATATCATTCTGGTAAACATTGCCGTAGGCTTTATAGCGCCCATACCAATGGCATAAGATCAGTTCAGTGAAGTGCTTATACAGCTGTTGCGGGTCTGTTTTCCGTTGTTCGAGTATGGCTTTGAAGAGTGCAAGAGCAACATTCTTTTTCTCTTTATCTTTTCTAACTGGTATAAGAGAGTATAAGCTATAAAAGTTAAAGCTAAGCCTGTTGTCTTTGCCTACTGTCATAACTTTATCCCATTCCATACCTGCAATACTTTTAAAAGCTCTGTCTGTTGATATGAAAGCTTCTATAAGTTTGTTGAAGTGGAGTTTACTGACATCTTGAATAGTGTTGATGGTTTTGAAAAAATTACCATCCGATTCATAGCCTAGAAAGTTCAACCAGTAAAGCTCATTATCTGAAAAGTCATCTACCATTTCAGCAAGTTGTTTGTAGCGAAACAGTAAGTCTGTCTTTTTGGCCACTCGCTGCATCAGTACATCTGGATCTACGTCTTCCCTGCTAAAGAAATGAGGTATTATTATGTGATCTACGCCAGCTATTTTTATAGTATAGTTGTTCAGTAGATAGTTGGAGCCCCGCTCCAGGTAAAGTTGAGCCAAAGCACTCGCCTGGTAATTACTACCAAAAGCTTTATCATTGAAATTGACTGCATAATTTTTGGTAGTGGTTACAAACATTTTGTTCATGCTGTACCTTGCTCCAATTGATATCTCTTCCACATCCGCTGTAGGTGCACCCGTAGCGTAACAAAGCTTCTCAGTAGGACTTCCTACTTTCTTTGGCTCATCTTGCTTTAAGAATTTGGCACGAAGGAAGTCTTCATAACCTGAGACGTTAGCTATTGGTGTTGGAAGAGGAATGCCAAGCTCCTGGCTTTTTACTGCAGTATACAAAAGCACGATGCGCTCGTTGCTGGGTAACTCCAGTGCCTTTGTTGCCTTACCAAAGTCTGCTTTATTTTTCTCCTTATCGACGTACTTGGCTGTAAAATCCTCTGCAAGAGCAAAAGCTTCTTGTAATACCCGATACAAGGGCGAATTTTTCAAAAACTGGAAATCTTTATCAATTGCTTCAGTGAACTGACCTTGGTCAGGTGCATTTCCGTTTTTGTCCGTTAGCCCAAAAAAGGTTTTACGGATTTGTTCAAAAGACTTTTTAGGAGATACTGTAGCGTAAATAGCTTTATTGTTCCCTCCCTGGATTTTGATGCTCATATAGGTATAAGCATCCTGCGGCTCGAAAACCTTTAGCTGTGTCTTGTTTATAACTATTTGATTACCATCCAAATCCAAGAGTAATTGCGCAACAAGAGGGGTAATGCCTTTAGTCTGTTCTTCTGTAGTATCTGGTACATCTATAATATCATCCCATTCTCCGCGATCTTCACTAAGATGTTTTCCTATTCTAATAAGTGTGTCTAACATATAATAATGTTTTAAATCTTTTATCCTCAGTAAGGGATTTACATTGTAACATGCTTCAGGCTACCCTTCCGCTAATCTACCACTACCCCTCAGCCAAATTCTGTCATACCTGCATATTTTTTCAAGGCTTTTTGCAATTCTTCCTCTATTTCCTGCCTCAGTTGGGGTGGCTCCAGTACCTCCACCTTGCTACCATAGCTGAGCAACTGCATTTTCAGGTCGTAGTTCAGCACCACCAGCAGCGAGATACGCAACTCAATTTCATTGTCTGCTAATATCTGCTGGGAGTGGTGGAGGGGCAGGCTTTTGATATACTTGCCCTGCTGTGGCGTGAAGGAAAGTACGACTTTGCTGGGGGCTTCTTTTAAGCAGGTGATGCCATAGGTATACTCAAACAGTTTTTTATAATCAAAGGGCGCTGCTTCTAAGTAAGGTTGCAGGAGTTGTACCTGCTGCATGCGGTCTAATCCGAATGTCTTCACCTTAAGAGCCTGCTGATCTTGGCCAAGCAGGTACCAGCGGTTGCGGTGCTCCATAATCAAATAAGGAGCAACTGTATATTTATCAGCCTGAGATTTCTGATAAGAGTGGTAGTCGAAGCTAACAAGAATCTTCCGCTGAATGGCATCTGCGAGGATTTTCAAATATTCAGAGCCCTTAAAGAAATCATTGTGCTCAAAAACAATGCTTCTGGAGGTGTTGGCGGCAGCCTGCAGCGTCTGCGCTATTGTCTCCACGCGCTCGGCAAGTTCCAGCAGTTTGAGGAACTGATTAAAATCGCTTATGTCCTCATCAGAGGGTGTACTGATGATATAACCCCGTTTTCGCGGATCATGTTCTATAAATATACCAAACTCAGCGTACAGCGTCTGAAAGTCACGTGACAGCGTACGGCTGGAAGTGTTGTTAAAGCCGTGGCTTTCCAAGTGGGACTGAATCGCTTTTAGCGAGGGAGCTTTCTGTTTGTTTTCCTGAAGCAGCCTGACGATTAGTAGATACTTCTTTAGATTTCCTGAGCGGGACATACAATTATATATTAACTTAAATTTATATAATTGTGCCTATATAAACAAGAAGGTATTTTAGTTATGGTAATTTACCTGTAGGCCTATGTGAAAATGCACATTTGGGTGGATAAAAAAATAAGAGGCTTTGGAGGCCTCTTATAGATTAATAGTTTTATTATGTACAGGTAGTTTAAGGAACGAGTGCCGTTTTGTACCGAAAGATAAAATTCTTACTTCTTCTCCCTTAATATCTCGACCTTCTCACGCTCACTCTGTAGCAAACGCTCATACAACTTTTTATTCTCTTCGATTACTTCCATTAACTTATCTAATGGATTGAAGGTACAGTTATTAGCATTATATGCTCCATTGTTGAAGCTATGATCGTTGAAAGTGTTAAAATAATTAAACACTGCCTCCTCGCTGAAGTTCTTGATAGCTTCAGGCTGAACGCCTAATATCTTAGCTACTTTTGCCAAGATATCTTCTTCCACTGCCTCGCTTGCCTCCATTCTGGATACTGTCTGTTGGCTCACGCCCAACTCCTGGGCTAACGTTTCTTGCTTAATGCCGCGCAGCTCGCGGATGCGGCTGATCTTACGGCCAATATGTGCTGGTTTCATCGTCGTTTCCATTTACCAAATATAGCGTTTTCGGGCGAGTAAGAAAACCGTAGGGTGGGTAAAATACACAGGTCATGGGTTCGGTACACGAAAGCAATGCGCCATCTTAGGGTAAACCTTTAACTGCACTTATGGAAAGCGTGAAAAACAACTCAACGGATGGGATTATTCACCTCTCAGAAGAGGAGAGACAAGATCCTGTATCGGTTATCTTGGAGCTGTTTGACTACTGCCGGATTTACCACCTGCGGGTATACCTGTGGCAGTACCTGAAGGCAGCCACCTGCAAGATAGGATGGCACCAGATGGCGCAGCCCCTAGATGCGGTGGTGCTGCAGGAGCGGCTCGAAAAGCTTATGGAGGCCTGCTGGCTTCTGCTCCAGGAAAAAGAGGCGCGGGATGGGGAGGTATTGGTGCCCCATTACTCGCCGGGCTCTTTGGAGTGGCTGGAGGACGACAGGCAGATGTCCTTGGAGCGTTATAGGCTGGAGGATGACTATGGGACAGACATCCAGTGCCTGCGGCAGCGGGAGCTGGAGTACCCAATGCTCGTGCTCAAGGACTTCTTTGACACGCAGTC
The DNA here is from genome assembly GCF_058932855.1 of Pontibacter sp. LHS1. Classification (NCBI taxonomy): domain Bacteria; kingdom Pseudomonadati; phylum Bacteroidota; class Cytophagia; order Cytophagales; family Hymenobacteraceae; genus Pontibacter; species Pontibacter sp. LHS1. Next base: position 27,890 of record NZ_JBZYWF010000020.1, read on the forward strand.
GCTCGACGAGTGGAAGGGGCTGCTCGCGGAGTGGACCGAGTACGCCCTGTGCGCCACCAGCCTGCTGCAGGACACGGAGAACTACGACCTGCTGCTGCACTACGAGCAGCTGGAGCGCCTGCTGGAAGTAGCTCACTACTTCACGCTGCTCCTCGACTGTCAGGAAGACATATTTGGAAAGATAACGGAACAGATCACTGCAGTAGCCGGGCTAACAGATGAAGGACATAAAAACAGTACGGGAGGGGAGTGAAGCGCAGCGTGCGCCTGATGCCTTGGCGCCGGCAGAGCTTTCAGACGATGTGGCGCAAATCATCTCCTTCCTGGCAGAGACCGTGCAGCCTGAGAAGATTTTCCTGCTCAACCACCTTGCCCTGGACGGTGCGTGGGCGGAAGGCTATGTGGACCTGCTGGTGGTGCTGCCCTGCAAACCCCATATCCGCTTCACCGAGCACCAGTCTATAATAGAGTTTGCCAACCTGCGGCACCGGCAGGTGACCTGCTCTCTGCACCGCTCGGACGCGGTACGGGAGGCTTTGGAGCGGGGGCATATCTACTACTCGCTTGCCTGCAGGCCGGAGAGGCTGGTGTATGACAACTGGGGCAGTGATACCCTGCCTGCAACACCAGCGCACTTGCTCAAAGGAGTAGGGGAGCGGGCCCGCCTGCAGTTCGAAGCCAGCTATAATAAAGCCCTTGCCTTCTACGACTGTGCCCGAAGCTGTACTAGCTTGCCTGTTGCCGCGTTCCAGTTGCACCAGGCAGCCGAAATGACCTATAGGGCCATCCTGCTCTCGCTGATGGAGAAGGAGATGCACACCCACTCCATCAAGGCCCTTATCAAGCACAGCCGCCGCTGCGCTCCACAGCTCAACGCTGTCTTTCCCAGAGACACAGCCGAAGAAAGGCAGTTGGTGCACCTATTGGAGGAAGCCTACTTAAAAGGTCGCTATGAACCTGAATTCAAAATTGGTGACGTTATGCTAAGGGTCCTGTTTAATCGGGTTTGTAAACTGCAGGTGCTAGCAAAGGAAGTATTTTATGAGAAAGAAAGGTTATTAGAACAAGAGTAAAATAGATAGTAGAATGGAGCTTTTATTTGCTGTAGTAAGGGCAGGGGAAATTACTTTAGATAGGGCTTTACTATTGTTTCGCCACTATCAGGATCTTGCCAAATCTCAACCCCTTGAAGGGGTGGTTTCAAGGCAGCCGGAGTAGATGGCCGATTTTTAGGTTTAGGCATGCTTGTGTTTTTACCGGGCACCCTGTATGCGTCTGTAGGGTAGAGTTCCAGTTGTTTACTTGGGAATCTATATAATTGATTTAATTCACTATGCAATTGAGCGGTAAACTGATCTTTTAGTTCTTGGTCTTCGTTTTCCTGCTCAAGCAACTTCACTACTTTAAGTGTCGCATCATCAGGTGTAATTTTTCCTTTGTTTACCTCAACCATTATTGTTTTTATCTGTCCGGGAAAACCAGTTGATCTACTATGAGATAGAATTTTGACGGTGCCTGAATCGTGATAGTTGATTGATTCATTTGTTATATAATCCATGGCTTTGTTGCTATAGTGGACCATTTTCTCAACACCACCAACAAATCCATCAAAATTGCCTACGAAGTTGATTAAGGTTAACAAACCGTAATAAATCTTGGTCCTATGGTTAACAGATCCCTGCTCAACCCAGACATGTACACTGCCTTCAGGTAAATTGTAGAACTTTAATTTAGCTTCCTGTGCCAGGTTATAGGAGCGGTATCCAAGATCTATTATTTCATCATCTGATACGTTTAAATTAAGTTTTAGCGAGAGGTCTGCAACTTCGAGCATCTACTATGGTTTTGTTATTTCATAAAAGCCAAATGCCAGACTAATTGGCTATAGCTTGTTTTGTATTTAAATATATGGATATTTTTTTAATTTGTTGAGTGTTTGTTGTAAGGGTACCGTTGCTATCTCATAAGCAGTATTGCGTGTTGATTTTCTACTTTTCTTCTTTAGGTCAGTCGATAACACCTTCTGCTATATAATGATAGATTGAATCTACCTTTGCAGCAGCTTCTGGATGGTTCTGTTGTACCAAACTGTACTTAACATCATTTACCTGCAGTCTGCCATTCTCCCAGTAGAGGCTAAAGCACAATCCCGCGGAAATGGCAGCCAACAGCAGACACACCATTCCCCCGATCACAAAGCCCCTGGACTTGTCCTCGAAATGGTGGTGATGCCGGACGGGCAGCACCTTGGGCAACTTAGTAATCGTCTCCCGGAAGGAGGTGATTTGCGCGTAAATCTGCAGGGCCTGCGCGCCCATGTCGTGCCGCTGCACAAGCGCCTTCAACTCTTCAAACTGACTGCTATAATCAGGTGTCGGTGCCTCCGCAGGTGGAGTCGGTATTGCATGCTCTTCGAGTTTTTCCAGCCGCTTGCCGAGTAGGGCCAGCACGCGCTCCACGTCCAGGAGGCGCTCCTCCAGTTCCTCTGTTTTCATAAGCGAATCCTCTTTTTCTTTTTGCGTTTCTTTTTCCTGAAATGATAATCATTTGCGTCCACTGCTTGCGCCGCGCACGGGGTGAGCAGGCTGTCAAGCAGGTTAGGAGCGGAGTGGTACACAGGGTCCCCGCCTGTCGAAAGGTCAGGTGAAGTTTTGCTAGCATCGGGCATGCTCTTTTGCAGCTTGGGGCCCGGTGAATGCAGCAGCTGTTGGCGTTGCCGCTCCAGCTGTTTGCTGATGGCCCTGTAGCTCAGGCCCCGGTCAATGCTCGAACCCTTGAAACAGAGTTCGCCCATACGGAAGCTGATTCCCTGCACCTGCTGGGTGCCTCGCTTGTACTTGAAGTCGATACTGATGCCCTTGCACCGGAGCAGGTTCTCCAGCTCCTGCCAGCTCCTGGCCTGCGGCAGGGCCAACTGAATGGCGTCGTGCAGCGCATACCGGCCCTGGTCGGCGCCCTTCAGCCGCTCCCGGTTCACCTGCCCTTTGCCCGGAGCCAGATAGTAGCCGTGCCTTAGGGTCAGTTCCCGGCACACCTTGGCGTTGTGCCTGTACTGGAATCTGTCTGGTATTGTTTTCCCCTCATAGTTGACCCGGTTGTAGACGATGTGCACGTGCGGGTGCTCCCGGTCCCGGTGCAGCACAACCAGGTACTGTGTGTTTCGGATCTGCATCCGCTCCATGTACTCCTTTGCCCGATCCACCATCACCCGAGCATTCAACTTCGCCTTGTCGTACACGCTCCAGTTCAGGGAGACATGGCCCACGGCCTTCTCCAGCTCTGGCCTGAGTTTGCGCTGCAGGTTGAAGTCGGCCACCATCGAGGCGGCTGTGTCCGTGCGGATACCGTCCGAATCGAGCACCGTGGCCTCCGGTTTCTGGACCACGTAGCGCACGCAGCCCGCAAAGCTCTTACCGGTCATAACCTTTCCGATCATCTCTGCCTAATTGTTGAAGCGAGTGATTGATCCGGTCGAGCGCCTGGCGACACTTGCCCTGTACCGAGAGCAGCCCCTCGCGGTGGGCCAACCGGGTCAGCTGGTTGAGGTTGTTGGCCAGCCCCGAGAGCATGCGCAGCGTAGCTACCTCCTCTGGACGAAGACGTGCTACAACTACCGCTTTCTTCGCCGCTACCCTAAACCATGCCGAGACGCTCATACCCGCCTCCTGGGCCTTGCCTGCAATCAGGAGCCGCTCCGTGTTGGTTACCCGCACCACGAGCGTAAGGCTCCGCTTCACCCGCTTGGCGGGTCGGCCGCCCTTCTTTCTGTCGGGGAATTGCCGCCGCTGCGCTACCGCTGTATCCATGTAGGTTTTGTTTTAGATTGGGGGATAAATTACCTGCTGCGACCACCGGGAGCAGAGGGCCTTAAAAGAGGTTTTTGTATGACAAAAACACAAACTTGCTCCCTAACCGAATGCCCTTTGCTCAAAGACCTTGTTTAAGCTGTCCATCAATGGTCTTTTCCGGTGATTCTTATAGGGACGGAATTATGTCAAGAGGTCCGGTCAAAGAGGAAAATCTGCCACGAGCATTATAAAGCTTTCTTCCTTTTAGCTGGAGCATATTGGCTGGCCTCCTGCTGAATCTCGGAGACGGTCTTTTTCCGGCCCTGCCGTATCCATTCCTCCAGCTCGCTTTTTTGAAAATACAGGCGCTTGCCCCGCTTGCTGAAGGGGACCTCCCGGCAGCTGACCTTGGTGTAGAGGGTGGCCACGGAGAGGTGGAGGAGGGCGGCTGCCTCGTGGACATTGAGGATGGCCGCCGCTTCCTGCTGGGGCCGGTGCTCAGCTATCAGCCGCTCGATGCGGTCCATTTTCTCGTGCAGCAGGCTGACGGCGCGGGGGAGTTGCTCGAAGGTGAAGTGTTCCATGGCGGCGTTTCGTTTGGTTTGTGCTGCAATGGTAGGCCCTTTGTTGGATGGGCTGCAAGAAGGCCGCCCCGTATCCTTCCCGTTTCCTACTGATAGTTATAGTTTTTCTGCGTGCGGAGCACTGGGTAGACGGCATAAGTGCCGCCGGGTTGCTTTCGCACGTCCAGAATAGGGGACTGGCAGGGCTTGGCGTTGGAGGAGATGATGGCGGCCAGGTAGCTGGCGGGCAGCGTGCGCTGCTGTTTGCGCAGCACGTAGGCGAAGTGCCTGGAAATCCACTCCTCCAGGTCAGATTTGAGGCAGCCCACGATGAGGTTGGCCTCGTAGAGCTGCTTGAAGGCATCGGCCAGCTGGTTGCCGTTTCCGTGGAAGAGAAGTGGAGAGTCAGAGGAGCGGTTCTCCTGTAAGAGGAGGAGTAGCTGTTGCTGATCCTCTGGCGCGAAGTACCCCTTGAGGATTTCGAAGAGCCTTTCCGGCACGCCGTCCACAAACCGGGGTGCGACTGCGACAGGCTTTGCGGGGATGGTGTTTTCCGTGGTCGGCTCCTGCTCTTCCACGGGGGCGGGAAGCAGTGCCTGAGCATGCCGGATGAGGCCCGCCAGCAGGGACTCCCGCAGCTTGACCGACTCGCCCAGGTCATCCACCAGCTCCTCCCGGACCTCCACGTTGGCATGAACAGGTTGCAGGTTGCGCACGACAAACAGGCCGGGCAGGTTGAGCTGGTGGAGGTAATTGGCAGGGCAGGCCTGCCCGTAGCCCGGGGCGTGGCTGTGGAAGTTCACCCAGAAGGCCCTGAACCGCTTTTCTATGGAGGCGGTCTGCTCCAGGAGCAGTTGGAGTTGCTGGCCGTTAAGGGAGAGCAAATCTAGGGCAGCCGTCTGGGAGAGGAGCCGGAGCTCGCTTTCGAAGACGGCGGCCTCGTCGTAGGGCGTCTCGTGCCGGATGTCGTAAGCGGCCACCTCCCTGTTACCTAGTGGGCCCACGGCCACATTCCTATGGACAAGCCTAAGCTCAAAGCTCTGCAGTCGGGTCAGGAATTGCTTCAGATGCTTCATGTACAGACTCTTCTGGGGACCTTATTTTTATAAGTTTTAGCTTCTTACAACTATTCCCGTTTCACCGAGCTATTTATAGGAGCTCCAGCCTCTTGTCTTTAAAAAATCTACGCATAGACTCTATGCCTGTTTTTGAAGTATGACCAACAAAGCAAAGAGACATTGTTTTAGATTTTTAATATAAACATTGACAACAAGAAGTGCAAGTAATTGGCAGAGATGGAAGCGCTTAAAGACTTCTCCCTCTGCAGAGAGTAAGCTGATTAGGATTTAGTGTCGGCAATGTTTCGACTTGGCTGCTAACAGTCAAGAGCAGAAAGAAGCGTGGAGAGTGTGCAGGCCTCAAAGACGTTTAGGGAATGAAAAGCATCCTGAAAGGGGTTGACAGTTGGGAAGCTTGAAGGACCAGGTTTACCGTGAAATTTATTCAGTTGCGGACAGTTTATGTCTCTGAAAAGCCAAAAAAGGAACCAATGCACCATCTTTTAACCAATGTAATAATTTTTGCAATTATATAAGTTTTTGATAATCACCAATTTAAAAATAATGATGTCATTTGCTTTAGTTTTTTTTGCTTTGCCCCCTTACTATTGCAGAAATAAAAGTTATAAGGGCAGTGGGACAAAACAGACTATTCAATACAAGTAAGGCACCCAAACAGTATGAGGCTTTTATAAGAAAGTATATCAGCCTTAAAAAGTTTGTGTCAGGGAGAGACCTAAACTCTGAATTGATCGAGAGATTCGGCATTACCAGTGACAATGCAAGAAAGATTGTGCAGAGGTCAGTCGCTGCCGGTCTACTGACCTCATCCCACCCCTTTACTTTTGGGAAAAGGCAGTATGTCTACCTGCAACCCGGGGAGCAGTTGAACCTGCCGAGGCTCAAAGAGATAGCGCAAAAGTACCGCCCGCCGATCTTCCGACTGCTGGAGTCCATGGATTTGAACGAAGGCATCATTTCCTTCTATGAAGGGCTGAAGGTAACCGCATCCCCCATGGGAGCTTCTTCCACAAAAGCAGACTCCCTTAGTGATATTGTCCGGGACCTCAGCCTTCAAGGGATTGTAAAGGAGCGATCCGATAAAACCGGTATCAGGTACATACTCTACGAAAATCAGCCCTTCGATAATGAAACAGAAGAGAGGTTGATGAACTCCCACCGGAGTAGGATGGTCACTGATTGTATGTTTCTCCCTGATATTATGCGCTGGCTCAGCAGGAGTAATATCGTAGACAATTACAAAGTAATATACAGGAACAAAAAGACTCCATCAATAGGGGCGCGCCAGAATAACCTCATTTGGGATGCCTACGCATACACAAAGACAACAGGTCTTAACCCAGGCCTAGCAGCGAAAGCTAATACTGCTGAAAAAATGACTTTAGTGGTAGTGGACGTTGTTATCGCCAGGCCTTACACCCTGGTGGACTTGGATGGGTTCTTAGGGCGGTTGCAAATCAATTTAAACTCTGTAAGTGAGGGAACCCGCAAGGTGATCCCCATTATCGTTTACAAGGATATAACAGAACATGCCCTGAACAAGGCTAGGGTGCTAGGTTTCATATCCTTTGATTTGGGTTCTATATTCGGCACCAACATCTATTCCGTAATCGAGAGGCTTAACCTCATAAAGGTTAATGATCTGACATTGAAGGATGATGCGCTTGCCACTTCGGTTGAAAGCACGCTTGAACTCATCAGGAACTCTGGACAGGAGGATAGCCTCAGGGAAATAAGAGGGGTTCTTTTCGAATACCTTCTGTACCCACTGATCAGTGCCTTTTACGGTAATGCGCAGATTGAACAAGGAAGAACATTGACCATGATTAAGCCCGATGGAACGAAAGAATACTATGAATACGACTTTATAATCAGGTCTTCTGTGCCTAAAGAAGTTGTAGTTGTTGAACTGAAGGGGTATTCAGCTACCTCCAGGATTCCAGTTGGAGACACTGACTCCAAGAACACGTTGCGTTGGTTCTTCAGAAGAACCCTTCCATTTGCAGCAAAGGCATTGGACAAAGAGGTGCAGGAAAGCGGGAAACCGATAAAAGGATGCTTCATCACATCCGCCTCCTTTTTTGATGATGGCAAGGAGTTCTTAGAGACTATGAACAAGAGCAAGCATAAACCTAAGACACTGAACGCCTATTATGATGGCAAAGGTCTACTTGATCTACTGAGAGAAAATGATCTGATAAAAATCACAAAGATTATAGAGAGGTTCTATATCAAAAGTGATGTAAAAGAACAGTCCTGACATAATACGGCTAGAGGCTGAAACTGGGTGTTTTGTCAGAGTTACTCGTTGGCGACAGGCTTTAGAGTTTCATTGTAAAAGACATTCTGACAGCAATGGAGGCCCATCAAATAACTCCAGCAATTAAAGTATAAGAGCCGTTTGTTCAAGATATTAAGACAAAGCAGATTTTTTCAGACTAGGTGAGTCATCAGACGCGCTAATTTTAGAGAATAGCGAGCAATAGTGTTTATTGAAGTGAAGGGCTACAAGAGCCCTTCATCTGCCATGGAATAATACGTCTCGCTGGTGAGGATAATGTGATCCAGTACGACAATGTCGAGCAGCTCCCCGCCTGCTTTCATCTTGTTCGTCAGTTGCAGGTCTGCCGCGCTTGGCTTGGTGTTGCCGGAGGGGTGATTGTGGCAGAGGATGATGGCGCTGGCGCAGGCCTTGAGGGCAGCGGCGAAGATGAGCTTCGGGTCGGCCACCGTACCTGCCACGCCTCCTGTGGAAAGCTCGTAAATACCCAGCACCCTGTTGGCCCTGTTAAGCAGCAGCACTTTGAACTGCTCCACAAACTCAATTTTTCCAGTATCCCAACTTTGGCGAAGCACCTCTGCGCTTTCTGTAGAGGTGGTTACCTGTGGACGCTCGGATGGTTTCACTTTGGAGCGGTAAGTCAGCTTGATTTCTGCTACTCTGTTTAATCCGGATTTTTTTGTCAGCTTTTCCATAATCTTGTTCTTTAAAGGTTTGAGGAATTGATTATGGTGCCCTCCCTGCCTGTCGGGCGGACTAAGGGCATAGGTGGAGCCTGTAAAAATGCGGAGGGCTCCCCTCAGGGATACCCATTTTTTTCAGGACTACCTTGTCCCGTGTCCGGGCCGCAAGGCTAAATTGCGCCGGAATGAATGACAATGGACTTTTGCTTTAGAGTGTCTTAAGACCAAGAGATGGTCCCTGAAAAAACAATGGAGGTCAGAAAGTTTGCGATCTTGTGCAACAGGCACACAGTTTAGTTTACATTCCCTGTTCTCACGCGTAAATTTACCCTCTTCCGTTATTTCCTTAATCTTAGATTCAACACTTCCATCTGCGGAAAGGCTTTGGCCTGACTATACCGAATGATCGCTTCCGTCTCAATACTCTGGGTACTTACCTTTTACGGGAAAGGTAGGTGATGTCAACGACAACGAACTTATAATAAAAGTCCATTTTAATAATTCAGCTTACCTAGGCTTCAATGTTTGATTTAATACACTTCAAAATTTTGAATAATTTTTAGATCAAAAAATCAACCTTGGTGTGCCTATGGTAAAGACAAAAACAAAGGCCAGAAAATAAAAAATTATATGTTTTTTATATTATATATAACAATATTATATGATATAAGTATAGGGATTGTGATTGGTTAATAGATAGGGCTACCGTAAGTACAGGTCCACATAGAAGCTGAATCTAAGATTCATGTTGCTCAAACTACTAAAGCATTACTTAGAAACAGTAGGAGTAATAGTTTATTGAAAATTAAGGGATTGCTTTTATTCCTCTCGAATTAACAGAAATCTGTGTCTGATTCAAGAGGTTAATGCAACTAAGGCGTTTTCGTAAGGCTACCCTGCAAGAACAAAAGCGACAACCGAATATGTATTAATATAAATAACGATGAGACAAGTATACCTTTTACTTTTCTTTATTTGTTCGGCGTTCATTGGCTTAGGTCAGGATGCCCGGGACACTGACCCTACAGCTATACCTAACGTTACTCCTCCTTCACCAGAAGGCGCTTCCTTGGGAAAGTACGGGGACATACCAGTTGATAAATTCAACGGTGTTCCCAGCATAAGTATACCGGTCTATGAGATAAAACTAAAACGACTTTCCTTACCCATAGGTTTAAGTTACCATGCCGGCGGTATAAAAGTAGATGAAATAGCCAGTAATGTCGGTCTAGGTTGGACTTTGAATGCGGGAGGGGCAATTATCAGCTCGGTTAATGGAGAGTCAGATTTAATGGGGTCTGCTGCAAGAAAGCTCCCTGTTTTTCCAGAGAATTTCAATCCTAATAATTACAACACCACTTCTGGGAGCGACTATGATTATGCAATGAAGGCTGTGAATGGGCAAATTGACTCAGAGCCTGATAACTTCTATTATAACTTTGCAGGAAAATCTGGAGCCTTTACGGTAACTGAAGATAGAATATGTTATCCTGTGCCCTATGCTCCAATAGAAATCAAGTTTATTGTCCATGCAGATGGGAATTACTTTCAGGTGAGGGACGAAAGTGGCAACGTATATTTATTCAAAGACATAGAAGCAACATTGACAAGGCAGCAATGTATTGGCACTGCAATCAGGAGTCAAAATCAAAGCTTTCCCTCAACTTTCTATCTGAGCTCAATCTCCACACCTTTCGGGGAGTCAATCAGCTTCGAGTATGAAAGTATCACTTACCATTACTTTCAGTCATCTTCCATGCAAAACTACTTTCAGCCGGTGGCAGAAGCCTCATGTTCTCCAAGAGCAGAATTTCAGTGCGAAGTTTCTCAAAGTGTATTTGGGAAAAGGTTGAAAAGGATCACGGCATCTAACGGCCAGACAGTAATAATTGATTATGCTGATGAAGAGAGAAAGGATCTGTTTGGCACTCATGCTGTATCTGGTATACGTGCCGCATACAGAGATAACTCTGAATCCATCAAAGAGTTTAAAATGGAGTACGGATACTTTTATTCAGCCGGTTATGAGAGTGTATCAGAGCCTGAGCTGAAGAGTCGCTACGCCCGGCTAAAATTGTCCCAGATTAGAGAAGTTGGAAAGGAACCGTATGCATTTTTATATAATGAGCAAAAGCTCCCGCATAGAGGTTCACTTGCACAGGATCATTGGGGGTATTATAATGGGGCTCATGTAAATACTACTTTGATTCCCACGCTGAGGTTCGGAGGGGCAGTGTACCAAGGGGCAGTTAGAGAGCCAAATAGAACTACATGTCAGAATGGCGTGCTGACAAAAATCGTGTATCCGACAAAGGGTTCTTCAAACTTTACTTATGCTTCTAATGAATATTTTATAGAAGGGGAAGAAATAAAAGTGGCTGTAGAGGATAGTAAATTAGTTGAAGCTCCTGCCCATACCAATGTAACAGATACTTTTTACATAGACCCCGACAAAACAATCATTGGTATCTGGGTAAGCTTTGATTTAGGAGAAATAGGAGGTACAGACGAAAATGATGAAGTAAATAGGAATTTGGGCTCATTAACTGTTACAGGCCCGAACGGATTTGAGTTCAGCAAAACAGGAGGGACGGGTCAGACGGCCAAAAATCCTTATATCATTCCTGGAGTGCCTGGCATGTATACGATAACTGTACGTGGAATAAGGTCACCAGTGCCTGTTGGTGCATCTATACATGTTTTGTATGAAGAAATTGAGGTGTTCAATGGAAATAGGTTAGCAGGAGGGCTACGGGTTGAAAAGATAGTCGATAACCCTGAGTTTGGTCCTGCTATCACTACGGAATATCAGTATGTGGAACCAACGGCACCTACTAATTCAAGTGGAGTCAGTGGGGGTAAACCAACGTATTCAATGCTTTCCAGGTTTTGGACCTTCATACCTGTTGACCCATGGACGCAGGCGTTGTTTCCCTGTAGCTACCAGACCCTGGTATCCTCAAGTGTTGTTCCTCTCGGTGTCGTGAAGGGTAATCCGGTAATCTATAAGTGCGTATCTGAGTATAGGATATCTGATTTTGATAATGGGAAAACAGAATACAGGTATGACTTTACCCCTTCTTTAACGGTGCAATCGGATATACCATTTATTCCGTCAACCAGTTATGACTGGCTTTCCGGTAACTTGAAGAGAGAGACGCACTACAAACACGATGCGATCAACAACACATACATTCCTGTCAGAAGAACATATCATCAGTATAAAACGCATCATGATCCCTCTAATTTCTGGGCCTTCAAGAGCAACACTGATTCTCCTAATGAAATAAATAACCTAGGCTTCAAGATTCAATACCTGCATGCACCAATTGACGGACCTCCTTTTGTGCCTGCCTATTTTCAATTCGCGGTGTATAAGCAGGTCTCTGCCTGGAGCTACCTGCAGAGTACAGCGGTAACGGATTATTTCCCGGCAACGGGCGATTCTATTACAACCTTTACGAAATTTCACTATGACAATCCTGCACATGCGCAACCCACAAGAATAGTAACACAGACCAGTGACAGGAGAGAAATAACGACTAGGCTCACTTACCCGCTTGACTATCCAGGGGCAAACTTAGCCAGCAGTGATGGGAGAGTGCTGGGTTTGGCACTGATGAAAGACAGACATATTGTCTCTCCGGTTGTAGAGCAGCAGCAATGGTTAAGTTCAGGCATGGATTCTGTGTTCTTAGCTGGAAGTATTACATTTTCTGCCAATGGTTTGCCCTCATCCGTACTGCAAACAGAGAATTCAGCGGCGCTTTCTACTTTGGAACCGCTGCGGATCGAGAATGGATCATTATGGTACGATACGAATTTGTATAAGTTGAAAGCCAATTATGTTTATGACACGCAAAACAACCTAATTGAGATCAATATTCCAGATGGAAACCGGATAAGCTATTTATGGGGATATGATAACCAGTATCCGATTGCAGAGGCTATTGGTGCAGGGTGGAATCAAATCTACTATAATGGGTTCGAAGATGAATCTTCTACATACGGCGGACCTGCAAAAGTTGGAAGAGGAAGTTCAGATGGCTTTACATTCATCGCGCCTCCAGGCTTTCAGGCAGCTCAGAACAGCATCCTTACTTACTGGCAATTTGTTCGACAGGAATGGCAGTTTGTTAGCCAACCATATTCGGGTGGCACATTCACGCTCACCGGCTTGGTGGATGAAGTTAGAATTCATCCAAGTGGTGCACTAATGTCGACCTACACGTATGACCCCCTTGTTGGTGTAACCAGTGTTACTGATCCGAATGGTATCACGGCTTATTATGTCTATGATGCACTTAGCCGATTGAAGGCAGTGAAGGATCACAAGGGGAACGTAGTTAAGAGCTACGAGTACCACTACGCCGAGCAGTAAGCCTGGCACAGTGGTTCTTAGGTATTTGCCAATTAATTCTGCACTACCTGGTGCTTATATCTACAAAACCGGGCAGGCGTAACACGCGACGTTTTAACCAAGGGGCAGTGCGGGAGAATCAGAGAAGGAGACTGGATGAAGTGCCTTGGTTGTATTATATCATCTAACAGGATCATTCAAATAACAACTTCTATGGATTCCACCCCGCTCTCCCTTTCCCGCCTCTGCCCTTTACGCGCAGCAGGTCTGCTGATTGTGGCCCTCCTGCTGCTCTTCTACCCGCCCGCGCTGCTGGCCCAGAGCCCCCACCCCCGGGAAGGGGACACGGAGGCGCCGGTGCAGCTTCGGCGGCAGGAGATGCTGCAGCAAAGAGAGACGCTGGCCGAAGGCCCCCTGAGTATGCATATGGCCAGTGTGAGCAGCTACGACCTGGTGCCGGACGCGGTGGAGCGCGCGGTGCTG
>NZ_JBZYWF010000021.1:0-37776 GCF_058932855.1 Pontibacter sp. LHS1
TTCCAATAAATAAAAAGAGCTGCTCTGGTATAGAGCAGCTCTTTTTATTTATTCATCAATAGACTAAAGTCCTTTGTCTAGTACTCCTTAGTCTAAAATTCAATTAGTACATTAATTCGTAATACTGACGCGCCATACGGTCTGAGTCGAAGAAAGGAATCACATCGCGCATGCTTTGTTTGACGATGCCCATCCATTTTCCGCGATCCTTGTAATAAGTCGGGATCACTTCGTTTTCCAGGATGCTCATCAGGTTCTTGTGGTCGATCTCATCCTGCATGGAATCCGGCAGGTTGCTGTCTACTACAGGCAGCACAAAGCTGTTTTCGCCGTGGCGGGCAAACTCTGGCAGCCAGCCATCCAGCACCGAAAGGTTCACGGCACCGTTCATAGCAGCCGTCATACCGCTGGTGCCCGAGGCTTCGCGGGGTCTGCGCGGCGTGTTCAGCCACACATCCGCTCCCTGCTTCAGCTTGCGGGACAAGCCAATCTCGTAGCCTGTCAGCACAGCAAAGTTCTTGCGCTGGTACGACAGATTCACCAGGCTGTTGAATACACTCACGGCTCCCTCATCAAAAGGATAAGGCTTACCGGCCCAGATCACCTGCACGGGCTGGTCTTTCTGCGTGAGCATATCAAAAAACCGCTCAATGTCATGCACCAATAAGTCAGCCCGCTTGTAGGCGGCAAAGCGACGGGCCCATACCACAGTAAGTACATCCTTCCGGAAGAGTTTGCCCGTCTGGTCGGCCACAATCTCGAACAGCTCCTGCTTCATTTCTGCCTTGCGTTGCATCAGGGCCTGGTTATCATCACGCTCCAAAGCCTGGCGCATGGTGCTGTCCATCCAGAAGCGGGCATTCTGGGCATTGGTGATCGCCTTGATCTCGCACACGTTGTCATTTTCATACCACATGTCGCGGGCTACCTGTCCATGTAGTTGCGACACCCCATTGGCCACTTTGGAGATTCGTAGGGCAGCCAGGGTATAATCAAAGAAATTGCCATGCATGCCTGTCATGCGGCGTGCCTCTTCCAGTGAGGTTTTGTTGAAGAAAGACATGTTGTTGAGCAGGTGAATGTCGTGCACCTCGTTGCCGGCTTTTTCGGGGGTATGAGTAGTAAACGCGATGCGCTTCCGCATGTCTTCCGTATTCCCGAATTTCTCGTGCAGGTAAAATGCCAAAGGCAGGGCATGCCCTTCGTTCATATGGTAAATATCGGCACCACCCAGTTCTTCCACCACCTTGGCACCCGCTATACCCAGCACAATGCTTTGGGCTATACGGGTAGAAGGCTCTTTGTCATACAGGTGATACGTGATAGTGCGGGCCAGGTGGTCATTTTCGGGTATGTTGGTAGTCAGGAAATACATGGGCACGGTACCGAACACTTCAGGCCGCAGCACCAGCGCCTTTACTTTCACGGGGTGGCCATTCACCAGCACGGTCACCACGATTCCAGTCTCTTCCAGGTAGGTATAATACTTTTTCTGAAACTGCACCCGCATGGTCTGGTCGTCGTTGCGCACCTGGTCATAATACCCATACTTCCAGAGTATGCCAATCCCGATCATGTTCTGCCGCAGGTCGTGGGCACTGCGCATGTGCGAACCCGCCAGAAAACCCAAACCGCCGGAGTAAGTTTTGAGCGCCTGGTGTATACCGAACTCCATGCTGAAATAGGCCACACGTTTCTGATACTTCTCATTGATCTCGTACGGATGATACCACTTGCTGTATGCTTTCATAAGTTAAATGTTCATGTTTTTAAGGTGTCCTGAGACCCGACTGAAAATTAAAACGAAAGCAGCGAAAGGTGAAATGCAACAAACTCTGAAGGCCTCACCTGTTCAACTGCTTTTATACTATTTTGAGCGTAAGCTACGGTCTTGGTATACTGCTAAAATAATAGCACCTGGTCTCACGCTCAAAAAAGCTTAAGTACAATATACTTATAACCTCACCAAAGTGATTCAGTTTATTTCAGGAGAGCTTATCCAATTCCAACAAAAAAGGCCCTCCCAAATAGGAGAGCCTTTTTAAACTCTTTAGAGCTGAGGTTTTATTTTGTCAACAGCATCTTATTGGAGTATACCTTGCTGCCTGCTTCTACTTTGTATATGTAGGTACCGGCTGGCAGACTGCCGGCTCTGAAGTCGACCTGGTGTTCTCCCGCAGCCTTATTTTCTGATACGAGAGTGCGTACTTTCTTGCCCAAGATGTCATATACCTCTACCAGCACCGGCCCCTCCTGCTCTACGGCATAGCGGATAGTAGTGGCCTCCGTGAAGGGGTTCGGATAGCTTACCAACCTGCCTTCTTCAGAGATCGCCAGATTAGAGCTGCCTCCGGCCGCAAGCGGCTGCTCACCGCTGTTCCAAAGACCATGGGTGCGGGTAATGATCACGGCAAAGTCAGCGCGGGTCACGTCCTGCAAAGGCTTGAAGCTGGCGTGCAGCACTGGCTCCAGATCGTACGGACCCTGTGTCATGGTGAAGAAGGCATTGATCATGTTGAGCTCCAGCGCTACACTCACATAACCTTCCAATCCGGCAGGTATGGCGGCGGCATCCTCTATCGGATAGGTGTTGCCGTTGTACGTTATCGTAGGGGTCTTGCCATTGCGCTCTATGGCGTATGCCTGAAGGCCAAGGGCCTGCACCAGGGAATAAGCCACTTCCGCACGGTTCACTTTGCCGTTCGGGTTGAACTTACCCGGAGCTGCTGCCAGCATAATTCCGTTTTGCACATGCTTCTGATCCCGCAGGGCTGCACCACGAGCGGTTACCGATTCAGCGATCAGGTTGCGCTCTTTCACATCGGTCAGGGTATAGGCACCATTCACGGGCAGGAACTGGCGTATGCCTTCCCCCATCACCAGATAGTCCGCCATGTCGATGCGCTTCAGCAGTTCGTCGGGCTTAAAGCCGCCGCCACTCAGGCCATCAGCCAGGCGGGCGCTCACCGCCATCATGATTGACGCTTCGGCCGGGTGGCCTGCAATATCATTCAGTCCGGAAGTACCGGCTGCGGTCATCATGTTTACGGTTCCGCTGATCTGCTCCGGGAAGGCAGCTCCGTTCAGACCGGAGATGCGCACCGTCCAGGTGCCTGGCTCTGGTGAGGCCACTGCCACACCCCGGTCATAGCTCAGCGCAAACAGCACTGGAATACCGGAGCGCGTCTCGGCACCGGATGGGGAAATCAAAGAGAGATTCACCGGATTGCCTGTTTCACCCAGTACACCTGTTGTCCTGATCTTGGCTTCGATGGCGGTTGTACCTTCCGCTACGTTAAAGGTATAGTCGTTTGTGGCGGTGGTCGCGGGGTTATAATCTATGGTGAAGTTTTCACTCACGTTGTTTGCGTTCACACTGCTGCGGAACGTGCGGGTCATGTTGAGCGTGGAGCCGTAAGGTGCCGAGGTGCGGTAGGCTCTGTCTACGGCGGCATAGGCATTCACATAGCCGGCTCCTACCTCCCATTTTTCTTTATTAGGTATGTTGGTGGCGGTTTGCTGCAGAATCTCCTTCACCTGGTAAGGCGTCAGGGTTGGGTTAGCTTCCAGCAGCAGGGCCACTATACCTGCCACATGCGGGGCAGCCATAGAGGTACCGCTCATATGGGTATAATAGGGCACGTGGGCAGGATCCAGTTCCTGCACGTCTTTGTCAATGGAAAGCGAAGAAACAGGTGCAATTACACGAGCTGCAATAATGTCCACACCCGGTGAGGTCACTGTCGGGCGATCCTCCCAGGTGTAGGTCTTGCCATCGAGGTTGAAAGAGCCTCCTTTATTCTTAATACCGCGGGATGAGAAGTCCGCCAGTCGACCGGACTTGTCGCCAGCCGCCACTGCGATAACCCAGGGAGCCTTTTTATACTGTCCGGTGATCGTGCCGGAGCCGGGTCCGGAGTTACCAGCCGAGAACACCACCACGATGTTGCGGTCCACGCAGCGCTTCGTAGCCAGAGTAATCGGGTCGGCCGGGTTCACCTCCGTGCCTGTGTCGCTGGTAGTTCCAAAAGAGTTGGTGATCACGCGGATGTTGTAGCGGGCCTGGTTGGTGATAGCATAGTCAAAGCCGGAGAGCACGTCGAGCAGCAAGAGCGCTGCGCCAGAGCCGTAACCGATCAGGTCAGCGCCTGGCGCCACCCCTTCATACAGTCCCTGCGAGGCCTGTCCGGTGCCGCCTACTATACCTGCCACGTGCGTTCCATGGCCACCTGTAGCGTCTGTGTTTGGCACGTTCTCCAGGATCAGGTAAGGCAGCAGCGAGGACACGGCGTTGAGGTTAGTGGCAGCTGTAACGTTTTGCTTCAGGTTGCGGCCGAACTGCAGGTCAGGATGCGTACCGTCCACACCGCTGTCGTTCACCACAATGCCAATGCCTTTGCCGGTTAGCGGCAGTCCGCCGTTTCGGCTCATAAAAACCGGCTCGGTGCGCAGCTTATCCACTCCGGTCAGGGCGGTGCCGGAGTTGTTTTCATATTGCAGTGATTCGTTCAGGTAGAGCGAGAGCACGCGGGGACTTTTGGAGAGGAGTTCTACCTGCATACCTGTAGCCAGCACGCCGGCAATGGGAAGAGACTTGAGTGTCAGGCCTTTGGTGATACCTGCCTGCGTCAGTACGGACAGGTCGAGCAATGTGGGGGCGCTTTCACCTTTGAAAGTTACAACCACCTGCACCAACCTGGTTTTATCGGTGATGGCATCACGGAGCTTGCTATCCATGTAGGCCTGTGCAAAAACGTTGCTTACTGCCAACAGGCTGAGCGCAACAACTGCTAAGAGTTTTCTCATAAATTAAGAATTAGTTAAACGTGTTACATAAGGTGTTTTAAGGTAAACAGACTGCCATACCTAAGGGAATGGCAGTAGGGTGGAGAAAGCATTATGGTTAATTAAGGTGTCGTTATAAGAAGTGTAATACGGGGCGTTGTCACAGAAAAATAACATTATAAAAACAAGGTATAGCACCTAAAACAGATAATATCAAGATAATAAGCTTTTTAAACCCTGTGTTATACCTTCAAATCGTCATATCACAAATCGTGTTATAACACTAGTCTGTAAACTCATCAGACACCTCATAAAAGGAGCATTTAATGTCCAGGGGTGTTGTAGCCTGTCCAAAAAATCGGTTGTGAGGGTAAGGGCTTTTGTGCCCTGATTTGTCTAATTTGCTAATTTGCAGTCGCTGCAAGCCGCAGCTTACTCCTTATACCCGTTATGATACAGTTTATACCTTATTCCGCACTTACACCCGACTTGCTGCGGACATTAAATGAATGCATAGAAATAGAGTTTGGCCATGTGCCCTTTGTTCAGCAGCGCAGCTGGGCCACACCGGACTGGGTGGTGCTATGGGAAGCAGATGGCGAGGTGGCCACTTTCTGCAACATTGTGGAGCGGGAAATTCTGGTAGACGGCCAGCGCCGGAAGGCAGCAGGAATCAACAATGTGATCACCCCTGCGGCACACCGGGGCATGGGCTATGCCAGTCGGGTACTGCGTGAAGCAAATCCCTTTCTGTTCCAGAAACTGCATGCCGATATGGGTCTTTTGCTCTGCGCCGATGCCCTGGTGCCTTTCTATGAGCGATTAGGATGGTATAAAGTAGATTGCCGGCTAGTTTATGATCAGCCGGCCGGCCGGGAGGAATACGACTCGAATGTAATGCTGCTCAGCCCAGAGCATACCAACCGACTGGCTCTTGCGCACATTGACCTGCAGGGCCTTCCCTGGTAGACGTCTGCTGCCTGCTGTTACTCGAACAGTATTCCCATTTTACCCATCTGGTAGTCGCGCATGGCCTGCATGACCTCCGTCTGGTTATTCATCACAAAAGGTCCGTGCATGGCCAGTGGCTCTTCCAGTGGTTTTCCTGCCAGCAGCAGCAGGCGGGTCTCCTGGTGGGCGGTGATGGTACAGGCCTCGCCATCTTTGTTCAGGAGCGCCAGGTGCAGACCATCTATCAGGCCGTAGCCTTCGAGCATCACCTGTCCGTCTAGCAGGTATAGCATGGCATTGAAATCAGCAGGTATAGGTATAGCACATTGCCCACCGGCCTGCAGGGTGAGGCGGAGCGCCATCACGGGGCCTGGAGTTTTTACAAGGCCTCTTGTGCCTTTGTAATCTCCTGCCACCACGGCTATCTGCACACGCTCTTCACTGATCTTCGGGGTGTCTTCAGCTTGCAAGGCATAGTAGGCAGGCTGTTCCATTTTGAGGGCTGCCGGGGTGTTCACCCACAGCTGCACGATCTCCTGCACGCCACCCTGCTCCTGCATTTCACGGGGAGGGCGCTCACTGTGCACAATGCCACGGCCGGCATTCATCCACTGGGTGCCACCGGCATACACCACACTGTCGTTGCCACGGGAGTCGCGGTGGTGCACGCCCCCCCGGTACACAAAGGTGACCGGCGAAAAACCGCGATGCGGATGCGGGTCCACGCCTAGCTTATAGGGGTAGTCTGACTGCGGGATACTGGTAGTGTGATGATGCAGCAGCAGAAATGGATCGTGCTGCTCTACCTGACTGGTGGGCAGTGGCTGCCGGAGCGGCAGGCCACCCATGTCAACTTCCTCTGCATAAAGTAGTCGTGCGACACTTCGGTTCTGATACATTGGCGCTGTCGGACTATGGTTTCATCTCAAGATACGAAAAAACCAGCGTCATGGAGCCCTACCAGGACCACAAACCTTTAGCCGGGGATGTTATACCTGCCTTTCAGAAGCGCCAGCGCTACCTTTTAGCCTGTCAGGAGATCAGGCCGCGCTGCAGGGCGTATTTAATAAGTGCAGCCGTGTTTCGGGCCTTGGTCTTCTCAAGTAGATTTTGCCGATGGGTTTCGACGGTGCGCTTGCTCGTAAACAGCTTTTCAGATATCTCGGCATTGGTATAGCCCTCTCCGATCAGTGCCAGTACTTCCAATTCCCGCTTAGACAGCTCACGATACGCCTCTCCACTCCCGTTCGAGTGCTGTAGCTCATCTGGCAGTAGCTTCACCTTGCGAAGCAGTTCCAGCGTCACATCCGGGCTGATGTAGCGACAGCCTTGCGCAATCAGCTGCAGGGCACAATAAAGCTCGTCTTTGCCTGCATTTTTGAGGATGTAGCCTGAAGCGCCAAGCTCCATCATGCGGCTCACATATTTCTCGTGGCTGAGCATGGAGAGCACCACCACCTTCAGTTCAGGATATGTTTTGAAAATATGGACAGCCGTATCAAAACCGTCCATACCTGGCATACTGATGTCCATCAGTACAATATCTGCGTCAACTTCAGGCAATAGATCCAGCAGTTCACTGCCGCTGGCAGCTTCACCTACCACCTGTACAGCCGTGTGGTCCTGCAGCAAAGCTTTCAGGCCGTCACGCACTATTTTGTGATCATCGGTGATTATAAGGTTTATCATTTTCTAGTTTTGAATCAGAGGCTAAAATCTACCTCTTTGTCCGGCATATTCAGAGCTCATGATCGTAGCACAAAAACTCAGGAGCGATGTAAAGAAGAAAAAATGGATAGCATCCGGTCCTAAGGCGATTTAATCTGCCATTCCTACCTGCCAACAATTTTCACAATAAATAACTGAATGTACAATCGCACCTCTCGCACATTTAACTTAATTTTGAAGCATTAGTAAAAATTCAGTATTTCCTGCATCACCGTATACGTATTTACAACGGAACTAACCGAAATTTGACAACAAGTAGGTTTCCGATTACTATGTATGCCCTGGCAGGAGCTTTTTAATTCGTATTTCAGAGGTGTTGGCTGCGGAAGTCGGACAGCCCGGGAAACGATTTTGCGTATGAGAGCCAATAACACTAACCGATCACCTTTTTGCGGAACGTCAGGAATCGGTAAATTTGGAGATTGGTCAACAGAAGGAAAACAACGATAGATGAAAACTTTTAGCGTTACGACAGATGCAATTGGCAAGGGAGCATTGCTTCGATTTAAGGGAGAGCTTGACGCCAGTTCATCAGTTTACGCCGACAATGCCCTGGAGGAGACGATTGCTGCTTCGTCAGGTTTTGTGCTGATCGATTGCAGCGAACTGACTTATATCTCCTCTGCCGGCCTAGGTGTTCTGCTGGCTGCTTTTCAGGCCTGCAACCTGAAGGAGATGGACCTGGTCATGGTGAACATGCAGCCTAAGATCCGGAACGTATTTGAGATCCTGGGGCTCGACCGCCTGATCAAATCAGCGGATACTGTGGAAGAAGCACGGCAGATGATTGCCAAGTAAATAAAAAAGGGACTGCTTTGTGCAGTCCCTTTTTCTTTGAACATTTTCTGGTTATCTGTCCCATTCACTGCCGAAGTTTTGGTCGGACTGGCCCCGGCGACGCTGCTCGCGGCGGGAGTAGTCGTAGTCAGAACTGCTGTAGCCCTCTGAGCTGCCATAACCCCCTGCGTTACCCATGGAGCTGGTTCTGCCCTGGATGCCCTGTCCGGAGTCGCGCTGCGATCCGCTGCGCGATCTGTAGCCCGCATTGCCGGTGTCACCGTAGGGACCGCCGCTCCACGGCCCTGCCCCACTGCCGAAATAGCCGCCACCCATAGAGCCGGAACCACCACTACCGTAGTCTGAGCCGCGCGGGAAGCCCATGGAGCTACGCCCGTAGCCTCCTGAAGACTCGCCGTAACCGGAAGATCTGCCGTAGTCACGCTGTGAACTGCCGTAGCCCGAGCGCTCGGACGCACCGTACTCCCCTCCGCTGGAACCAGCTCCGTATGGGGACCCGCTGCGACCGTAGCTGCTGCCCTGCGAAGAAGATCCGTAGTCAGACATGCGGCCACTGTAACCACTACTGCTGGCGCTTTGGCCGGAGCGGTTGGTGCTGCCCTCTGAGCGCTGTGGGCTATACCTGCCCATTTGGGACTGCCCGTAGCGGCTACCCTGGTCCTGGTTACGGGAAGCACCCGAACTATAAGCTGATGTGCGGTACCCGCCACGGTCAAATTCTCCTGAATAAGGATGATGCGTACTGCCTTGCTGCTGCCTCTGCCCGCGATCGTCCTCATCTCCGGCTATACGCTCCCAGGCATGGCTGATTTTGTCCCCAATCCGGTTGAAAAAGCCTCCTTCATCGTGTTGAGAGCGGTCGCGGTCATGAGAGCGATAGCTTCCCCTACCGTAATCATCCTGATAATCTCTTGCCATAGCTGAATATTTTATATAATTATAGAACTTATTGAATATGCATTTAGACAAAACACGCACTTATTAAACGATTTACGTGGAGCGGGGTTTTACATTAACAGGCTCAAAACAGCCATTTACTCAAAAGACGTACAAATACGGAAACCGAGCCGGTACAAAACGCTTCTTGCTACGCTAAAGCTGTTCTAACTACTCATTTTTAGCAAAATCAGCCTTCATTTGCAGCCCTGGTGTTCTCCCAAAGTCCGCTTAATCCGTACTAATCTTATGCATAGCCCTTGTGGCCCGCGACCTGTTGACACAGGCTCAAACCTGAAGTGTGAAAGCAAATGAAAATACTTGAACTGAGGATCATGCGTGGACCTAACTACTGGTCTATCAAACATCCCAAAATAATTGTCCTGAAGCTAGACCTGGAAGGTCTGCAGGATGTGCTTACAAATGAGGTACCGCAGTTCCCGGAGCGGTTAGAAAAGTTATTCCCGGGCATGTATGAGCATCGCTCATCCAAGGGTACACCCGGTGGTTTTTTCAGGCTTGTGCGCGAAGGCACCACATTCAGCAAGGTGGTGCAGCATATTGCCCTCGAGCTACAGACGCTGGCCGGCATGCACAGTGGCTATGGCCGCCGCTATGCCGGTCCCGGACCCGGGGTGGACTACGTCGTCTTCTCTTACCAGCAGGAGCGTGCCGGGGAATACGCGGCCCATGCCGCAGTGCGCATTACCGAACTGATGGCCAAAGGCAAAAAGCCCAGCATTGTGCAGGACATTGCCAGGTTGCACCAGATACGGGAAGACGAGTACTTTGGCCCAAGCACCGAGGCTATTGTGTCGGAGGCTGTGAGCCGTGGTATACCTTATATCAACAACCAGCGCAGCGGACTTATACAACTCGGGTATGGCATACACCAGAAGCACATACAGGCTGCCATGACCTCCCGCACCTCCTGCTTCGGGGTGGAAAACTCCGGAAACAAAAATGCCACCAAGCTGATCCTGGAAGAAGCGGGTGTACCGGTGCCGCAAGGCCATATTGTGGATGATGCCGACGAACTGGAAGAGGCTGTGGAAGAACTGGGCTACCCTGTGGTCGTGAAACCGCTGGACGGCAACCAGGGAAAGGGTGCCTCCATCAACATCAACACCTGGAAAGAAGCGCAGCGGGCACTGACCGAAGCACAGCGCTATTCTAAAAAGGTGATGGTAGAGCAGTACATCACAGGCGACGACTACCGCCTGCTGGTGATCAATGGCAAGTTCACAGCCGCCGCCAAACGCACGCCGGCCATGGTCACCGGCAACGGCATCTCGACCATACAGCAACTGGTGAAAGAGGTCAACAAGGATCCCCGACGAGGTATAGGCCATGAAAAGGCGCTCACGCACATCAAAATAGACAAGCATACGCGCAGCCTGCTCAAAGAAAAAGGGCTGACGCTGCAATCTGTATTGCCGGAGGGCGAAGTGCTATACCTGAAAAGCACAGCCAACCTCAGCACCGGTGGCACAGCCACCGATGTAACGGACCTGGTGCACCCCTACAATGTGCTCATGGCGGAGCGCATCGCCGGCATCATCGGGCTCGACGTCTGTGGCATCGATGTGATGACGACCGACATTGCCATCCCGCTGCCTGAAACAAAAGGCGCCGTGATCGAGGTGAACGCCGCTCCCGGGCTGCGCATGCACATCTCCCCTACCGATGGCCTGCCCCGCAACGTGGCAGAGCCGATCATCAACATGCTATTTCCGCACGGCACCCCGACGCGTATACCCATTGTGGCCGTTACGGGCACCAACGGCAAAACCACCACCACCCGCCTGGTGGCCCACATGCTCAAGTTCAAAGGCTACCAGGTTGGCTATACCACCACCGACGGCATCTACATACAGGACAACAAGATCATCAAAGGTGATACCACAGGGTCCTACAGCAGTGAGTTTGTGCTCAAAGATCCTACCGTGAACTACGCTGTGCTGGAGTGTGCCCGGGGCGGCATGCTGCGCTCCGGCCTGGCTTTCCGGCAGTGCGACATCGGCATCGTCACCAACGTGTCGGCTGACCACCTGGGGCTGGGTGATATCAATACCGTAGAGGAAATGGCAGAAGTAAAAGCCGTGATCCCCCGCACCGTATGCCAGAATGGCTATGCCGTGCTCAATGCGGACGATGACCTGGTTTTTGAAATGGCGACGGGGCTTTCCTGCAAAGTGGCTTTCTTTAGCCTCGACGAAAACAACCCGCGCATCCTGCAGCACATCAGCAAAGGCGGACTGGCGGCCGTGCTTGAAAACGGGTATATCTCTATCTTCAAGAATACTTACAAGATCCGGGTAGACCGGGTGGCGGACATTCCGCTGACCTTTGGGGGACGTGCCCGTTTTAACATCCACAATGTGCTGGCGGCAACCCTGACCGGGTATATCAACCACTTTGAGATTGCTGAGATCAGAACGGCACTGCGCACCTTTATCCCTTCCGCAGAAACCACGCCGGGCCGCATGAACCTGTTCAAACTCCCGCGCTACGAAGTGCTCATCGACTATGCCCACAACATTGCCAGCATGGAAGCCATCGCCGACTTCATCGACAATGTGCAGGCAACCTACAAAATTGGTATAGTGGCCGGTGTAGGCGATCGCCAGGAAGAAGATACTATAGAAATAGGCAGGATAGCAGCTGAAACTTTTGACGAGATCATCATCCGGCAAGACAAAGACCTGCGCGGCAGAACCGGAGACGAGATCAACAGCCTGATCAAGCAGGGCATAATGTCTGCGAAACCGAATATGAAAGTGACGGAGATAAACCAAGAGACCCAGGCACTTGCCCATGCCCTGGAATATGCACCCGAGGGTGCCTTTATTGCCCTGTTCTCAGAGGATATACCGGAGTCGATCAAGCTGGTGGAGAGTTTCCGCATCATCGATCACCGTCGTATTTCCTCTCTGGAGCAGGATTCATT
This sequence comes from Pontibacter sp. LHS1, assembly GCF_058932855.1. Classification (NCBI taxonomy): domain Bacteria; kingdom Pseudomonadati; phylum Bacteroidota; class Cytophagia; order Cytophagales; family Hymenobacteraceae; genus Pontibacter; species Pontibacter sp. LHS1. Next base: position 12,149 of record NZ_JBZYWF010000021.1, read on the forward strand.
TTAATGCAGGGTCTCTCCTCCGGCGGCTGCCCCTGAACCAGGTGGCGGCCGCTGCATTATTGGCTATACCTTGTCATAACCAGGAACAAATCGTCCCGTACTATCAGGGGCTTAATTAAACGGAAACAAACAACGATGAAAAAATTTGCGATTGCGATACACGGAGGTGCAGAATCTGTAAAGCCCGGCGAGCTGGACAAGGAAAAGGAAGAAGCATACAGACAAGGTCTGGCAGATGCGCTTAAAGAAGGGTACGAAGTGCTGGAAAAAGGCGGCAGTGCCCTGGATGCAGTAGAAGCGGCTGTCAACAGCATGGAACGTAACGTTTTGTTCAATGCCGGACGGGGCGCTAGTCTGACGCAGCGGGGGGAGACGGAGTTTGACGCCGCCATAATGGATGGTAATACGCTTCGGGTGGGCGCTGTGGGCGGTGTGCGCTATGTGCAGCACCCTATTAGCCTGGCTAAGGTGATTCTGCAAAAGTGTGACCACTGCCTGCTGGTAGGTACCGGCGCCGAGGAGTTTGCCCTTGCCAATAACCTGCCGCTCAAAGGTCCGGAGTACTTTGTAACCCCTGAAAAAAGAGAGTCCTGGCTTGACAAGCAGCAGGAAAAGGCTGAGAAGAAAGGAATGCCCGGCTCTATGACAGATACAGTGGGCGCTGTTGCCCTGGACATGAACGGCAACCTGGCCGCTGCGACCTCAACCGGTGGCCTGACAGACCAGATGAAAGGCCGTGTTGGGGATACACCCATTATCGGCGGGGGTACGTTAGCCACCAACGAGGTATGCGCCGTGAGTTGCACTGGCGAAGGCGAAGTGATCATGCGTGGTGTGCTCGCGCATGAGGTATACGCGCTGATGAAGTATGCCGGTAACTCCTTACAGTCGGCCACTGACAAAGCCATCCAGTTGCATGCCGACAAACTGAAAGGTGACAGAGGCATCCTGTCAATGGACACTGCCGGCAAAGTGGCCTTTGGCTTTAACACTGGTTTTATGAAGCGGGCCTACTGTGCAGCAGACGAAGAACCTTTTGTCGCTTTGTGGGAGTCCGAAAAACTGAAGAAGCCTGCCAAACTAAAGGAAATGGAAAAATAATACGTCGGAAAAATGCTGTACCTGCCAGGCATTGGCTGTATACCTGGGTATGCAGCCAATGCCTTTTACTTTCGGGAAAGGTATAGCTGATTCTAATTATATTATCCGAATTTAAATAGAGAGCCCTTGCGGGTCTCTAGACCCGTGCGAACCAAAGGCCCAAGCCGTTTGTTGACCGCTCTTTCGGACTTCTAAGTCCGAAAGCATTTCTGCAGGGGACATCCTTGTCCCCGTATACCTGCAAAACCTATACACGGGGATTAGGAAATCCCCTACAGTTTACTCCGGGATTTTTAAATCCCGAAGAGCATTAAGAGCTACAGGCTAGTAGTTATTCATCCTAAAACCTGAATACCCTGGACCAGGTTGAGGACTGATCCCATACACTTTCTAAATTCTTAAAAATTATTTAGCCCCTGAGCTTGACTTTACGTAAACCCGTATTAACTTTGAAACTCAAAGTACTTTACAATGAATCAGCAGCAAGACCAGTTAGAAGCCCTGCACGAGATCCGCAACATCATGGATCGCTCTTCCCGCTTTATCTCCCTGAGCGGATTGTCCGGCGTATTTGCAGGCTTGTCGGCGCTTGCCGGTGCGGCGGTGGTCAAGTGGTATTTGACGCAGCACAACATCAATTACTTTAGTGACCTGGCCAGCAACTTCAGTCGTGACAACATCCTGTTTGTGCTGGCAGTAGGGGCTGCTGTGATTATACTTGCCTTCGGTACCGCCACCTACTTTACGGCGCGCAATGCCCGCAAGAAAAACCAGCGCACCTGGGACAACCAGTCGAAGCGTCTGCTGGTGAACCTGGCTATACCTTTGGCTGCCGGCGGTGTGTTTTGCGCCGTTCTGCTCTACCATGGCATTCTATACCTGGTAGCGCCTGCCATGCTGGTTTTTTATGGCCTGGCCCTGCTCAATGGCAGCAAGTATACCTTGGGTGATATTCGCTACCTGGGCATCATCGAAATCATCATTGGCCTGATTGCCAGTGTGTTTGTAAACTATGGCCTGATGCTCTGGACGCTGGGATTCGGTATACTGCACATTGTATATGGCGCGCTGGTGTACTTTAAATACGAACGCTAGCAGACCTGTGAAAGAGTATCTTGAAAATATAAACAAGGCCTTCGAAAGCAGGGCGCGGCTGGGCATTATGTCGGTGCTGATGGTGGACGACAAGGTGGACTTCAACACCCTGAAAGAAACCCTGCAACTGACTGACGGCAACCTGGCCAGTCACCTGCGGGCGCTGGAAGAGGCGAAGTACCTGCGTGTGGAAAAGCAGTTTGTGGGCCGCAAACCCAACACCACCTACCATGCGACGGATGATGGCCGTGAAGCTTTCAAAAGCCACCTGGATGCGCTGGAGCAACTGATTTTGAACAACAGGCAAAGCGATTAATTTTTTTTGTCGCTTTACTTTGAAACTCAAAGTACTTTAATGATTAATAAAATAGATTCATAACCTTAACTCAGATTAAAATGGTACAGCAACATGATTATCAAAACCAGCGATGGCAACCTGCTGCGGCAGCCAGGCGGGCACTGACAGGCGCCGCGATCGGATTAGCCTTGATCACACTTTTTCTCGCGGGTGTCAATTCGCCTGACCCGGCATGGGGCAAGCTATGGATGCTCCGGCCACTGCTGATCGTACCCATGTCTGGTGCACTCGGAGGCTTGATCAACTACCTCTTGCTGCAGTATCACCACCGGTTAGGGATACACAAAGCCATTGCAGTGGTACTCAGTGTTCTGATTTTTGTAGTAGGTCTGTGGCTTGGCTCTGTGCTGGGTCTGGCAGGTACGCTGTGGCACTAAGAGGCAGTTCACTAACCCGCTAAGATAATTATCAAACTAACCTGAAAGTATAGACCCATGAAAGAGCAAATACTATCGCACCTTGATGACCCCGGGCAGTTGGAGAAACTGTACCGGTCAGACAAGGCAGGCTTCAAGCAGGAGTTCAGCAGCATTTACCCGCAGCTCAGCGGCACTGCGCTGGCTGACTTCTGGCACGCAAGGCTGCATTATGAAGCAGAGGATGTTTTCTGGCGCTTCAACCGGGAGTTTCTGTTTGTGGTGATCGCCGCTTTGGTGGCAGGTATACTCGTCAAGCTACCCGCCATCTTCCCGATCAGCGAGGCATTCTACTACCCGCGCAACCTCAGCTTCTTTGTGCTGCCGCCCCTGATGGCTTACTTCGCCTGGAAAAATCGAATACCTGAATACAGGGTAGGCATTATCGCTGGCATCACGGCCGTTTGCCTGGTTTACATCAATGCACTGCCGGACAACCAGAGCGATACCCTGCTGCTGGCCTGCATTCACCTGCCCCTGCTGCTGTGGGTACTGTTGGGGGTGTCCTATGCTGGCGACGAGCTCCACCTGGCCGACAAGCGCCTCAGCTACCTGCGCTTCAACGGCGACCTGGCCGTGATGTCGGCACTGCTGGTCATAGCAGGCGGTATGATGACAGGTATCACGATCGGCTTGTTCGCCCTTATCGGGCTAAGGATCGAGGAGTTTTACTTTGAGTACATCGTCGCCTTCGGGTTGCCGGCTGTACCGATCGTGGCCGCATACCTGACGCAAAATAACCCGCAGCTTGTCAACAAGGTGTCACCGGTTATTGCCCGGATCTTCAGTCCGCTGGTGCTGGTGATGCTCGTGATTTACCTGGGGGCCATCATCTACTCGGGTAAGGACCCCTATAATGACCGGGAATTCCTGCTGCTATTCAACGTGCTCCTGATCGGGGTGATGGCACTGATCTTCTTTTCGGTAGCCGAAAGCTCCAACCGGGCAGGCGCTTTATCAGCGGTGTGGGTGCTGCTCCTGCTCTCGGTCGTGACGGTGATCGTGAATGGCATTGCCTTGTCGGCTATTTCGTTCCGCATCTCGGAGTGGGGCATCACGCCCAACAGAGTGGCTGTGCTGGGCGGCAATGTGCTCATGCTGGTGCACCTGCTCATCGTGACGGTCATGCTGTTCAAAGCAGCCACCCGAAAGGCAGCTATCACCGAAGTGGGACGTTCCATTGTGCTCTACATTCCGGTATATTTTATCTGGACCGTCATCGTCGTTTTCCTTTTCCCGATCATGTTCGGGTTTGAGTAAGCAGCAGAAAAATTTACTTTATCATAAAATCAAAAACACATCATGGAAAAAACATTGCAAATCGGGAGTGCAGTCAGCTGGCTGTTTGGCTTCCTCTTTCTGGCTATCGGATTCATCAATACGTTTTGGGGGAATGATGCCGGCTATGGCCTTTTTATCATCATCCTGTCACTCGTCTACTTCCCTCCCATGACTGCTATTCTGCAAGAGACGACAGGCTTTTCTGTGCCGTTGGCAGCCAAGATCATCCTGGGCCTCTTCATCCTGTGGTCTGCACTCGGTGTGGCCGAACTGCCTGAAAAGATCGACCTGATGCTGCTGGACTTTTAACACGCCTGGAATTCGAAAAACAAATCATTTACATCATAAACAAAACAGATATGGTAACGCAAAACAAAAGATTAATCGGCATTGTACTCGGAGTAGCAATGCTGTTGTGCATCCCGCTTATAGCGATGCAGTTCACCAGCGAAGTAGACTGGGATCTGCGTGACTTTGTGATCATGGGCATCCTGCTGCTCAGCACCGGACTCGCGACAGAACTGGTCATCCGAAAAGTGAAAAGCACTGAATCACGGCTCGTCATCATCGGGATCATTCTGCTGGTTTTCTTCCTTATTTGGGCTGAGCTGGCTGTTGGCATCTTTGGAACTCCATTTGCGGGAAGCTAAACAGCAGTATCATGAAAGCGCATAACCTGACATTTCCCCTGCTTGGGTGGTTTTTCGGCAGTGTAGTAGCAGTAGTAGGTATACTGAACCTGGTGCTGGTACACCCTGTGCCGGGCATTGCCTACCTGCTCATTTCGCTTGTTTATTTTCCGCCAGCCAATGTATACCTGAAGCGGCATTTGGGTTTCTCCATTCCGGTGTTGCTCAAAGTGGTGCTGGCTATCTTGCTGTTCATGTTCACGTTAGGCGTGAGCGACCTGGGCGATATGATCGACAAATTGTAATCAGATCATAAAACATGTGAAATGGGGGTGGTTAGCAGCACGTGCTGTTGACCATCCCCATTTTATAGCAGAAATTACTATGGATGCTTAACACATGGCCGTATCTTTACGGTAGAAAATTGATTGATCAAAAAACAATTTTAAATGGACAGAATAACAACTGATATATGCATTGTGGGGGCAGGACCAGTGGGCCTGTTTGCTGTGTTTGAAGCCGGCTTGCTCAAAATGCGCTGCCATGTGGTGGACGCCCTGCCCGTGGTAGGTGGCCAGCTGGCCGAGATATACCCTAAAAAACCGATTTACGACATACCTGGCTTCCCGTCGATCCTGGCAGGAGAGTTGGTAGACAACCTGATGAAGCAGATCGAGCCCTTCCACCCGACCTTCACCCTTGGTGAGCGTGTGGAGGAACTGGACAAGCAGGAAGACGGTACGTTCATTGTGCGCACCTCCGAAGGCACCGAAATTGCCTGCAAGGTAGTGGCCATCGCAGGCGGACTTGGTTCCTTTGAGCCACGCAAACCGGCCATCGAAAGCCTGGAGAGCTTTGAGGGCAAAGGCGTGACTTACATGGTGCGCGACCCGGAACTGTTCCGCAGCAAGAAAGTGGTGCTGGCCGGCGGCGGTGACTCCGCCCTGGATTGGGCCATTTACCTGGCCGGTGTAGCTGAAGAGCTGACGCTGGTACACCGTGGCTCTACCTTCAGAGGAGCGCCGGAGTCGGCGGAGAAAGTGCTAACCCTGGCCGAAGAAGGGCAGATCAAGTTGCTGCTCAAGTCGAACGTGACCGATGTGCAGGGTAATGGTAAAGTAGACGCTGTGACTGTGCTGATTGACAACCAGACCGAGCACCAAATCGAAACCGATTACTTCATTCCGCTTTTCGGACTGGTGCCAAAGCTGGGGCCGCTGGAGAACTGGGGACTGGAGCTGGAGAAGGGGGCCATTGTGGTGAATACCTTCGACTACTCCACCAACATACCGGGCGTATACGCTATCGGCGACATCAACACCTACCCGGGCAAGCTTAAGCTGATCCTGTGCGGTTTCCACGAGTCTGCCTTAATGGCCCAGAGCGCCTACAACATCATTTACCCGGACAAGAAGTTCGTGCTGAAGTACACGACCGTAAACGGCATACAGGAGCTGAGCTAATGGAGGAGCTGATCAACATACACGTGGAGCTACCCGACGGTAGCCGTGTGACGCTGGAGGCACCGACTGACATGGGCCTTTCGGTGATGGAAGTGATGAAAGCCAATGAGCTGGACGTGCCGGCCATTTGCGGCGGTATGGCCATCTGCGCCACCTGCCACGTGGAGGTACTGCAGAGCGGTGAGTTGCCCGAACCAGGCGACGACGAAGCCTACATGCTCGAAACACTGCCACACGCCACCGCTACCAGCCGCCTTTCGTGCCAGCTGCGCGTGAATCCTGACCTTAATGGACTGGTGGTGCGCCTGATGCCGGAAGCTTAATCGCTATACCTTATAACTGGAAATTTGGAAAGCCATACCTGCACAGGGTATGGCTTTTTTGTTTGGGGCAGGCCTTGTTGTGATATGGATTTCGGCTGCACGAATACCGTTCTTTTAATTTTAATACCTGATCTCTACCCGCTTGCCTCCTGCATCGGCTGATTCATAAATCGCCATGAGCACACGCATGTCGCGCAGGCCCATTTCGCCAGGCACGATCGAGGACTGGTTTTTCATAAAGCTTTGTGCCTGTCCGTCCATTTGCCGCACCTGCTCATAAATGTTGGGCAGGTCCATTTTGCCTTCATGGGTCTCCCCTTTTTTGCCTTCGTAGGCATAGGCAGGGCTTAGCCGCCACCATCCTTTCTCGGCTTTGGCACTCAGCACATTTTCATTATCGGCATAACTGGTGTTACACTCCGCTTTTACACCGTCTTCAAATTCCATCTGCCAGCTGATGGACTGCTCTACACTGTGAAAGTAGTTCGGCTTTGTCACCTTACCATACCTGGCGGTAACAGCTATCGGCGGCTTGCCCATGGTATAAATCGCTCCCTGTACGCAATAGATGCCGAGGTCCATGAGCGATCCGCCGCCTGCCAGCTCTTTGTTCAGTCGCCAGACATCCAGGCTGCCGTCGGTCATGTCGGAGCTGTTGCGGGCCTCGATCTGCTTTACCTTGCCGTATACCTGCTTCTGACCCAGTTCCATCACCCGCTGGTGAAATGGCTCGAAGTGCAGGCGGTAGCCAATGGCCAGCTGTACACCATTCTCGCGGCAGGCGTCAATCATGCGCTGCGCATCTTCCACAGTGGTGGCCATGGGTTTCTCGCAGATCACATGTTTTTTGGCTCTGGCCGCCCGGATGGTATACTCCGCATGCAGGGCGTTCGGCAGCACCACATACACAATGTCGATGTCTTTGTTGTTGGCTATCTGGTCGAAGGTGTCGTAGGAGTAGATGTTTTTGTCAGGTATGTTGTATTTCTTTTTCCAGGCCTCTGCCTTGGAGGGTGTGCCGGTTACGATGCCTGCCAGGTAGCAATGTTCCGTTTCCTGCAAGGCCGGCGCCAGTTCGTTGGTACTGTACTGCCCCAGCCCCACCAGGGCGATGCCCATTTTCTTTTTCTGCTGTGATCCTGCCTGAGAAGCTCCAAGTTCGTAGGGAAGACTGCTACCGTACTCTCTGGCACTATGCGCAAGAAGTGGCATACCCAGCAGCAGGGCACCACCCAGGGTAAAGCTTACGCCTTTCAGAAACTTGCGTCGATCGGTATGTGTGTGGTATTGGTTTGTTTTCATGCGTATGTCAGATTGAGGATATTAAAAAAACGCGGCACCAGGGTTTATGTTTCGGGTTGTTGTCATCCACCTTGTCAGCACTTTATATATTACTACCTTTGTCGCCCTAATAGATTATATAATAGTTCTTTTGTCAAATACCCTCACCAGACCCCTGCTCATACCTCTCGGCGAAGCTGCAGCAGCCTATTCCCTGCCCGAGAGATTCACGTACCCTTTCCGGTATACGCCGCATGCCCTTGCTCTACTGGCCTCAGAAAAACTACAACAGCATCTCGCACAGCAGCAAGATTGGGAGCACAACTTTGGCTTAGAACCGGGACAGGAAGGGGCCGTCATCGGGAAAATGTTTGGCGTGCTGGTTGTCAGGACGGCACAGGGCGAACTGGGCTTTCTGGCAGCCTTTTCGGGGAAACTGGCTGGCGGTTTTCACCACCCTTCCTTCGTGCCGCCCATATTCGATTCGCTCACGGAAGGCAGCTTTCTCAATACCGGCATGCGCGAACTCACCCGCATCAACCAGGAAATAAGCACACTTCAGGAGCAAAGCACCACCGAAAGCAAAACCCGAATCGATGCGCTGCAAAAACTACGCAAAAGCAATTCGGTTAACCTGCAGGCAAGGCTTTTTGATCAGTACCATTTTTTGAATCAGGCCGGCGAAGCAAAAAGCCTGCGCGATATTTTCCGGCAGAGAGCCAACGGTAATCCACCAGCCGGTGCCGGTGAATGCGCCGCACCAAAGCTATTGCAGTTTGCCTTTCAGAACGACCTGAAACCATTGGCCATGGCAGAGTTCTGGTGGGGGCTTTCACCTAAATCAGCCTACTGGCAACACGGCCACTTCTACCCTGCCTGTCGCGAGAAGTGCGAACCTATTCTGGACCACATGCTACAAGGTATAGCCCTGGACGAACAGCCGGAAGAACAAAGCAAGCGGTCAGTTTTTACAGCATAGGTCAAGCCCACTCGACACATTTTTCGTAAGTTGCAGCTATGAATCACAGATCACCAGAGATCCGCACTGTTAACGTCGTGCGCTACGTCACGCCTTTGCGGGAGGGCGGCTCGCTGCCTGCCATTGTGGAGGCCGATGACGAGTTCCTGTACGTGCTCAAGTTCCGGGGTGCGGGACAAGGTATAAAAGTGCTCATTGCCGAACTGATCGTGGGTGAAATCGCCCGTGCACTGGGCTTCCAGATTCCCGAGATCGTGTTTATGCACCTCGACGAAGCCTTTGGCCGCACCGAGCCTGACGAAGAAATACAGGACCTGCTTCGTGCCAGCGAAGGACTTAACCTGGGCTCACACTACCTGCAGGGCGCCATCACCTTCGACCCGGTGGTGACCACCATCGACGCTGAACTGGCCTCCCGCCTCGTGTGGCTCGATGCACTCGTGACCAACGTAGATCGCACCGCCCGCAACACCAACATGCTGATGTGGAAGAAAGAGCTCTGGCTGATCGACCATGGCGCTTCGCTCTTTTTCCACCACTCCTGGGACAACTGGGAAGAGCAGGCCAAGCGTCCCTTCGCCATGATCAAAGACCATGTACTCCTGCCACAGGCCAGCGCATTGGAAGCAGCCGACAAAGCAGGCCGTGAAACGCTCACCCCTGCACGCCTGCAGGAGATCCTGGCGCTTATACCTGACGAGTGGCTGACCGGCGTAGAGTCGCCGTTTGAGACAGCCGAGGAACACCGCCAGGCCTATGCCCGCTTCTTCGAGATTAGATTAGCCCATTCTGACATATTTGTGAAAGCCGCCCAGCATGCAAGAGAGACACTTATTTGAGTACGCTGTGATACGGGTGGTGCCACGGGTGGAGCGTGAGGAGTTTCTGAATGTGGGAGTCATCCTGCTCTGCAGTTCGCAGGGCTTTCTGCAGATTCGCTATACCTTAAACGAGGAGCGCCTGAGAGCTGCGTTCGGTGACCTGGACATGGAAGAGCTGCGGGCACGTCTGCGGGCCTTTGAGAAGGTATGCGCCGGTCGTCGCGAAGGCGGGCCGATCGGTCAGCTTGGTACAGCCTCCCGTTTCCGCTGGCTCACGGCCAACCGCAGCACCATCGTGCAGACTTCTGCCGTGCATCCGGGGAGATGCATTAACCCACTGGAGACATTAGAAAAACTGCACCGGGATCTGGTCTTATAGCACCATCATTTTGCAACGCAAACTATCCCGCAATTTGTTATATTCGCATAGACCAAAATCCGAGGTATGAACATCTCCCGCATCGTCACCATTGTTTTAACGCTAGGCGCTATCATTTTTGTGGTTATCATCCTGTCGGACCCCTATTTCTTTACTGATACCAAAAAGATACAAAAGACTGCTGAAGCGAAGCTGGAGGAAGGTATTTTGGGCAACAAAAACGCCTTTAAAGAGGCCAGCTACTACCTGAATTCGTTAATTGAACAGGGCGATGGCGACCGCAAAACCTACGACCTGCTCTACTGGAGCTATCGCTACGACAAAAACTTTGCACAGGCTGAAGAAGCTCTGAATGAAGCTTTGGCGGAGTACCCTGATGACCTGGCTTTTCTGTACCACCGCGCCGAAATGCGCCTGGAGCTGGGCAAATACGAGCAAGCCCTTGAGGATTATAACGCCGTTATACCTGCTGCCAACGACAAAGATTTTCTCTATGATGCCCTGTATGGCCGTGGCGCCGCCAGGTATAAGCTGGGTTTAAAAGAAGAAGCGGAAGCGGATAGGTTGAAGGCGCAGGAACTGACGCGGGATACTTTGCAGACGTATGCGGTTTACTTTAAGGAGTAATGGTATAACAGGGTTTGTAGATTCGCCTTGCCGGCGGGGATCTTTTTATGGCGCGAGCGTCCGCACTCATGTCTACTATTGTGGGGCCTCTGGCCCAGGTATAGCTACGGCTGTTGCGGGCATAGCAACGTGTATTGTTGTATAGCTTGCCCTGGCCGGGCGGGCCTTACTTTTTTCCTTGATGAAAAAATCGAGGGCCCCTACCCCCAGTAAGCAAAAAAATCAAGACGCTCCAAACTCGCTGAACGCTCGAACAGTGGAGCGCCAAAGGGTGCACTTGGCTAAGGCAATCTATTTCATAGCTTCAGGGGCAAGTTACCTTTTCAATGCGTCCCAGTGGTCCGTGACAGAACCTACAGCGTTTATACCTCTGAATTAGCAGTGCCGAAGCTCCCCTCCTTGGCTAAGGAGGGGCAGGGGTGGTTTGACCCGGTACAGCAAAAATGGTGGAGCTATTATACTTATACCTTCTGATTGGTAGCAGCAGAAAATCCCCTCTCGAAAGGGGCAGGGGTATGTTATAGCAAGAGCTTAACCACCCGGGGGTAGGGGCCCTATACTATATTAAAATTCTGACAAGTTTTACCCCCTCCTTAAATACTTCTTTATACAATGCAGCGATCCTGACTTCTCGGCAAAAGGATTAAAATCCTCTAACTGCACCACCTTAAACCCGAGCTGCTCCCATACCTGCTTGTTGGCTTCGTCGGTCTTGCGGAGGTACTCCCAACTGCCGTGGCCGTAGGTGGGTAGCCATACCGTCTTGTCGGTTTCGCTTTTGATTTCTACCACGGCATTGTTGGCGGTGGCGTAGTACCAACTGCGCTTTTTCTCCTCCGGGCTGTCCACATACGTAAGCGGCAATGGGTTTCTGATCACCTCAAAATCCTGCCGTTCGAGCAGGGCAGCTACGTCATCAAACACATCAGGTAAAGCATAGGCTGACAGCTTTTCGCCCAGCACCTCTGCTGCCATGCGGGTGTCGCCGACGAGTACCTGATACCTGCCCTCTTTGTTGCGCCCGGCCAAAGTCACAAACATATCGATGTGAAAGACCGGCTGCACCGTGCCCTCCACGTTTTGGGTATGCAGCGTTTCAGTCCACTTCTCCCCGTCCAGCTTAAACTCCTGCTCCTCCTCCTGCGGCACGTACAGCAGACTGCCTACTGTAACAAACCTGCGCTTATGATCGAGGTAGCGGCTGAAGAGTTGTGCCAGCTGCTCTGTCGCCAGGTTGCTTTCCTCTGGCAGCAGCACCCCTCGCAGGTCGAGCATGGAGTCTACGATGTAGTCGGCCCCCATCAGGAAAAAATCGTCACCGACCAGCAGGTTGCCTCCTTCAAAATAAACCGGCGCTTTTACACGGTTCAGCCCAAGTGATTTGCTCAGGAAGTAACCGGTGTAGTCGTCGGCGGCACGGCGATGTGAGTGGGGCTGTATGATGTAGTAACTGCCATCGTGCTTGTCCTCCACCACTTCATAATCGTCCTCGGCCCATACCAGTAGCTTGATGTGGTCGGGCACTTCATGGAAGCGGACCCGTTTGAGCATGCCCTGGGCAGAGAACCAATCCTTCAGTTGCTTTTTGGTATCGCCACCGTCGGGCACCAGCAGGTGAAATTCCGTGTAGTCGGGCAGCTTTTGAAAGAGGTCCTGGTATACCTTCCAGAGCGGGTTATCGTCGTGCCGGAGCACGTAGGACGGCACCGTAAAGACCATCGCTTCCAGAGCCCCGTCGGCACTGGGCACCAGACTGGGCTGCTGGGGCATCTGGCTATACTGTTGCAGCATGGTCATGGCAATAGCCCGCCGCTGCATCCCCGACTCCGGCAGGTCCTGTTGCGACTCGCTTGAGAGTTCTTCTATCAATCGGTAGTGTCTTCTCCTGATCGGACGTGCAGCATCGTTGTTCATAGGTATAGAGGTGTTTTAAAAAATGGAATGATCAATCCGCCGCACTCTGATGCTTTTAAATCATCCCGTGCGTTAATCTTATGTCCTTTGTCAAATGCTCTTTAGTCTGGTGCCGTTGCTGTATACCTGCGCCATTCCCTTTTGCCCTGCCCAAAGCCAAAGCAGGATGATGATCAGCTCTGCCACGGCGTCGAGCAGGTAGATATCCCAGATTACGTCGCGGAGCGGGTAGTAGGCACTCACAAAACCAAGCCCTGCCGCACCGCCAACGCCCAGCCACTTGATCTCGGAGGTCACCCGCTGCCGGAACCCTGCTACCAGCAGCACCAGCCCTACTACCGCAATCAGGATACCTACCGTGCGCACCAGCCACAGGTCTGTCTTAGGCCCCGTTACCCACAGGAAACTGGGCATGTGCAGGAGCGGCCATATACCTGTTATCGTCCAGTAAATACCTTGCAGTTTAGCGATCAGACTTGCGCTTCTCATAGCTTCAATCGTTTAAGAAAGCTATACGGCCACCCTACTTTTTGGCTGCAAAATAATCTCCCGCCACAGCCACACAGGGGCATCTGCCGTAGGTATAGCACAACATAACTGCATGAACAGGATACTATGAAAATAAAGCGGAAAGAGACGATCTACGAAGGCTTCTATACCTTCCGGAAGCTGATCATCGAAGAAAACGGCGAAACATTTGAGCGGGAGGAATTTGACAGCGGAAACGGTGTGGCAGCACTGGTCTACGACACTCGGCAGGACAAATATATTTTTGTGAAGCAGTACCGTTACAGCGCCGAAACAGAGCTGCTCGAGACGGTAGCCGGCGTGCTGGAGGAAGATGATCCGGAAAAGACCATACGCAAGGAAGTGGAAGAGGAAACTGGCTACAAGGTGGACAAGCTGGAACACATCTGGGACTTTTTTACCTCACCCGGCAGCAGTACCGAAAAGATATACCTGTTCTATGCCGAGGTGAGCCAGAAAGTGAATGAAGGCGGCGGGCTGGACGAGGAGCACGAAAACGTCAGGACCATTGCCCTGACGCTGGACGAGGTGCTGACACTCAACCTGGCCGACGCCAAGACCATCATCGCCCTGCAATGGCTGGCCTCCCGAAAAGGCTTTACATTAAAGAGCCCGGAGGTAAAGCTAGATTGAGTTCCCTCCGGGTTTTTGGATGATCAGTTACAATAAATGCATCAGATGTGGAGCTGGTCGTAGGTTGGCAGAATATAGGTTTCTCCGGCAGAAAGCAGGTGCACCTTCAGATCGCGCACTGAGAAAGGCTCTCCTGTGCTTATTTCATAAATATTGGTATCCGAAATGCCCATGCCATCCACTATTGTGACCAGACCGGAGCCAAGCACTGTTATTTCGATACCATTCCTGACACAAATGGCAGTATCCTCCTCCAGGCCTATACCAATACAGCCCGGGTTGGTGGCAATGCACTGCGAAACCCGGATCATGCGCCCACGCTGTATAAAGTGCGTATCGATTGCCACGTTCTTGAGAAATTCCAGGCCGGTGGTGATGCGCACATCCCCTTTGATGTAGCCGCCCACCGTCTCCCCTTCATAGATCATGGGGGTAGACATAGCCGCTGCCCCGGCACTGGTACCGGCAACGATAAACTTTTCGTCGTAGGTATAGCGCTCCTTCATAAGCTGGAGCACAGGGGTTCCACCGAGGATGGAGGTCAGGCGCAACTGGTCACCACCCGTAAACATAATGCCGGCCGCACGCTCCACCATGTCATAAAACTCCTGCTTCACGGCATCCTTCCGGGTCCTGACATCCAGTACCTCCACATGCTTTATTCCGAGCTTATTAAATTCTTTGATATAGTCCTGAGCGATCTCCTCAGGCACAGTGGAAGCTGTTGGCACCACCGCGATCATGGGGTCTGATCCCTTCAGGCTGTCGACGAAAAACTTCAGAATCTCGTCACTCTCAAAATTAACGTTCTTCGACTGCTCTTCCGACAGTTCCTTGTTCCCCTTGTCCTCCCGGCCGCCTATGGCCAGAAGACAGCCTTTCGGCACCGGAGATTCTTTGTGGCTCTTATGACGTTCAGAAACTTTTTTCTTTGCCATTGTTCTTCGCTTATCTGGTTGTAAACACTAAGGTCGTTTGTAGCTCATTACCCGTGCTGCCAGTGTATCGGCCTGCATCGGGTCTTCTTTAAAATTCACCCAACCCTCCCGCTTCGAGTTCTTAGGGGCGAAGGCGATGTTGAGCTGCGCACTTTCCAGCACCTCGCCTCCTTTCTCCAAGGTAAGTTCTATCTGCACTTCCTCGGCAGTTTCGCCTCCCTTATTATATACCTCTACCCGGTAGCGTTGCGGAGCATTATCCGTAGGATCAGGGTAGTACTGCACCACCAGGTCGGGGGTAGAGGGGACATCGATGTAGGTCTGGTAACTTAGGTAGGCCAGTATACCTAACACCAGCAGCAAACTTATCCCAAATACCGTCCACTCCAGTGCGTTTTTATCATCGTCTTCACCTGCCCTCCCAATCCGGCTGTGTTTCTTTTCCTGTCCTTGTTTTTCCGTCATGCAGCATGTTATTTTATCAGCAGTCGCCCTGCTGAGGCTCCCAGGCTGGCTAACACACCCAATACAATGCATTGGGCAAAAGCTATTTCAAAGCTCACCCCTTCGAACCGGCCAAAAAACCACAGCAAGAAGGCTGAAGCGGCCAGTGCTGTCAGGTAGCTCAGGCAGGTGTCAACCGTCATGGCAAATACAAGATTGTCATTTTGATGACCGCCTGTGCCATGGAAATCGCTGAAGTAAACTACCACTACACTGATGGCGAGCGACAGCAAAGCCATGAGCAAAATGTGAAAAGGCGCTGCCCCCACCGCCAACAGCACCACTTCTTCGGTAGGAGCCACGTTGCCGCCCACAATCACACTGCCACAGAGCGCCAGCACTACCAGGCTGACCTTGCTCCGCAGTCCGGTACGCCAGCCTGCCTCTTTTGCTTCTGCCTGCACCTCATCCTCCTCTTCCTCCTCACCTTCCGGACTGCCCAACTGCGCCGTCCCGATGGATACGCCAATGGAGACAGCCATGGCCTCGATGATGATCTTACCCATGATCTCCTCAGTGGACATCTCCCCGAATTGTATGCGGTTGAGCACGTACAGCACCGCAAAAGACAGGATGATCCCCAGCCCCATCTCCTCCACCGAGTCAATGAAGACGCTGCGCCACGAGGCCCCCTGCCGCATACCTGCATAGCGGTTGTAGCCCAGCAGCAACAGATACGTAACCACCACCATGATCAGCAGCTGCAAAGGCGTAGCGATAAAGCCTGCCCACCAAACCTCCATGGTAAAGAGCAGCGGAAAACTGAACAGGAGCCCTCCCGCTATACCCCGGGCGTACTCTTGCAGCGATTTCCGGACAGGTCTCTTTTTCATATCTCTTGCCATACCATACCTGTTACTGACCGTTAACGGGGTAGCCGTAATGCCAGGCCCGTGGTGATGAAACTGTGTGGAGCCGCTTTGTTCAGCCGTCGCCCTGCCGCTACATCGAACTGCAGATTGGGCAGCAGCAGGTAGAGCAGCCCGATGTCAGCCTGGTGCTCGGCAGTCTCTCCCTTCCCTTTACTTCCGAATGCCTCCAGGTAGAGTGTGAGCTTATCGCTCAGTTCACGGGTGATGTTGGCACCGTAAGATCGCATGGCGTCACCATCAGTCCAGCCATAGCCCAGGTTATAGGTCAGGTCCATTTTCTCAGAGATTTCATGACTAAAGGCCAGCCCGAACTGAGGCTCCGGATTATCGGGTTTGAATACCTCACTCGCCAGGGGCAGCGTTAGCATGGCCATAACAGCAGCTTCCGGACGCCAGCCACTTTCCTCCCACAGTCGTATCTTCGTGCCGACGCTCAGCGGGCCCCACCCCTTGATATGGCGCTCTGATCCATTCTCAATAACAGAATCTTTCGCAGCACCATGCAGGCGCAACTCCACTCCCTCCAGCAGGCCAATGCGCAGGAGTGCCGTGGGGTAAGCATGTGTCCTGATGGCAGCATTAAGCTTTTGGTAGTGATAGCCCGCCTCCAACTGAACATGTCCACGCGATACAATGCCCGGGCCCTGAGACTTATCAGGTCTGTCCGCGTCAAGCTCCTTTCGTTCTTCCTGCGCCTGTGCCGGTAGTACAAATGCGCTCAGCACAATACTTAGCAGTCCCAGTACCAGCGCCTTCGTTAATTGCATAGTTTTGAATTGTCCTTGCCTTTGTTGCGCTTTATACGCTGCATGACCACATAAGTAGGATACTGCCTATACAAATACCGATTTGCACGTAGTAGCATCGCATATTACCGCAAGGCGCTGACACAGGCCGTAAACCTGCTAAATACAGGTAGGCAAGCTCACAAATACAGCTTGACAGCTGGTATTATCTGCCGGATGATGAGTTAAAACGGAGTCAGGGACCTGTAAGAGAGGAGAAAAAAAGGGAGCCGGTTCCAACCGCCTGCATTATAAAATAACAGATACCGGCTCCCTCTATAAACATGTGCGAACCGCCAAACGCACCCCAGATAGCGGTAAGCACATGATCATTTTAAAAACAACGTTCGAATTGGCAGTAGACTCACCAGGAGTCAGAACATATGGTTCAACCAACCTAAAACCAAAGCTCTAAACCACCTTCCGTGTTTTGTCTTTTATACGGCAACATTTTAGGGAAGTAAGTCAGGAAGGCACTATTCAGTTGTTTCTGAGTTAATTTCAGTATTACCAACTTGAAGCCTACGTGTTTTTACGCAGACAAAAAAAGCCAGACACATACAGTATCTGGCTTTTGCATCTTGATATATACCTATACCTTACCAACCACTGGCCAGCACATCGGCAATGTGCATGGTTTTGATCGGTTTCTTGTTCTTCTGGATATACCCGTTGAGGTGCATCAGGCAACTGCTGTCGGTGGAGATAATATAGTCGGCACCGGTGGCCAGAGCATTCTCCACTTTCTGTTCAGCCATCGCTACCGATATGGCTTCGAACTTCACGGCAAACGTACCGCCAAAGCCACAGCAGGTTTCTGTGTCTTCCATCTCAATCATTTCAAGGCCATGCACTCCTTGCAGCAGCGCACGAGGCCCTTCCTTGATATGACATTCACGCAGGGCGCTGCAGGAGTCGTGGTAGGTCGCTTTGCCGTCGAGCCGGGCACCCGGCACCTGCGATACTTTCAGCAGATCGGTCAGAAACTCCGTCAGTTCAAATACCTTTTTCTGCATAGCACGGTACTTCACCAGTTTCGATGACTTCACGAAGATGTCCTGGTAGGCATTGCGCACCATACCGACGCAGCTCGCTGAAGGAGCCACAATGTAGTGCGACGTTTCATTCGAAAAGTCGTCGAGAAACTTATTGGCAACCTCACGGGCTTCATCAAAAAAGCCAGCGTTGAAGGCAGGCTGTCCGCAGCAGGTCTGGTTCGGGTTATAGTTCACTTCGCAGCCCAGCCCCTCGAGTACCTTGACCATACTCAGGCCTGTCTCAGGATGCAGCTGATCCACGAAGCAGGGAATGAAAATATCTACAATGGTTCTTCTTGCCATAATCAGGAGAAAACAGAGCCTGAAGCTGCCAGTGCGGCAGCGAAAGCCTCTTTGTCGAGCTTCAAATTTAAATTATTATTTTCGAAGTAGCCGACCAAATTTTCAGTCGCCATGTTGCCTACCAGTTCGTCTTTGGCCATCGGGCAACCGCCGTAGCCGCGCATGGCCCCATCGAAGCGGCGACAGCCAGCCTGGTAGGCAGCCTCCACCTTCTCCTGCCACGTAGTAGGCGTCGTGTGCAGGTGCGCCCCAAACTCGATGTGCGGAAAGGCCGGCACCAGTTCGCTGAACAGGTAGGTAATGTTTTCCGGATTGGAAACCCCGATGGTATCAGAAAGGGAGATGATCTTCACGCCCAGTTTATCCAACTCCTCCACAAACCGGATCACAGTAGCCGCATCCCAGGGATCGTTGTAAGGGTTGCCGAAGCCCATGGAAATATACGTGACAAGCGTTTTGCCCTGGCGCTGGCAGATGCCTTGAATCTGGGCCAGTTGGGTCATGGCCTCGGCAATACTCTTGTTGGTGTTGCGCTGCTGAAACGTCTCAGACACGGAGAGCGGAAAGCCCAGGTAATCGATCGCCGCGTGGGAGGCGGCCTCTTCTGCACCCCGTACATTGGCAATGATGGCCAGCAGTTTGGAGCGGGTATCGTGCAGGTTCAATCCCGCCAGCACCTCAGCTGTGTCAGCCATCTGAGGTATGGCCTTGGGCGACACAAAGCTGCCAAAGTCTATCGTGTCGAAGCCCACCTGCAGCAGCTGATTGATGTATTCGATCTTCGTCTGTGTAGGTATAAAATTAGGGAGGCCCTGCATGGCATCGCGGGGACATTCAATTATTTTGATGGTATCGTCTGTCATAGGAAAGCGGTTCAGGTCGTTTTGCCAAAGATACAATAAGCCTATGTTTGAATTGGGATTTAAGGAGAGAAATTGTGCCTGCCAGGTTCAGCTGGTATGAACCAGATCGGTCAGATAGACTAACCTGGCTATAGTACAGGTATAGCAAGGCTCCAATTGTAACATCCCCGTCTGCCTGATTGAGAATAATTCAATAATATTTTTTTTATGATCTTATTCTCCTATATTATGCTTGCGAAATACACATAATATTAAAACCTGCTCCATGACCAGCATTAAGAAAAGTACAGTGCGCTGGTTTGGGGTCTATACCTCTATGAATAACTTTACCGGCCGACCGGCTGCCGACCAAAAACCGGCTTATGCGACCAAATCCTAACCTTTTTACCCGCTATGAACTCAACAAACACCTATGTAAACAGGGCCGGCACCGTCACGGAAGCAGACCCGCAGGTCGTACTGGACCTGCTCAAACAACAAAAGGCCTATTTTGCAGGGGGCCATACCCTGGACGTCAGCTTCCGGAAAGAGCAACTCCGACGCCTCCTGGAGGCAGTGCGCAGCCACGAGCAGGAGCTGATGGATGCCATGTATACCGACTTCCGGAAACCTGCTTTTGAAACCTATACAACAGAGATAGGCTTTGTGGAGAAAGAACTGCAGCTGGTGCTCAAAAAAATAGCACGCTGGGCGAAGCCGCAGCCAGTAGGCGAAACCCTGCTTAATTTCCCGGCCCGCAGCTATGTCTACTCTCAGCCTTATGGGGTTGCCCTGATTATCGGTCCCTGGAACTACCCTTTGCAGCTGGTGCTCAACCCGCTGATCGGTGCGCTGGCGGCAGGCAATTGCGCTATCATCAAGCCATCTGAGCTTACCCCTGCTACCTCAGCTGTGATTGCACGGCTGATCGCCAAAACCTTTGATCCGAGGCTGGTCGCCGTAGTCCAGGGAGGCGTATCTACTACGCAGCACCTGCTGGCCCAGCGGTTTGACTACATCTTTTTTACGGGCAGCACACAGGTGGGTCGTGTGGTCATGAAAGCTGCTGCCGAGCACCTGACTCCGGTCACGCTGGAGCTTGGTGGCAAAAGTCCAGTGATCGTAGCTGAAGACGCCGACCTGGGTCTGGCAGCCCGTCGTATCGCCTGGGGTAAGTTTATGAACGCCGGCCAGACCTGCGTGGCTCCCGACTACCTGCTGGTGCATGAACAGGTGAAGGACGAGCTGATTGAGCGGCTGCGCATCGCTATCCAGGAGTTTTATGGCGACTCGCCCCGCCACAGCACGGACTTTGCCCGCATCATCAACGACCGTCACTACCGCCGCCTGAGCAGTTACCTGCAGGACGGTGTCGTGCGGATAGGCGGGCAGCACGATGCTGATAGCCGTTTCATCGCGCCGACCGTGCTGGACCAGGTCAACTGGCAACACCCGGTCATGCAGGACGAAATATTCGGGCCTATCCTGCCTGTGCTTACCTATACCCACCTGGATGAAGCGATCCGGCAGATCAATTCCAGGGAGAAGCCCCTTGCACTGTACTTCTTTTCATCCGATGGAGTGCAGCAGCAACGTGTGCTGGAAGAAGTTCACTTTGGAGGCGGCTGTATCAACGACACTATTTCACACCTCATCAACCCTAACCTTCCTTTTGGCGGTGTGGGGGAAAGTGGTGTTGGCAGTTACCATGGGCAGGCGAGTTTCGAGCTGTTCTCCAACCAGAAAAGTGTCGTGCACCGCGGCACCTGGATTGACCTTCCGCTACGCTACCCGCCTTACGGCAACCGGCTTACTTTTGTCAGGAAGCTGTTCAGATGGTTATAGGTCAAGGTATAGGTATAGCAGCTATGCAGCCGCCCCCTGGTGCTTCTCGTATGCAAATAAATGAGGGCATTGCCGTATAGGAGCTATACACCCACATATACCTGACATGACTATGGAAAACCTGATAGAATACCTGGACGAATCGCTTGTTCCGCTGGAGGAAAAAGTGAAAGAGTACCTGCATGTGGAACGTGACATCCGGCTGCTGGAAGTGGAAGTGCTGTCGCTACAGAGCATAAAGCCCGATTTTGACCCGGAGCAGAACATTGAGCAACAGCTGACCGATCAGCAACCGCAAAACTCCCTGAATGACAAAGAGCAGAAACTGAAAGAATTGCTTGAGAAGTACAAGGACCTGCAACAGGAGGTGATCGCGATGCTGCCGGAGCAGAATAAGTTTGTTGAGCTGAATCTGGGCTACGGGCCAAGCATGGTGGGTTATTTCACAGTGGACCCTGAAACCCGCACGCCGCTCGAGGAGCCGGTACTGCGTGTGGTGCACTAATTCACTACCTTTGCCAATTAACCAACGGTTTAACCATAATCCGCTTGCATGGGCTTACTCTTCTTATACCTAACCATCGCGCTTTTTTTCTCTTTTCTTTGCTCCCTGCTCGAGGCGGCATTGCTGAGCATTACGCCCTCGCATGTGGGCATTACGGCACAGGAAAATCCGGCGCTTGGCAAACACCTGCAGGAGTTTAAAGACAACATCGACCGCCCGCTGGCAGCTATCCTTACTGTCAACACATTTGCGCATACGATAGGCGCTGCCGGGGTAGGCGCACAGGCCCAACTGATCTGGGGTGAGGAATACCTGTCTTTGATCTCTGCTATCCTGACCATCATCATCCTGATCTTATCGGAGATCATCCCAAAAACACTCGGTGCGAACTACTGGAAGCAGCTCACTCCCTTCACGGTGGCCACTTTGCGCATCATGATCTACTCGCCGCTATACCCACTTATTGTGCTGTCGCAGTTTATTACCAAGCGACTGAAGCGCGACAAGAATAAGAGTGTGCTAAGCCGCGCCGACTTTACAGCTATGGCCGAGATAGGCATAAAGGAGGGTATTTTCAAAAGAGGCGAATCCCAGATCCTGCGCAATATCCTGCGCTTTAACCAGATCCTGGTGCGCCACGTCATGACACCCCGCACTGTGATATACGGTGCGCAGGAAGACATGCTGATTGTTGATTTTTTCAAGCAGGCGAAGACCCTGCGCTTCTCCCGTATCCCGCTCTACCAGAACAACCTCGACGACATTAACGGCTATGTGCTCAAGGATGAGGTGCTCTCCAAACTGATCGACAACCAGGGCCACCTGCCTTTGAAAAGTATCAAGCGCGATATAGAGGTAGTGACCGAGTACATGCCTATACCTGAACTGTTCAGCCGACTGCTCAAAGAGCAAAACCACATTGCGCTGGTAGTCGACGAGTATGGTGGCACGGCCGGTATCGTGACCATGGAAGACATCATCGAAACACTGCTGGGCATGGAGATCATGGACGAGATGGATAACGTGGAAGACATGCAGAAATGGGCCCGCGAGAATTGGGAGAAACGCGCCAAAGGCATCGGGTTCAAAACCGAATAAGCGCTTGCGCCTTCCCTCAACCTCCCTCGTGGCTGCCATACCACGGCTTTATAGGATTTGGAAATGTTGAGCATGCCCGTATTGACCACATTGATCACCACCTGCAATCAATTGGCCACCTGATCTCCCTCAAAGCACCTGCAACCTGGCAGAGATACAAATCTTTATTTAACATAAAAATTGAACAGACAAAACATACCTGCCTAGAGCTTCACTCATTGCACTCGGTATTCATGTCTGTGTCAATTCCCGCCTGTAGTTACTCAAACTAGACAGAACTGCAGCACGTTTAGTGTCACATATGTTGACTTCCAGGTGTAGCAGATACAGTGCCGGGCCTATGCTATCACTTAAATGTGGATCAGGTCTTTGAAACACCAGCTAAAGCCGAAAACCCATAATTCCCTAAAAAACTTTCAGCCAAAACCCCTATCTTCGGGTTTAGATCCTTTACCCTGCCCATGGCCCAGTTTTATTTCAGCCAGACTACCGTAACCCAGGAGTTTCATGCTCCGCTTTCGCTCTTCGAACTGCACCAGCAGATCCGGGAGGAGCTGGAGCTGGCGTTTCCGGAGAGTTACTGGGTGGTGGCGGAGGTCTCGCAGGTAACGCCGGACCGCCGCAAGGGGCACTGCTACATCAATCTTGTTGACAAAGGCGACAATCCGCGTGGAGCGATACAAGCACAGGCCAGGGCTACGATCTGGAGCAGCCGTTTTCAGATGCTGGGGCGCTACTTCGAGGAGAAAACAGGCCAGCCGCTTAAAGCTGGTCTCAAGATCCTCTTTCAGGCGCAGGTACGTTTTCACGAACTCTACGGCCTGAGCCTCGACATCATTAATATCGACGCCAACTATACCATCGGCGACCTGGCCCGTCAGCGGCAGGAAACCCTGAAGCACCTGGAGGCAGAGGGACTGCTCACGGCCAACAAGGAGCTGGAAATGCCACTGGTGCCGCAACGACTGGCCATCGTGTCGTCGGCGACGGCGGCCGGCTATCAGGATTTCGTCCATCAGCTCGAAAACAACAGCTACGGCTATACCTTCGACACACGGCTTTTTCCGGCGACGGTGCAGGGCAACGAGGCACCCGCCTCCATCACCAAAGCCATGGACCTGATCGCCAGGTATAGCCACTTGTTCGATGCCATCGTGATCATTCGTGGAGGCGGTTCGCAGACTGACCTGGGTTGTTTTGATGATTACAAAGTAGCCGCTGCCATTGGTAATTCGCCTCTGCCTGTGATAACAGGTATAGGCCACGAGCGCGACGAGAGCATCGCCGACATTGTAGCCCATACCCGCCAGAAAACACCGACGGCTGTAGCAAACTACCTGATAGACAGAGCACGTTCTTTAGAAACGGAAATAGAAGGGCTATTTGACAGCATTTACATGTTCGCCAGTCAGCAGTTGCGTCTCACGGCTGATAAGCTGGAGCGGCAGAGCCTGAAAATTTCTAACCTGACCAATAGCTATTTGCAGGAAAACCGGGAGCAGCTGGAGCATTTCTCTAAGAGTCTGCTGCTCAAGCCAAAAAGCTTCCTCGAAAACCAGAGGCACCAGCTGCTGAATTCGGAGAGGTTGCTGCAGGCCTATACCAAAGATCTGCTGCACCTGCGCGGCAAGGAACTAAGCGACCTCACGGTTTGTGTGGAAGGCATAGGCCAGCGCTGGTTGCACATGAAGGAGCAGGACCTGAACAAGCTCGTGCACTGCATTGAAACGGAGGCGAAGGACAAGCACAAGCGAAGTCAGCTCAGTTTTGTAAAATGTAGCGACCGCCTGCAGTACAGCGCCCAGAAAAAGCTCAGCTCCGACACTCACCGGCTAGAAATGCTGGAGATGCGCATTCAGGCAAACGATCCGGAGAAACTGCTACTGCGCGGCTATACCCTGACGCTGATCAACGGCAAGATCATCAAGTATATCGGGCAGGTGAAAGAGGGAGATGTGATCGAGACGCGCCTGCAGGACGGCAAGGTGCACAGTTTGGTTGTAAACAAAGACGAAAATGAATAACAAGGACATAAACAAAATGACTTACCGCGAGGCCACCCAGGAACTGGAAGAGATTTTGCGGGCAATCGAAAGCGACTCAGTGGATGTGGATGAACTCACCCAGAAGGTGCAGCGCTCTTCCCTGCTGATCAAATTCTGTAAAGACAAACTGCGCAACGCTGAGAACGCCATCAACCAGGTGTTCAATGAGGAAAACTGCGAAGAGCCGGTTTCAAAGTCTGAGAAAGGCAGTGCAGGCAGTGGAACCTTGTTTCAGTAGGTCTAAGTGCTAATTAGTAATCATTTGTAATTTATGAAACTGACAAATTTCAATTTAGAAGAAACTATCGCATTACGATATGCTGGTCAGTATTATGATTTACACAATGATTTTGATTTCAGTGAATTTAGGTATTCTGTATCCTTACAAGTTTTCGAAATGCAATGGCATAAATTAAGTGTTGAGGAAAATATCGCAAATAAAGTAGATAAAATAAAATTATGCTTTAGTGGAGTAAACTTTCTGAAGATAAAAGAAAGGGATAGCGAAATGCCTAAGAGTGAAGATAAATGTGTTGATGTGATAGGATTTCTTCCTCAAAACATGCGGGAGGATATGGATAGCTTCGGTATTAAACCAGATTATGATAATGATGATATGGTAATCATTTTTAGAGGTGGACAAACCTTTAAAATTAATGCTGAAGAGGTTAAGCTGGTTATAGTCGAATAAAACATTTGTACACTCACCCATAGGCCAACTACGCCGCCTTATGGCTAATTCCATTATATGAAGAAATTTGCCCTCGTTCTGATCATCCTGCTGATAGGTTTGATCATATACAACGTGACGAACATTGACTTTACGGATTCGTTAACCTCTGTACCCAACCAGCATGTATACATGCGACTGGTGGCCAACGTGCTGGTACTTATTTCACTGGTATTCAGCTACCGCAGGTATAGCAGGAAGACGGACAACCAGTCGCAGGAATAGCCTATACCTCTATTAAATACAAAAAGCCCCGAGCTGTTCTAAAACAGCCGGGGCTTTTCTGTTTCACTATA
>NZ_JBZYWF010000022.1:0-20228 GCF_058932855.1 Pontibacter sp. LHS1
CATCTCCTGAATGCTTTTTTATGCCTGCTATGTGAAGGGGCTGCGTGTGCATTTGCCCGTGGCTATCTCCACAATTCCCGGCTTTTCGACCGGCGGCTTTTGATTAACATCTTTCCATGTTTCAGAAGTTCCCGGACTACTCAGATTTTTTATCACCCTTTCTTCCGTAGACTTCTATGTCAGATGTATGTGTTTAACCATTGGCAGCTTTTCGAAGTTCCTTGCTCATGTATTTTTTTCTTAAAACCAAAGAGGGCTTCATTCTTGTTGAATGAAGCCCTCTTATTTATACTTGCCTGTTTTATTATACGTTGGTCTTTTCTCTTCTCAGGGTGCTCTTCCTATCAGGCCCCACTGATGCGATTGTAATAGGCACTCCCAGGTGCTGCTCCAGGAAAGTCATATAATCGTTGAATGCTTCTGGAAGTGCTTCCACAGTATCAATCTGATTCAGGTCTACTTTCCAGCCTGGTAGTTCTTCATAGATTGGCTCGATGCTCTCGGTATCTAGTGAGTGTGGTAACTGGTCGGTTATTTCTCCAGATGCCAATTTATAATGCGTACACACTTTTATGGTTTCGAACTCTGTCAGCACATCAGCTTTCATCATGTTCAGTTGAGTAACCCCATTCAGCATGATTGAATACTTCAAACTTGGCAGATCTACCCAACCACAGCGACGCGGACGTCCTGTTGTAGAGCCAAACTCATTACCTGCTTTTCTGATTTGATCACCTACTTCATCGAGCAACTCTGTAGGGAATGGCCCGCTACCTACCCGGGTGCAGTATGCTTTAAATATGCCGTATACCTCTCCTATATATCGTGGGGCTACACCCAGTCCTGTACAGGCACCAGCCACCAAGGTAGTAGAAGATGTAACAAATGGATAGGTGCCAAAGTCAACATCCAGCAATGAACCCTGAGCTCCTTCTGCCAGTACACGCTTGCCATTTTTCAATGCGTCGTTGATCATATACTCGCTATCCACCAGCTTAAGTGTACGGAGATAGTCCACTGCTTCAAAGAATGCCTGCTCCTGCTCTCCAAGTTCTAAAGTCTGTCCATAGAACTCCACTGTCTTACGATGACGATCCACCAGCTTATTATAACGATCCTGAAAATCCTCAGCCAGTATATCGCCTATGCGTAAACCTACTCTTCCGATTTTATCCTGGTAAGTAGGTCCTATACCTTTTAGTGTAGAACCGATCTTACCTTTGCCCAGTGCTTCTTCTGAAACTCGGTCGAGCACTTTATGTGATGGCAGGATGAGCGAGGCTTTTTTAGAAATGAACAGGTTCTGGGTTGCATCTACGCCTCTATCCTGTAGTTTCTGCATCTCAATGCGGAAGACGATCGGGTCGAGCACAACACCATTGCCAATGATATTCTGAATATGTGAGTGGAAAATTCCAGAAGGGATCTGGTGAAGCACGTGCTTGGTGCCTTCGAATTCGAGTGTGTGTCCTGCATTAGGGCCTCCCTGGAAACGGGCCACAATGTCATAGGTAGGAGCCAGTACGTCGACGATTTTGCCTTTGCCTTCGTCGCCCCACTGCAGTCCTATAAGTATGTCAACTGCCATTTATGAGTTAGTAAATTGATTCCTTTAAGAATTGCGCTGCGAAGTTATCATTTTCTGCAATGGTAAAAATGGCATTGAGCTTCGTAACGATCAAAAGTTTGCGAATATGGTCGGACGGTTTGATCAAAACAAGCTCCCCTCCCCTGTTGCGGAACTTTGTAAGAAGCGAAACCAGCACCCCCATCCCGCTACTGTCCATGAAACGAACATTAGAGAGATCTACAGCGCACAACAATACTTTATTTTCCACTTGCTCCTCAGCAACGGACATCAGTCTCTGGGTGTCAGGCCCTGCAACTAGGTCGCCTTCCAGTCTGATGAACAGGACATCATCCTTTAGTTCTGTCTGATACTTCATGCTGTTGTTCGGTTGCTTTTTTGGCGCGGCAATCGCCGCACACCCCATAAAGATTAAGGGAATGGTGCAAGATATGAAAATTTAGAAGGTCCCCCACCATGGTCTGTATATTATGGATACGAGGATCGCAAAACTCCACCACTTTATGACACTCGGTGCAGATTACGTGGTCGTGCTGTCGGTAGCCGTACGATTTTTCGTACTGCGCCAGGTTGCGGCCAAACTGGTGCTTGCTTACCAGGTCGTTCTCTACTAATAAGTCGAGGGTGTTATACACGGTGGCCCTGCTTACGCGGTAGTTCTTATTTTTCATGCTGATGTAGAGCGACTCCACATCAAAGTGTCCTGAACGGGAGTAAATCTCTTCCAGGATGGCATAGCGCTCCGGTGTTTTGCGAAGCCCCTTGCTCTCCAGGTACGCCGTGAAAATTTTCTTTACTTCTTCTATTCTATTCTGCTGGTCTACTGCCATGTCTTTTCTCTCTTATATATAATAGGTGTGAAGACTTAGTCGAATCGCTCGACTGTCAGCACGCCTGTCACCTTACCCATGCGCTGAATCAGTTTGTCCAAGTGGCCGGTATCATTTACAAAAACCATAATATTCCCCTCAAAGATTCCATCATGCGAATCGATTGTGATCGAGCGCATATTTACCCGAAGACTGTTCGAGATGATACGAGTCAAATCATTGACCAGGCCAACACGGTCTGTACCCTTGATTCGTATACCTGCCAGGAAAGCCAGTTCTTTCTGATCGGTCCATTTGGCTTTAATGATACGATTGCCATAGTTGGACATCAGTTCTATACCTTTCTTGCAGTTAGTGCGGTGTATTTCAATGCCGTCTTCTTCTGACTCAAAGCCAAACACCTCGTCACCAGGTATCGGGTTGCAACACGCTGCCACCTTATAATTCATGTTCGAGGTGTTCTCCCCTATCACAAGCATATCGGACGTAACACCTCGTATCTTCTGCACTTCCCGGTCAAAAGACTTGGGCTCGAGCATGGAGGCGCCCCGTTCTGCCTGAGCTGAGAAGATAACTTCTTTGATATTCTTGATATCTATATGACCTGTCGCAATGCGGTAATGCAGATCCTGTACGGATGGTATGTTGAAGAAAGCCAGCAACTTGTTCAGATTGCCTTGCGTTTCGGGCACCTTCAGGTAAGCCAGGCGCCGCTCCAGCATCATCTTGCCCTGCTCTGACTTGTTTTTACGCTCTTCACGCAGGTACTCCTTAATGCGCGACCGGGCTTTGGACGTTACCACATAGTCCAGCCACTCTTCATTCGGCTTTTGCTTCTGTGAGGTCAGGATCTCTACCTGGTCACCGTTGCGCAGCCTGAAGCTGAGCGGCACCAGCTTCTGGTTTACTTTCGCTCCAAGGCAGTGCAGGCCGATCTGAGAATGTATCTCGAATGCGAAGTCGAGTGCAGTAGCCCGGTCCGGCAGTATAAGCAGTTCACCTTTTGGAGTAAAGACAAACACCTCCTCCACGAAAAGGTTTTTGCGGAACTCATCCATGAATTCGAGTGCGTTCGCTGTGTTGTTCTCCAGCATATCGCGCACCTTGTTTATCCACAGTTCCAGGCCCGATTCGCCTCCGCTTCCATCGCTCTTATATTTCCAGTGTGCCGCATAACCACGCTCGGCAATCTCGTCCATACGCTTGGTGCGTATCTGCACCTCTACCCACTGACCAGACTTGCTCATGACAGTGGTGTGCAGTGACTCGTAGCCGTTGGCCTTTGGGGTATTCACCCAGTCACGCAGGCGATCGGGGTTAGGCTGATAGAAGTCTGTTATAATAGAGTATACCTGCCAGCAGGCTGCCTTCTCGTGCTCCAGCGGCACATCCAGCGTAATGCGTATGGCAAACAGGTCATAAATCTCCTCAAAAGTGATGTTCTGCTTCTTGATCTTCTTTAATATAGAGTAGATCGACTTAGGTCTGCCTTTGATGTTAAACTTAAACCCATGGCGGCGCAATTCTTCTTCTATAGGCGCAATGAAGTCCTTGATAAACTTACCCCGGGCACTGCGCGTCTGCCGTATCTTGGTTGAAATGTCCTTATAGGTTTCGGTATCGGTATACTTCAGGTATAGGTCTTCCAGTTCAGACTTGATGGCATAAAGTCCCAGGCGGTGTGCCAGTGGCGCATACAGGTACATGGTTTCCGAAGCGATCTTGAGCTGCTTGTGGCGCGGCATGCTGTCGAGCGTACGCATGTTGTGCAGTCGGTCGGCCAGTTTGATCAGGATCACCCGAACGTCATCTGACAGCGTCAGCAGCATCTTGCGGAAGTTCTCGGCCTGCTGCGAAGTACCATAGTCAAACACACCGGATATCTTGGTCAGTCCTTCGATGATGCGCGCCACACTTGGCCCAAACTCACGCTCAACTTCCTCCACCTCCATATCGGTATCCTCTACTACATCGTGCAGCAGAGCCGCTACAATAGAAGTAGTGCCAAGCCCGATCTCCTCCACAGCGATCTGTGCCACAGCCAACGGATGCAGAATGTAAGGCTCCCCTGATTTGCGGCGCATATCTTTGTGAGCCTCAACAGAGGTATTGAATGCCTTCTTGATGATCTTGGCGTCGTTGTCCTTCAGGAAAGGCTTGGCGTGCCGAAGTAATCTGCGGTAGTGTCTAAGGATCTCTTTGCGTTCTGCTTCTGGATCGATCATGTTCATGCTAAAGCTAGAAAGTATTGGGTGCGCAAGCCAGCTGGGCTTGCCGCCATACTTATGCTACTGTTTATAAGTATAAGTGAGGCAGTGGCGTTTTAAGTTTCAAATATACATGAATATCCGCTTTCATACACACTGCCCTAAACGAATCGTGCAATTTACTGACGCTGAACCACTAAGCGCTTCCACGCCGTGCTGACCGAGAAAAAGCAGAAAAAATATTCGCTTTTTTTGAACCGGACTCTTGCATTTAAAAATAGCGTTCGTAAATTTGCACCATCATTACAAACAAGCACACATGCGGATGTGGCGAAATTGGTAGACGCACTAGACTTAGGATCTAGCGCTGCGAGGCATGGGGGTTCGAGTCCCTCCATCCGCACACAAACGAAACCCTCAACAGCCCATGTTGGGGGTTTGTTTTTACTAGATGTATCATCAATAAATTTTTGTAAGCCTTGAATATTACATTAAATCAAACCGACGGCACTAACGCGCAACTGAAGGTAGTCCTGGAAGAGGCAGACTATGCTCCACAGGTTGAGCAGCAAGTAAAAGAATTCAGCAAGAAAGCCCAGATCAAAGGCTTCAGACCTGGTAAAGTGCCGGCCGGCCTTATCAAGAAGATGTATGGCAAGAGCATACTGGTTGAGGCGATCAACAAACTTCTTCAGGAGGAGATCTCTAAGTATATCAAGGATAATGATGTAAAACTGCTGGGTGAGCCGCTTCCGGAGCCAAGCCAGGATAACATCGACTGGGACAACCAGAAGGATTTTGAATTTACGTACGCAGTTGGTCTGCTGCCAGACTTCAACCTTCCGCTTGATAAAAGCGTAGAGGGTTACACTGTAGAGCTGGACCAGACTACGGTGGACGAGGCTTATGAAAACCTGAAGCGTCAGTTCGGCAAAACAACAAACCCGGAAACTTCTGAAGAAGGTGACTTTATCTATGGTGACCTGAAGCAAGTAGAAGGTGAATTTGAGTCTAAGACGCTTATCCCTACAAACCGTGTAGTAGAAGGCAAAGATCAGTTCATGGGCGTTAAAGCCGGTGACACGATCCGTTTCGATATCCGTAAGGCATTTGGTGACGACAACAGCGCACTGGCCCATGTAACTGGCCTGAGCAAAGAAGTAGTAGCTGACCTGAACGGTGAGTTCGAATTCACAGTAGAGAAGATCAACCGCACTGAAGCTGCTGAACTGAACCAGGAGCTGTTTGACAAGCTGTTCGGTAAGGACGAAGTGAAGACGGAAGAAGAGTTCGACGCGAAGATACGTGAGACGATCAAGGAGAACTACGACCGTGAGGCAGACAACCTGCTGTACCGCAACATCATCGATACATTGGTAGATAACGTAGAAGTAGAACTTCCTACAGAGTTCTTCAAGCGTTGGCTGCAAGTGACTAACGAAGGACGCCTGACTACGGAGCAGATCGAAGAGAACTTCGACAAGTACCTGAAGGAGCTGAAGTGGTCGATGATCAAAAACAAAGTAGTAGAGCAGAACGAGCTGAAAGTAACCAACGAAGAGGTGGTGAACAGCACGAAAGAGAAGATGTTGGCTCAGTTCAACATGCCAGAGGTACCGGAAGAACTGGTGGAGAGCATGAACAACTATGCTAACCAGTATCTACAGCAGGACAATGGCCGTAACTACATCAATGAGTACGAGCAACTGCTGGCCGAGAAGGTGCTCGCTAAACTTAAAGAAGAGATGACAGTTGTAGAGAAGACCATCTCTACAGAGGACTTCAAGAACATGTCGTTGTAAGAACGAATTATAATATTTAACTTAAAAAGTCCTTTATTATTTAAAGGACTTTTTTATTTTTGACCAAACCGTAAATCTAAACAAGATGATGTTTAACAAAGACGAGTTCCGGAAATTTGCCGTAAAGGGCCAGGGCATGAGCGGCCTGGGCGTAGATCAATATATTAGCCATGTAGAAGGCAGAGCCATGCATACCATTGAGAGTATGACCCGTTCTGTAATTGAGGAACGTCCCACGAACTTCCGTGAGATCGACGTGTTCTCGCGTCTGATCATGGACCGTATCATCTTCCTGGGTACGCAGGTTGACGATTTTATCGCCAACATCATTACAGCACAGCTGTTGTTCCTGGAGTCAGCTGATGCTAAGAAAGACATCCTGCTGTATATCAACAGCCCTGGTGGTTCTGTATATGCCGGCCTTGGCATCTATGATACGATGCAATATGTAAACCCGGATGTAGCGACAATCTGTACAGGTCTGGCTGCCTCGATGGGTGCTGTACTGCTGGCTGGCGGTGCTAAGAACAAGCGCTCTGCCCTACCACACTCCCGTATTATGATTCACCAGCCAATGGGTGGTGCACAGGGTCAGGCCTCCGATATCGAGATCACAGCGCGTGAGATCCTGAAGCTGAAAAAGGAACTGTATGAAATTCTAGCAGAGCACTCAGGCAAATCATATCAGGAGGTATACGACAACTCTGATCGCGATTACTGGATGAAAGCAGAGGAAGCAAAAGAATACGGTCTGATCGACGAGGTATTGCACCGTAAGAAAGACTAAGATCTTTTTAAAACGCACAAAAAGCGGGCTGCCCTTTTCAGGACAGCCCGCTTTTTTATTGAACGTATAGCTGTTACTTATCGATCGGCTACAAATTTCCGGATAGCGAAACTGCCGTCTTTTCTCTTGATCTTCAGGAAATAATGGCCTCTGCTTAGTTTACTTACATCAATCGTGCTTTTCTCGGCCCAATCCATGCTATTCAACTCCAGCACCAACCTGCCCAGCGCATCATGCACGGCAAGTCCGCTGATTTTTGGTAGCAAGGCGGCAGGCAGTTCCAGGTATAGCACATCCCGCGTTGGGTTCGGATAGGTCTTCACAAGTCTGCTCTCCTCATCCTCCACCAATCCTGTTGGGAAGTTCACATCCAGCTTCACTGTATCGATGTGACACTCCGCCTGGGCTACCAGAGTAACCTTAAACTGCCCGGTGGAACGATACTGGTGTTGCGGCGTTCGCTCCTTGCTTGTGGCACCATCCCCAAACATCCAGAAATACTCAACAGCCTCGTGTATTGCCACAGGTTTGAAGCTGACCAGAAGAGAGTTGCTGTCCTCTATGATATATGTAAAGTCAGCTGAGGCCTTAACCTTGCATACCTCGACAGCCCTTGTTATGCTTACTGCGCCACAGGCATCCGTAATAGTCAGCCTAACCTGAAAATCGCCCCCTTTCGCATAGGTATGGGTGGGTGTCATTTCTGAACTGATACGCCCATCGCCAAAATCCCAGGTATAGGTAAGCGAAGTGTTTATGAGCTCTGGGGTAAAGGTTACCTGATCCTTGTTAATCAGGGTGGTAAAACTAGCGGTTGGGTTGCCGCATACAATGTCAACCGTGGTGGTGCGGGTCTCAGTGCCACATGGGTGCGCAAGATGGAGCGTGACAGTATACCTGCCTGTAACAGCATAGGTATGCGACGGTGTTTTTTGCGTTGATTCTTTTCCATCACCGAAAGACCACTTCACGATGTTGTTTGCGGGTATATCCGGTGCGCTGAATTGTACTTGCTGCCTGTTTACCACTGCCTGTATATTTCCCGCCAAGGTCGGGCAGTTTAGGTTGATGGTCTTATAATAGATGTTCTCGTAACAGGCGCTTCGGATCGTCAGCTTCACATAATAGGACTGCACCGCTGCGAAAGTATGCGTCGGATTAAAATCCGTGCTCTTGCCGCCATCCCCGAACTCCCAGAGCACACTCTCCACATGCTGCGGGTTGAGCAGGCTAAAGGCCACCGACTTGCCCGTTGTCATGTGCCCTATACCTGCTGTAGGGATAGTGGCCATGTTGCAAGGCACGTTAATTTTCTGGGTGATGACTTTTTCGGTACACTGGTTCCAGATTCTCAGTGACACAGTATACTCGCCGTTTTCCGGGAAATTGAAAAAGGCATCTTGGGTTGTTTGTTTTACGCCGCCAAAATCCCACTCATAGCTATAGTTGTTTCCACTTTCAACTTTCGGGGAAAAGAACCTATACTCTTTGGGGTATAATGTACTGGACACCACGCTAAACTTATCCGGCATGCTCAGAGGCTCATCTACCTGCACACGAACAGCCCTCGTAATGGTGCAGCCATCGGTGGTCTGGATGGTGGCATAGTAAGTGGTCGTGGAGGTTGGTGTGGCCATGGGGCTTAGGCTGGCCGGCTTATCGAGTCCCTGCGTCGGGTACCAGCTTACTTCCTTGATCCCTGTCCCTCCCAATTCGAGGTGCACCGTCGCTCCTTTGCAAACGACTTTTTGTATGGCAGGCACAGTAACTGTAGTAGAATTTCCGCATCCGCCATTCAGGGAGAGTATTCTTAATTGATGCGTATTGTTCAGGCTATACGTGAACTCCAGGTCACTGTTCACTTTTTCAGCTAAAATGCCAGACATCAGATAGACCTCACCACATAGGCCAACAGACATGTTGAAAGGTATCTCGCTATTCTTCTGCCCTGTGGTCTGGTTCACGCTGAGCAGTTTGCCCTCTTTGGAGAGCACTATCAGACCAGTGTTGACTCCATTGTCAGCTGTAACTTTCCCATACACGTCAGCCTCCCCTAGCCCGATCATGGCCTGGTTATTTATTCGGGCATAGGTATAGAGCTTACCGCTCGTCGCATCGTAATGCAAGCTGTTGATATACGCGTCGTGCGAAGCTATTGCCCAAAGGTTATTGCCGTTCCAATCATAAGCAGCAGTCAGGGAGCCGTTTTTAACACCTTTATGGGTGACGCCGCCCACTACCACATCCCCTGCCGTTTCGTAATGCAGACCTGTATCAGTTAATTCCCGGATATCCCAACTATACCCTACCACTATACCCTCAGGCATGATGGCGTAAGGCGTAGTAAAATCCCATTGCGAGCTAGAGAACCAGGCTTTCTCTATTTCTTCGTGAAAGAACGTGTTAAAGGCTTTCTCGACTTTGCCCGTCCCCAAGTCCATAATTGCCACGTAGCCCTGCACCCCGCCATTTGGGTACTTATCCAGCAAGGCTTGATCTGCCGGCATCAGATAGTCCGCCACATAGAATGGCTCTCCTTTAACAACAGTCCTGCTGCCAATAAGATAGGCTTTGTTGTTATCTCCTATTTTTATTTTAGGGCTAGAGTAATGCCTCCAATTCGGAAAGTACCATGACGGCGTCGCGTAGTTCATATCATGTGCTATACCTTTGTCGTGCAGTACTGTTATGCCTTTGTTCTCTCCGCTCTTGTTAGTTTTTAGCATATAGGTGGGAGCCACATAGGAGTAATTGTATTTCGGCATCCCATGCTCTCCACCATAGATATATTCTCTGCTCGTTCCATCCGGAAAATCTATTCTGACTCCGCTGTGTGATTTGAAAATGGCATAGATATTCTGGTTTTGGTCAATTGCCATATCTGTAAGCATGTGCATCCCCGGACCATTTCTAAAGTAGTTGCCATCATTCAAAATACCCCACAGCGTATTACCCTCTTTATCAAACTTCACAATAAAGGTTAGCGATAGGGAATGCGCATAACTTTTAAAAAATTGCGTGCCCAACTCGAATCGTTCCGTATTACAGTAACCACCAACATAGACATTTCCCTCATCATCTGTAACGATGGCTGAGCCTAGCGAAATGCCATGGTAACCTCCGTTTTTGTGGTTAATCGTCCAAATCTCTTTACCCGAGCCATCATACTTACTCAGGAAGAAGCGTCCGTTCTGACTTCCGGTGGTATACACAAAGCCAGCCTTGTCTATATGACTTGCCACAATACGGTCATTGCCTCCCACAGAAAGGTGGCGATCCATATTCTTCTCGTTCAATGATATATCCGTCTCAGTACAAACGTTAAGCTCGGCGGTAGCAGCAGCATTACCGACTACAATGTTATACTTTGCTCTGGCAGTGCACACACCATCTTTCTCGATAAAAAGCTCCACTGTCTTCACTCCTGATGTGGCAAAGGCAATAGGCGGCAATTGCGCAGTATGGTACTCCGTTTTCTGCTCTCCGTCGATTACAATCCATTTGAACCGGTCTGCTACGGAAAGATTATTCATGCGGAGTGGCTCATTGATAAGCAATCGTTCATTTGCCACTTCTACTTTGTACTGTATGCTGCTAACCGTCATTTTGGCCTTGTCGTGAAGCACTTTGGCGTAGTAGTCGCTACAGTCGCTGTTCCAGACATACACTGGTATTTCGAGCACATTTCCCTCTGGAATCTCACCGTTTCTTAGCATGGAACCGTAAAAGGGTGTTTCCAGAATCAGGTCGCCACCATTCCCCTCTGCGGAATTGGCTATGCCCCCCTGGTAGCCGTACCTCACGGCGTAAGTGAAACCCACTTGAGAGTTTTTAATCCTTACGGAAAACATCTCCTGAGAATCAGGGCAGACAATTGCTTCTACCTCCTCCACTTCCAGTGTCAGATCGGCAAAGGGGGCAACGTTAAACGTGATGTTCTCCTGCTGGGTATAGGTTTCGCAGCTTGTCGTCAGGATAGACTTGATGGTAAAGGTGGTCGTCTTATCGAGCATAATTTGCTTGAATCGCAGCTCCCCTAACTTGTCTTCAATGATATCGATCAACTGTTCTCCCTCCCATAGTTCATATCTGGATTTGTAGTCGTAGTAATGGGTACTGCCGCTGTAAATGGTCAGTCGCAGCGGAGTTTCCTGGCAATAGAGAAGATTGGGATCGTAATAGGCTAGCCTGAAAGGCTGGAACTGGGCCGGGCCTTCCACATAAAAGGACTTAGTGGCGAAATCGGTGAGGCCGTTGTGCTCAGACACCAGCTTTATCTCATGGTTTCTACCCCCTGTTAACGCTGTGGTGAGGTGGTAGCTGTTTGCCACCAATTCATCATTCACATACCACTTGTAGGTATAGTGCTGCGGCCCCTGGTTTTCGAAAGTATAGTTGGCATTGGCACAGTAGACAGGAGCCTTGGGCTTTGTAAAACGGGCCAATGGTCGGGTAACTTCGTTCAACTGGTCTGCTTTGTACATCAGTCCATAGTCGCCCACCATCATGGCTTTTTTATTCTGGAAAGAGTGCACCTTTTGGAGCGTCCCGCCTGGTGTGAATGTTAAGCGCTCCCAGTAGTTGCCGCCGTCTTTCGTTTTCCAAACCTCACGCCTGCCCACCGCGTAGCCATGCTGATTGTCCGCAAAGTGGAGATCGACAATCTCGCTGAACCCACTACTTTCGTAGGACAGGTCGGGCTGCATAACAGGTGCCCAGGTCAGACCTCCATCGTTGGTTTTATAAATAGGTACACGCTGCAATGTTGAAGACTGTGGCACATACACGGCGGCTATACCTTGCTGGCTATCGAAGAAGTGGATATCATGAAAGGTAAAACGCTGGTTTTCCTCCGAAATAAGCTCCTGCCAGGTGCGCCCGCCGTCCTGTGTGCGGTACAAGCTTGACCCGGCAACGAAACCGTCTGTTTCGCTTCGAAAGAAAACACTGTTGAAATAGCTATCCTCAGCTTTACTAGCAGCCAATGGCACCCGCACATCCGCCCAGGTCTCACCGGCGTCGGTGGTTTTGAGCACGGTGCCTTTTGTACCCACTATATACCCTACCCGTTGGTTTACGAAAGTGATGTCCCTGAACGTATAATCGATTCTATCGCCCAACGAGGGACCGCTGTAGACGATTTTCCAGTTAATGCCCCCATCCACAGTCTTGAGCACCATGCCGTAATTCAACAAGCTCCAACCTGCAGAAAAACCCACTTTATCGTCGACAAAGTGAATCTGATGGTTCTGCATTAACTCAATGTGCAGCGAATCGGTGGTATAGGCCTGTAGTCGGAACCGCTTCCACGTTGTTCCTCCATCCTGTGTTCTGTACACGCCGGCACTCGCTCCGATAAATGCCTTTTGCTCGTCTATCAGCTGTACAGATTGTATGCCGCTTCTTGTCGGGGGATTTTGGAATAGCGTCCACTGCGCCAACACCTGCACTGGCTGGCAATAAAGGAGTATCGCCCACAGGAGTAGGCGCAAAAGTTTGCAATTCATAGATAAAGCCAAGATAACAAACAGCTTAGAAGACTATAAATATAGCGGATTACTGTATATATTGACACCTATATTTATTTAATTCAACTTTACTTAAGCAGTATTTCTATGCTCTTGTTGCGCTCATAAGTGGTTAATTTAGCAATGACTTAGAAGCTTCTTCAAAATGCTTCGTTATAGTAAGAATAGATTGTACAAAATAGCTATACCTTTACCTATGCGGAATCTCGGCGAATAATTTATCAACACTCCATTGTTGATACACCAGCCGCCCAAATAATTGATTATCAAATATTTAATTCAAAATAAATTAATAGAAATTTTTTAATTTATGGTTACTTTTTATAACCATATCAACATTTTAGCGATTAATATACTAGCTTAGTAAGATTTCAATTTTGTACCTTTGCTTTTGAATTACACCCGCGAGGGCCAAAAAATCTTCTGAACAAACTTTTTTATGGCTGAAATTACCTGCTCATTTTGTGGCAAGAACAAAAAAGACGTATCTGTGATGATATCCGGAATCAACGCGCACATTTGCGACCGTTGCATCGGACAAGCACAGCAAATCCTGAATGAGGAGAATAAGATACGCGCCAACAGCCGCACGCCGAAGTTTAACCTGATGAAACCGAAACAGATGAAGGAGTACCTTGATCAGTTTGTGGTTGGCCAGGACGAGGCAAAAAAGGTAATGTCAGTAGCGGTGTACAACCACTACAAGCGTTTGATGCAGCGTACCAACGAAGATGATGTAGTGATCGAGAAATCAAACATCATTATGGTAGGTGAAACCGGTACAGGCAAAACATACCTGGCCCGCATGATGGCTGGTATTCTGCAGGTGCCTTTCTGTATTGCCGATGCTACTGTACTGACAGAGGCAGGTTATGTAGGCGAAGACGTCGAGAGTATTCTGACGCGCCTGCTGCAGGCTGCCGACTATAATGTGGAAGCAGCTGAACGTGGTATCGTATACATTGACGAGATTGACAAGATTGCCCGCAAGAGCGATAACCCATCTATTACCCGCGACGTGAGCGGCGAGGGTGTACAGCAGGCGCTGCTGAAACTGCTGGAAGGTACGGTAGTGAACGTACCACCACAAGGCGGCCGCAAGCACCCGGAACAAAAGATGATCACGGTAAACACGGAGAACATTCTCTTTATTTGTGGTGGCGCCTTTGTAGGTATAGACCGTCTGATCAAAAACCGCTTAAACACGCGTCCGATTGGTTTCTCCAAGTCAAAGCAAGATGAATCAGAGGAGAAAGAGAACTTCCTGCGTTACCTGACTGCCCAGGACCTGAAAAACTTCGGACTTATACCTGAACTGATCGGTCGTCTGCCAGTGCTGACGCACCTGAACCCACTCGATAAGGATACACTTCGTCTGATCCTGCTGGAGCCTAAGAACTCTATCGTGAAGCAGTACAAGCGTCTGTTTGAGATGGAGAACATTAGCCTCAGCTTTGACGACGATGCGCTGGACTACATTGTAGAGAAAGCTGCTGAGTATAAACTTGGTGCTCGTGGCTTGCGCTCCATCTGCGAGGGCATTATGACGGATGCTATGTTTGAACTGCCATCTGAGGAAGGTGCCAAAGAACTGGTGATCACCGGCGAATATGCCCGCGATAAATTTGACAAATCCCC
This sequence comes from Pontibacter sp. LHS1, assembly GCF_058932855.1. Taxonomy (NCBI): domain Bacteria; kingdom Pseudomonadati; phylum Bacteroidota; class Cytophagia; order Cytophagales; family Hymenobacteraceae; genus Pontibacter; species Pontibacter sp. LHS1. Next base: position 14,381 of record NZ_JBZYWF010000022.1, read on the forward strand.
CTTGAAGCAGCTACGCGTTGCCTAAGGTATTTAAGATAAAAAAGAGAAGGCCTCAGCTGCAAACAGCTGAGGCCTTCTCTTTTTTAGGTATAGCACAACTCTTAGCAGAGGTACCTATTATACTTTCTCTTTCAGGTATCCCACCATCAGCTCTGCGGCACGCTCGGCTGTACGGTACTCCCCTATTCTTTTCTTCACAAGCGCATAGCCTTCTTTCTGCTTCTGCATCGCATACTTGTCAAACAGGATACTCTTTAGCTCGGCCACGATCTTTTTAGCAGTAAAGTCCTCCTGAATCAGCTCTGTTACGATTGGCTTATCAGCAATCAGGTTAACGAGCGAGATATACGGCACTTTGATCACACGCTTGCCAATGGCATAAGAGATGGTGCTGGTTTTGTAGCACACAACCTGCGGCACGTCAAACAAGGCAGTTTCGAGCGTGGCTGTACCTGACGTTACAAGGGCAGCTTTGGCATGCGCTAGCAGGTCGTAGGTCTGATCGTAAACGATCTTGATGTTCGGATCTTTGTTGTACTGCTCGTAGTACTCTTTTGAGAAGTTCGATACACCAGCCACGATAAACTGATAATCACGGAACGAAGGGAGCACACTCAGCATCACCTCCAGCATATTCTCAATTTCCTGTTTACGACTGCCAGGCAGTAGCGCAATGATAGGTTTGTTGTTTTGAATGTGGTTCCGGACTCTGAAATCAGGCGCCACCACATGGTCATTCACTGAGTCTGCTACCGGGTTGCCGATATAGTCTACTTTATAATCAAATCGGCCGTAGAACTCCTCCTCAAACGGCATGATCACGAACATGCGATCTACGAGGCGCTTGATCTTGTGCACACGGCCCTGGTTCCAGGCCCAGATTTTTGGGGAGATATAATAGAAAACTTTCAGGCCGTGCTCTTTTGCAAACTTGGCAATCCGCATATTGAAGCCGGCATAATCTACCAGGATGATCACATCCGGTTTAAAGGCTGTGATATCCTCTTTGCACTCACGCAGAAAGCCCAGTATTTTAAAAAAGTTGGCGGCAGCCTCCGCAAAGCCCATAAAGGCCATCTCCTGGTAATGCTTCACCAGGTGCATGCCGGCCTCCTGCATCATATCGCCTCCCCAACCTCTTATGTCAGCCTCCGGGTCTTGTTTCCGGAGTTGTTTGATGAGGTTAGATGCGTGCAGATCGCCTGAGCGTTCGCCGGCTATAATGTAATATTTCATCTAATGTGTATGCGTTTGGGGCTGCCTGACAAGGCAGAAACGAAGAAAGCAACGGAACAGGTATAGCCAAAAGGCTATGATTGCTTATTCGCCAAAATACTCCACGTAGTTACGTGGGGTTTCATATAATTTGAGGCTATGTAGCCTGGCCTGGGAAATTTCGGCGATTTTAGGCTCCAGAATTTTCCAGAATTCCACCACCAGGTTCTCTGTGCTGGCCAGCTTGTCTTCCATGAAGGCCACATCGAGGTTGAGGTTCTTATGATCTACTTTCTCGATGATGTTCTTGCGGATAAGTGTGCTCAGCTTTTTGAGGTCAATTACGAAACCGGTGTCAGGGTCCGGCTTTCCTTTTACGGTCACGATCAGCTCATAATTGTGCCCATGCCAGTTGGTATTCGCACATGGCCCGAAAACCTCCTTATTCTTCGCCAACGACCAGTTCGGGTTGTGCAGCTTGTGGGCTGCGTTAAAATGCTCTAATCTGCTTACGTAAATCATTTAACTGCTAAACTTATAATTCTTTTGGGACAGCAAATATACGAAGAAAGGAACACCAAAGAACGATGTAATAATTCCAATTGGCAACCCGGCCGGCGGATATAAAATACGGGACAGCAGATCGCACAGGAGCATGAACAAACCACCCACGAACGCACAGAAAAGCAGGTTACTCCTGCCGGTCGCTCCCATCAGCCCACGGGTAACGTGCGGAATGATCAGTCCCACGAAGCCAATAGGCCCTGACGTAGCCACCGCAAATCCTGTCACGATGGAAACAGTAGCCAGAATGGCCCAACGGGTTTGTGCCACATTCACACCCAAAGCCTGCGCCCTGTCGGCACCGAGCAATAAGATGTTGAGCTGCTTCTGCAGGAAGGCAAAGAGCAAAAGCGCGACCAGCAAAGCCGTGGCTGGGTATGGCAACAGCGACCAACTTGCCCGCTCAAAACTACCCATTGACCAGAATATCACGGACTTGAGTTTTCCTTCTGAATCAGACAGAAATGTGAGCAGACCTACTATAGCAGTAACCAGCGAACTGATGGCTATACCTGCTAACAACAACTGCGCAGGTATAAGCTGGCGCTTTCGGTAGCCGAGTATCACAACAACCAGCGTTACCACAAAGGCTCCGATCAGCGCAAACACTGGCGGCATGTAAAAACCTCCGATAGACACTTCAATAAATCCGAAGAACACGATCACAGCACCTAAAGATGCTCCGGAGGCCGTGCCCAACAGGTATGGATCAGCCAGACCGTTATTGACCATGGCCTGCATCAGGTAACCGCAAAAGGCCAGCGAAGCCCCTACCACCAACGCCAGCAACAGCCTGGGGAGCCGAAGATGTGTGATGGCGAAATGGGTCGTATTATTAGGATCGTAATAGAAAACAGCTTCCCAAATAGTAGCCAGGTCCACTTCGAAAGTACCTACCTGAAGCCCAAGCACCAGCGTCACCAGGATCAGCAGGATTGCCCCTACAAAGTATAAGGAGTTGCTCATGGGTACAGGAAACCTTCAAGTTCACGGATCGACTCTACTACCCGTGGGCTTGGTCGCTCGATCAGGTTGCCGGTAGGCGCATAGATGCGCTTGTTCTGGTAAGCGGCTATTTTGCGCAACTCCGGGTATAGACTGAAAAACTCACGCTCCAGTCGCTCTACACTTCCACCCAGCAGCACGTCCGGGTTCAGCTTGAGGATGTACTCGCGGGTAAGTGCCGGGTAGGGCTGGTCGAAAACCTCCTGCACAGCATTTTGGGCACCCAATATACGCAACTGGTCTGTCAGGATGGTATTCTGGCCATACACGTAGATGGGGTCGCTCCAGGTAATGGTCAGCACCCGCTGCTGCTGTGCCTGACCGCTATACCTGCGCTCTATCTTCTGCACCTGCAGTCGCAGCGAGTCGGCCAAATGGTTTGCCTGCTGCTCACGGCCCATGATGCGGCCGATGTCCTCTATACCTTTCAGGATGTCCTCTACACTGCGATACTTCTGGTAATAAACAGGTATACCTAACTCTTCGAGCCGGGCCGCCATATCCAGCGGCGTTATACCTTCCACTGTAAAGATCAGGTCAGGCTTCAGGGCAAGTACCTGCTCCAGATCAACGGGGTAATTGTTCACTACAGGCTTGCTGTATACCTCCGTCGGGTAGTCGCACTGGGGAGTACGTCCGACAATAGAAGCTGTGTCGCAAACGGCAAACAGCATTTCAGTCATGGAAGAGGCGAAGGCCATCACCCGCTCAGGCTGCCGCTTTAATCTGATTTCACGCCCCAGGTCGTCCTGCAGCACCAGCTCCTCCCCCGCCTGCTCTTCTTTTCCGGAGCTGCAGGCACAGCAAAAGATCAGCAGGCATACTGCCAAAAACTTGTTCAGGTATGGATACAAGGTATAGATCGGTTTCTGATTGAAGGAGCGACGGGGCGATGTGCGCTTCGGCTCCGTTTATTTTCGTAAATTTAACGCAATATTACTTTACAGCCTATAAAACTGAATTATGATCGTTGTAACTGGTGCTGCCGGCTTTATTGCAAGTTGCCTTGTGAGCAGGCTCAACGCAGCTAATTTTAATGATATCGTGGTGGTAGACAATTTCTCTGTCGCCAAAAAAGAAGGAAACCTGAAAGGTAAAAAGATAAAGGAGTATGTAGACCGTGACGGTTTCTTTGAGTGGCTGGACGAGAACTACGAAGAAGTAGAGTTCATTTTCCACCTAGGTGCCCGCACCGACACCACGGAGTTCAACAAGGATGTATTCGACCTGCTCAACCTCAACTACTCCAAGCAGGTATGGAACGCCTGCTGCGAATACCAGATTCCGCTGGTATACGCTTCGTCAGCGGCTACCTATGGCTCTGGCACATTAGGTTATGACGATGAAGAGGCTACTATCCCTTTGCTAAAGCCGCTCAATCCATACGGCGACTCCAAGAACGACTTTGATAAGTGGGCGCTGGAGCAAACGGCTAAGCCTTTCTTCTGGGCAGGTCTTAAGTTCTTCAATGTATACGGTCCGAACGAGTACCACAAAGGCCGTATGGCCTCGGTAATATTCCATGCCTATAACCAGATCAAGGAAAAAGGCAGTATGAAGCTTTTCCGCTCCCACCACCCAGACTTTGCCGACGGTGAGCAGATGCGTGACTTCGTGTATGTGAAGGATGTAGTGGAGGTATGCATGTTCCTGATGCAGCACCGCAAAAATTCCGGCATCTATAACCTGGGCTCTGGCAAGGCCCGCACTTTTATGGCACTGGCCCTCAACACATTCGATGCCATGGGTATAGAACCTAACATCGACTTTATGGACACGCCGGAAAACTTGCGCGACAACTACCAATATTTCACAGAAGCTAATATGAACAAGCTACGCTCTATTGGCTATGATCGTGCGTTCCATACCTTAGAAGAAGGTGTGAAGGATTATGTGCAGAACTACCTGATGGAGGGAAAATATTATTAATACTGCGCTATAAACTAGCAGATAAAGCAAGGCCCCGCTTATGGATTCATAGGCGGGGCCTTGCATTTAGCCTGACTCTAGCTGTTATTTCATTTCTTCCTCTTTATAAGTCAGCAAATGTTCTGCTTCTTTACTGAACAAACCAGACTGTGTGCCGATGTATACCTTGCTACCTACTTTAGCGATAGATGTGATAAGGTGGCCTTCCAGACCGGTATTATCTAGCTCTCTTATAAGCAGTTTGTCTATTCCTAACTCAATTGTGAAGATCTGACTGTAGTAACTGGCTAACAAGATGTCATCGCTGATGGCATAGTATGAAAGCCTGCCCGGTGCATCAGTTAGCTGCGCATCCAATGACCAAGTCTGGTCAGATATAGATCGCATTAAACTGACTGTTTGCTTTTCCCAATTACTGACTATGCTATAGATATTGCCCTTATGCTCAAAAGAGGTGACCCCTACTTCTTTTGGCATTTGATAATTAATCTCACCGTCTTCTGTGATTTTATAGAAGCCCCAATCCGTTCCCACATAAAAGTTGTTGCCGTGCGATCGCATATGCAGCACTTTTCCTCCTACTTCGGCTGGCGTCAGAACGAGCGTCTCTTCAAGCACAATTCTGTCATCACCGAAATAATTCGTCTCAACTGCTAATTTCACTAAAAGATACCGCAGGCCGTGTCTTCCAGTATCTTCATTGAGGTAGGTATAAGGAACCAATGCTACATGATTCTCTGAAATGGCAAAGCTTTCGTTCAACTTCATCGCCGCCAGACTAAACCCCCTAAACTGCGGATCAAGTTTGGCTACATCTAATGCAAGGTATGCCCCGCTATGCAAAGGATTATTTACGCCTCTGAGATGCAGGTAATTTCCATCTGTACCGCCAAATATTCTGGAGCTTATTGGGTGCTTGTGGTGCGACACATTTTTGAAATAATGCGGGTAATGTATTACTTTCTCACGGCCCCCTTCCATCGAAATGGTTGATAAGAAGTCCATCCCCAGTACCTGAAGTTTGTCAGTCGCACTATAGAGGTTAGCGATGTACCGATTGTAATGCAGAAACTGATCATGCACCTTCCAGGCAACCACGGGATCTGCCTCGATCTCTTCAATATCTTTTTTGCAG
>NZ_JBZYWF010000023.1:0-14674 GCF_058932855.1 Pontibacter sp. LHS1
ATAGGTATAGGTATAGGTATAGGTATAGGTATAGGTATAGGTATAGGTATAGGTATAGGTATAAGAAGGGGAGGGCTATAAACGCAAAAAGCCCTTGCTTTCGCAAGAGCTTTTAAGCGGTCTGGACGGGACTCGAACCCGCGACCTCCGCCGTGACAGGGCGGCATTCTAACCAACTGAACTACCAGACCAATATCTTGAAAAAAACAGAGTCATCTACTCTGAAAAATAAACCGCAGTTTAAATCTGCGGTCTGGACGGGACTCGAACCCGCGACCTCCGCCGTGACAGGGCGGCATTCTAACCAACTGAACTACCAGACCAAAATCTTGAAATTTGCAGAGCCTATTGCTCCGCATTTGTTAACCGCAGTGGTTTAAGCTGCGGTCTGGACGGGACTCGAACCCGCGACCTCCGCCGTGACAGGGCGGCATTCTAACCAACTGAACTACCAGACCATTCTGATTTTCCTTTACGCTATCCGTTAAAGTGTCACAAATGTAGAGGGTAAATTTTGATTCTGCAAGTGTAGGTACATAATTTGGCGCTATATTTTTGCCTTAAAAACGTAACTTGCTCAAAACCAAATATTCTTTTTTTGTAATAGACGATAATTTTAGAAGATTGGCAATTCCGTAACTGTAATCTATTAAATTTGTGCTTCAATCAGCAATGAGGAATTATGCTTTTGGATTTTGAACAACCTATAGCGGCCCTGGAGGGCAAACTGCAGGAAATGAAAAAACTGGCCAGCGAAAGCCAGGTAGACGTTTCGGAAGCAGTCAAAGCGCTTGAAGAAAAGATAAAGACGCTCAAGAAAGAGACCTACGCCAACCTGACCCGTTGGCAGCGTGTTCAGCTTTCGCGCCACCCGGACAGGCCGTATACCTTAGACTACATCGCAGGAATCACGTCTAAGTTTGTGGAGTTGCACGGTGACCGTACCGTGAGCGACGACAAAGCCATGGTAGGTGGGTTTGGTGAAGTAGATGGACGCAGCATCATGTTTATCGGTCAGCAGAAAGGCCGTAACACGAAGCAGCGCCAGATGCGTAATTTTGGTATGGCCAACCCGGAGGGATATCGCAAGGCGCTTCGTCTCATGAAAATGGCTGAGAAGTTTGGCCGTCCGATTGTTACTTTCATCGATACTCCTGGAGCCTTTCCTGGTCTGGAGGCGGAGGAGCGTGGACAGGGTGAGGCGATTGCCCGTAACCTGAAAGAGATGTTCATGCTGAAAGTACCGGTAATCTGCATTATCATAGGAGAGGGCGCCTCTGGCGGTGCTTTGGGTATAGCCATTGGCGACCGTGTGATGATGCTGGAGAACACCTGGTACTCTGTTATTTCTCCTGAATCCTGCTCGTCAATTTTATGGCGCAGCTGGAACTACAAAGAGCAGGCCGCCGAAGCCCTGAAGCTCACAGCAACTGACATGCTGCAGCACAAGCTGATTGACGGTATTATCAAAGAGCCGCTTGGTGGAGCGCACACAGAACCAGACAAAATGATGCGTACCCTCAAGAAAGAGATTTGCAAAATGCTGGATGAGTTGGAAGGTATTGCCCCTGAGGACCGCATTATGCAACGCATCGATAAGTTCTCTGCCATGGGCGTAGTACAGGAAAGCTGATATTGAATTTAAGAGTCTGAGAATTCCTGAACATTGGATTCTCACATTGCAAATATATAGGAGGTGGCGGCCTGCAGAGGTTTTGCCACCTCTTTTTGTTTTGGTAACTTTAGGCAGAGGACAACAACCAATAGTAAATACCGCAGTAAAATGCTGTAATTATTTCTCTAACTCCTAAACACGCTAACACTATAGAATTATGAAACTACATGTGATCGATACAGGATTTTTTAAGCTGGACGGTGGTGCCATGTTTGGGGTTGTGCCCAAGTCATTGTGGCAGCGTACGAATCCGGCCGATGAAAATAATTTATGTACCTGGGCGATGCGCTGTCTGTTAATCGAAGACGGAGACCGTCTCATCCTGATCGACAATGGCATTGGCGACAAACAGGATGCAAAGTTCTATAGTCACTACTACCTGCACGGTGACGCCACACTAGAGAAGTCCCTGCATGCTGCTGGTTTCTCACACAGCGACGTAACCGATGTTTTCCTGTCGCACCTGCATTTTGATCACTGCGGCGGTGGAGTGAAATACAAAAACAGCGACGGTGCCCTGGAGCTTGTATTTCCGAATGCCACTTACTGGTCTAATGCCGAACACTGGAAATGGGCTACCGAGCCGAATGCCCGTGAAAAAGCTTCATTTTTGAAAGAAAACATTTTGCCGATGCAGGAGAGCGGACATTTACAGTTCGTAGATCCTGACAAGCCATCACCTTTCCCGCAGTTTGACATCTTTTATGCTGACGGCCACACCGATAAAATGATGGTGCCAATCATCTCTTACAAAGGCCGTAAAGTGGCCTTCATGGCTGATCTGCTGCCCTCGACAGGGCATATTCCTCTTCCTTATGTCATGGGTTACGACACACGGCCTCTCCTGACGCTGGATGAGAAAGCCCGGTTTCTGAACATGGCGGCCGGCGAGAACTTCGTGCTTTACCTGGAGCATGATGCCGTAAATGAATGCTGTACTGTGCAACACACCGAGAAAGGCGTGAGGCTTGATTCAACATTCTCATTGAGCGAACTTTAATGAAAAATATAGGGCTGGCACTTTCGGGAGGCGCTGCCAGGGGCATTGCTCATTTGGGTGTGCTCAAAGCTTTTGATGAACTAGGTATAAAGCCAGCCATACTTTCAGGGGTAAGCTCTGGTGCTATAGTGGGCGTGTTCTATGCGGCCGGCTACAGTCCCGATGATACACTGCGCCTCATTAAGGAGCTTCGCATCTACCGCATCATGCGGCTGGCCATTGGGCAGGTGGGCATTCTACACCTTGATGAAGTCGAAAAGCTATACCGCCGCTACCTGGGTGATCAGGCCACTTTCGAGGACCTGGCTATACCTGTCATCATAGGTACAACTGATATGCATGCTGGTGTGACCGTTAATTTTTCGAGTGGAGACTTGATCAAACCCCTGATCGCCTCTTCTGCAGTGCCTGTCCTGTACAGACCGGTACATTATCAGGGGATGTTGCTCAATGACGGCGGACTGCTTGACAATCTGCCTTTGGAAGCCCTGGCAGGAAAGTGTGACCTTAAAATTGGCGTGCACAGTAACCCACTCAATCATGATGTCCGCATTACCAGCCTCCGCAGCATGATAGAGCGAACAGCCCACCTGGCGATAAATAACAACGTTCAACTTCGCCGTCACCTCTGTGATTTTTTCATAGAGCCACCCGCGTTAAAGTATTACAGACTGATGAGTTTCAGTAAAGCAGATGAGCTTTTTGAGGTCGGCTACAACTACACGATGAGCATTAAAAAAGAGCTGTTGCAGGCAACTATTTCATCTTGATGAAGTAAGAAGAAAAAAAAATCTTTATCTGGTGTTATTTTGTTAATATTAAAAGATATATTTTAATCTATTTTTTAATATAAACGTAAAAACCTGCATATACATCTCAACTCTACTATGCTACAACGTACCTCTACCCTTATTGTAGCCCTATTTTTTATTACTGTTTTTTCACTTAGGGCCCAGGAAAACGAGAGTTCACTCATCAGAGCTAAAATAAAACACGGCTCTCTGTTATTAGGCGGTAACCTCCAGGGGAGTTACAAGGTCACCTCAAGTGAACTAAACAATACTGGCCAGGAAATTACAGGCCGTAGGATAGATTTTAACCTGCGAAGTAAGAATGGCTATTTTGTGCGGGAGGACTTAGCCGTTGGCCTTGATCTGAGTGTGCTGCACCAGAGTAATAAGATCACCGATGTGTCAGATAGTGAACGGGAGCCAAGTAGAGAAACCTTCATTTTGGCTGGTCCTTTCATCCGGTACTACATGCTTAACGGTGTTTTTGGTGAGCTGACTATGCTGGCGGGTCTGCATAATTTTAATGATGTAAGCCGCAAGTATAAAGCTTTGGAAGGTGGTGTTGGCCTTGGGTATGCACTTTTCCTTAACAAGCAGTTTTCCCTGGAGCCTGTGCTCTCAGTTCGCTACTTCCGCAAAGTTGACAGAGACGGAAGAGCTTATACCGAATTAGGCCCTATGATTGGCTTTGGTTTGCAGGCATATCTGTTGCGACAGAAATCGCATGTGATCAAACGCGCCCTCTAAGATTCTGTTTTTACTGAGAATACACTATATTTGAAATGCTAATCCATTTGCTCGTGTTGAGTCGTGGATTAGCATTTTTTTATAGCCTCTTATATGTTAGCAAAAGCAATCTCTAAACTCATCTTCAAAATTGCAGGCTGGAAATTAAACGGCAATCTGGCTCCGGACCAGCGCCGTTGTGTGATGGTGGCCGCGCCACATACCAGCAACTGGGATTTCATTTTCGCCCGTGCCGCCTTTTACATGATGGAAGCTCCCATTCGTTTCACGATCAAGAAGGAGTTCATGAAATTCCCTTTTGGCGGACTTCTCAAATCAATGGGTGCCCTGCCAATCGACCGCTCAAAGAACACGCGCATGGTAGACGCCATGATCAAGATTATCAAGGAAACACCTGGCGATATGTGTGTGCTCGTAACACCGGAAGGCACACGCAAGTACCAACCGCGTTGGCGACTAGGCTTTTATCATGTTGCAGTAGGTGCCGGCGTGCCTATTGTATTGGGTTACGTGGACTATGCTAAAAAGGAAGCAGGTATAGGGCCTTCTATTTATCCAACAGGGGATATTGAAGCGGATCTGGAAAAGATCAAAGCTTTTTACCGCACCAAGCAAGGCAAGTTCCCGGAAAATGGTGTGCGTTAAGTGTGACAAATTTGGTAACTGATCTTCAGATGAACATAGAAAAATTAAGATCCTTTTGCCTGGGCCTGAAGGGCGTAACAGAAGATGTGAAGTGGGGTAATGACCTGTGCTTTCTGATTGGCGGCAAAATGTTTTGTGTCACCAATCTGGAAGGCGCTCCGAGGGTGTCTTTTAAGGTGGCAGATGCTGTCTTCGATGAGCTCTCTACTTCAACAGGTATCGTCCCGGCTCCCTACATGGCCCGTAACAAATGGGTGCAGGTGCAGTCATGGGATAGACTAAGCGTGCAGGAGTGGGAAAATTATGTTAAGCAGTCTTGTGAACTTGTAAAATCAAAACTGACAAAGAAGCTGCAAAAAGAGATAGACGCATAACAAATGCAGTGTCATCTGGTAAATAAAACAGAAGAGCCGCTGATTTTTCAGCGGCTCTTCTGTTATGAGTAGGTATGGATTTGTTATGCAATCTGCCTTAAGTCTACAGGTATAACGCGTGATATACCTGCCTCGATCATGGTGATGCCATACATTACGTCTGTAGAAGCCATCGTGCGCTTGTTGTGCGTTACCACAATGAACTGCGACTCGTTCGAGAAGGTACGGATAATGTTGTTGAACTTGTCGATGTTTGCATCATCCAGCGGTGCATCTACCTCATCGAAGATACAGAAAGGCGCAGGCTTGAGCAGGTAGATGGCGAAGAGGAGGGAGATGGCCGTTAACGTCTTCTCACCACCTGACAGCTGGTTGATGGTCAGCGGTCGCTTACCTTTCGGCTGTGCCATGATCTCAATGCGTGAGTCCAGCGGATTCTTCGGATCAGTGAGTACCAGGTCACAGTTGTCCTCCTCTGTAAACAGGCTGCGGAACACACGGATGAAGTTCTGCTTGATCTCGTTGAATGAAGACAGGAACTTCTCCTTCGCCACGGTATCGATTTCATTGATGGTATCGATCAGGGCATTTTTGGCATTCACCAGGTCGTCACGCTGTTCTGTGATAAATCTGTTTCGCTCCTCGATCTCGACATAAGCCTCTGCCGCCATGGCATTTACAGGGCCCATTCTGTCGAGTGATGACTTTATCTCTGAGATGTTCTTATTCAGCTCTTCATTGCTTAGCTGGAACAGGCCATCATGCTCCATTTCAGGTATAGGCTGCTCCAGTTCTTCGGTGGCAATGTTGAATTCAGCACCCAGACGCTCCTGCACCGACACAAGCTTGATGCGCGTATCAGTGATGGTCTGCTGCATGCGCATCAGGAGTTCATCGGCATTCTGACGCTTGCGCTGTAGCTCCCGGATGGTCTTGTCTTTCTCATCCAGCTCACCGCGCAAACTGAAGTACTTCTTTTCGACGGCATCCAGTTCGTAGCCAAACTCACGGCGGGCTTCCACCATGGTCTGCACCAATGCCTCGTTTTCTTCTATAAAATCAGTTGCCTCAACGGTTTCCTCCTCTGACTTCTGCAGTTCCTGGCGCAGGCCGGCGATGCGCTCCTGGTTCGTCTCCACCGTTTTCTGCTTGTAGCTGATTTCCTGCTGCAGTGACCCAAAGCGGTTTTTGAGCTGGTGAAACTGGATGTTCTCCTGGTTATACATGCCTGAGATCACCGTGATCTGCTCTTGCTGCTGGTTGATCTGAGAATTCAGCACTGCCAGGCGCTCCTCCAGCTGCTTCAGTTCCTGCATGTCCTCCTCTGCCTGCGGCGACACCTGCTGGCTTTGTACATACAGGTCATCAAGACGCTGCTGCAGTTCCTGCTGCTTTTGGTCGAAGTTTTTGCGGTTCTGCTGGTGCTGTTCGTTCTTGATGCGAACTGTGAGCAAATCCTGCTGTAGTTTGGCAACCTCTTTTTCCAGCTGCTTGATCGCGTCTTTCTGTGACTCGCTGCGGTAGTTGAGCAGGATCTGTTGTTGCGCGTTGATGCGGCTTTGCATCAGTTCTACTTCCTGCTGTAGCTGCTCCAGCTCTTCAGCCAATTGCTCCAGGTTCTGCTTACGTCCCAGGCGACTGCCGTCAAACAGGCCTACCGAGCCTCCGGAGAGACTAAGCGGCTTCTTAATAGCGGAGCCATCCTTCAGGATGATGGTGCGGTAATCCTCTGCTGAGAAGTCTTCCTCGGTCTCGTCGCTGATGTACACGTTGCGCAGCATGTACTTGAGCAGGCTGCTGTACTTTTTGTCAGCTTTTACTACCTCAAAGGCTGCTTTCAGGGCTCCGTCGCTAAAGGTAGCCGTTGGCTCCAGTTCTTCGATCTCGGATAGGATGATGAAGTTTGCGCGTCCCTTGTTGTGCTGCTTGAGCAGGGCAATAGCCTCCACAGCGTCTTGCAGTTCTTCAACTACAAAGAAGTTCATGTAAGGCTCCAAATAGCTTTCTATAAGCGACTTATACTCAGGCTCACATACAATGATATCCGATAGGAGAGGAGCCGGTTTGCTCCAGTCATCAGACTGCGCCAGGTATTTGATCGCCTCCGGGAAGCCTTCCATGTTCTCGACCAATGACTTGGTCAGGTTGTACTGGTTCTGACGAGCGTCACGCTTTCGGTTTAGCGCTACCAACTGCTCTTTCAGCCCCTCTATGTCAGTTTCTGTTTTCTCAATATTCTGCAGCAGCGACTCTTCTTTGGCTTGCAGGCTCACAAGGGTAGAAGTCTTTTCCTCGAGTTCTGCCTGTGCCTCCTGCAGTTGCTCCTGCAGCACAGCGGCGTCTTCGTCGGCAGTAAGTTGTTGCTGACGAAGCTGCTCCAGGTCCTGCGTCAGGTTCTGGATCTGTACCTGGCTAATCTCTAATGATTTGTTGAGCTGGAATACGGCATTCTGCTTGCTGCGCTGCTCCTGCGACAGTTCCTGAAATGCCTCCCGCAGACTTAGCTTCTGCTCGTTTGCTTCCTGCAGTTGCTCTTTTAGGGCATTCACCTGTTCTTCGGCACCTGCAAAGCTGTCCTGTACCTGTATCAGTTCATCGCGCAGCTCAACAATGCTCTCCTGTGTATGCTCCAGGTTGGCAGTATCCTGACTGATCTGCTGGCGCAGTTGTGTCATGCGCTCCTTCAGAAAGTTGTTGCGTTCTGACTTTAGTTTTATATCATTCTCCAGCTGGCGCAGCTTGGCGGTCTGTACCTGCATGGTTTTCTGCATCTCGGCCAGCTGCTCCTGTGTCAGGTTAAGCTCAGCTTTCTGGTCGGCTATGGCGTCTTCAGCTTCTGTTACAGCCAGCACATAACCCTCTTTCAGTTCAGTCTCGCGCTGCACATCCTGCTCCAAACGCTCCAGCGTTTGCTGGTACTGGTTGATGTTACGTCGGGCATACTCCAGGCTAAACTTCTTATAGTCCTCCTTTAACTGAAAGTATTTAATCGCCTGTTTAGCCTGACGTTCCAGCGTTTTCATGTTCTTGCCGATCTCGAACAGCACGTCTTCAACACGCTCCAGGTCGGCATCGGTTTCTTCCAGCTTTTTCAACGTCTGCTTCTTGCGCACACGGAACTTGGAGATACCGGCTGCTTCTTCAAACAACAGGCGGCGGGAGTTCTCCTTGTCATTCAGGATCTCGTCCACCATCTTGAGTTCGATAATGGCGTAGCTGTCGGAGCCTATACCTGTGTCAAGGAAGAGTTCGTTAATGTCTTTGAGACGGCAGGTAACGCCGTTGAGCATATACTCGCTGTCACCGTTGCGGTAGTATTTACGGGTTACAGTTACCTGGGAGTACTCGGTAGGGAGGATGCCCTTGTTGTTGTCGAAGGTGATGGATACCTCGGCCATCTGCACCGGCTTGCGGGTCTTGGAGCCGTTGAAGATCACGTTCTCCATCTTGTCGGAGCGCAGGTTGCGGGTCTTCTGCTCTCCCAGTACCCAGCGTATCGCATCGACAATGTTGGATTTGCCGCAGCCATTCGGGCCAACTATACCTGTGATACCTTCATCAAAATTAATGACGACACGGTCACCAAAGCTCTTGAATCCTTTAATCTCTAATCTTGATACTTGCATTCGCGTCAGCGGAATCTATTCAAACCAAACTCAAAAATAAGACTAATTTGTTTACCATAGCGCAAGGGAGTAGTATAAATATGTAGGAAGTATGCAGGCGGAATACATTATTTCTGCTATATTTGATAAGAGACTGACAGCATGGAAGATTTTAAACTGATCCTATACATACTGGCCATTGTGGCTTATTTCATCTACACGGCCTGGCGCAGAGCCTTCAAGACGCCAGACGATGATGGCAGGCCGCCTGCACCCCAGGAACGACCACCGCAGGAGCGTCATGCCCCTCGGCCCATGCCAACAGCACAAACACAGCCCCGTCAGCAGCGCCCATCAGCTCCTGCTACTTCATTTGAAGATATTCTGCGGGAGATGCAGAGCAAAATGGAGCGGGCCAATGAGCAGAACAGAGCACCTGTAGAGAAGCCGAAGCCAGTTCTGAAACCGGTTACACAGCCAGCAGCGAAGGAGCGGGAACCTATGCGGGCACTTTCCCTGGAAAACCCGGAGCAAGCCCGGCTTTACAACCAGCAAAGAAAAGAGCGCATTGCAGCCGCAGATGCACTGTATGAAATCAAAAAGCAGGAGAGAAGGGAAGTACCGAATATCTATGCTCAACTGCTGCACAATCCGCAGTCTGTCCGCCAGGCGTTTATTCTTTCTGAGATATTCAACAGAAAGCAGTATTAGTGTTTTGCTGAATTATCCAATAGGGATGAGGAATGTAATTCACGTCCACAACTTATTAAGAAAAAGGCTCTTTACCGGAGCGATACCTGTAGTATACCTACAAATACTGGGTGAGGGCATAAGCCAGGATATTGGCTCCCATCTGCAGTGCTTCCTGGCGCTTGTTTTCGGGGTCATTGTGTACCTCTGCATCCTCCCAACCGTTTCCTAAGTCAGTTTCATAGCTGTAGAAGCACACCAACCTGCCTTTGTGGATGATACCAAAGCCCTGTGGCGGCTTGTTGTCATGCTCGTGAATCTTCGGTAAGCCGCTTTTAAACACATATTTCTGGCTGTAGATCGGATGATCAAAAGGCAGCTCCACGAATTCATACTCCGGAAACACCTTCTTCATTTCTTTACGGATGTACTGGTCCAACCCGTAATTGTCATCGATGTGCAGGAAGCCCCCGCTAGTCAAGTAGTTGCGCAGGTTCTGTGCCTCTGCGTCAGAAAACACCACATTTCCATGCCCTGTCATGTGCACGAAAGGGTAGCTGAATAGCTCGGGACTCCCAACTTCCACTATACCTTCTTCTGGCGCAATATTCATGTTCAGATTCTGATTGCAGAACCTGATCAGGTTTGGCAAGGACGTTTTGTTCGCATACCAGTCTCCGCCTCCGTTATACTTAAGCTTGGCTATTTTAAAGCTGTATTTCTGCTGTGCGGCCATTGAGCCACAAAGCAGGACAAAGTATAGAAGGAGGAGGGTGCGCTTCATGTGTAGGTTTTCTTAAGTTTATAACGGGGCGTAGATATCATGTAGTACGTGCAGTGTATGGCAGGCGACTAAGGCGGCAGTTTCCGTCCTCAACCGGCTCTGACCCAGCGTAACCGGTCGTATACCTAGTTCGTAGGCAGCCTCTATTTCCTTAGGTGAGAAATCCCCCTCGGGACCGATCAGGATGCAATGCTGTCGGTCTGGTTTGTAGTAGTCCCTGATCGATTTGGTCGCATCGTCTTCCAAGTGTGCTATGAAGGTATCTTCCGGTATGCAGGTTTTGATGAAATGCTGGTATGGGGTCAGTTCGTTCAATAAAGGTAGATATCCTTTCTGTGACTGTTTCATGGCACTGACCGCTATTTTCTCGATGCGGTCGAGTCGGAGTTGTTTGCGCTCTGAGTGTTCACATTCCAGAAAGGTAATGGCACTGACGCCGATCTCTACTGCCTTCTCGACAAACCACTCGATCCGGTCCATGTTTTTGGTTGGTGCCACAGCAATGTGCACATAGTAGGGGAGTTTGCCATACTCGAGCTGCTTGTCTATTATTTGCAGCTGACAGCGCTTCTGGTGCGCATCCTGAATAATGGCCGTATACCTGCCTCCTCGTCCGTCCACCAGATATACCGTGTCCCCCTGATGCAGCCGCAGCACACGGGTACAGTGCTTTGATTCATCTTCGGCCAAGGTATAGATTTCGGAATTGATGTCAGGAGTATAGAATAAGTGCACGGTATTTTCAGTTGATTTCGATGCCAGATAAAGGTATACGAATGTAGCTAATTTTATAACAAGGAAACAGCTCCATTTTCATAAAAAAAGCCTTTCCGCTTTAGCAGAAAGGCTTTTTTATCTTATCGAGACAATTTAGTCGATAGACACTTCCACCTGAGGTGCACCGGCCATGATGTCTTCGCTTGCAAAGTCAGCGTACTTGCTGAAGTTTTTCACAAACTTAGCAGCCAGGTCAGTTGCCTTCGCGTCATACTCTTCTTTGTTAGCCCAGGTATTACGAGGGTTCAACACTTCGTCCGGAACGTTAGGGCAGGTATTCGGCATTTCAACGCCAAACACAGGATGCTTCGTGTACTCTACGTTATCCAGCTCACCGTTAAGGGCAGCTGTGATCATAGCACGCGTGTAAGGCAGTTTCATGCGTGAGCCGACACCGTAAGGACCGCCAGTCCAGCCAGTGTTCACGAGCCATACGTTTACGTTGTTCTCATTCATTTTCTGGCCCAGCATCTCGGCATACTTGGTTGGGTGCAGCGGCAGGAAAGCTGCGCCGAAGCAGGCAGAGAAGGTTGTCTGTGGCTCTGTCACGCCAACCTCAGTACCGGCCACCTTGGCTGTATAACCAGAAATGAAGTGGTACATCGCCTGGCTTGTGTTCAGCTTAGAGATCGGAGGCAATACACCGAAAGCATCAGCTGTCAGGAAAAAAATGTTCTTCGGGATATCAGCTCTGGATGGCTCGATCGCATTGTCGATGTGGTGGATCGGGTAAGCGGTGCGCGTATTCTCTGTTACAGAGTTGTTGGTATAATCAACTGTGCGTGTACCTTCTACAAAGCGTGTGTTCTCCACGATAGCGCCAAACTTGATGGCGTCCCAGATCTGTGGTTCTTTCTCGCGGGTCAGGTCAATTACTTTAGCATAGCAACCGCCTTCAAAGTTGAATACACTGTCTGTTGTCCAGCCGTGCTCGTCGTCACCGATCAGTCCACGGTTCGGGTCAGCTGACAGCGTCGTCTTACCTGTACCTGACAAACCGAAGAAGATGGCTGTGTCACCATCTTTGCCTACGTTGGCAGAGCAGTGCATAGATAATGTGTTCTTCTCTTCCGGCAGGATATAGTTAAGCACGCCGAAGATACCTTTTTTCATCTCACCTGCGTAGCCAGTGCCACCGATCAGGATGATGTTACGGGTAAAGTTGATGATAGCGAAGTTAGCCTGGCGTGTGCCGTCTACTTCCGGGTCAGCCTCAAACTCCGGAGCGCAGATGATTGTGAAGTTTGGATTGTGGTCTTTAAGCTCTTCTTTCTCAAGACGCAGGAACATGTTGTTACAGAAGAGGTTATGCCATGCTTGTGTGTTTACGATGCGCAGGTTCAGACGGTAGTCAGGGTGAGCGCCCGCATAAGCATCGCGCACATAAAGTCGACGATCCTTCAGGAAGTCGATCATTTTGTCATAGAGTTTGTCGAATTTCTCAGGATCGAACGCAATGTTGATGTCGCCCCACCATACAGTGTTTTCGGTTTTAGCGTCTTTTACCACAAAGCGGTCCTTAGGAGAACGACCTGTGAATTTGCCTGTGTCACACATCAGGGCGCCAGTGTCAGTGAGTGCGCCTTCTCCATTTTTCAGAGCCTCTTCCACTAGCTCGGCAGGAGTGAGGTTCCAGAGCACTTCTTTCGCTTCTTTGATGCCCAGGCTCTCCAGACCTACTGTACCTGATTTAATACCAGATTCTTTCATTTGAAAATAAAGGGTTTTAAGTGAACTGTTTGTTTCACAACGGTGCTACAAAAATATAAAATATTAGATATTAAAATAAGATTAGTCGCTATAATTAAAAAAGAGGTCTGCAAGTAGGGTTCTCCCAAAAAATATTTGTCTGTAAGTGTTTAAACCGATATATTTACCTTCTTTGTATGCTCAACTAAACTAAACAATCAACTAACAAATCCTATGTCTTATAAAGAACATACGCTTACTGACCAGGTAAGTGAGCAAAATGCACCGATTGGCGCTGACCCGACCGGCCCGGAGATGTTCGGGCATCCGAAGGGACTGTTCTACCTTTTCTTTGCTGAACTCTGGGAGCGCTTTAGCTTTTATGGCATGCGCGCCCTGTTGGTGTTATACATGGTGAACAACCTGTTTGAGTCATTTGCAAATCGCGATGAGATTGCAATTGGTATCTACGCAGCTTATGGCGCCTTAGTTTATGCTACTCCTGTAATAGGCGGTATGATCGCCGATAAATTACTAGGCTATCGTAAAGCGATCATGCTGGGTGCCGTTTTGATGGCGCTTGGACACTTCGCACTCGCGATCGAACATCCTGTTTTCTTCTACGGTTCTCTAGCCCTTTTGATTGTAGGTAACGGCTTTTTCAAACCGAATATTTCAACGCTGGTTGGTACGCTTTACAGAGAGGGTGATACACGTCGTGATGCTGGTTTCACCATTTTCTACATGGGTATCAACATCGGTGCGATGGTGGCGCCACTTGTTTGCGGCTGGCTGGGTATGGAATATGGCTGGCATTATGGTTTCGGCGCTGCCGGTATCGGTATGTTACTCGGTTTAGTGATGTTCTGGCAGGGTAGCCGTAGCGGCGTGTTCGGTAACAATGGACTACCGCCGGAACCAGCTGTTATCAAAGAACGTGTTGCAGGTGTAACGAAAGAGGCCTGGGTAACAATCCTGAGCTTCCTGTCACTTCCTGTATTCGGTTTTCTGCTGTTCAATGGTACGCTAGACCTGCCAGGCTTTGGTGAAACGGTATTCGACGGTTCCATCATGCACATCGTGATGAACTACATCCTGCTTCCAGTTATCACGCTTGTGTTGATTTACAACCTGGTGAAAGTGGACAGTGTAGAGCGTCAGCGCCTTTTTGTGGTGATCCTGTTGACGTTCTTCATTACTGTGTTCTGGTCATTCTTTGAGCAGGCGGGTTCTTCTCTCACCCTGTTTGCGGAGCGTAACGTGAATTTGACGTTCATGAATGCGGCGCAGACCAACTCGATCAACCCATTCTTCATCATCCTCTTTGCGTTGCCATTCTCGGCTATGTGGGTATTCCTTTCCAAGCGTCGTGTGAATCCATTCACGCCTGTGAAGTTTGCCTTAGGTATAGCACAGCTGGGTCTGGGCTTCCTTATTTTCGCCTGGAGTGCCAACTATGCTGATGCGGAAGGAAGAGTATCGATCTGGTTCCTGATCCTGGGTTACATGTTCATCACAACTGGTGAGCTTTTCGTATCGCCGGTAGGTCTTTCTAAGGTAACAGAGCTTTCCCCTAAGAAGATTGTGGCCTTCATCATGGGTATCTGGTTCCTGTCATCTTCTTTCGCGCACTACATCGCTGGCCTAATCGCTAAGCTGACTGCAGTGAGCGGTAGTGAAGGGGAAGCTGCCACAGGTATGGCTTCGCTGATGGTATACACTGGCGTGTTTGAGCAAATCGCTTATGTGGCCTTTGGATTCGCGGTGCTTGCACTGTTGCTGACTCCGATCATGCGTAAGTGGATGCACGGTATTCACTAGTCTGAATAATATTTTGTCTCGTCCTGAAATAAGTTGACGGGTTTGAGACGAAATTACTTTTTAAATTGAGACCTCC
>NZ_JBZYWF010000024.1:0-10416 GCF_058932855.1 Pontibacter sp. LHS1
ATAGGCGATGGCACTACTTTGCATTTATAGGCTATTTCTTGAATACATACTATTATTTTGACATGATTCAACCTTTCCACTCGCAGAACCTACAGCCAACTGAGTCGATTTGAATACCCGGACGGGAAGGGACGCCTGATCAGTTCGATAAACTGATTGGCACTTTCTATCTGCGTAACTTCTGTTTAAAAGTCCTGCCACAATTCGCGTTTTCCCAAACCACTTAACTCAAGCGATCAGTAACGACAGCTGCATGGCAACATTCCCATCACCGGGCACAAGACCTTGGGCATAGGACATATCCACTAACATTCAAAATAGGAGAACAGCGGCGGGCGCAGGTAGGTGTTCCTAGTATTCCATTAGTATGTGCTTAAAAGGCTCTCTTGCAGGCTTACCAAAAACAAGTACCCCCCCCTTATGCTATCTAATTGGAGTGGTCTGAGCAAATGTAATCTGCCACTTATCCTGAGCCTTAACAACGAGGTATGTCAGATTACCGGATGAAGCTAGACGTGCATCGAGATCATCAGATAAATTATTCCGTTCATCAAACACATGTTTAATGCAACTTACAATGGCCAAATTTGAACCAACAAATTGAATATTCCTGATCTCAATTTTAGTAAAAACTTTAGACAAGGGACTATCCAAGGCCTGCTTCATTGCCAGACGAAAGTTTTCCTTACCTGTCACCCTCCGCCCTACGAAGTTAACAATATTAACCTCGTCCGTGTGTAGCTGAATAAATGCATCAATATCATGCTGATGCTGATCTGCCAAAGCAATCAACTGTTTGATCGCTTCTGTATCATTCTGTATGAAGGTACTTCCGTGGTCCATCGTATTTGTATATAAATTATGGCTGTTTGCTTGAAAGCAAATCAAAATTATTCCTACAATAATACCTATGTGATATTGCAATTTGAACATGATTTATTTCTGAGCTCTCTTATGAATTGCAACTTCCTTAAAATTGGAACAGAAAAGGTAAGTGTCAATTTTTGAACAACTTGGGAATTCAAATATTAGATAGAAATTGGTAATGTTTCATTTAAGGGCTGAAATTATATTTCCTCAAAGAGTAATTCCATTGGTTTCCTAATTTTTTGAAAGTTTTGTGCTTCATCGGCCGGATCCCGGTACCCCACGGCTGCAACAACACAGGCTTTCAACCCTTGTTGCTCGAGCTTAAGAATGTTGCTATACCCTATGGGATCAAATCCTTCCATGGGACAAGCGTCTATTTTAAGTTCGGCACAAGCGCTCAATAAATTACCTAAAGCGATATAAGGCTGTCTTTCAAGCCAGCTACTTTTCTCCTCAATACTCTTTTCATCCAGCTTATTTTTGATAAAGTCTCCGTATCCCTTTAGCTCACTAACCTTCAACTGCCGGTGTTTGGCCGTTAACTGAATAAAGGAATCTATGTCATGTGAATGGATGTTACTGTAATTACAAAATATGAATAAGTGTGAGGCATCCGTGATTTGACTTTGGTTCCAGGAGAAAGACCTCAACTCCTCCCGTAGGTTTTTATCTGTCACAATTAAGACTTTGTACAGTTGCAAACCATAAGATGATACCGACAACTGAACAGCTAGTTTCAGCAAATTAAGGTCAGAGGTGGATACTTTCTTATTTGGATCGAACTTCTTTGTGGCATATCGCCAATTCAAATTGCTAATAAGATTCATTTTACACGTTTTTAATGTGATAGTTTCTCATTAAAAAATGAGTCGTAAAACCTAGACTCTGGTACATTTCTTTCGCACTGGCTGAAGCCTGAAGCGTTGCCAGAGTTGCACCTTTTTCCATGGCATGGTTTAAAATAAAATACATTGCTTTCCTTGCTAAGCCTTTTCCTCTTAAATTTGGAATGATCCCCAAGCTGTGTATGCCAGCCACATCATTCTCTAAATGTAAAATAACGGTTCCGGCTACTTTATTCTTGAATATAATATTAAAGAACTCAATCTTTTGATAACTCCTTTGAAGCGTTTCTTCACTGATTTCGTACCCGAACGACTGTTTGAAAGCATTGCACCAATGCCCAATTTCTTGTAGGTTTTTAACGCGTTGAAACTGTAGCAGGTCCACTTTTTCAAATAGTTGATCTAGCTTCTTAGTCATGCCGTACTGAACTGATTTCTGCGTAAACCCACTATCAGTGATCAGCTTGTTGATACTTGTATCCCCTCTATCGAAATGAGAAAAAACAAGCTCGGTTTGTACGGTATGTACAGTGCCAGCAATTTTCGTTAAGATTTCTGAAACCTCTTGTTTCGCCCAAATACGATTGGGCCATTGCGAAGCGGGAATGTAACAATAAGCATAGTCTTGTGCTTCATAACAGGTGTCAAATGGCATAGTCACCACTTTCCAAAGAGAGAGAAGATTGTCAATGTTTGACTTTACACTATTCATATTTATTTTGAATTGATAAGAAGGATGCCACTTATCATTGCTATTGCTCCCAATAGCCTTTTCGTGGTTATAGGTTCTACAGGCAGGTTCAGCCAGCCATACTTGGCGGCAATCATAGAGAATATGAGTTGACCGCATAGGCCAAGGGTTATCATTTTAAATATCCCTAATTTGGGTATGGTGTAGAAATACAGCGAGATACCAGCTACACTGAAAAGCCCCCCTATAAACCATAGATATATGGGAATGTGAAGCATATCATCCATAGCTGGCACTTCTCTTCCAGTGATGAAAACAAAGCACGCAGCAAAAAAAACGCTGCTGACAGATGTTACAATGACAGCCAGCACAGGTTCTCTTAAATGGTTGCTTAACTGGGTGTTAAAACCTGCCTGAACAGCAAGAAAAACGCCTCCTAAAAAAGCCAGCAGGTACAAAAAAATCTTCATATGGCAAAGAAGAGCGGAAGTACTCTGCTAATCCTTTACATATGTTGATTTGCTTCATTTTTTTTAATTTTTTTTCCTAATCCTGCTTAATTGTGTCGGGGTAATGCCAAGATGGGAAGCGATGTGTTGTAGGGGAATTCGCTTATCAATATTTGGATGCTTCTGGATCAACTCAAGGTATCTTTGGGAAGCATCCTTCATGACAATGGCTATTTCCCTCTTTTCTTTATCGATGACCCAATTCTTTTCTAGATAGGCTATATAGAAATTTATAAGGTCTTTATTCGTTTCAACCAGCTTACGGAGTTTGCTATAGTTAAAACTAATTACCACACTATCTTCGATGGATTCGAGTGCAAAACCTGATGGTGTATTGGTTAAATAAGAGACTGTAGAACCAACAAAATCACCCTCTAAAAAAATATTTTTATTGTATGTATTTCCTTCACCATCTATGAAACAAGCAATGATTGCTCCTTTACATAGAATGTGCACATCTTTTGCTATACTGTTCACTGGCAGTAAGAACTCTCCCTTCTTTATTTGTTCAATCCTGGCAAGGGAATGCAGGTGCAAAAGAGAATGGGCGCTCAGCGGGTAATACCGAGAAAATACTTTCTCAAGTTGTTCCAAATATTTGTTATGATCAAGCATAAAAAAATTTCGAAAAAATGAGCTGCTCTATAATGTACTTCACCTGCTGCCTTAGCAGAGTTAGCTTCTCATGTAAGTCGCCCCATTGATGTCCACGATCCCGGCAGTTGTAAATTTAGGCCCATCATTGGCATAAACGGCTATTAACCGAGCCACTTCCACTGCGCTAGCGACTCTTCCAAGGGGACTCTGCTGTCGTATCCCATCTTCCTCATGGCTTTGCAGAGCTGCTGCAGTCATATCGGTTTCTTCATAGCCTGGCGTAAGATATGCATACTGATGTTGTAGGGGCCAATACCAAGGCAAGTGACTGCTCATGGCGTTCAGACCGGCCTTACTGCCAGGGAGACCAAGCATCCGAAGCAGAAAACGGCGCAATAGGATCAAACAAAACCTTGTATTCCCTATCCTAGGTCGGAAAGTTATTTAAATACATTTGCTAAAAGGGCATCAGAGCGAATATCACAACAACTCTAACATTACCGGTTACATACTTACTAATGGCGTCGGTCCAGTAGGGTGCAAGGGTATTAAGCGGAAAAAATTATAGGCAAGATGCTCTTAAAGCGACAGACCTCCGTCCACATTTAAAACCTGTCCTGTAATATAGGCTGCTGCAGGAGAAATCAAATAAGTGACGGCCTCCGCTACTTCATTAACCTGTCCTATTCTTTTCAAAGGGATAGTCTCACTTTCCTGATTTCTTATTTGCGCAGCTACCTCTTGAGAAAGCCCTGAGGCGGTGAGAATAGAAGTATTTGTGGGGCCTGGAGCAACAGCGTTTACCCGAATGCCCCACGGGCTGAATTCAAGTGCCCAGATTTTTGTAAGATGCTCCAGGGCAGCCTTGCTGGCACCATAGGCACTGATAGACGGTCCTGCTTTGTGCCCAAAGGTACTCGAGATGTTGATGATGACCCCCTTGGCTGCACGAACGTAGGGCAACAGCAAGCTGGTCAATATGACAGGGCCCACTACATTGGTTTCCATAATAGAGCGAAATGCATGGGGCTCGAATTGTTCTATCGGAGTGATGCCAAATGTTCCCGCATTGTGTACAAGTACATCCAATCTGCTACCCCATTGTTGCTTCACTTTATCTTTTATGCGGACCAGATCCTGCTCCTTTCCCATGTCTGCCTGTAGAATATGCAAATGAGGGTATTGTGCTTTCATCTCCTGTAGCGCATCGGCTGAACGGCCTGTTATTATTATTTCGTAGTCCTGTTGGAGCAAGGATTGCGCAATAGCTTTTCCAATGCCTTTACTTCCACCTGTTATGAGTGCCTTTTTCATCTGTAATGTTGCGATTCAATTGTTTTTGAATGATCTAGCCCGCCTTACTTTTGGATTATATCGGCTTAATTACTGACAAGAATTAATTTTCTTAGCAGTTGAAACTATTTATGTACAAGAAAAGTCCTTTCTTCTACTATCGTATCGTCGCTGGACATACAAAGCAACTTGGCCTCACTGTTCGTAGGCGATGATTGGTGCTTGTTCGGAAAAAAAAGGAGAACACATCCTGACTCAGCGTAAAAGGCATGCCGGTCAGTTGCCGTCAGGCTCAAAGAATCCCCCCGTTCCAGCTGCCTTTGGCCGTAGCTGACGTTCCCCTGCAAAATAAACACCCTGCCGCTCCTAGGCTGGCAGTAAGAGGGGTACACGGCCTTGGCCTCAAAGTTCATCAGAAAACCGCTCCCAATCGGCTTCTCAAAAAGCCCCAGCAGCGCAATGCCCTCCTCCCGGAATGCCTGCCTCTCGGCAGCACGGCTCTCAGCCGCGCTGAAGTCCAACACCTTTGTCATCCCATTGCATTTACTGTTACCGCCCCGCGGCCGCCGCTGGCTTGCCTGGTCGCTGCATGGCCCTCCGAAAAGCTAGTCCAGCACCGAACAGGCATACCCCGCACCCTGAACCAACCGCAGCACCACGTCCGTGTCCAGGCCTTCGCCTTCCACGCGCAATACCTTATCGCAGTCTTCCAGGTCGATGCTTATTTCTCCAGAAGGGAATTGCTGCCGGAGCACGCCGATGATCCGCTCCGCCTCCGGATCGGTCATCACATTTGTCTTGAAAACCTCCACCATACGTGTATCCCAAAGTCTTATTTACCTCAATAAAAAGCACCCGCTCAAAAGCAGCACCGCCAGCCGCCTCCTATCCGCCCTACTCCCGTGCCAGCCCCGCTGAAAGGGCCCCCAGCCCCACAGGGAAGAAACCCGTTGTGAGACGAGCAGAATGCCTCTCCAGAGCCTGATCTGCTGTCCACCGTGGCTATCGCGCGGTGACTCGAGCCGTCCCTGGCCATCGCCTATGGCCCAAAGCCAGGGGCGTCACAAAAGTACCCTTGACAAGGGGGCTTAAAAATGGTCGGTTGTGACAATCTGTAGGGGTGATGGCGCCATGAAAGAAGTCAGCAAATCTTGCCAGGTCCTGCAAAACAGGATCCGCCCCAGCAGCCTGGATCCGGTGCCCCTTGCCCAAGCCGTCGATAAGTACCTCCAGAAGCATACAGGGTCAGCTTTTCACCTGCTAAACTCCGGTCTGTACAGTGCTTCAGAGGCCCAGGGTTCTATAGGTCCTATTAACTTTTTCCCATCGTTTTATTACATCGTGAAAACTCAAAGCTATGGTTCTCCAGGCTAAAAAAAATTAAGCCAGATTAAGAAAAACAATTTCCTATCCAAACCAATCAGACAAGCGGCTTAGTCCGTTATGACACCCATAACACCCATTTAGCTAGAAATATCTACCCGCGGGGAGATAGGATTGGTCATGAAAATAGTTGTCTGGACAGGCGCAACGGTTCGGCCATGCAGGCGACCGTATAAAATCGGAATATTCTTTCCAGGACAGAAAGGGCGCCTATTACCCCAACATAGACCCCAAATATTCTTCACCACAACTTACAGAAAACAAGGGACCGGCTGCGCTTCATGAACCTTTGATCGCGCCGTTTACTTGACAAGGTCAATCTCCGTTTCTTAAGGGCCTCGATGTATCCCAGCGGAATGCCAGCAGGTACGCTGCCCATAGACAGGCCTTTAGCGGGTCATTCGTCTAAACCTATACATGATGTTATACCTTGGCATTCCTGCCCTTGACAGCAATCAGCGCGTTTCGTGTCGCAGATGCATGGACCTCCCGGACACGAAAGCGTGCAGGCGCCACCTTGACGCAATCCCCCTATCTGAATGGCGCAACAGCCTATTTCATGATGTTGGCACTGATAATACTTTTGTAATGACTGGTTATGCCCCGTAAGACCTAAGCCAGCCAATGAAAACTTATAAAGACTATAAAATTCAGATTATGATTGCAAGAATATGGCACGGCAAGACAAGTCAAACAAATTTTGAGGCTTATACTGAGTTTTTAAAACAGGTAGCTATTCCTGACTACCGGAGGACAGCAGGGTTCAGGGGGCTAAGCTTTATAAGGCAGATCCAAAATGGTGAAGGACACTTCCACCTGATCACCTATTGGGACAGCCTGGAAGCGATAAAAAATTTTGCTGGGCAGGATTTTGAGAAAGCAAAATATTATCCTGAAGACACCGGCTTTCTGCTGGAGTTTGAAGAAAAAGTGAGCCACTACGAAGTATTTGCGCTTGAGCCAGGAATTTAACACCTCTGAATCCGAACCAAAAATAGGCCAGCTCATGCATGCGAGCGCCCTTTCGTAGTATCACAGCAACACCATTGCCCCGTCTGCCTTGTAGCCCATGGGGGTCAAAATGCCGGAAGCAGGTGGTGGCGACGGTCCCTTCCCAATGCCTTCGGAAGTAAGCTTGGAACAGATGGGGGTAATTAAGGAGGGTTTTGTGCAGGCGGCCCTATTGGCGGAAAAAGCGGGCTTTGACGGAATCGAACTCCATGCAGCAAACGGGTATCTGTTTGATCAGTTTATTACGGCGTATACCAACCAGCGAACGGACGCCTACGGAGGCCCCCTGGAGAACCGGCTGCGCCTCCTCGCGGAAGTGTATGCTGCCATAAGAGCAGCTGTTAAAGCCGGGTTTATTGTCGGTATCCGGTTTTCAGAGGGCAAAGTAAACAACCTGTCCTACCGCTGGCCCGGGGGCCCTGCTACCGCCCGTGCCCTCTTCCAGGAGGTGAAAAAGCTTCGGCCAGACTACGTGCACATCGCCGCCGAAGGAGGCGTATGGGAGCAGGAATGCCGCTATCCCGACGGCTCATCTTCCACTAGCATCGCCAAACAGGTACTCGGGGTACCGGTCATTGCCAACGGTGGCATGCATGACCTGGAGCTGGC
Source organism: Pontibacter sp. LHS1 (assembly GCF_058932855.1). Lineage (NCBI taxonomy): Bacteria > Pseudomonadati > Bacteroidota > Cytophagia > Cytophagales > Hymenobacteraceae > Pontibacter > Pontibacter sp. LHS1. The sequence goes on from NZ_JBZYWF010000024.1 coordinate 7,809, forward strand.
AGCGCGGCTAATCCAGGCAGGAGAGGCCGATCTGGTTTTAATAGGCCGGGCAGCCATAGCCAATCCGGACTGACCCGATCGGATCCGGCAGGGGAAGCCGGTCATTCCCTTTCATGGGGACATGATCAAGCCCAGTATTTCCCTTGCAAATACCAGGCGGTTTAGGGCCAGCAACGAGTTGAAAATTAGAAGCAATAAGATCTGTGAGGAGAGCGACGAAGTAGCAAGTGAGAAGTATAGAAGAGCCGGAAGACGGAATCCCCTATCCCAGCACGTGCCCAGGGGTATCATCCACAGATACCCCTGGGCACGTGCTGCCTGCCGCGGGCGTTCCCCTACTGCTCCCGCTTCGAGGCCAGAGGCCTGACCAGCTCCAGCAGGGAAACCAGGGTCTTCCCCGGCTCCTCCAGCGGAACCATGTGGGAGGAGTGCTCGAACCACACCCCCCTCTTTTGCGGGGCGCGCACCTGCTTCAGCCACAGCTCCGTTGGGGCAGACGGCGTCGTGTAGTCGTGCCTGCCCATAAACATAAAGACGGGGATGGGAAACTTCTTCACCCCCTTGAAGTCCACCTCCAGGAACTCCGGCAGGATCCTGCCCAAGGTGAACAGGTTCCCCTGGTGGATGGCCTTCACCTCCTCCGGCGCATACACCGGTGACAGGTGCGGGGCGCGGAAAAAGTAACTCGAGTGGTGACGATAAGCCGTCAAACCGCCATAATGCTGCGCCCATTTCCTGGCAATGATGATGCGCTCGCGGGTGAGGGGGGCTTTGCCTGGGTAAGGGGCAATCGAGGCGAGCTCCTCCAGCGCCTCAGCGTTCTGGTGCTGCCGGGCCTGGTCGAGCCCGTGCTGATAGCTAAGGGCCTCATTGTCCCTGACGTTGATCACCTGCCCGATGCCCACATAGGCATAGAACAGATCCGGTCGCTGCAGGGCAGCCTTCATGCAGAGAATCGTTCCCCAGCTGTGGCCTACCAGGATCAGCTTTCGCTTGCTGTACTTTTTCCGGATGTACTCGGCCAGCTCCAGGGCGTCGCTCACGTACTGGTCGATGCGAATCGTCTCATCCAATCCTGTCGTGTCGTTATGTGCATACGTGCTGCCAGATGCCCGCTGGTCATAGTGCACCACCGTGAAATACTCCTCCAGGGGCCTTTGGAACATCCACATCACCGGCGCCATCGGCGAGGCCGGCCCTCCGTGCACAAAGAAAATAATCGGGTTGTTTCGGTCATATCCCCTGACGTAAACACGATGCTGGAGACCGCCAACCTTAACCTGGAAGTTTTCCTGGATGCCGTGCGGGGTCATGATGGTATCCCTGTCCTGAATAATCTGTCTGGCCTTTTCATAAGCGCCTTCTTGGGCGGCGACACCTCCTGCAAACAAAACAAAAAGTAGAAATAGGAATGTGAATCTCATAAGCTTATATATAGTTAAAATGTGGTGCCCTCGCTGAACCGATGGTTTAATGGGGAGGCAGGGGCAGTGTGTATCAGGCATCCGCCTTTCTACTAACTGACTTTCGCGGATTCCTTCATGTACTTCGATCTTACGGCGGGTATCTGCTATGGCAAATGCATAATTTCATGCTATAGGCCTTATCGAATAGTGATTTCCCGATTCATTGTACTAGCATGTATATAACTAACTCTAACCTGCATTTGCAAAACCGGGATTACCTGCGCCTATTCCATTTTAAATCGTCCAAAAACTGAAGGATTTTAGCATAGGCAGCTTCCACCTCCATTGGATTTGGACAGTATACGCCATCGGATAGGTAGCTTAGCAAATCTTTGGTTTCACGGGATTTAGAAGTGAAAACCACAAATGCCACAGCTGGTATTGAATTGTCCTTTCACCTATATTGTATAAATAATGCCCCTTGTCCTGTCTGCCAGGTCCCAACGCCTGGAGCCCACACAGCGCGCTCTAAGATTTACCTGGTACCGCATTCCATGTTCTGACTGCGGGTCTGCAACCGCTGAATGCGGTCATCCGCATGCACCATGGCAGCTGATCGCTTTCAGCTCAACTAAAAAAATACAAGGGCAAACGAGCAACATGCCTGGAGCCAGTATATGAACGGATCATGCTATAACATCCTTCTAGATAGCCCGAAGTGATACGTGGCTCAGGTGACAGGATGACAGGCTTCATGCTACGTTCAATACTGTCCTTATCGCCCTGGTATTGTATTCGTTTTCATCTCAAATCAAGCTTGCATGCCCCGGCCCTACCGCTGCAGGTCATATTATAGGAGAGCGCCTTCAGCCTCTTCCATGATGTCTTTGATGCGCATTGCCACTATCTCAATGCCGAGCAAAGCGGGTGGAAAGGCCCCTGACCTGCTGTTGTCCAGCCGGGAGATTAAGTCCGTCAGTTCTCCTGTGGCTATTCGGTTCAGGGCATTTGCAATTTTAGCTTCTACAGTCGTCCTCTCCTCCAGCTCCAGCCATTTTTCATATAGGCTGTGCCCGACCGCTGCTTTGAAGTGAGAATGAAAAAAAGTCAGCATCGCCTCCTCCCGGTCGCCTGCTGCCTGATCATCCTCTACCGTCTTGGCGAGATCCGACACCAGCAGCAGGTGCATGAGGTGCGACAGA
>NZ_JBZYWF010000025.1:0-2334 GCF_058932855.1 Pontibacter sp. LHS1
TGAGGGGTTAGGCGCCAAGCAACTCAAGGGCCGTATTTCAAGGAAGAATCCACGACGCCTGGCGACGCCGCTTCGCATTCTCCGGCCTATCCTACACATGAGTTACCCAGCGTCAATGCTAAGCTATAGTAAAGGTTCATGGGGTCTTTCCGTCCCGTTGCGGGTACTCGGCATCTTCACCGAGACTACAATTTCACCGAGCTCACGGCTGAGACAGCGCCCAGATCGTTACACCATTCGTGCAGGTCGGAACTTACCCGACAAGGAATTTCGCTACCTTAGGACCGTTATAGTTACGGCCGCCGTTTACCGGGGCTTCGATTCAGAGCTTCGCCTTGCGGCTAACCCCCCCTCTTAACCTTCCGGCACCGGGCAGGTGTCAGGCCTTATACGTCATCTCTCGATTTTGCAAAGCCATGTGTTTTTGTTAAACAGTCGCCTGGGCCTTTTCACTGCGGCTTCTCCATCGCTGGAGGAAGCGCCCCTTCTCCCGAAGTTACAGGGCCATTTTGCCGAGTTCCTTGGCCGTGATTCACTCGAGCACCTTAGGATTCTCTCCTCGACCACCTGTGTCGGTTTGCGGTACGGGCGGCCACGTATTTAAACGCTTAGCGGGTTTTCTAGGGAGCCTGCTTAGGGACGCTATCCCCGCGCCCGAGGGCTTGGGGTACTATCGGCTTTCAGCTAGCCCGGCGTACTTCACTACCGGGCCACTACCTACGGCCTTCAACGCACTATTCCGTCAGTGCGCGGTCCTTTCACTTCTCCGTCACCGCATCGCTATACGTAGCCGGTACTGGAATATTAACCAGTTGTCCATCGACCTGCGCTTTCGCCTCGGCCTTAGGTCCCGACTAACCCTGATCCGATTAGCGTTGATCAGGAAACCTGGGTCTTTCGGTGTGCGGGTTTCTCGCCCGCATTATCGTTACTTATGCCTACATTTGCTTTTCCGGGCGCTCCAGCGCGCCTTGCCGGCACGCCTTCGTCGCCCCCGGAATGCTCCCCTACCAGTGTATATAATACAATCCGCAGCTTCGGTACCACGCTTGATGCCCGATTATTATCGATGCCCTGTCGCTCGACCAGTGAGCTGTTACGCACTCTTTAAATGAATGGCTGCTTCCAAGCCAACATCCTGGCTGTCTAGGCAACTGGACCCCCTTTGTTCAACTTAGCGCGAATTTAGGGACCTTAGCTGGCGGTCTGGGTTCTTTCCCTCTCGGCGCGGGACCTTAGCACCCCGCGCCTCACTGCCGCGTATATCAAATGGCATTCGGAGTTCGTCAGGATTCGGTAGGATTTGACTCCCCCTAGTCCTATCGGTAGCTCTACCTCCATATGACTCGACCGCGACGCTGCCCCTAAAGGCATTTCGGGGAGTACGAGCTATTTCTCAGTTTGATTGGCCTTTCACCCCTACCCACAGGTCATCCAAATACTTTTCAACGTAAACTGGTTCGGACCTCCAGTTGGTTTTACCCAACCTTCATCCTGCCCATGGGTAGATCACAAAGTTTCGCGTCTACCCCCCCTGACTGTGCGCCCTGTTCAGACTCGCTTTCGCTGCGGCTCCGCGCCTCAAGACGCTTAACCTTGCCAGGGAGGAGTAACTCGTAGGCTCATTATGCAAAAGGCACGCCGTCACCCAACGAATGGGCTCCGACCGCTTGTAGGCGCATGGTTTCAGGATCTGTTTCACCCCCCTATTCGGGGTACTTTTCACCTTTCCCTCACGGTACTGGTTCACTATCGGTCTCTCAGGAGTATTTAGCCTTAGCGGATGGTGCCGCTGGATTCAGGCGGGATTTCTCCGGTCCCGCCCTACTCAGGATACCACTAGGGCCAAGCAGCTTACGCACACGGGACTATCACCCCCTATGGTCAGACTTCCCAGTCTGTTATGCTTCAATACTTGGTCCCACGGCGTGGTCCTACAACCCCAGCCCTGCCGTAACAGGACTGGTTTGGGCTCTTCCGCGTTCGCTCGCCACTACTTGCGGAATCATTGTTATTTTCTCTTCCTCCGGGTACTTAGATGTTTCAGTTCCCCGGGTTCGCCCCCTTTCGGGTGGTATGTCTTCAACATACCGGGTTGCCCCATTCGGACATCCGCGGATCACATCGTATGTGCCGATCCCCGCGGCTTTTCGCAGCTTGTCGCGTCCTTCATCGCCTCTGAGAGCCTAGGCATCCCCCATGCGCCCTTCTCTGCGTTCTCGCCGGTGACCCGAAGGTCGCCGGCCCGCTTCTTGGGCTGCACTAGAATTGCTTCCAGGCAGTCTTACCTTATAATGTCTTTGTTTTTCTCTCTCCCATCATGTCAAAGAACTT
>NZ_JBZYWF010000026.1:0-2324 GCF_058932855.1 Pontibacter sp. LHS1
TCGTAGTGGTTCTCCTGCACCAGCATCGGGCTCGTCTGGCTCACGCTCATGTCGTCGAACCAGGCCTCCTCGTGGCTCTCGTTTGCCAGGAACACCTCCACAAAGCCGTCCTGCTCAGCGGTATACTCCAGCTCTAGCCGCTCCCACTCCCCGTTCGCCTGCCGGGTGAGCAGCTGATAGCCAGAGTCTACATAACTCGTGTCCCTATCATAGGCAATATAGCGAATGTAAGCGGTCGGCGCCCCTTTTTCTTTCTGCAAAACAACGGGCGCCAGCGCAATGCCCGCCCCGATGTAGGGCAGCACCTTGCCGTTGCCGTTCCCAAGCTCACTCACCGTGCCCACGCCCGCCGTGGCTGCCCCCAGCAGCCAGGAGGCTAGGCTCAGGCCCTTGTTGCTTTTCACCTCCTCTTCGTACAGCCCGAAGGCCTCCGCCTTCACCTTGTCGCCCGCTCTGACGCTCAAGCGCCGACTCGGGCCCAGCGGCCTGTTGCGATTGCCCCCCAGCAGCGCCGCGTGCGAGCCTGTGCGCGAACGGCCCCTATCCAGGTGCCGCGTCTCCTGTATGTGACCGAACTCGGCCTCCTCCTGCTGGGCGGCCATCATCTCCATGGTCGCCGTGGCCGAGCTTGTCACCTCCTCGGCGAATGACACCCTGAGGTTGCCCAGGTGGTCCTTCAGATGGTACTCGTAGCGCCACACCTGGTCGGTTGCCGGCTCGTAGAGCGCCCGCCCCTCCGAAGTGTGGGCAAAGAGCGTGTCGCCCTGGTGCACGAACAGCCCCGCATAGTCGGTGGCCATCACCGGTCTGCCCACCTCGTGCACCTCCTTGCGCAGCTTCTGCCCCGAGGCCGTGTAAATGTATTTGATGTAGCCCTTCGCACCCAGCGCCACGCTGTCGGGCAGGCTGAGGTGGTTGTAGCGCACAAACGTGATGCCCTTGTTGGCGTCACTGGTCATGTTGCCGTTGGCGTCGTAGCCGTACTCCGGCGCATTGACCGAATAACTGCTGCCCCCGTCACTGAATCCGGCGTCGGAAGCTCCTGCAACAGGACTGCCGGCCGGGTCAGCCAGCGCCGCCACCTCCGCCGCACTCAAAGCCGTGTTGTAGACCCGCACATCGTCCATGGCGCCCCTCATCCCCCTGAAGCCGTCGGCCTCCGCCCCGATGGTGAACGGCAGTGCGTTCACGGCGATGGCCGGCGGCGATGCTAGCGTGCGGGAGCTATTCTCCACCCCGTCTATATAAATCCTGATCTGGGAGCCGTCATAGGTGACGGCCACGTGCATCCAGGTGCTGCTGTCGGTCGGGTAGGGCGCCTGGGAGTCCAGGCGGTAGGTGTCGCCCGCACTCGCCTGGTTGAAGCGGAAGAAGACCTTGCCTGCGTTGGAGAGCGAGAACTCATAACCGTCCGTCTCCCCCTGCGCGGCCTTCTTGATGAAATACTGCGGGCCGATCTTCTCCGGCTTTATCCAGGCGGCCAGCGTCAGGGATCCCGTCAGGTCCAGGGAGGGGTTGCCGGGCACTGCGGCCAGCTGGTCCACGCCGTTGAAGCGCAGCGCCTGCCCGCTCACCCCCGGCACCCAGGACGGACCTCCCCCGGCGGCGGCGTGATTGCCCTTGCCCGAGGCGTCCGCCAGGTGCGTGCCGCCGCCCTCGTCCAGCGCCCAGTGCCCCACCAAGGAGGCTGGGATGTCGGAACCCGAACCAGGAGAGTCGTCCACGCCCTCCAGGCGGTTCCCCTCGTAGAAGTAACTCAGCTCATCCACTTTGCCCCAGGCCCTCAGGGTGTCCTGCCGGTCGTAGGGGTCGCCCGCCACGAGGCCGTGGCGCACCAGGTGCCGGATATTGCCGTTGGCGTCGTAAGTGAGCCCTTCCACCGTATAGTTCTCCCCCCCGGCCGACCAGCCCGCGCCGGCGTTGGACCGGTAAAGGCCCTCCTTCAGGCGGCTGGCCTTATCGTAGGCGTAGGCGTAGCCCCGCAGCTTTGCGTCCGAGGCCGTGGCCCAGCGCATCTCCGAGATGTTGCCGCTGTGCTGCCCCTGCGCCCCCAGCTGCATGCCCTCGTTGTAGCTCAGCTCCAAGCCGAACAGGTCCCCCTGCTGGCTCACCTGCCCCGGGTCGTTGACCGAGGCAAGCCAGCCGCGGATGCCGTAGCGCGTGTCCACCTCCTGCAGGAAAGAACCGTCAGCGTTTTGGTGCAGCCTTTTCGCCGTCTCCTGGCCCAGCGCGTTATAGGCCCGCTCGGCCAGCAGCACCGGGTCCCGGCCGTCGATGGACTGCCAGTGGCTTGCCAGGCGCCCCATGTGGTCATAGGCCATGGT
>NZ_JBZYWF010000027.1:0-1696 GCF_058932855.1 Pontibacter sp. LHS1
AAGCTTTAATGAGATGTCGTCTTCTGGCAGCAACACAACTGCTCCGGTTGAAACTGCTCCAGCGCCAACTCCAACTCCAACTGAGCCAGCTCCAGCGCCAGCCCCAACTCCTACACCTGATACAAACACAGGTGGAAGCACGCCTGCTACTGGAGCACACAGTGTGATTTTGGTAGACGCCGGTACTGAGAAAGATGTGATGACCGTAAGGAACGGCGCTACACTGAGCTTCAGTGCTTTGAATACAAAGAAGTTTAACTTCCGTTCCAACATTGATCCATCAACAGTAGGTAGCGTAAAGTTTGAGCTGAAGGGCGCCATGGGGCGTACCTACACTGATAATGCAGCACCTTATGCGCTGTTCGGTGACGACGGAAGAGGTAACTTCTACTTTGGTAATCTGACCATGCCAACTGGTAGCTATACCTTAACAGTTACGCCATACTCTGGATCAAATGGCTCAGGTACGGCTGGTACTCCGGTAACAGTAAGCTTCAACATCGTTGCGTCTGGTTCAGGTACGACAGCGGAGACTTCTCCGGTAGCAACAGCTCCTGCTCCAACTGCTCCAGCGCCAACTCCTTCTGAGCCAGTGGCAACTGCTCCAAGCACATCAACTTCTTCACAGATATCAAGTCTGACACTGGTTGATGCGCACACAGAGAAAGACGTACTGAAGCTGACTAACGGTGCTTCACTTAGTTTCAGCGCTTTGGGTACAAAGAAGTTGAACTTCCGCGCTGACCTTAAGTCTGGTGTAGGCAGTGTGAAGTTCGAGCTGAAGGGCGCCATGAGCCGCACCTACACTGACAACGCTGCCCCGCATGCTTTGTTCGGTGACGACGGAAGAGGCAACTACTACTTTGGCAACCTGACCATGCCTGCCGGAACTTACACCCTGACAGCTACCCCTTACTCAGGCAGCAACGGTTCGGGCACTGCGGGCACACCAGTAACTTACAGCTTCACTGTTAAAAACTAGATTTTCATAACCATACCTTAAGTGGTATAACTCTTCAAAGCAGCTGGCCAAAGGTCAGCTGCTTTTTTTATAAGTGCATAGTTGACAATGGGTTACTATGTGGGGTTTCACGATTTTTGAAAAATCCAATCTTGAGATCTGCTATATAGAACAGACAGGCTTTGTTACCACGAAGGTTTAACACAGGACGTGCTTAAGCGGGAGTAAAATGCAGGATTCTCTCTATTTCAGAAAGGCTATTTTGAAAATTTCAATATGGAATCCAAATGTCAGAGACTGGGAAAGGGTCAAAATTTACTTGTTTACAATTCACTATGGGATCTTAATAGTTATTTTTTCATATATATAAAGTTACATGCAAAACAAGCTATTTTATATAATTTAAATCATTATAAACCTGAAATAAATAAGAAAAGCACTTTTTTTGAGGATGACCACTTTCAAAAGTTGTTAAAAGTCATTTACATTTGTGACTGTCGATTGAGAAAAATATCCAATTAATAAGCGGTTTGTTTTCTTGATTGATGGGTGCTCTAAAATATTGATCATTAAATAAATAAGCAGCAAGCTGATAATGATTAAAAGGGACTGGAGGTTAGGTTAAATACTATTGCTTAACCTTTTTGATTTCAAAAGAGCATTAATAGTTAATAGGAGAGTGTAACAAGTAATATTATATAGAAAGTACCAACATTAATTAAATTTTTAGTCAAT
>NZ_JBZYWF010000028.1:0-1474 GCF_058932855.1 Pontibacter sp. LHS1
GCTCATATCTTTGAATCCATCAGGAAGAATGCAAGTATTAGAAAGTAAGAAACCACAGGCAGGATGGCAAAAATACCTTAGAGCAAATACACCTGGTGATATTGGAAAAAAGGGAGTTCCACCTGCCTGCCTCTTCCCATAGATTGAACAGTACCTAAAGGTATCTCTTGCTGGGATGACCTTGCATAAAACAATGAGTGAAATGTCAGGAAGAGCATTGGTTCCGAGTCTTTGTTCCATGTCAAAACCCCCAAGTTATGAAAGTCATCAAGCAGTCGGTTAGTGCCGACATCTCAAAAGACAAGTTTGACGCCTGCTTCTCAGTGCTTACCCAGGAGCACCGGGTGGTGGTGAAAGCCAGCAGATGCTTCCCCAACTCCCCAAAAGGTTTTGCAGAGTTCAGCAAGTGGGTAAGTAACAGGGAAGATCCCTTAACGGAGCTGGTGGTGATTATGGAGGCCACTGGGGTATACTACGAGCATCTTGCCTGGAATCTCTATCAAGCGGGCCGCAAAGTCATTGTAGTGCTCCCCAACAGGGCCAAGCAGTTCACCCAGAGCCTGGGCTGCAAATCTAAGAACGACCGGATCGACGCCAGGGCGCTGGCTCACATGGGCGCGGAAAGAAATCTGGAGCCCTGGCAGCCCATGAGCCAGCAGCTCTACCTGCTGCGTAAGCTTACCCGTGAGCATGAGCAGGTTCAGCAGATGCGCACCGAAGCCACCAACCGCCTCCATGCTGAGTCACATTCCATGTTGGCCAGCAAGAGTACCGTGAAAAGGCTCCGGAAGACACTCCAACTCTATGAGGCACAGCTACAGGCCATCCAGCAGGAGATAAGGGCCGTCATTGATAGGGATGCTTTGCTCAAGGCCAAAGTAGAGAAGGTCACCACCATCAAGGGAGTGGGGCTGCTGACGGCGGCCACCGTCATCGCCGAGACCAATGGCTTTGCCCTCTTCACCAGCCATAAGCAGCTCACCAGCTACGCCGGCTATGACGTGGTGGAGAACCAGTCGGGGAAACGGAGCGGCAAGACCAAAATCTCCAAGCAGGGCAACAGCCATATCCGAAGGATACTGCACATGCCGGCCTTCAATGCGGTGAGCCGAAACGTGCCGGTTTGCCGCGCGCTTTATGAGCGCCTGACGGGGAAGGGGAAAAAGAAAATGGTGGCTTACGTGGCCGTGCAGAAAAAGCTGCTGGCTCTCATCTATACTTTGTGGAAGAGAAACGAGGCTTGGCAGGAGGACAGATACCAGCAGCAAACAGAAGAGTGCATCCAAAGCCTGGAGGCCGGAGCCTCTTTTTCAGGTGTCAGCGCAGCTGACAGAAACACAGTAGCCCCGGCAGTGGCCAGGGCTACACAAGATAAGCATCCAGTACCTGTCGGCCCGGGAGCTCTCTTTCAGGTAAGGGAAAGATAAGAAAAATTCAACTAAAATGCTTGACTTTTAAGACAGTACCTTTTTTC
>NZ_JBZYWF010000003.1:0-475788 GCF_058932855.1 Pontibacter sp. LHS1
CGGCTATACCTGAAAACCAAATTATGCCTATCTTAAAGCTAAGAACCCAATCTGAACATGAAACAACTTTACACCCTCCTGCTAGCCGCACTGCTATGCCCGCTGATGGCCACTGCACAAACCGATTTTAGCACATTTGATGCACCTGTCAGAATAGTTGACGAAATCGTACCTGCCATTGCCCCTGATGGAGACCTCTGCCTCTATTCCTACCGCAGCGGATCAGCCTTTTTCTCCACCGTAAACGCCACCGGCCAGCACATTGCCACCGTAGAGCATCCTATTACCTTCAAAGCCGCACCCGAGATAGCCGGTGTGCTGCCGCTGCCAGACCAGTTCATTTTTTACAGAAGGGAGATGCTAAAAGATGTGGAGCTACTGCAGCCTTCCTCCATCAACAAAGCCACGGGTGCCATAGAGGTGCTATCGGAGGTCAGGCCAGCACTTGATCCTGCGAGCACCTTTCTGCAGGCCTTTACCTCCGATGGCAAGTTCTACGCCCTCTATTTTAGCAAGAAAACCAACAACCTGCAGGTATGTATTTTCAACAATGCGCAGGAGCATGTGGTGAAAAAAATTCCGCTTACGCTTTCCAAAATGGAGAAGCGTCTGTTCTTTGGAGGGGTGCCTATGTTTGTAAACGAGCAGCTGCCCACTCCTGTGGCCACAGCCAGCAATCACAAGAAAATCTACCTCCGGGGCGACAAGGTCCTGCTGATTCTGAACGGTTTCGGAGCCTCTTCCCCCAGGGACAAGCACAAGCTTACCACAGACATACTGGAAGTGGACCTGTCTGCACAGACTGCTCGCCATTCCCAGCTACCCTTTATCCCTTTCATCAGGCCTGTCGACATGAATACCCTCCTGTATCAGAACACCTTGTTCCGGTATCAGATGACAAACAACTTCATTAAACTCTCTGCCTACGACCTGCCTACCCTGCAGCTGCAAAGAGAGTACAGCTACGAATTGCAAGAGCCCGTAACATTGAAAGCAACGCCCGTGATCAGAAACGGTGGCAAAAACAAGTACCCGGATGACACCGCGACGGTAGAGACCACGAACAAGGTGCTTCGCAAGATGACTGCTGGCAATGCCTTCGTACTGGTAGAGGAAACAGACCGCAACACCCTGCAACTGTCGCTGGGTGCCTACCAAACCGGGGAAAGCACCGGAGCCGTGGCACCTGTTGGCATACCACTTATAACAGCGTTTGGTCCTGCGGCCTTCCCGGCTGTCATAGCACTTAATGCTTACCGTATCAATACAATGTACAACCCGAATATGGTCACCACGCACTTCAAAACCAGCCTTGAGAAAAGCACGCTGGGACTGGCTGCCACTCGTCCAACTCCTCGGCTGTGGGATGAAGCCGACAGGTATAGTGCCGTGCTGGAAGAACAGGAAACAGCACTGGGAGGTGTCATTGTGTATCCTTATCAGCAAGACCAGCTGCATTATGTGGTGCTGGATAGGGCAACGAAAAAGTTCCGGATCGTGACGCTCACGCTGCCGCAAAACGACATGAGCCACAGCAACCAATAGTCACTGCAAACAACAGGTGTATTCCTATAAATTATGTCGCTGCTGCTGCTTTCTTGGCTAGAAATTTGCTAGATTAAATCAAGAACAATCCCTTATAATTCAAGCATATGCGATATATAATATTAGCCTTGCTCCTGCTCGGTTTTGCCGCCCCTGAAGTGCGTGCGCAGCAGGAGTTCGCCAGCCTGGAACTGCCCTTGCGCCGGGCTGAAGATCTGGTGTCGGTGGCCGATGGTGACGGCAATGTCTGCCTCTACTTCTTTCAGGGTGGCAAGCTGCACTTTAGCCTGGTAAATGCCAAGGGTCAGACCGTGGCGACACAAGAGATACCTTACCGCCAAAGCCAGCAGCCGCAGGTGCTGGGTACCCGCGTGACCGATACTGAGTTTGTGTTTTACAGCCGGTATGCAAGTGGCAGCAAAGAATTCGTGCGCCCTTTTGCCGTGAACAGGTATAGCGGTGCTTTCCGAAGCTTGCCTGATGTACCGCTGCGCCGTGACAGGAACGAGACGTTTGTCGGGGCCTTTGCCGATGCGGCTCACTTTTACATGATCTATACTGACAAAAAAGATAATCTGATCCTGCACCGTGAGCTGGATGAAAGTTATTACGAGAAGAAGACCTTCCAGATGGCGGACCTGCCGCGCACCCGCACCCGAGGTGAGCGTCAGCAGGAACTGATTTTTGTGCACCCTGACCTTGAACGCACTGTGTTTGCTGGTCAGCACCGCAGCAAGATCTATACCCGTGGCGATAAGCTATACCTGGTGTTCGACGGCTTCTCCCTGCGTGGCAAGAAGAAAGAACTGACCACCGAGATCCTGACGCTCGACTGGCCAAGCGGCCAAACTAAATACCGTACACTGCCGTCGTTGGCTGCTAAAAACGGACCCAACTTCAACTCTTTCCTGCATGCCAACACCCTGTTCCGGGTACAGCTAGAGAAAGACGAGTTTACGTTGACAGCCTATAACTTCAACACCCTGCAGCCAATCAAGGAGTACAGGTATACGGCCGACCAGGATATCGACATCAAAGCAACGCCAGTGCACCAGCGGGGAGCAGGCGCTTTGTTCTCGTCAGGCAATAGCGTGATCGAGAAGACGTCTAAGGTGATGCGCAACCTGTCGAATGGCAAGCCCGCCATTACGGTGGATGCCTTCAACGACAGCACGCTGCAGCTTACAATCGGTTCGTACCAGCCACCAAGCCGCCGGAACATAAACGGAGACCCTGGCCGACTGGTGCGTACGCCGGATCGCTTTATCCAAACCTCACGCGGCTTATACCTGATGCCTGGTCGCTGGGTACCGGCTTATACCTTACCGTATAGCTACAGTATGTTCCCGTACAACCGCTACTACTACGATCCGTTTTATAACCGATCCGGTGAGCCGGTGGGGCCAGGAACGAGCACCTATTTCAGAGCTGTGCTCGATAGTGAGTCGCTCGAGAAAGCTTATGTAGCAAAAGACGACAGTGCCGCCGCCACCGTGCAGGACAAGATAGAGGCCTATGAAGAAGAGCTGAAGCAGACGCCGGAGTACAAGACACTGTACCGCTACGGCAATAACAAGCTGCACTACGGCTACTTCGATAAGCGCAGCAAGACCTTTAAGATACTGGAGTTCACGCAGAACTAAGCCCAACAAAAAAGCTTCGCCGGGATTCGGCGAAGCTTTTTTGTTCTTTATACCTGAGAGTTTTTACAAACCCATCATTTTCTGGATCTTGGCCTGCACGGCCGGGTCCTGCTGGTAAGCCAGCATGATCTGCTCGTAGCGTTCTACCGTCATACCATCTTTTTGGATAGCTGCCTGCATGTTCTTTTCAATGTCAGGTTGCATTTCCATCATACGTCCGATCGCTTTGTTGAAAGCGGCCTTTTCTTCTGCTGTGCCTTCGGCTTCAGTCAGCTTCTGCTGCTGATGTGCCTGCGCCAGGGTGTTGAATTTCTCAACGCTTAGTTTCTCTTCTTCCAGAATTACCAGCATGGCTTTTTCGCTTTCCTGCTGCAGCTCCATCAAACGGGTACTGGCATCTACAAAAAGCTTGATATCCTGATCAGAAATCGCCTGCGTCTGCTGCGGTGCTTTCTGAGGAGTAGCCTGCTGGGCCATAGCGCTGCCACCAATTGACACGAAGCCTACAACAAGTCCTGCCACAACAGTGGCCTTCAGTTTATGTAAAATATTCATAAGACTCGGGGGTTAAAAATTTTGAAATGATTAATAAAGAAAGGCAGGTTCTCTCGATTACCACTTAAACTATACCTTATTTCAGAAAAATAGTTTTCAGAGGCCTGTCTTCAGTTGCTTAAGGACCCAAAAACCCTGCCACAAACAGCTGACAATTGCATCGCATAACAGAGGTCGTCCTTGCCGAGGTTTTGAACAAATTTTCTTTTTAGCAGATCAAATTATATAAATATATACTCCTATATTTAGTCACCAATCTGCTTTTATGAAAAACCTATACAAACTTATCACACTCTGTATGAGTGTCCTTCTTGCAGTGCCTGCTACGGCGCAAAGTGACTACAAACCAGGCTATGTGGTGATGCCACAGGGCGATACCCTGCAGGGGCAGGTGAGCTACCGCACCGACGCATCTGGCAAAACCATCGGTTTCAAGAGAGGCGGACAATCAGCCACTACTTCTTACACTGCGAATGACCTGTCAGGCTACGGCTTTCCGGGCGACAGAAACTACCGCACCCGCACACTCGACCATGCTGATACGCTGGCTGCTGAGTATGTGTTCATGCAAGAACTCGTTCGGGGCACTCTCAGCCTTTATGTTTACAAAGGCACATTCTTTGTCGAGAAGAATGACAATCCGAGCAAACTGCACAAGCTTTATATCACAAAAGAAACGTACGTCAACAACTACGGTGTAACAGCCCAAAGGGACATCAACCATCACGTGCGCACCCTGAACATCCTGATGCAGGATTGCTTCGCGATGTTCAGCAAGGTGGAGCGTGTCAAGCTGGCTGAAAAAAGCCTGGTAGACCTGGTGAAAGAGTATAACAGCTGCATTGGCGGTACTGATGAACAAACTACTTTTAAGGAGTCGAAGAAGTGGTTCGCCATCAGACCGGGTTTTGTAGGAGCCATCAGCCATACCTCACTAAACTTCTCAGCCACCGATGAGAGCTACCTGCACCTGGAAAAAGCTGAATTCAATACCAATACTCACCCTACTTTCGGTGTCGCGCTGCTGCTCAACTCACCCCGCATCAACGAGAATGCCTCTATCCTTGTAGAGGGTCGCTATTTTAGCAACAGCTACCAGGCAGATCCCAGCTATGTGTGGTTTGACTCATACTACGACAATGAGATAGCGATTGAACTCGCTGCCATTAAGCTGACCACCGCCTTGCGCTACGATTTCGCGGGCGAGACGCTTCAGCCATATGTAAACGCCGGTGGATTCTTCAACATCTTCAGTCAACGAGACTACAAGCATACCCAGTACTTTAGAAGAACAGAGAGCAGCACGCCTACCGAAAGGAACCGTGACAATGCAGAGTTTATCAGCAAGGTGCAACAAGGCCTGATGTTCGGTGCCGGCTCCTACCTGCATGTAAACAAGCACCGTCTGTCGCTTGAGGCTCGTTACGAGATGGGCCTGGACCTGCACTCACACAATGCCGTGAACAAAATTAACAACGTGCTGGACTCTGACACAAGAACCGTATCGGTGCTCCTCGGCTTCTATTTCTAAGCTGTATATCCTAACCTGAGTTATACCTGATCAAGGCTGGGATCATAAGAAAACCCGGCCTTATTCATCTTCACTACCTCTTCCTAAATTTATGAAACAATTTTTACTCGCTAGCCTGGCGCTGGTAGCCTTGCTTATCCCTTTCCATTCTTCCGCCCAAATATTCCGACCTGGCTTTGTAGTGCAGGCTGCCGGTGACACGACCAAGGGGTTTGGTGAAACTCCGCGAGGGCAAAAGCATTTACAAGAGCTTTTCATATAAGAAAGACACAAACACTGATGCGACAGAATACTTCACGGAATCTGCCGTGGCTTATGGCTTCACCAATGGTTCTCATTTGGAAAGCAAACAACTAACGGATAAGAATGGAAATGCACTTACAGCATTTGCAGAGGTACTGGTACGTGGCCACCTAAGCCTATACGTATTGACTTACAAAGCTTGGCTAGATCAGCAGGCTTTACGCCTCCTGCGCCTGATAGCTTTTCAGTTTCTCTTTCTTAACAAGCTGCTTTTCCAGCAGTTTCTGCACCTCCGGCTTGTCGTAGTCTTCTACAGACTTGATATGCTTCATCACCTTTTTCATGATCTTGTCCTGCTCACGGCCTGTCTCCAAAGCATAGGAGTAAGGTAAGTCTGTGAAGGTCACCATGGAGTAAAGCGGAATCCACTTATCAGGATATTGCTGGTTGATTTTGCCTTCAATCTTCTTGCGGAGCAGGAAGCGTGGGTCGGCCACCTTGTCCCGCATCTCGATAAAGTTCATCACGGCCAGGTCAGCTATGGCGTCGGCGTCGGGTTTGCGTTTGCGCTCAAAGGCCTTGAAGAGCTTTTCCCAGTCACCGTCGAAGTTTCCAAGCATCTGGTCCAGCACGGTGATATCCTCAAAGCCGGCATTCATGCCCTGCCCGTAGAATGGCACCACCGCATGGCAGGCATCGCCTATCAGCAAAGCTTTATCCTCAAATGACCAAGGGAAGCACTTCACCGTCACCAGCGAACCGATGGGGTTAGAGAAATAATCCTCTGCCAGGTCAGGCATCAAAGGTATAGCATCGGGGAAAGTCTGCAGGAAGAAGTTGAGCAGGTCGTCGTCGGTTTTGATGCTCCCAAAGGAGAGCTCGCCCTCGTAAGGGAAAAATAAGGTACAGGTGAAACTACCGTCGATGTTGGGCAGGGCGATCATCATGTAGTTGCCGCGCGGCCAGATGTGGAGGGCGTTCTTCTCCAGTGCCCAGCCGCCGTCTTCGGCTGGCGGTATGGTCAGCTCCTTGTAGCCGTATTCCAGGTAGCTTTGTGAGTAGTTGTAGCGCTCGGTTTTCTGCATGGCATTGCGCACCATCGAAAAAGCCCCGTCGGCCCCGAACAGCAGTTCGGTTTGCAGTTCCTCCAGCTCGCCCGTTTCGTGGTTGCGCAGCGTGGCTTTGCTTTGGCGTAGGTCCAGGTCGAGCAGCTGGCGGTTGAAGTAGTAGGTAATGTCGGGGTTGGGCTCCGACAAGTCCATCAAAGCGGCGTTCAAGCCTGCACGGGAAACGGAGTAAATCGACTGTCCCTCTTTGCCGTAAGGCTGAAACGTCAGGTTGCCCTGTTCATCGTGCATCATGCGGCCATGCATGGGTATAGCCACTTTGCGGACAGCCTCTTCTATACCTATACCTCTAAGCGCTTTAAAGCCGCGGTCGCTCAGGGCGAGGTTGATCGAACGGCCACCATCGAGCAGGATCTTGCGCATGTCGGGTCGGCGCTCGTAGATGTCCACTTTGTGACCGCGTTTGGCCAGGTATAGCGACAGCAGCGAACCAACCAGTCCGGCTCCCATGATGGTGATGTTCTTTCTCTCAGTCATAGTGTGAGGTTCAGGGCTTCTTGTTCTGTAAAGAAACGTTTTCCTATTGGGAAAGGCAATACTCCGGTGGCATTATACCTTAGCCAATGATTGTACGGAAAGTCAGGTTAATGCGGGGTGCGATAGGGCGACTTGTTTTGGGCAGTTGGTGCTGCCAGTGCTGTTGCGTAGTTCCCTGCATGAGCAGCAGACTGCCATGCTGCAGCGTGAGCTTTACGGTAGGCAAGTCTTTGCGGCTGCGGTGCCGGAAGGCAAAGCCTCGCTCCCCTCCAAAACTGACAGAGGCTATACCTGGCGCAAGCGATTTTTCATCGTCGGAGTGCCAGCCCATGCTATCCTGCCCGTGACGGTAGTAATTGAGCAGCACACTATTATACCTGTCGCCGGAGGCTGCCTCTATCCGCTCCTTCAGCTCCAGCAACACCGGCAGCCAGGGCTGAGGCGCATTATAGAGCCCAGAATAGGTATAGCCTCTGTCGCCATACCAGGCTGTAAGCCGTGGCAGCGGCAGTTGTTTGCCGAACATTTTGATTTCCTCCTGTTGCCAGGCGATCTCCGTTGTCAGGCGCTGCAGGTATAGGTCGCTTTCTTCTTTGGTGAAAAAGTGCGGGGCATAGTATACCTCAGCATCGGGCGTGTCGAGCTGTGTGAAGCCGTCTTTATGCCTTGTCATCTTCTTTTCTTACCCTCTCCTGTTCGCTACTGTCTTCTTGCAGTGCTTCCTCATTTTCGTCTTTCTCGACTTTGTGGCTAAACATTTCGGCCACTTTTTTAGCTGAGTCTTTGTAAGGCTCCAGGATATACTCCGCTCCCGCCTCTTTCAGTATCTGCACGGTGTCATCATTGTTGGCGGTTACGGCAATGCGGCCATCAAAATTCTCGTGCCTGAGTAGCTTCATCAGGGCAATGTTCACCTTTACGTCCGATATGGTGCTGATGACGTTCGACACCCTCTTCACAGGCAATACCTCAGCCAGATCGGGATCTTCTGCGTCACAGTACACGGCTTTCAAATTGTGCTCTGTCCAATTGTTTACTAAGGCAGGGTCTATATCAGCTCCAATGTATTTGAGGTCGCGTTCTTCCAGGGCTCTGGCTATACGTTTGCCGTAACGCCCCAATCCGAAAATGAGCACATCCACCTTCTCAGTATCATCCTCCAGTTCTTTGGCCTGCGTCGGCTTCTTCTTTTCAAAGATACCCAGCATCGGTGAGAGCCAATCGAAGAGCTGGTCTGAGAACATAATCATGTAAGTGGAAAGCGTAATGGTAATAAGCCCGACCAGGGTAACCAGTCCCAGCGTTTCTTCGTCGATGTGTCCCACGTCCATACCCATATTGATGAGGATGAGCGAGAACTCACTGATCTGGGCTACGGTAAGGCCTGCCTTAAAGGAGGTGCGCTTGTGGTAGCCCATGATGCCCATGATGATGAGCACGATGATCGGGTTACCAACCAGTACGAATACCGAGAAAATAACCGACGGCAGGATCTGTTCGCCCATTAGCCCCAGGTTGAGCTGCGCACCCAGATTGAGGAAAAAGAACAGCAACAGGAAGTCGCGCACGCTGGTAAGGCGGCCGCTGATAACTTCACGATACTGCGTGGATGCCAGCGATATACCTGCCAGGAAAGCACCTACTTCTTTGCTGAAGCCCAGAAAATCGCCCAGTGCAGCCAGCAGGATGGCCCAACCAATGGAAAAGAGCACCAGCAATTCCTGGGAGTCGGCGAGCTTTTTGGTTAGCTTCGGTATCACATATTTCATGAGCACGGCTATTACCGCAAACATGGCAATGCCCTTACCAAACACAAAGAGCAGGTCCATGCCTACCGAGCGCTCCGACTCAGTGCCCAGTGCCGAGAGCACAATCATCACGATCACCACTACGATGTCCTGCACAATCAGGAAGCCGAGCGCAATCTGCCCGTGCAGCATGTCGATCTCCTTCTTGTCAGAAAGAAGCTTAACGATGATAATGGTACTTGAAAACGTGAGTGCCACCGCCACATAGACCGACTCCAGCCAATCGAAGCCCAAAGCCATGGAGATGCCAAAGCCAAAGACCGAGGTAAATATTACCTGCCCCAGTCCCGTCATCAAGGCCACTTTACCCGTCGATTTGATGAGGTTGATATCCAGTTTGAGGCCCACGACGAAGAGCAGAATCGCGATGCCCATCTCGGCGAGCAGGTCTATCTCGTGTTCAGAATTGAGGACGTTGAGCACCGACGGCCCTACCAGTATACCCACCGCGATAAACGACACGATGAGCGGCTGCCGTAGCACTCTGCCGATAGCTCCGGCCACGGTCGCGAGAAAGATAATAAGGGCAAATTCGTAAAATTGGTTATTGATCAGGTCACCTAGGTTCATAGTAGTCGTTTCGGGGTGGCAAGAGCGAAAAGGAAAGTGCTCCCGACATAATACAGGGCACAGGGGCATTTGGTTTTAAACAACCCGCTATACCTGACCACCCTCTTGTGGCAAAACAATCAGCGGTATTGACGCATCGTAGACCAGCTCATTGATCAGAAACCGACGGAAAACCTGATTTGTGAAAGAGCGGGACCCTTTCTGCACGACCAGCATACCATCGGCGTGGGCATTCATGTATTGTTTCAGGGTGTAGAAAGCATCTTCTCCCTCGAAAGCTTCTATGTGAACATCTCGCTCGCCATGGTACATCTTCCGCAGCTCTTCCAGGTAGCCCATCGTTTGTTTCATGCTATCCTTCTTCGCCACTACAGACAAAAAACGGATGTGCTTTATCTTATCACCAAACAACTGAAGCACCTTGTCAAGCTCCGCCGTGTTGAGTTTGTACTTGTAGTACACACTTACATAAAGGGTGTTGGGCGACATGTTAAAAGAATGACGGGGCACGGCTACTACCACATGGTCTGTCTCGTCAATTACCTGAATGGCTGTGCTGCCCATAAAAATCCTCTTCAGGAAGCCAGTGCCTTTCAGCCCTACAAAGACTACATTGTAATAATACTCACTTAACAGGCGCTGAAGCGATATTATCAGGCTGTCGTCGGCTACACGATAGCTGATGCGGCGGGTATCAGGCAGGTGCTGCATAGCAAATGCCTTGAGTTTGTTCAGGGCTTTATCGGTCTCATAACCGATTATCTCGTTGCGGGTGCTGGCATCGGTGAGGGCTGGTGCCATAATAACGGGCTCGTGCAGAAGCAACACGTCAGCGGCCATGCTGTCAGCCCAGTGCTTGGCCAGCTGCAGCTCAAATTTGGAGTAGGAGGAAAAGTCAATCAGTACGATAAACCTGGTTTTCATCGGTAGGGGTTTAGCGGTATACCTGTACCAGTACTGGCACCTATACCTGTAAGCTACGAAAAAATACGGCAATTGTATAGTGCCATTGGTTGCCATTCTAAGCGTATCTTTGTAGCTTTCTACTTAAGAAACTTATTACTATTGAAAGCATTAGAAGAATTTTTAGTCTGGTTTAGTGACGCCGCATGGGGTATGCCTTTGTTGATACTCCTGATGGGCGGCGGTTTTTACTTTATGTTTTACTCGGGCTTCCTGCCCTTCCGCTACCTGCGCCATGCCATCAACGTGCTGCGCGGCAAATACGACGACCCCAACGATCCGGGTGACATCAACCACTTTGAGGCGCTGTCGGCTGCGCTGGCAGCTACGGTAGGTATGGGTAACATCAGCGGTGTGGCCGTGGCTATCGCCATTGGCGGACCGGGCGTGCTGTTTTGGATGTGGGTGAGTGCCTTTGTAGGTATGGCCACCAAGTTCTTTACCTGTTCGCTGTCGGTGATGTACCGCGGCCACGACAGCGTAGGCCACCTGGAGGGTGGACCGATGTATGTGATTGAGACAGGCCTCGGCAAGAAATGGAAACCGCTGGCGGCCTTCTTCGCTGTTGCGGGTTTGTTCGGCACGCTGCCTATATTCCAGGCCAACCAGCTCACGCAGGTTATCCGGGAGGTGGTGCTCGAGCCTAATGGATTCACGACCACTGACTTGTTCTATACTAACCTCACCATCGGACTGGTATTGGTATTCATTACCTCCATGGTGATTTTTGGAGGCATACAGCGCATTGGCCATGTGGCAGGCAAGATGGTGCCGGGCATGGTGGTGCTTTATATGCTGGCTGTGTTTTACATCATGTTCGTGAACTACACCGCTATACCTGGTGCCTTTGCCTTGATCTTCAGAGACGCCTTCTCGGCTCAAACTGTGCTGGGCGGTGCTATGGGTGCGATTATTATTGCAGGTGCACGCAGGGCGGCCTTCTCTAACGAGGCAGGTATAGGCACGGCCTCTATGATGCATGGAGCCGCCAAAACCGACGAACCCATCCGCGAAGGACTGGTAGCTATGCTCGGCCCTTTCATTGATACTATTGTCGTGTGCACGCTCACCGGCCTGGCCATTATCCTGACGGGCACGTGGCAAACTTCCGATGCCAGCGGCGTGACTATGACGGCCACTGCCTTCAACAATGCCATGCCGGGCTTTGGCAGCTATGTACTGGTGGTGTGTGTGATGATCTTTGCGTTTACTTCGCTCTTCTCCTACTCTTACTATGGCACCAAATGCTTCAGCTACCTCTTCGGTGCGAAGTATAAGCACTACTACAACTACTTCTATGTAGCCACCATCGTGTTTGGCGCCACTGCCACCATCACAGCCGTAATCGCCCTCATCGACGGCATGTACGCCATGATGGCGATCCCTACCATGGTATCGGCCCTGTTGCTCTCACCAAAGGTAATGGCTGCCGCACGGGATTATTTTACAAGGATGAAGGAGTTTCGGGAAGAAGCACAAGAAAAAGAGGCGAAGGGAGTGTAAAAAGCCAAAGCTGAGTGGTTCGTAAAGCAGTATAATTTCAAATCGTTGGTATAAGAAAAAGGAGCCTGCTCTATAAAAGACAGGCTCCTTTCTTTGCTACTCTAAGCTCTTCCGCGACGACACAATCCGCTGCAGTTCTGTTTCACTCTCCTGCCCTTCGGCAGCGCTGTAGAAGCGGGTGGTTGGGTAAGCGAAGCGAATATCTGGTGTGGCCATAAACTCGGTCAGCACATCTTCCCATATCTTGTTTTCGCTCTCCCTACGGCCATTCAGGTTACAGAGGTAGCGTAAAGTAAGCTGTATTCCGTTCTCTCTGACTTTGGTAAACACCCGCGGCTCGAAGCTCCGATAGAAGATCAGGTGCTGCTGCGCCTCTATGCGCACGCGCTGCTCCACCTCCCCAGTAAATTTTTCTGTATGCCGACTCCCGATCTCTTGTAAAATGGTTTTCGCTTTCTGCCAATTGCTCTCAAAAGTAACCCGCACCTGTACCTCGTGCCACAGAAACGGGAAGCCGTAGTTGTAGTTGATTTGCCCCTGCGTGAATACCTGGCTGTTGGGAATGTGCACCACGCGGCCTGTCGCCTGCTCAGAATCCACCCATTCCCCCAGTTCGTTGATGGTGAACTGGAAGAAGCCAATGTCGATGACGTCGCCGGTATAGACGCCTATTTTAATGCGGTCGCCTACTTTGAAAGGGCGCTTCCAAATGAGGAACACCCAGCCCATCATGTTCAGTATCGGGTCGCGGAGCACCACTACCAGACCGACCGAGAAGATACCCAGGAACGTGGTGATGGACCTAAAGCCGTCGAACCAGATATTGGCCAGAAAGATAATGCCCAGCCCCGTCACGACGTAGTTGGTTGTCTTTCTCCATTGGTACAGCTTACGGGAGTCGGTCTGTTGCCGTGAGGCCAGCCGCAGCAGCACCCGACTCACGATCCAGAGCACCAGTAAAGCCACAAGCGACTTCACGATGTTCTCCTGTATGGCAGCCGACAGGTTGAGGTTCTCCTCTATCCAGTATTCAATTTTGCGCATAGTGCTTATTTGTCAAGCTAAAGTCGTAAAAAGGATGCTCTTTCTCAAGCTTCCTGACGGGCGGCCTCCAGTTGTTTTATACGCCAAGGACTGCCTACAATCCATAGAATATCACCTTCTCCTATTACCAGCTCCGAGTCAGGGTTGAGCATACGCTCGCCGTTCTTTTCTATACCTACAATCAGCCCTTTCGTTTTCTCGCGCACCCCTGATTCACGCACAGTCTTTCCAAGCAGCTTGGAGGCAGGCGACACTACCAGTTTCTGCAGACTTATTGCTTCACGGGTGGTCTCGCCGTTCGAACCAGGTATAAACTCTTCGTTAACGAATTCGCTAAAGGCTTCGATTTGCTCATCTGTACCGAATACATAAATTTTATCGCCGGGGAAGATGCGTTCGTTACGGGTCGGTGCCATAATGTTGCGGCCTTCCCGCTCAATCACGGCGACGTTCACACCATACTTCTCGCGAATCTGCAGCTCAATCATGCTTTTACCTACGACCACCGCGTTAGGCGATACTTCGAAACTGGTCAGGTGAGCATCCCAGGGCACCAGCGTATGTGTCATTTTACTGGCCGCCTCGATCTCGCGCGCATTCAGGTTGGACATAAACCGGTCTTCGATTCGGGTATAGAAGTTCTGGATACGTCGTGAGAAAACGACCAACAAGCCGATGATGAATAAGCTGCCAACAATGGCCACCTGCACCGACAGCACCTGGTTGAGCAAGAAGCCGATGAATAGAATGGCTATACCTACCCGCGTAAACTCCAATACGATGATCAGGCTACGGTAATTGCGGTTAGCCCAGATACGGCCCTGGGCTTCTTTTTGCGGATGGTATACAGCCATCGCCCACAGAAAGGGCGCCATGAACACCAGTGCAATCGCCACCGTCGCGACACCACCCCACACGCCGTTGATGAAGTTCTCAGTGATGAACGGGTACAGAAAATTGCCGGCCGCCAGGACAATCGCAATCAGGATGACCGAGTATACCACCAGGTTGATGACATAGGACCGCAGCAATATTTTCCAGTCGCTGACGGTGCTGATTGTTTCTGCACCTGAACTATACTCATTGAGCGAGGTTTTCCATCGCTCCGGCAGCATACCTTCAATGGAGCGGTGCAGCGGGTCAGCCATTTTAATCATGTAAGGTGTGGTGAAGGTAGTGATAGCCGACACCGCCACCGCCACCGGGTATAGGAAGTCACTGGTCACGTTTAGGGTAAGGCCGAGCGTGGCAATGATGAACGAAAACTCTCCGATCTGCGATACGCTCATACCTGACTGGATTGAGGTCCTGAGCCCCTGCCCTGCCATCAGGCCACCGCCCGTTATGCTCACCATTTTGCCAACAATCGTTACCACCGTGATCAGTGCAATCGGCCCGGCATACTCCACAATCATAGCCGGGTTGATCAGTATACCTACCGAGACGAAGAAAATGGCCCCGAAGAGGTCTTTTACGGAGGTGACCAGGTGCTCGATCTTCTCAGCCTTGGTCGTTTCTGCCAGTATAGAACCCATGATGAACGCTCCAAGCGCTGGCGAGAAACCTACCTGCGCCGCCAGTATCACCATGATGAAACAAAGTGCGATAGAGACGATCAGCAAGGTCTCGTCGTTCATCAGTTTGCTGGCCTTGCGCAGGAAAGTAGGTATAAGAAAGATACCCGCCAGAAACCAGACCACCAGGAAGAAAGCCAGTTTGAGCACCGCCTGCAACATTTCGGTGCCTGCAAACTGCTGGCTCACGGCCAGAGTGGAGAGCAGCACCAGGAGCAGGATCGCCACCAGATCCTCCACGATCAACACGCCAAACACCAGCCCTGCAAATCGATGTGATTTCACACCCAGTTCGTCGAAGGCCCGGATGATGATGGTAGTAGAGGAGATGGAAAGTATACCGCCAAGGAACACGCTGTCCATGGTATTCCAGCCCAGCATTTTGCCTGTGAGGTAGCCCAGCAAGAGCATCACGATCACTTCCACGCCCGCCATGATGGAGGATGCGCCGCCTACTTTTACCAGCTTCTTGAAGCTGAACTCCAGCCCGAGGCTGAACAGCAGGAAGATCACGCCGATCTCAGCCCAAACGTTGATGTTCTCTATCTCGATGATGGTCGGGAACAGGTTGAAGTGCGGCCCTACCAGCAAGCCTGCTATGATATAGCCCAGCACGAGTGGTTGCTTGAGCTTTTTGAAAATTAGTGTTGTGATACCCGCAGCCCCGAGTATCAGCCCCAGGTCCATTACTAAATGGGGAAGGTGTGTCATATATTAACTTTGTTTATTCGTCCAGGTATAAGAAAAATGCATCTTACTTGTCCCGCCATGCGCTATACTAGCAGTACGTACGGCATAATTCAGAAACGAGCGTACTGACGCAGAATTCTAACTAACGGTATTCTACTAAAAGGCAGGTATAGCTATACCTGTTGGTGTGGTACGGCTACCTAAAGAGAGATGACTCGATTAAGGAGCGTTGGGTTGTATGATATCAGGAACAAGCCGGGCTATCAGCTCAGTACACGACTTGACCGATACAACTTTAGATAGATCAAGGACTGGTGGTGCAAACGCACAAAGCGGAAAAACGCACCTGAATAACTGCTGCGGGCTCAGCACAATGGCTGAAACAGTGTTGGCGTCCACAAAAACCTGCACAGCCTGTTGCCTCACCGAAAAGTCGTCGTGCTCAGCTACCACGGACTTCAGGCTCGAAGCTACCTCTGCCGCAGAGCCCTTCACCAGAAAACTGTAGACGGCCAGCTCGTGCCCGGGCAATGTAAGCGCCCAGAGCAACATCACCCACATAAGCGGATATTGAAGGTAGCGTCTGATGGTTCTGGTAATTGCCATATCAGACAAATTTAAGTCATTTGAGGCAAAGTGCAGGCAGTAGATGTGAAAAAGGCTCAGGTTACTTCGTAGCCTAGCACCTCGTTCACGTGGGCTAGTTCCTCGTCGTTGTCGGTCATCACGTAGAGCACATCCTTGGGTTGCAGCACGGTAGCGCCGTTGGGCGTCACGAATTTGCCTTCGCGGTTGATGAGAACAATCAGGGCACCTTTGGGGAAGCGCAGGTCTACGAGCGACTTGCCTACGGCTGGCCCCTGCTCAGGCACCTCAATTTCGGTAAGCTCGTTTTTGAGGTCATACTCCATCTCAATATCGAACTGGTGCTTCTTGAGCTTTTTCTCCTGCTCACTCAGGTTAAGCCATTTGGCTACGGGTGTGAGCGTGGTGCCCTGTAGCATGACGGAGGTGAGCACGATAAAGAACACGATGTTGAAAATCATCTCCGACTTGTCTATACCTGCCAGCAAAGGGTATGTGGCAAACACAATCGGCACGGCGCCACGCAACCCCACCCACGACACGTATAGTTTGTCCTGCACGGTGTTCTTAAAGAAAGCCATGCTTAGAAACACACTAATGGGGCGAGCCACAAAGATGAGGAAGAGCGAGATAAGAAGCCCCACTCCGATAACAGGCAACATGTGCGAGGGGAACACAAGCAAGCCCAGTGTGAGGAACATCAGGATCTGCATGAGCCATGCCACGCCATCATAAAACTTGGTGAGACTGCGCTTGTGGATGAAGTTGCGGTTACCCAGGATCACCGCCGCCACATACACCGCCAGGAAGCCGTTGCCGTTGATCAGGTTGGTGAAGGCGTAGGTGAAAATCACCATCGCCAGTGTAAGTGCAGGGTATAGCCCTTCCTGTTCCAGCTTTATGCGGTTGATCACCCAGACCATCACACGGCCCATCAGGATACCCATCACAGCACCTAGCGACATCTGCATAAAGAACATCGGCACCAGTTGCCAGATAGAAGCCCCTTCGTTTGTTATCAGAAAAGTAAAGCTGACGGTCAGGAAGTAAGCCATCGGGTCGTTACTCCCTGACTCGAGCTCGAGGGTAGGCCGCAGGTTGTTTTTGAGACCGATATTTTTGGAGCGCAGTATAGAGAACACCGCCGCCGCATCGGTAGACGACACGATAGAGCCCAGCAAAAGCCCCTCCAGAATAGTGAAATCGAGCAACAGGGTCGCAAAAAGCCCCGTAAGCATGGCCGTGATAAAAACGCCAGCCGTTGAGAGTGTAACACCCCGCCAGAGCACCGGTTTTATACTTTCCCAGCGGGTATCCAGACCACCTGAAAACAGGATGATGGTCAATGCCACAGAACCCAGCGATTGGGCAGACCGGGCGTCATCGAAATGAATATTGCCTATACCTTCGGAGCCAGCCAGCATACCCACCGCCAAAAAGAGGATAAGCGCAGGTATACCAAACCGGCCCAGGCTCTTGCTGATGATAATGCTCAGGAACAGCAGAATAGAAACGCCAAGCAATATGTCTTCGATGGTGAATCCCATAGTTGTCTTTTAGGAAGCGCCTTATATATAGAGCGGAGAAGTGACCATTTTGTCTCCCCTCCGCCCTACTGTTTATACCTATACCTACTAAATGCCGCTTGGGTTAGCTGTGTCCTTCCAGGCAGGCATGCAGTATCTCGGAGAAGCGGTATACCTCCTCGAAGCTGTTGTAAAGCGGCGTAGGCGCTACCCGAATCACGCTCGGTTCGCGGTAGTCCACAATGATACCGGCTTCCATCAACTTGTCGAAAAGCTCGCGGGCATTTTGTTTTACTAGTATAGATATCTGGCAACCCCGGGCCTGCGGGTCACGTGGAGTGATCATCTCGAGCACTTCCTTACCTACGTGCACATCGTTGATCAGGTACTCCAGATAGCCCGTCAGCTTTTCGCTCTTGGCACGTAGATTAGTCATGCCTGCCTCGTCGAACAGCTCCAGCGAAGCGCGGTGAACGGCCATCGGCAGAATCTGGGCGTTGCTCAGCTGCCAGCCTTCGGCGCCTGCCATCGGGATAAAGCCTTTCTTCATCTGGAAGCGTGAGTCCGCATCATGGCCCCACCAGCCGGCAAAGCGCGGCAGGTCCGGGTTGTTGGCATGGCGCTCGTGCACAAACGCTCCTGCAGTGCCACCCGGTCCGGAGTTGAGGTATTTGTAGGTACACCACACAGCAAAGTCCACGTCCCAGTCGTGCAGTTGCAGCGGCACGTTGCCGGCAGCATGCGCCAGGTCGAAACCCACCATGGCGCCCACTTCGTGGCCTACTTTGGTGATGGCCTGCATGTCGTATACCTGCCCGGTGTAGTAGTTGATGCCACCCATTAGCACGAGCGCCAGTTCCTCGCCGTGCTCGCGGATGCTTTGCAGGATGTCTTCGGTGCGCAAGGTATGCTCGCCCTCTCTCGGGAACAGCTCCACGATGGCCTCCTCGGGGGTATAGCCATGAAACTTCACCTGCGTTTCGAGCGCATATTGGTCGGATGGGAAGGCCCCGCCCTCCATAATGATTTTAATGCGCTTTCCCTCCGGTCTGTAAAACGACACCAGCATGAGGTGCAGGTTCACGGTGAGCTGGTTCATGATCACCACTTCCTGCGGCTTGGCACCCACCACACGGGCAGCCCCGTCGGAGAGCAACTTGTGGTAGTTGAACCAAGGCTCTTCTCCTTTAAAGTGGCCTTCTACAGCATAGTTCGCCCACTTATACATCTCGTTGTCGATGTACATCTGCGCCGACTTCGGCTGCAAACCAAGCGAGTTGCCACAGAAGTAGATGGCGTCGCGGCCATTTACCTGTGGGAAGTAAAAGCGGTTTTTAAAATGCTTAAGCGGGTCTAGGTTATCTTGTTCCTGCGCAAAGGCAAGACTATTCTGGTAGTTCATTTTTCTGGTGCGGGTAAGAGTGTTAGCTGGCTGGCGGCATCAGCCCCTCAGCTCATCTCCCGCGAAGATAGAAAATAACTGGGCAAATTTTATGAAGCCCCGGTTCAGCCACCTATATCTTACTTCCAATTGGTCTTACCAAAATCATACTTCAATCCGAGGCTGAATGACCTCGGCAATTCTTCTAGAATCAACAGGTGGTTGATTTCGGCGTAAGCCGCCATTCTTGGCAGTAGTTTAGATTCAAATCCAATACCAGGACTAAAACGGAGGGCAGTCTTGAGCCCATTCTCATTAAAGCCTTCTTCAGGATGGCTAAAGGACACGTAGGCAATATCCATCAGGTGAACGAGCATGTAGGCGCTGAAATTTTCAGCTTTCTTAACCGCCATTTCGTATCGTAGCCCCAGTCCGTATACGTTTACCTTCTCTTCCCCAAATCTAAAATAAGAGTAATCCAGTGACGTTTTGAAAGAATGACGGCTATGCTTGGAGAAGTAATACTGGAAACCAGCCATATTCCCGTAACCACGTGCTTCCACAGGACCGTTTTTGCTGAGGCCGTATTGGCTGTACTGTGTAAAAAAAACCCAGTTTGGTTCTTTCCCAGCTTTTTTATCGCCCTGCCATTCGTAGCTGGCCTCCCCCTGGTTGTATTCACGAATCACCTTAGCCAGGGCACTTTCTCGCAAACTTGTCTTCTCCAACTGCTGAACAAGATCCATACGGTCATACATCAGCGAACTAAGCGTGCCAATGTACTTATGGTCTTTTCGCAGATACTTCTTGTGTCCCTGATTTTCATATACATTGTTATTCTCAAGCCTGTGCAGCGTATTACCCTTGAATACATAGTAGTATTCGGTTGCGTTTTCTTCTCTTTTGTATAATGAGATTTTAGGAGATTCGATCAACACCTTAAAAACTAAAGAAGCACTATCAGCACCCGTTTTGTAGCTTTTCACGGTGAACCTCTCTCCATTATCGAGCTTTATCTCTGATACCTGATCTGCAGTAAATACCTGTTTTGCTCCCTGATTGTCGGAAAAGTGTATTGCATTTGGCTCGTCATAATAATAGGTGATCGCTCCAGTCATATTATCACCATTCTTCAGGACGATTAAACCTTGCTGACTTTGAATCTGGGCATAGAGGGCTGCCGGAAATAGCAGAAGAAAAAATATAAGCTTGAGTTTCATATAAAAGGGATGGATTAGGCTTTTCAGGCGCAAATATAATTCATCCCCTGATACTTACGCTATACCTCGTACATCTTTTGTTACAAGAAAACCGCGTTAGATAAACAACAGAATTGAACAGCTGATTGTAGCTATTTTAGGAAGAGCCCAAACTTGAATAGAACTTGGTAAAGGGACTGCGTTTTATACCTTCGCCTTCGAAATACCCGGCATCTCCTTCACAAACCGACTCTTCTCCAGATTCAGCCACTCCAGGGCGGTTCCGTGCAGCATGCGATCTTTGGTGGCGCGGTCGTAGGGCATTGATTCAATGAGTTTGCCGGGCTCGAGCTCGCCGAGCGGGAAAGGATAGTCCGTGCCCAGCGCAATGCTGTTGGCGCCTACCAGGTTCACGAGGTAGTCCAGCGCCTGCGGGTCGTGCACCAGTGAGTCGAAGTAGAACTTGCCCAGGTACTCGCGCGGATTCACGTTGTTATCCACCGCGCAAAGGTCAGGGCGAACATCAAAGCCGTGACAAATACGCCCGATAGTGGCAGGGAAAGAACCACCACCATGGGCAAAGGCTACACGCAGTTTCGGCAGTCGTTCGAGCACACCACCAAAAATCATGGAGCAAATAGCCAGACTGGTTTCAGCGGGCATACCCACGAGCCAGGGCAGCCAGTATTTGCTCATCTTCTCCTTGCCGTACATATCCCAGGGATGCACAAATACTGCCGCGCCCAACTCCTCTGCCGCCTGAAAAATAGGGAACAGTTCAGGTGCGTCCAGGTTCCAGTCGTTGATGTGCGATCCGATCTGTATACCTGCCATACCCAGTTCTTTCATGCACCGCTCCAGCTCTTTAACGGCCAGCTCCGGATCCTGCATCGGAATGGTGCCGAGGCCAATGAAACGGTCCGGATAGTCAGCCACAATACCGGCAATGTGGTCGTTGAGCATGCGCGACAGGTCATAAGTATGCTCCGGCTTAGCCCAGTAGTTGAACATAACCGGTACTGTGCTGAGCACCTGCACGCCCACCTGGTGCTGACTGCACTCATGCATGCGCACTTTGGGATCCCAGCAATTGTCTTGAATTTCGCGGAAGAATTTGTCGTCCATCATCATGCGGGCACAACAGGGCTTGTGGTGCTCCAGCCGTATGAAGCCGCCATACCCGTAGCGCTCACGCAAATCGGGCCACGTAGCGGGCAGGATGTGCGTGTGAATGTCAATCTTAAAAAGACTGTCTGTGGCAGGTATGGGTGCTATAGGCTTTTGATTTTGCATGCTGATAAAAGGGCGAAAATGCGGCTATACGTTGTACGGCCAAATGGAGCAATCCAACAAGATACACATTTTACAGATTTTATGCTGGCTATTTTAACAGTCGTTAGCCAAATGCTACACGCAAAAGCTGCATCCGGATTTCTCCCGTCGGTCGAAATGACAACGTGAATTTCGAAAAGACAATTACGCAGGCTTTACCGGAGGTTGCAGCACCTCTCCGCATTTATCGCAGGTACGGAGATCCTCGTTATCCCAGAAATTCCCCATAATCACAGGCAGCTGCTTCACGATATCCGTCACCTCCGTGAAGTCTTCGTGCAGCTTGTTACCGCAGTTCTCGCAGAACCACATGAAACCATCCTTCTCCCCCTCGCGACGGTAACGCTCGATTACCAGACCAACCGTATTGGCAGGACGCTGTGGCGAGTGCGGCACTTTAGGTGGCAACAGGAAGATCTCCCCTTCCTTGATCGGGATATCTACCGGCTTGCCGTCTTCTATGATTTTTAGTACAATGTCGCCTTCCACCTGATAAAAAAACTCCTCTCCTTCGTCGTAGTGATAGTCCTTTCGGGCATTGGGACCGCCGACCACCATCACAATAAAATCGTCGTTGCCTCTGTATACCTGTTGGTTGCCCACGGGTGGCTTAAGCAAATGGCGGTGTTCCTCTATCCACTGTTTGAAATTGAAAGGTCGCTGTATGGCCATAGTTTTATCGGGTTAGGTTGATAGTTTGAATGTACGAAAAAGTAAACAGAAATGGTAGTTTAAGGTATAGCTCCACCTGCCGTGCAAGTTTAAAGCCTTTTGCGTACTTTTAAGTTATGAACTTAGACCTGACTGACAAAAGAGCCCTCGTGTGCGGCAGCACGCAAGGTATAGGCAAAGCCATCGCCATAGAACTGGCGCAACTGGGTGCCAGTGTGACGCTGGTAGCCCGTAACGAAGCCAAACTACAGGAAACAGCCCAGGAACTGGACAACAGCAAAGGCCAGCAACACGACTACCTGGTAGCTGACTTCAGCAAGCCGGAGGAACTGGTGCAGCAACTACAGTTATACCTGCAGCAGCACGAGCAAGTGCACATCCTCGTTAACAACACTGGCGGACCAGCAGGCGGACCTATTGTAGATGCTAAGCCAGAAGAGTTTCTTAATGCCTTCAACATGCACCTGATCAACAACCACAACCTGGCGCAGGCGGTAATTCCGCTGATGAAAAATGCAGGCTACGGCCGCATTATCAACATCATCAGCACTTCCGTGAAACAGCCCTTGCAAAACTTGGGCGTATCCAATACAATACGCGGTGCTGTGGCCAGCTGGGCAAAGACAATGGCTAACGAGCTAGGGCAATTCGGAATAACAGTGAATAATGTGCTCCCCGGCGCTACCCGCACAGGCCGTCTGGAGTCCATCATCGAGAATAAAGCGAAAAAAACCAACAGCGCCGTGGACAAGGTAGAAGAAGAAATGATGTCCGAAATCCCGGCCCACCGCTTCGCCGAGCCCGAAGAAGTAGCCGCAGCCGCAGCGTTCCTGGCTACGCCAGCGGCTGCTTATATCAACGGTATCAACGTGCCGGTTGATGGGGGCAGGACGGGGAGTTTGTAACCCTCCAGCCAAAACCCCACCCCTACCCTCCCCTTTTAAGGAGGGCCCCTACCCACAAAACAGGGGAGGGAGTTGAAAAAGCAGCAAAACAAAGAGGATTCTCCTTTTATAAAAAATAAACCCCAAAAACTCCCCCTCCTGTTTTTATGAGGGGGCCGGGGGGAGGTAACATGCAGCACATACATAACTACATAGACGGCCAGTTGGTAATGCCTGTAGCGGGGCAGTACATCGATAACTACAACCCAGCTTTGGGCGAAGTATACTCGCTTATACCTGACTCCGACGAACAGGACGTGGAACAGGCGGTGCAGGCGGCTCTCAAGGCTTTCCCGGCCTGGTCGAATACGCCTGCCGAGAAGCGGGGGCAGATCATGATGTGTATCGCCGACCTGATTGACCAGAATATGGACAAGCTGGCTGAAGCGGAATCTGTGGACAATGGCAAGCCGCTGAAGCTGGCGAAGTCAGTGGATATACCCAGGGCCAGTAGCAACATGCGCTTCTATGGCACGGCTATTCAGCATTTCGCCTCGGAGGCGCACTACATGGAGGGCACTAACGCCATCAACTATACCGTGCGCCATCCGCATGGCGTGGTAGGCTGCATTTCGCCCTGGAACCTGCCGCTCTACCTGTTCACCTGGAAGATTGCCCCTGCCCTTGCCGCTGGTAATTGTGTGGTAGCGAAGCCGTCGGAAGTCACGCCCATGACGGCTTATTTACTTTCAGAAATCTGCATTGAAGCAGGATTGCCAGCCGGTGTGCTCAACATCGTGCATGGTTACGGCCACAAAGTAGGTGCTGCCATGACGGCGCACCCGAAAGTGCCGGTTATCTCGTTCACGGGTGGCACCGCCACGGGGCGTACCATTGCAGCCACGGCGGCCCCGATGTTTAAGAAGCTGTCGCTGGAGTTGGGCGGCAAAAACCCAAACATCA
Source organism: Pontibacter sp. LHS1 (assembly GCF_058932855.1). NCBI lineage: Bacteria > Pseudomonadati > Bacteroidota > Cytophagia > Cytophagales > Hymenobacteraceae > Pontibacter > Pontibacter sp. LHS1. The sequence goes on from NZ_JBZYWF010000003.1 coordinate 23,816, forward strand.
TCTTTGCTGACTGCGATTTCAATAATGCCCTGCATACTTCCATACATTCCTCTTTCGCCAACCAGGGACAAATTTGCCTCTGCGGCTCCCGTATTTTCATCGAGCGCCCGCTGTACGAGAAGTTTCGCGATGCCTTTGTGGAGAAAGTAAAGACTATGAAAGTAGGCGATCCGATGGAGGAAGGCTCGAAAATGGGCGCAGTGGTGTCGGAACAGCATATGCAAAAGGTTCTTTCTTACATCGAGCTGGCCAAGCAAGAGGGCGGCACCATCCTCACGGGCGGACACCAGGTGCAGGTAGAGGGACGTTGCCAGAACGGCTGGTTCATCGTCCCGACCATCATCGAGGGACTGCCCTACAACTGCCGCACCAACACCGAAGAGATATTCGGTCCGGTTGTCACGCTCACCCCTTTTGACACCGAAGAAGAAGTGATCCAATACGCTAATTGCACCGACTACGGCCTCTCCGCTACCATATGGACGCAGAACCTGCAGCGCGCCCACCGTGTCGCGCACCAGGTGCATGCCGGCATCATCTGGGTCAACACCTGGCTCCTCCGCGACCTACGCACCCCTTTCGGTGGCATGAAAAATTCGGGGGTAGGACGTGAAGGCGGTTTTGAGGCGCTAAGGTTCTTCACCGAGCCGCAGAATGTTTGTGTGAAGTTATAGGGTTTTAACTCCAAAGTAAGCTACTCTTTTACCTCTCCCTGCATTTCTCCGTACCTTTGCAGGATGGACTTTAAAAGAAGAAGACTGGCCGTTACGTTACGTAACCAGATTAACTATCCTTTACAGTTTAACCCATTTGTATTCAGCAAGATATTCTTGTTGTGGGTAGCTATTGGCATTATTGGCGGTATCATTGCCGGAGTGTACTGGGTGATTCTGGAGGGGCTGCTTCACTTTCTGGCACCTATACAGGGCTTGTACGTTATTCCGCTTATGGCCGGGGCTGGCTTACTCGCCGGGCTCATCATCCACTATCTCGGCGACCCTGGCGAGATGGATCTTATTGTCAATAACATCCGATTCAAGGGAGGGCACCTGGAGCCCAAAAACAACCCTTCTATGATCCTATCATCGTGGTTGTGTATTGCGAGCGGTGGTAGTGCAGGCCCGGAGGCGCCGTTGGTACAAGTGGTTGGTTCTACCGGCACCTGGATTGCAAAGCAGCTCAAAATAAGAGGGGAAGACCTCCGGTCTCTGACCATAGCAGGTATGGCCTCTGCTTTTACGGCACTCTTTGGTGCGCCACTCGGAGGCACTTTATTCGCTTTAGAAATCCTTCATCATAAACATGTGGTGGAGTATTACCAGGCGCTTATACCTGCTTTTGTCGCTAGTTGCTCCAGTTATGTCGTTTTTATCCTGATCACGCACATTGGCATAGGTCCTACCTGGAATTTCCCCGTGTACTCCACTCCTGAACTAAATGACTTCTTCTACGCCATGCTCTATGCACTAGCAGGTACTGCAGCGGGTTGGCTTTTTATCTTCACCGTACGTCAATGCAGAGCCCTTTTTAAAAAGTTCAGAGTGCCGATCTATGTAAAGATGGCCATGGGGGGATTATTGATTGGTATCATCGCATACTATGTTCCGCTTTCGCGCTACTTTAGCCACGACGAACTTAATGTACTTCTCGCTGAGGAATTCACATTAGGATTCCTGCTCCTGCTACTGGTAGCAAAGATCCTGGCTATCAGCTTTACAGTCACCTCAGGGTGGCGAGGCGGATTTATTATTCCGCTCTTTTTCGTGGGAGCCACTGTAGGTATGATTGTCAACATGGCTTTCCCCGGACAGAACTTACCGCTTATCTTAATTAGCTGTATGGCGGCTATCAATGCCTGTGTTACCCGCACTCCTATCAGTACGATTGTTTTACTTGCAACACTTACTGGTTTCCAGCACTTCATCCCGATTATGTTTGCAAGCCTCACTGGTTTTTTTCTGGCTCCCAAAACTCCACTGATCAATGCTCAGCTTGGTATAAAAGAATAACTTCCCTTCAGATGCCTCCGAGCGCCTGTAAGCCTTTAACGATTTAACACGTAAGTGTTTATAAACATTGGTTTAGAGGTTTGAAGAAAAACACCAGTTCTGGGCAACCCGCATCCACTATACTCGACTCGCTTGGCCTGTGCGAAAAAGAATGGCGTGCGCAAGGTATAGCGCCGCAGACGCTGGTGGCTATCTACCATGACTTTCTGCGGCGCAAGCCGGAGCTGCTGGAGATTGCGGCGCAAATGGCCCAAAGCCTGCAGCATCTGCCCGAAGTGCATGCCGTTCGGTTTCGGGTGAAAGATCCGCTGCACCTGCTGCGCAAGATTGCCCGCAAAAAAAAAGAGTACCCCGACCGCCACATTGACGAGCACAATTATGTCGACTGGATAAACGACTTGGCCGGGGTGCGGGTGCTATACCTGCACAAGTCCGCTTGGCATGCTCTGGGAAGACACATTCAAGCCACCTGGGAACTGAAGCGCCCTCCTTTCGCCTACACCTCTCCTGGTACAGCGGCAAATACCATTCAAGAGTTTGAGGAAGCTGGCGTAAACATCCGTCGGCATGACTACGGCTACCGGGCGGTGCACTTTGTAGTGAGCACCCAACCTAAAAGGCAGCGCTACTTTGTAGAGATACAGCTGCGCACGCTTTTCGAGGAAGGCTGGAGCGAAATAGACCATAGGGTACGTTACCCTGACCACAGCTGCAACGCCTTTGCAAGGGACTTGCTCCACCTGCTCAACCACTTCACAGGCCAAGCCGACCAGTTGGCTTCTTTTATCAAAACGGTGCTGGAGAAGTTGCATGGCCATACCTCGCTTACCGAGAAGGAATGGGCACAACTGCACACCCAAATAAACCAGTTTGCTATACCTGATGCAGAAAAACAACGACTATACCTGCACCTCAATAGCCTGCAACGGAAGAAGAGCTAAGCCACAAAAGCAACAAGGCCCGCCATTGCTGACGAGCCTTGTTGCTCAGGTATAGACTCCAGTTTTCAGACTTCACTCCAGGTATAGCAACCTGCTATAGCTATCAGGTCTATTATCCCTTGTCTAAAAGTCCTTTGTCAAAATCAAATTACTGGTTCTTCTCTGCAGTCGGGTTGATCAGGTTGCGCTCCAGGAAGTCGGTCATCATGGTGAAGCGGTGCAAGCTGGTGATACCGCCACCCACACCGTGGTTACGGTTCGGGTAGTAGAAGCTCTCAAACTGCTTGTTGGCGCTGATCAGGGCATCCTGCATAGCCACGGCATTCTGGAAGTGCACATTGTCGTCGCCGGTACCGTGAATCAACAGCAGGTCGCCCTGCAGCTTATCAGCAAAGAACAGCGGCGAGTTATCGTCGTAGCCAGATGCATTCTCCTGTGGTGTCTTGAGGTAGCGCTCCGTGTAGATGGTGTCGTAGAAGCGCCAGTTGGTAACCGGAGCTACGGATATACCGGCACGGAACACACCATTGCCTTTCGTCAGGCCAAGCAGTGTCATATAACCACCGTAGCTGTGACCCCAGATACCGATGCGGTCTTTGTCCACGTACGGCTGGTTGCCCAGCCACTTAGCTGCCTCAATCTGGTCTTCAATCTCATACTTGCCGAGGTTGGCGTAGGTTACTTTCTTGAAATCAGCGCCACGGGCACCAGTGCCACGGTTGTCCACACTCACTACAATGGCTCCTTTGCTGGCCAGCACCTGATACCACAGGTAGTTGGCACCGCCCCAGCTGTTGTTCACCGTCTGTGATCCAGGACCACCATACACGAACATCAGCACCGGGTACTTCTTGTTCGGGTCGAAGTCGGTTGGCTTGATCATCCAGCCGTTCAGCTGCGTACCATCCGGGGTCTTCATCGTGAAGAATTCCTGCTTGGCGATGTTGTATTGAGCCAATGTGTTACGCAGGGCCTGGTTGTCTTCCAGTACTTTGATCAGTTTGCCATTATTGGCCGTGTGCAAAGCAACTGTTGGCACCTCGTTAGCAGCAGACTGGTAGTCCAGAAAGTACTTGAAGTCGTTGCTCATGTTTACGCGGTGCGTACCGGCTTTCTCCGTAAGGCGGTTCTTTTTGTTGCCTTTGCTGTTGATGCTGTACAGGTGGCGCTCCAGCGGCGATACCTCTGTAGACATGTAGTACAGGCGGTCGTTCTTCTCGTCATAACCGATGTAGTTGCTCACCTCCCAGTTGCCTTTCGTAATCTGGCGCACCAGTTTGCCATTCATGTTGTGCAGGTATAAGTGGTTGAAGCCGTCTTTCTCAGAAGAGTGGATGAAGTGCTTGCCGTCTTTCAGGTAAGTCAGGTCGTCGGTGATATCGATGTAGGCTTTGTCTGTCTCCTTCAGCACCACGTTGGCCTTGCCGGTCGTAGCGTTGGCATGCAGCAACTCCAGCGTGTTCTGCAGGCGGTTCATCTTCTGGATCGAGAGCAGGTTGCTGTCGTTGGTCCACTTGATGCGCGGGATGTAGATGTCTGTCTCGTTGCCAGTGTCCATCTTCACAGTCTGGCCATTGCCCACGTTGTACACCGAAACGGTCACGATTGAGTTCGCCTCACCTGCCTTCGGGTACTTGAACTTGTAGTCCTGCGGGTATAGCTCGCCCCACATCTGCATGTTGAACTCCGGTACGTTGGTCTCGTCGAAGGTATAGAAAGCGATCTTAGAGCCGTCCGGTGACCAGTGGAAGCCCTGCGCAAACGAGAACTCCTCCTCGTATACCCAGTCTGCATAGCCGTTGATGATCGAGTTGAACTTGCCGGTATTGGTGATCTGCGTCTCCTGCATGTTGCTCAGGTCCACAAAGAACATATTGCTTTCGCGGGCAAAAGCCACGCGCTTCGCATCAGGCGAGAAAGTAGCGTACAGCTGCTTGCCGCCGTTGCTCAGCCTGGTCAGTTTCTTGGAGGCGATGTCATACACATAAAAGTCAGCTTTAGAGGAGCGACGGTAGATCTGCTCTCTTTCAGTGGCGAACAGCACCTTTTTCTCGTCTGAGCTGAAGGTATAGCCATCAAACTTAATCGGCTTGTCGCTGCCCTCCGGCTTCAGGTCCTCTCCTTCGATGATGGTGTTCACCGGCTGGCCTGTGGTCACGTCGTAGCGCACGATGTCGTTCACGCCGTTTTTCTCGTCCGCTACCTGTGAGCTGTAGTAGCGACCGTCGTTCATCCAGTTCACGCCGTACACCGACTTGGCCGAGAAGGTGCCCTTGCGGTAGATGTCCTCCAGCGTGACTTCTTTTTTCTGCTGCGCCTGCGCTATAAAGGCAAAGCACAAAAGCACGACAGCCAGAAAATTAGTTTTAAGGTTGATATGCATGTGTTTAGGTGTTGTTAACGTTTAGTTTGCTAATTTATCAGAATAATATGGTAATGCCATACCTTGCAGCCAAAACCATACCGCACACAGGTATAGACACAAAAAAGCGGCACCCCTTTCGGAATCTGCCGCCTTTCTGAAAACAGGAAAAAAATCTTTAGAAATTATACCCGAAGGTCAGCATCACGGTGTTCAGCTTATCTTCAATGTCTACTACTGGTACGAATACAGAAGGATCGTTGAAGTTGTATGGGCTGTACAGGCTATTGGCCGTCGAGCTCGTAAAAGCAACATCAGCATAATATCTGTTCAGGCGTATACCTGTGCCCAGCGTGAAGGTGTTTATTTTGCCGTCAAAATCGGCGTTGCGGTACGGATCCCCCGTGATGGCGTAACCTGCTCTGAAGCGGAACACCTCGTAACGTGCCTCCGCTCCCAACCTGAAGTTGAGGGCCGACTGATATGTGCCCGAAATACGGTCATTCACGCTATTGAAATACGTGCTGTTACCTCCAAAATCATCACTTTCAGAAAAACGGGCATTTGCATAGTCCACGTACTCAATGTCTGCAGCTATAAACCCATACTTCTGAAGGAAGAAGGCCACACCACCTGATGCACGGAAAGGCGTTGTCAGCTTGTATGAAAACTCACCTGGCAACTCCACAGCGCTATAGTTTTCACCCGGTAAAAACTGGGAATACATAGAGCGCTGATAAGTTTCGTTGAAGTTATACAGGGTCGGCGTTTGAATAGATGCCCCCAGTCGGATGACATCAGACGGCCGAACAATGACACCAAGTTTCAGGTTAACACCTGTGCCGCGTGTCCTGTACTCATCACGCAGCTCCAGGCTGGTAAAATCGGTGTTAGTATTCTCTTCTGATTCTCTAAAGAACCGCTCTTGTCTGAAGTCTGAAGTGACCACACCAAGTGATGCTCCCAGGTATATTTTATCGCGGTAGCTGGTACCACCGGCTATATCGATTTGGTTTTGAGAGCCTCTTCTGATAATCTCCTCCGACTGGTTGATATTACCTATCCGCTCAGCAGGTATCGCAAAGCCGTCTTCGTCGAAGTCAAACAGGAAAGTACCATAAGCCAGACCCTCCATTGACGTAAAGCCATTATCAAACTCGTTGTCCAGATCAGTTTGCGTGCGGCCACGCAGGTTTGCCAGTTCTGTGAAGTATTCGACGATAGTTGGATCTTGTTCGCCGGCTGTGTTGCGGTAAGAGGTCCTGTTGTTGAAATTATTGAGCCTGCTGAAGCTTATGCCAAAGGTGGCGCCGCGCCAGTCACTGTTCTCATTGCTCTGGCGGTCAGCAAACACAAAACCGATGTGAGGCACTGCTACGCTGTTGCGCTCATCGTTAGTGGAAGTTCCCCCAACACGCCCCGTTGAAGTGGAGAAGCCAAGACCGGGCGTGATGCTAAACTCTGAACGTCTGAACATGCCCAAGCCTGCTGGGTTAGACGCCATGGTAGACACGTCTGCCCCGAGTGCCGTTTGTGCCCCTCCTATACCTTGAATACGTGCGGAGCCTGTGAGTCCGTAACGGGTGTAGCGCAGGGCGTCTACCTCGTCTTGGGCAAAAGCGGTTCCGCCCCAGCCCAGCATTAGTGCCAGGCTGGCGGAAACAATCTTAGTTATTTTCATGGATTAGTGGTTTGTGGTTAGTTTCCTCCTCTATTTCCACGGCCACCGCCGCTGGAGTTAGTTCGTGCCGGAGGACTAGATGTACCGGAACTTCTGGTTGGTGGTGAGTAGCTTGGCTGCGAGCGCTGCACCGGCTGACTACGCTGGTAGCTTGGCTGCGAACGTTGCACTGGCTGGCTGCGCTGGTAGTTCGGCTGCGAACGTTGTACCGGCTGTTGCCGAATCTGCTGGCGCTGCACAGGTTGCTGTATTCTTTCCTGGCGTTGCGTAGGCTGCTGTATACGCTGCTGGTGCTCCACTGGTCGTGGCTGCGTAGCCGGCGACACATTGCCTTCTCTCGACTGATTAAGTCGCTGCACTGGCTGCTGGCCTTCCGGCTGCTGACGCGATGGTCTTACCTGGCCGCTCTGCGGATCGTAACCACGGTTGGTAGTGGCCGGCCTGGCTGGCAAAGCACGGCCAGTATTCTCTCCTGCGTTAATTTCCTGGCCTCTTACGTTTGTATTGCCTGTGGCACGCTCTGTTCTGCCAGGGCGGGCATAGTCTACACCTTGCGTAGCACGCTGCTCGTCCCTTACAGATTCGGATCTGTTCGGACGTCCGGCTACTCGCTCTGGATTACCTGTGGCTGGCACTACGCTACGCTCACCACGTGGCCCGTACTGCACCTGACGCTGCTGCACAACACCCGGGCGGTCATAGATATAGCGGTTACTGCCATAGAAGCCTCGGTTATATCCGTGATAGAAGCCGGCATAATAGTTATTATGTGGCCAGTATCCGCCACCCCAGAATGGATCATACATACCATAAGGACGTCCCCAGGGATGGCCCCAGCGGTTCCAGCCGGATCCCCAGCCCATGCTCAATCCAATATTCACACGCATACCGCCTCTGCGAAAGAACGGGTCATACATGAACGGATCGTAGAATGGATCATAAAAGAACGGGTCGTAGAATGGACTAACGCGACGATGTACGTAAGCAGTTGTCCAGTATGGATCCACATAGGCATAGTTAGGAGTGTTCCAGGTTGCCTGCGGACGATAGGTACGACCGTCATAGTACTCGTCGGCGGTATAGTTTTGAGTTACATCACCAGTAGCGGCCTGCTGATTTTCTTCAGCTGGTGCGTACTGCTGCTGTTGGGAAGCCTGAGCCTGGGGCTGCACATACTCGGTACGATCTGATGAGCTGTAGTACATATCATCATACTCTGTCGACTGCATAGCTACCGGGCTACTGCAACCAACCGCGAAAAGTGCAATCACAGGGGCTAGTGCGGTGTATATGTTTAATTTTTTCATGGCCTTCTGTGTCTAAAAATGCTTCTATATCAAAGATATAAACACAATAGCGCAAAACCTTATCAATAGTATAATATATTAACGTAATTTTGAGCCAGAATGATATTAAATCTTCCCTATGTGGAAAGCAATATTCATTCCAAAAAGATTAACAATTACTGATATTAAATAATTTTTTTCAAATAATGAGCAAAGGGCTGCCAAAAAGAAGCGAAGACTATTCGCAGTGGTATAACGAGCTGGTGAAAAAGGCCGGTTTGGCGGAGAATTCCGCTGTGCGTGGCTGCATGGTGATCAAACCTTACGGTTACGCCATCTGGGAGAAAATGCAGCGTCAGCTGGACGATATGTTTAAGGCCACAGGCCATGAAAATGCCTATTTCCCGCTGTTTGTACCCAAAAGCTTGTTTGAAGCTGAAGAGCAGAACGCCGAAGGCTTTGCCAAGGAGTGCGCTGTAGTAACGCATTACCGCTTGCAAGCTGACCCTGATAAGCCAGGTAAGCTGCGCGTAGACCCGAATGCCCGTCTTGAAGAAGAGCTGATTGTGCGCCCAACGTCTGAGGCTGTGATCTGGAACACTTACAAAGGTTGGATCCAAAGCTACCGCGACCTGCCTATCCTGGTGAACCAGTGGGCTAACGTGGTGCGCTGGGAAATGCGCACGCGCCTGTTCCTGCGCACGGCTGAGTTCCTGTGGCAGGAAGGCCACACGGCCCATGCCACTGCTGAAGAGGCCATTGCTGAGACAAAGCAGATGCTGGAAGTATACGCCACTTTTGCTGAGCAATACATTGCCCTGCCGGTGATTCGTGGTGTGAAAACACCTAACGAGCGCTTCGCCGGTGCCCTCGACACCTACTGCATTGAAGGTTTAATGCAGGATGGTAAGGCACTGCAGGCGGGTACTTCTCACTTCCTGGGCCAGAACTTTGCCAAGGCTTTTGATGTGAAGTTTGCCACCAAAGAAGGTGGACTGGAGCACGTATGGGGTACTTCATGGGGCGTAAGTACGCGCCTGATGGGTGCACTGGTGATGGCACATTCCGACGACGAAGGCCTAGTGCTGCCTCCAAAGCTGGCTCCTATACAGGTGGTGATCGTGCCAATCTACAAAGGCGAGGAGCAACTGGCACAGATCAGTGAGAAAGTGCTGCAGCTCAAGAAAGAGCTCGAAGCAAAAGGCATCAGTGTGAAGTTCGATAACCGCGACACCGAACGCCCTGGCTTTAAGTTTGCCGAGTGGGAATTGAAAGGTGTGCCAGTACGTCTGGCCATCGGTGCACGCGACCTGGAGAACGGCACCGCCGAAGTGGCCCGCCGCGACACAAAGGAGAAGAGTACGCAGCAATTCGACAGCCTGGCAACGTACATCCCTGCCCTGCTTGACGAGATCCAGGAGAACATCTACAACAGAGCTCTGACTTTCCGTGAGGAGAACACGACGAAGGTAGACAGCTACGAGGAGTTTAAGCAGGTATTAGAAACCAAAGGCGGCTTCGTGCTGGCGCATTGGGACGGTACACCGGAAACAGAAGAGCGCATCAAGGAAGAGACGAAAGCAACCATTCGCTGCATCGCCCTCGATACGCCTGAAGAAGACGGCGTGGACATGATCACAGGCAAGCCATCGAAGCAGCGTGTATACTTTGCAAAGGCTTATTAATTGTTTATTGTTTATTGCTGATTGTTAAATCAGCTTTATACTTCTCAAGTAAGAATCCTTATACCGCCACTTTCCTGCCCGGGAAGTGGCGGTTTGCTTTTATGTATTTTTTTCAGAGCAATTAACAATCGACAATCAACAATTAATTTGCTATATTTACCTAAACCTACTCCGAAACTATGCTCTTAGACTGGCTTACAGTAGTGCTGCTGATCGGCATCGGCCTTGTCCTGATTGTGGTGGAGCTCATCTTTGTACCGGGTGTCACCATCGTCGGCATTCTGGGCTTTATACTGGTAGCCGTGGGCATTTGGATCAGCTATGCCGCCCTGGGCACAGAAACCGGGCACCTTGTGCTGGCAGGGTCAGTTCTGGCTGGCGGGCTGGCGCTTTTCTATAGTTTCAGGTCGGATGCCTGGTCGCGGTTTGCGCTCAAAGACAGCATCAAGAGCCGTGTAAACGAGGAAAGCCCTCACCTGCTCGAAGTCGGTGAAGAAGGCAAGACCGTTTCGGCACTGCGTCCGCAGGGCACAGCCATTTTCAAGGAGCGCCGCCACGAAGTGCAAACAACAGGTGCTTTCCTGCCACCCAACACCCCCGTGCGTATCATCAAAATAGTAGCGAATAAAATCACAGTAGAAGCAATTACCTAAAACAAATCAATGGAAAATTTTTCAGTCTTATTCCTGATTGCGGGCGGCATCATCCTGCTGTTCATCTTTCTTTACTTCGTGCCGATCAGCCTCTGGATCACGGCCCTGTTTTCCGGGGTTAAGGTAGGCCTGCTGGAGCTCGTGTTTATGCGTATCCGTAAGGTGCCGCCAAGCCTCATTGTCAACTCGATGATCAACGCCACCAAGGCAGGTATAGACGTGACCACCACGGAGCTGGAAACTCACTACCTGGCTGGGGGTAACGTACCGAATGTGATCAAAGCACTTATCTCGGCTGACAAAGCCAATATCCCGCTCTCCTTCAAGCAGGCTACTGCCATTGACCTGGCGGGCCGCGACGTGTTTGAGGCCGTAACGACTTCCGTAAATCCGAAAGTAATCAATACACCGAACGTGGCTGCTGTAGCGCAGGACGGTATTCAGTTGATTGCTAAAGCCCGTGTAACAGTTCGTGCCAATATCATGCAGTTGGTGGGTGGCGCCGGTGAAGAAACCATTCTGGCCCGTGTGGGTGAAGGTATTGTAACCTCTATTGGTTCTTCGGTGTCGCATAAGAGCGTACTGGAAAACCCGGACATCATCTCAAAACTGGTACTGCAGAAAGGACTTGATGCCGGCACTGCATACGAGATTCTTTCCATAGATATCGCCGACATTGACGTGGGTGAGAACATCGGTGCGAAACTGCAAATTGACCAGGCGGGAGCCGACCTGAAAGTGGCTGAGGCCAAAGCCGAAGAGCGCCGTGCCATGGCTGTTGCCGTAGAGCAGGAAATGAAAGCCAAGGCACAGGAGGCCCGTGCCTCCGTAATTGCTGCCGAAGTAGAGATCCCACAGGCTATCGCAGCAGCTTTCCGCAGCGGCAACCTCGGTATCATGGACTACTACAAAATGCAAAACATCCAAAGCGACACCGATATGCGCAACTCCATTGCCAGCCCAGGGCAAGGCGGACAGAACAAGCCGAAGGAGTAAACGCACCATTCAAAATAAAAGCGGCTATACCTAACAGCAGGTATAGCCGCTTTTGTTTATACCTCCTTGAATCCCAGACCTCTTAACACCGGCAGCCAGTACTCAGGCTGCGCCGTAACCCTGACGGGAGGTTCCAGCAGCCTGCTGAGGGACGCCAATTCACACGAGCTAAGGTTGCTACACCTCTATACCTGCTACTATAAAACAAAAGCCCGTGACATATATGCCACGGGCTTTTGTTAACTTATAAGGTGCTATAAATCTTAACTCTCTTTCAGCGTAATGGTACGCGTTACTGAGTTATAAGGACCAGGTATAACAGCGCCGGCATTATTGATCAGCTCCAGCTTGATAGTTGTTTCGCCCATTGGCAGGCCTTCAATGATGTGCGGCATCCACTTGTCCAAGACAAACTCATTGCCATTGATCGTGGCGCGTACTTTATTACCAGTAGTCGACAGGTCAGTGTTCACGAGGTAGAAATCCAGCATGATACGGCGGGTGTCGCTGCCCACATACTCGCCCTTAGGACGGCTGTAGAACATGTGCTGACCCTTCATGTCGAATTCCATGCGCTGCTGCGGTCTGCCCACTGTAACCATGCGCAGGTCATAAGCACCTCTGTGCTTTAAGCTTTCGTGGTAAGAGCGCGAAATGAACGAAAGCACCACGTGCTCACCTTCTTCCATCTCTTTTGTAAATGAAGTCTCGTAATGAGCAGTATAAGGCTCGTTGTCTACAATGTTATGAATGTGCTGTCCTTCCTGCGAGTTCGCCATAAACTCCGAATTGGAGTGCGGCGTCATACGGGTCAACTGGAAGTTGGATAGTTCATATGAAAACTCTACCGGTCCTGGCTGTACCACGCCGTTTGCTGGAGGAGTATTCAGTCGAAGCTGTGACTCCGGATATTTCTGCGAATCGTCGAAAGCGAATACACGCAGGCCGCCCTTGCTCATCACGGCTCCCGTTGGCGTTGGTCCTGTGGTAGTTGCCATTACCGGGGTACGTGTTTCATCATCCTGCATCTGGCGTGTCGTATCGCAGGAAGCAAATGCCAGCATAAGGGCCGAAGCAAAGAGTAAGTAGGTTTTTTTCATCGAAAAAGGGTTTGAATTAGCAAGTAGCCAATATACTGATTTTATTTGTATATTGCGCACTACGTAATATTAACGTAAAAGTATACAAAAAAGACTATATGAGCGAGATTTTGTTTGATGAAGTTCCTTCATTGGACTTAGCCGATTTTACATCGGGAGATGAAGGACGCAGAAAGCAGTTTGTGCAGGAATTGGGAAACGCTTATCAGAACATTGGCTTTATTGCCCTGAAAAACCACGGCCTGAGCGATGACCTGACGGAACGACTCTATGCAGCCGTTAAGAAATTTTTTGCTTTGCCGGATGAGGTGAAGCAGAAGTACGAAAACCCTGAACTTGCCGGCCAGCGTGGCTATGTGGGTAAGGGTAAAGAGAAAGCCAAAGGCTTCAATACCGGCGACCTGAAGGAATTTTACCATGTAGGTCAGGAGCTGAGCGGTATTCCGGACAGCGACCCGATCAAAGAAGAATACCCGGAGAATATCTGGCCAGCAGAAGTGCCTGAGCTGAAAGAAACCACTTTGGAGGCTTACACTAAGCTGGAAGCAGCTGGCAAGCAGATACTGCGCGCTATTGCCCTGCACCTGGGCCTGGAAGAAACTTACTTCGATGAGAAAGTGAAATACGGCAACAGCATTCTGCGCCCGATCCACTACTTCCCGATCGAAAACCCTGACCAGGTACCGGCTGACGCAGTTCGCGCTGCTGAGCACGGGGACATTAACCTGATCACGTTGCTGATGGGTGCCAGCGCCGACGGTCTGCAGGTATTGCGCCGCGACGGCAAGTGGATCCCAATCACGGCCCTGCCGGAGCAAGTGGTGGTGAATGTGGGTGACATGCTGGCTCGTCTCACCAACAACAAGCTGAAGTCGACTATTCACCGTGTAGTAAACCCGCCGCGTGAACTGATGCACACTTCCCGCTACTCTATACCTTTCTTCATGCACCCGCGTTCAGAAATGGACCTGACCTGCCTGGAGAGCTGCATAGATGAGCAGAACCCAAAAGCCTATCCTGATGCTACAGCAGGTGAGTACCTGAACGAGCGCCTGGTGGAGTTGGGACTCAAAAAAGCTTAACTGAATCTAAACCAGTAAGAAGAGAGATGGTGCCCGCACTGTCTCTCTTTTTTTGAATCTACGGCATGAGTCTGCGCTATTACATCTTTCTGAAAGACGTACTATTGCTCGCCCTGACCGCTTTTGGCGGACCGCAGGCGCATGTCGCTATGATGTTTCGGTTGCTGGTGAACAAGCGACGCTACCTGACCGAACAAGAGCTTATTGAGCTCAATGCCCTATGCCAGATCCTGCCTGGCCCTACCTCTACCCAAACTCTAACAGCTATAGGTTATCGTATTGGCGGCCCCAATCTGGCCTATCTGACACTGCTGGTATGGCTGCTGCCAGCCTCCAGTATTATGGCTGCAGCCGCAATAGGTATTTCTTACCTCCAGGAAAACAACATCTCGCTTCAGTTTCTGCGCTTTATACAACCTATGGCAGTTGGCTTCGTTTCGTATGCGGCCTATGCGATCAGTACCAAAGTAGTCAATACCAAGCTGGCTATCGGTATTATGGTGGTATCAGGTATACTGGCCTACTTCTTCCACTCTCCCTGGGTATACCCGCTGTTGCTGTTGGCTGGAGGAGCCATTACGGCACTCCGTTTCAGGCAGCACCCCCAGGAAAAAGACAAGAAACTACACATTCAGTGGGCTAACTTTATACTTTATGTCGGCGTGCTGATCACGGCAGCTGTGTTGGGTGGAGCTACCTCCTCACTCCCCATCAGGCTATTTGAGAACTTCTACCGAAACGGTAGCCTGGTGTTTGGTGGTGGACAAGTGCTGATCCCGCTGATGTTTACCGAGTTTGTTGACTTTAAGCAATACTTATCAGCTGAAGAGTTTCTGTCCGGTTTCGCCATTGTACAAGCCCTTCCCGGACCAGTCTTTTCATTCTGCTCTTTCATTGGCAACCTGGCGATGCGGGAGCACGGGGTGTGGGGACAGTTACTGGGATCATTGGTAGCTACGGTTGGCATCTTCCTGCCCGGCACTTTCCTGATCTTCTTTGTAATACGCTTCTGGGACGATCTGAAAAAATACCGAGTCGTGCGGGCATCACTGGAAGGTATAAGCGCCGTGAGTTCGGGCATGGTAGTGGCGGCGGCCATTATGCTTTACCGCCCCATCGACAACACACCGCTTAATTTTGGCATCGTGGTGGCCACCTTTTGCCTGCTGCTTTTCACCCGTATACCTGCCCCTATCCTTATTCTGGTAGGCTTCGCTCTGGGCTTCATTTTTTGATGCAAGCTACACCCTTGGCCTATACCTAAAGATCAGGCAGCAAATAAAAAAGCTGCCCGCGCTTTTGCACAGACAGCTTCCTCAGTTATTCAGTTGGTCTATACCTACCGGTAAGTTTTTTCCTTCATGATGCGGAGCAGATACTCTCCGTAGCCGCTTTTGCGCAGCGGCTCTGCTACCTCCCTGAGCTGCTCGTCTGAGATGAAGCCCATGCGCCAGGCCACCTCCTCGATGCAGCCGATTTTGAGCCCCTGCCGCTCCTCGATCACCTGCACGAAGGTGGCCGCCTGCATCAGCGAGGCGATCGTGCCCGTGTCGAGCCAGGCCGTGCCGCGGTTGAGCACCCCCACCTTCAGCCTGCCGCGTCTAAGGTACTCGCGGTTCACGTCCGTGATCTCGTACTCGCCCCTTGCGCTGGGTTTCAGATTCTTTGCTATCTCCACCACCTGGTTGTCGTAGAAGTACAGGCCCGGCACGGCGTAGCTGGACTTCGGCTGCTTGGGCTTCTCCTCGATGGAGACAGCCTTTCCAGCTTCGTCGAACTCGACCACCCCGTAGCGCTCCGGGTCTGTGACGTGGTAGGCGTACACCACGCCCCCCTCCGGGTCTGCGTTCTGGCGCAGCACAGAGCCCATGCCCGCCCCGTAGAAGATGTTGTCGCCCAGGATCAATGCCACCTTGTCACGCCCGATGAACTCCTCCCCGATCACGAAGGCCTGCGCCAGCCCGTTGGGCACCTCCTGCACCTTGTAGGAGAAGCGGCAGCCGATCTGCGAGCCGTCGCCGAGCAGCCGCTCGAAGAGGGGCAGGTCGTGGGGCGTGGAGATGATCAGCACCTCCCTAATCCCGGCCAGCATCAGCGTGGAGAGCGGGTAGTAGATCATGGGCTTGTCGTAGACGGGCATGAGCTGCTTGCTCACGGCCAGCGTCAACGGGTGGAGGCGGGTGCCGGAGCCCCCGGCCAGGATGATGCCTTTCATGTGGTTGAATCGTTAATTGTCAATTGTTGATTGTTTTTCCTGCAATACCACAATTCGAGTGTTCCTTACAATTAGTTGATGCCTTCATTTTTAAAGCCGTCGCTATGGCTAACTGCTGTTTATCTTAACAATTAGCAATCAGCCATTCACCGCTCCTCGTACTGCTCCTTGTAATACTGCCGGTAGTGGCCCGAGGTGACCTCCTCCAGCCAGGCCTCGTTTTCTAGGTACCAGTCCACGGTCTTTCTGAGGCCCTGTTCGAAGGTCACCGACGGCTTCCAGCCCAGCTCCTGCATCAGCTTGGAGGAGTCGATGGCGTAGCGGGCGTCGTGGCCGGCGCGGTCCTTGACGAAGGTGATCAGCTTGCGGCTCTCGCCCGGCTCCCGGCCCAGCCTCTCGTCCATCACATCGCACAGCAGCTCGATCAAGTCGATGTTGCGCCACTCGTTCACACCGCCCACGTTGTAGGTCTCCCCCACCTTGCCGCGGTGGAAGATACAGTCGATGGCGCGGGCGTGGTCCTTGACGTAGAGCCAGTCGCGCACGTTCTCGCCCCTGCCGTACACGGGCACGGGCTTCCCTGTCTTGATGTTGTGGATCGCCAGCGGGATCAGCTTCTCGGGGAAGTGGTTGGGGCCGTAGTTGTTGGAGCAGTTCGAGAGCTTCACCGGCAAACCGTAGGTGTGGTGCCAGGCCCGCACGAAGTGGTCCGAGGCGGCCTTGGAGGCCGAGTAGGGCGAGCGCGGGTCGTAGGGGGTGGATTCGGTGAACAAACCATCCTCGCCCAGCGACCCGTACACCTCGTCGGTGGAGACGTGGTAGAACAATTTGCCGGTGTAGTCACCGGCCCAACTGCGGCGGCAGGCCTCCAAAAGGTTGACCGTGCCCATCACGTTGGTCTGCACGAAGGCCATCGGCCCTGCGATCGAGCGGTCCACGTGCGACTCGGCCGCCAGGTGGATCACCCCGTCGAACTTATATTCGGCAAAGATGCCATCCAAATAAGAAGCGTCCGTGATGTCGCCCCTCAAAAAGGTGTAGTTGGGCTTGCCCTCCACGTCCACCAGGTTCTGCAGGTTGCCCGCGTAGGTCAAGGCGTCGAGGTTGAAGATGCGGTACTGCGGGTAAGCCTCCACGAAAAGCCGCACCACGTGCGAGCCGATGAAGCCCGCTCCGCCGGTGATTAATAAGTTCATATGTTAGGTTGCTCTGCTGTTTTCTGTAAATGCATTTGCCAATCCCAGGCGCTTTTCATGGCTTCCTCTAAGGTGCTGGTTGTTTTAAAGCCCAGTTCTTCTGTAGCCTTCGTTACGTCAGCGTATATTTTCGGCACATCACCCGGACGGCGTGGACCAATTTTATAATTTAATTTTTCGCCTGTGGCCTGCTCAAAAGCCTGCACAGCCTCCAGCACTGTGTTACCAGTGCCAGTGCCCACGTTGAAGAACTCCATGGGCTCTGCCTTACCAGACAGCAGTCTGTCAATGGCGACCACATGCGCCTTGGCCAGATCCACCACATGCACATAGTCGCGGATGCAGGTGCCGTCTGGTGTGTCGTAGTCATCGCCGAAAATCGTAAGCTCTTTGCGTATACCAGCGGCGGTCTGGGTAATGAATGGCACCAGGTTATTCGGAACCCCGAGTGGCAGTTCGCCGATCTTGGCAGACGGGTGCGCTCCGATTGGGTTGAAGTAGCGCAGTGCGATCGTATGCATGTCGCTGCCACTGGTAGCCAGGTCGGCCAAGATCTCTTCACAGATCTTCTTGGTATTACCGTAAGGCGAATTGGCTTTCTGCACCGGCGTCTGCTCGGTTACAGGCAGCTTTTCAGGTATACCGTATACCGTACAGGATGAGGAGAACACCAGTTTATTTACTTTAAACTCCTCCATCACCTGCAGCAACGCCACCAGCGACCCCACGTTATTGTGATAGTATTTGAGCGGCTCAGCCACCGACTCGCCCACAGCTTTATAAGCGGCAAAGTGAATCACGCCGGCTATACCTGTTTCCTTTTCAAAGACACTGCGCAGCGCTGCCCCATCCGTACAGTCGATGCGGTGGCAAGTGATTTCGCGACCCAGTATATCAGCTATACCTTGCAGGGAGCGTTCTTCGGTGTTAGAGAAGTTGTCGATGATAATGGGCTCGTAGCCTGCTTCTACCAGCTCCACCACGGTATGCGAACCGATGTACCCCGCCCCACCTGTCACTAATATTTTCTTCATATGATTTGTTTTCAAGCTGGTTAAGAAGCTTACGTTTTGCAGCCACTTTTATGACTTGCTACTGTTTAACAACTTGTATGTTCTGGTTGATCGCCAACAGATCGGCGATTACTTCCTGATTGTTTTCTGGTGCTATGTATATTTCATCAAAGCGGTTATAGCAAATTACCAACCCATTCCTGGCGAGCGCCGGCTTCATTCCTACCCACATGGTTTTGCCTTCCTTTATCCGCGTGATCCTGTCTACTTCCACCAAACCTTTCCATAGCCCAGACTTATACCTGAGCTTACCATCCTCGAGCCAGTAGACAGTACCAAAGTAGATCCAGGCAATAAGCGCAACTGGCGCAAGCAACGGGAGCAACATATAAGGTTTATCTGCAAAAGCCTCTCTGTCCAGCAGATAAACGGCAACTGGTAGCAGGAGCATCCCGATCACTAAATAGTTGATGGGGCCCTTTCTGTTAGCTGCGTATGTCTTCGCTCGGTTCATGATGCCGCTTATCGCCCCTCTGGCTAAGTTATACCTCACTCCGCAAGAAAGCTCTGCTATAGAATTAGCTTACACAAAAATATAATATTAAAATGTATTTCTTGATACAGGCAGTCTGACCATCGTGTCTGGGCAAAGAGAGTTGCTGCTAAAATACACGGAAACCCTATAGCTCCC
Source organism: Pontibacter sp. LHS1 (assembly GCF_058932855.1). NCBI lineage: Bacteria > Pseudomonadati > Bacteroidota > Cytophagia > Cytophagales > Hymenobacteraceae > Pontibacter > Pontibacter sp. LHS1. The sequence continues at coordinate 42,726 of NZ_JBZYWF010000003.1, forward strand.
CCTTCACGATTCTGTCTTTGCCAAAAAGGTCCTGTACTACCTGCGCCTGCGTAAAACCTGCCTGCAGCAGCAAATCCCGTACTTCTTCGCCATACTGTTCATTTATTTCAAAGTACAGCCGACCGCCTACTTTGAGCAGCTCTGCCCCTATTCCGGTAATGCGCCTGTAATACTTCAGTGGGTCTTCATCCGGCACGAACAGGGCCAGATGAGGCTCGAACTCCAGCACATTGGTGCGCATCAGAGCTTTCTCCTGTTCCTTCACATAAGGCGGGTTGCTGGTAATGATATCTAAAGAATGGGATGCTATACCAAGGAGCGGCTCGAATACGTCCTGCTGTAACCAGGCCACCGGCAATTTCAATTGGCGGGCATTAGCCCGGGCCACCTTCAATGCGCCTTCCGATAGTTCCAGCCCGTATACCTGGCGGACTTGCAAATTGGCAGCCAGCGCCAGAGGAATACAGCCGCTACCCGTGCAGATGTCAAGTACTTGAAGACTACTGCGGCCCTGGTGCTCACGCACAACCAAATCTACCAGCTCCTCTGTTTCGGGGCGGGGTATCAGCACGCGTTCATCTACCTGCAGGTCGAGGCCGTAGAAGTGAGCTGTCCCGAGTACGTACTGCACCGGCTCTTGCTTCTGTAGCCGCTCAATTGCCTCTTGCACCTGCTCTTCCTGCTCCAGATTCAATTCTTCCTGCTGCGCCAAACTTAGCTGCATGCGGCTTTTCTGCAGCACATGCTCCAGCACCAGCTGTGCGATGGCACCGGCCTCAGGTTCGGGATAGGCATGTTGTATGCTTTCACGTATGTGTCGCGCTGTTTGCTGTATGGTGGCCACAGGTATAGGTTTTGTTTGATTTTAGGTAACTTTGCAAAAGTAAAGTTTTATCGCGTATAAGTCACAAGTGTAAAATCAACTTGCTTTCTATTACTGATTTGGTTTTTCCCTGATCTTAAACTCTTTAACTCCTAAGTTCCTGAACTTGACTGACGAACTCTACATGCGGCGTGCGCTGGAACTGGCCAGACTGGGCAGCGGCTATACCTATCCGAACCCCATGGTGGGCTGCGTGGTGGTGCACGAGGGGCGCATTATCGGTGAGGGCTGGCACCGCATGTTTGGTGGTCCGCATGCTGAGGTTAACGCTATTGCCAGCGTGCAGGACAAAAGCCTGCTGCCGAAAAGCAGGGTATACGTGACGCTGGAACCTTGCTCGCACTTTGGCAAAACACCGCCCTGCGCCGATCTGCTGATCAACAGCGGTGTGCGTGATGTGGTGATCTGCAATACTGACCCGAACCCTAAAGTGGCAGGGCGTGGCATCAAAAAGCTGTTTGATGCGGGGGCGCAGGTGAAAGTAGGTGTGCTGGAAAACGAAGGACTGGAGCTGAACAAGCGCTTCTTTACTTTCCATACCCAAAAGCGGCCTTACATCCTGCTGAAATGGGCGGAATCGGCAGACGGGTTTATCAGCGGCCCTAACAACCAGCAGGTGCAGATCAGCGGTCCATTGTCGCGCAGGTTGGTGCACAAGTGGCGCTCCGAGGAGCAGGCTATCATGGTGGGCAGTCACACGGCGGCCTGTGACAACCCGCGCCTCGACACCCGCTTTTGGCCCGGCCACAGTCCGCTGCGTGTGGTCATCGACCGCAAACTGCAACTGCCCGACCACCTGCACTTGTTCGACAAGAGCCTGCCAACTGTGGTGTATACCTACAAACAACAGGAGCAGCAGCACATGAACCTGCAGTATGTGCAGCTTCGCGAACACGAACCGCTGCTGCCACAACTGATGCAGGACCTGCACCAGCGCCAGGTATTGTCACTGCTCGTGGAAGGCGGCACTTACCTGCTCAAAAGTCTGTTGAAGGAAAATCTGTGGGACGAAGCGATCTGTTTCAAGAGCCAGAGCTGTGTGTTGCGCGAAGGCACACCGGCTCCGGGTATGGTACACGGGCAGTTACTAGAAGTACAAACTGCTGGCTCCGACAGGCTTTTGCATTACCGAAACAGTATCTCAGAACTTAACTTATAAACCCTTGCGCAGAGGCGCTATACCGCTCACAGGTATAGACCTCCCCAGTTGCGCATTTATACCTATACCTTACTAATTATGGCTGAATCACTTATAGTAGACCAGAACCTAACAAAAGAAGAAAAATATAAAGCCCTCGTTCCGCAGATCGAGGCACTGGTAACCGGCGAAACCGACCTGATCGCTAACCTCTCCAACATGATGGCCGCCCTGCGCCAGGGTATGGGCTTCTTTTGGGTAGGTGTGTACTTCAACAAAGAGGGGCAACTCGTGCTGGGTCCGTTTCAGGGGCCGGTAGCCTGCACCCGTATACCTTACCACAAAGGCGTATGCGGCGCCTGCTATACCCGCCAGGAAACGATCCTGGTGCCTGACGTAGAAGCCTTCCCAGGCCACATCGCCTGCAGCAGCGACTCCAAGTCTGAGATCGTAATACCGGTGATAAAAGATGGCGAGGTGAAACTGGTGCTGGACGTGGACAGCGACAAGTTAAACGACTTCGACGAGGTTGACCAGAAGTACCTGGAGAAGCTGATGAAGCTCGTGGAAAGCTGGTACTAAGCTCTCTTTTGGCTTAAGGCTTACAAAGCCTGGCATTAAATGAATGGCCTTATCTCTGTTTTGGAGTAAGGCCATTCATTTTTAGGGTCCTCCACTAAAAAACTTATTCTCTATAGCCTCACCCGCACACCCAATGCCAGGTTAAAAATCTTGCCCGGCCCCAGATAACGCGGATTTTGGATGTAAGAAATCAGGTACTCGGCGCTGCTGCCCACTTCGTAGTACAGCCCAAACCGTTGCAGTTTCTCTACACGAGTGAAGTCTGCCTGCCCGCCAAGGTATAGGTATAAGTGCACCGCCGTCGGGAAACCATAGTAGCCTCTGCTATACTTGTCGTGGTGCTCAAAAATAAAATACTCTTCCCCGAAGGTATGGCTCAATTGAAACCCGGTGCGCAACGGCTGCCAGTCCAGCGACTTCAGGGGCACAGGCTTAAAAGGCACAAAAGTGGTCTTCAGGGCGGCTGTCCAGATGCGATCTCCTCCGATTCGCTCCGGCAGATAGCCCAGAAACAGGTCTGTCTCCAGCTTTTCACGAAAGAAGCTCCGTCCGACACCGACCGAAACAAACCCGATGCTACCCGCATACTGCACCTTGGCATGATAGGGTGAAAATGAATGCTCCTGGCTATACGCCTTGTAAGGGCTCAGCAGGAGCAGCAGGCCAGCAAAATATTTCATAAAAACCCGCTCCATATCAGTAGGCAATTCTATTAAAACTATACCCTCCTGCCCATACCTTCAGGTATGTAAATTCACGCTTTTTTACAGTGGAAGTAGCCAGGTATAGCACCTCCTCATCGTAGCGGAAATCGGCCCTGAAACCATGGATATGGCCGTGTAGACTCAATTGCACCCGCTCGCTTCCCTTCAGTGTTCTATGGAAAGCTCTTTCCAGAGCCGTATCAAAATCATCGTCGTAAGGCGGTATGTGCGACACTGCGATGGCCTGCTCCCAACTATTGCCTTCCTGGTGAAGCAGTTGTTTACTCAGCCAATCGATATCGGGCACTTTGCCATTATAATTGTACTCGAGGCTGTTGGTATCAATGAATACAAAGCGGGTATGACCATAGTCGAAGGTATAGTTAAAGTCACCGTACATCTGCTGGTATACCTTGCGGCCGTTGCCCAGCATGTCGTGGTTGCCGATCACGGTCAGGTATGGCCACTTCAGCCGCTTCATGATGTCGTGCACCCACCGGAACTCCTGTGACATGCCGAAATCGGAGATATCGCCCTGATGAATGACGAAGTCGACGTGGGGGAAGGTATTGGCGGCGTCAACAAAGGCGCTGGCGGCGTCATAAAAGCGCTGGGTGTCGCCCATCACGAGCAGGTGCAGCGTATCACCGGGCTGCTGGTTTTGAAGCCGCGCCAGGTTGCGGGCGGTGAGGTTGCGCTCGTCGTCGTTCAGTATGATCTGGTTCGGGTGGTACTCAAACAGCTCTTCACAGGACGAAAGCAAAGCCAGGCTCAGTGTCAGTAACAGGTAGCAGATATGTTTCATAGTTGCCTCAGGCGGCACAGTTATGCTCAATCTGCTAACGCTATACGAAAGAGAATGTTAATGTGCGACGATCAACATACATTCTCCTGATGCTGCTTACACAGCTACCTTGTTTGCTACGAAGGAACGAAAACAACTGACCTGAAGCTCTTTACAGCGTGCCTAACAAGCAAAAATGCCGACCCTAGGATTATCCTGAGTCGGCATTTTTATACCTCTTGCAGGGTATACCTATACTTTAGAATCTTATCCGAAGAAGGTCGGGGTTTCGGTCTTGAGCTGAGCAATCACAGTTTGACCGCCTTTGGTCTTCTGACCGAGTTCCACTTTCACCTCTGTGTCCAGCGGCAGGAAAATATCCACGCGCGAACCAAATTTGATGAAACCGAACTCCTCACCCTGGCTAACTTCGTCACCCTCATTCACATACCACACAATGCGGCGCGCCATGGCACCGGCAATCTGGCGGAACAGCACTTCAGGACCGGCAGTGGACTCAACTACCACAGTCGTACGCTCATTTTGCGTGCTCGACTTCGGGTGCCAGGCCACAAAGTAGTTGCCCGGGTGGTACTTGAAGTAGCTCACGATACCTGACACCGGGTTACGTGTGATGTGCACGTTGATAGGTGACATGAAGATAGAGATCTGCTTGCGCTTATCTTTGAAGTATTCTGTTTCCTCTACCTCCTCGATCACCACCACCTTGCCGTCGGCAGGCGCTACGATCAGATCTTCGTGCAATAACAGGTTGCGGTAAGGACTGCGGAAGAACTGCAGGATAAGCAGAAACAGAACAGCTGAAACACCGGAGAAAATCTTGTTGAAGGTATTGTTGTCGGCGTTGAAATTGTATAGCAACAGGTTGAGTACCAACAAAATCAGCAATGTAAAAAATAGAATCCTTCTTCCTTCCTTATGAATTTTCATCCGTGAAAACTAAATGCTACAGGTCTTATATAACTTATAATAGCCCATCCAGTTTCGTAGATGGGCTATTATCTGCTTCAAAAATATATAAACTTTCGTTTATTTTAATAAAAATCTTCTCTTAGAAACCGCCGCGATACTTATAAGTCATCGCTACTTTGTCGATTGCCACGATGTAGGCAGCAATACGCATTGGCACGTTGTACTTTTGAGAGGCAGCATACACACGCTCGAAAGACTCATTCATGATGCGCTCGGCACGTGTGTTCACGCGGTCCAGCGTCCACTTAAAGCCCATGCGGTTCTGCACCCACTCGAAGTAAGATACCGTAACACCACCGGAGTTCGCCAGGATATCCGGCACCACCATGATGCCCTTTTCGTTGATGATGTTGTCCGCTTTGTAAGAAGTGGGGCCGTTAGCACCTTCCACAATCAGGCGCGCCTGGATCTGGTCCACGTTCTTGATCGTGATCACATCCTCTACAGCGGCTGGCACCAGCACGTCTACCTTGGCGATCAGCAGCTCGTCGTTGCTGATCTTCTCGGCGTTTTTGTAGCCTTCCAGACGACCATTGTTGTTGTTCTTATATTCGATCGCTTCTTCGATGTCGATGCCGTTGTCGTTCCAGTAGGCACCGCTTACGTCGCTCACACCCAGTATCTTCACGCCGCGCTCAGCCATCAGTTTGGCAGCCCAGGCACCTACGTTGCCAAAGCCCTGCACCACCGCCGTAGATTTGGCCGGGTCCATGCCCAGTTTATCCATGGCAGCCATAGCCGATACCATTACACCACGACCAGTTGCCTCTACGCGGCCCAGTGAGCCACCCAGTACCAACGGCTTGCCTGTAACTACAGCATGCACGGTAGAGCCTTTTGTTTTAGAGTATTCGTCCATCAGCCAGGCCATCTCACGCGGACCAGTGCCCATGTCTGGGGCAGGTATGTCCTGATCAGGGCCAAAGGTATCAATCAGAGCCTGCGTATACGCTCTGGTCAGACGCTCCATCTCACCAGCCGACATGGAGTAAGGGTCGCAGATGACACCTCCTTTAGCACCACCGTATGGTATATCTACAACAGCGCACTTCCAGGTCATCCAGGCAGCCAGTGCTTTCACCTCGTCCAGGAACACGTCCGGCGCGAAGCGGATACCACCTTTAGATGGCCCCAGGATAGTAGAGTGAATTACGCGGTAACCTTCAAACACACGCACTTTGCCGTCGTCCATCGTGACAGGCACATTCACGATTACCTGACGCGTTGGAGTCTTAAGGACATTGTAAATCTCCTCATCCAGCCCAAGTATCTCTGCCGCGATGTTGAAACGCGACATCATCGATTCAAATGGATTTTCTCTATCCTTGATCGGTGCAGGCTCTTTGTATAACATCATTTTAAGCTTTTGAATTAATCAGTGATTAACAATTATGGCGGTAAAGTTATGTAAATATTATTTACACTTACCTACACCTTAATCAACAATAATTTAGAAAGTTTTGAGGAATGCGACGATGAATGGAACGGCCAGGATCAGGCTATCGAAGCGGTCCAGAATGCCTCCGTGGCCAGGCAACAGCTTACCCGAATCTTTTACACCCAGGCTGCGCTTGAGCAGGGACTCCACTAAATCGCCCAACACGCCAAAAACCGATACTATAATAGCTACGCCTATCCACTGGTATAGTTCCAAATCGAGAAAGAACATGGACAGCAGCCAGCCAACCAGCACGGTCAGTATAGTGCCGCCAACCCAGCCTTCCCAGGTTTTGCCCGGGGAAATGCGCTCAAAGAGTTTGTTCTTGCCAAAGTTTTTGCCTGCAATGTAAGCACCCGTGTCAGATGACCAGATCAACAGCAGCAGCCCCAGGATGGGCTGCCAGCGGTAGTCGCCCTGCATATAGCCGAGTAGCTGCAACAGCGAGAACGGCACGGCGATGTAGAGCACGCCCAGTATGGTAAAGGATATGTTTGTAAACGGCTGCGGCTCCTTGCGGTACAGTTCCAGCACAAATATCAGGAACAGGGCGGGCAGTATCAGGTATAGCAGCTCGGCTGGCATGTACTCTTTGTCAATCAGAAATACCGCAATGAAAACTCCGGCCGCCAGCAGCGTACCATATACCTTGTTGGGCTTGATGCCAGCTACCTCTGACAGCTTATAAAACTCCAATGTGCCCAGCACGGTGAGCCCCAGAAACAGGATGAAAAAGGTCCACTCGCTGAAAATTATACCTCCGATAAAGAGGGCCGCCCCTAATACTCCTACAATCAGGCGCTGCTGTAAATTACTAAGGGCAGATAGCTTGGTGCTCATGCGTTACAGGTTACCGGCAGCATCAGCCGGGTGGTTCGTCTTGAATTATTGATTCCGGCGCTCATCCGCAGCCTCGGCTATACTTTCGGGGCGAGTGGGCGTCAGCATAAACTGCTTGTAAAGGTAATAGATTAAGGCTGCACTCAGCACCGCCGATATCAAAATGGTCATGATCGGCATCGGCTCCGTCGACTCGACATTAAAATCGATAGCGCCCGTCTGCTGCAGGTATAGCAAAAACACGGTGAAGCCGTTGTTGAAGAAGTGCGCCACAATTGGCACCCAGATGTTGCCCGACCATAGGTATAGGTAACCGAACAAAGCACCGAGCAGCACACGCGGCACAAAGCCAAAGAACTGCACGTGTATCGCCGAGAAGATAATCGCTGCTACCCACACCGCCACATGTGCGTTGCCGGACCAGCGGTGCACCTGCCGTTGCAGAACGCCTCTGAACACCAGCTCTTCGCCGACGGCAGGTATAACCGCGATTACGAGCAAGCCCATCAGCAGACGCGGGAAGGTTCCGAAGTTGGCAATCAGTTTTGTCAGTTCAGCCAGCTCATCTTCTTTGGCACGCGCCCATTCCTCGAAGCCTTTCATAAAATCAGGCAGGGAGAGTTCAGCATTCCAATTGATGATCAGCGAGTTGGCCGGCATGATAAAAACAACCAGAAAGCCCGCCAAAAGCAGCAGCGTCGGCAAAGGAAGCTTTTTCCAGTTCAGATAGTGGTCGATGTTTACACCCGCCAGGCGCAACATCAGGAGTGGCCCCAGTACAAAAGAGCAGAACTGCACCAGGCCCTGAAAGAGCAAAAGCGCGTCGGCTGCTTCCGGGTGTTCCGTCGGATTAGCCAGCAAATTGGTCAGGTCCATCACCTCTATTCCGAGCACCGCATTTACCAGCACCAGGTATAGAAAACTGGCCACAAAATAGCCGCCCAGCATGAACGCCAGCAACAATAGCAGAACTAAAAGTGGGTGTCGGTCTTCGGAGATGAAACCTTTCATAGAGAAGATTAGGTTTAATTGACGTAAATTTACGTGAAAATTTAACTTTTGCTTTGGTAAAGATAGCGAACATAGAACTGGGCGAGTTTCCGCTGCTGCTGGCGCCGATGGAAGACGTGAGCGATCCGCCTTTCCGAAAAGTGTGCAAGGCCAACGGTGCAGACCTGATGTATACCGAGTTCATCTCTTCTGAGGGTTTGATACGTGATGCCGCCAAAAGTGTGCAAAAACTCGACATTTTTGACTACGAGCGTCCGATTGGTATTCAGATATTCGGCTCCGACATCGACTCGATGCGCGAAGCCGCCATTGTGTCGTCGCAGGCAGGTCCTGACCTGATTGACATCAACTACGGCTGCCCTGTAAAGAACGTAGCCTGTAAGGGTGCGGGCGCCGCACTGCTGCGCGACGTGCCCAAAATGGTGAAGATGACCGAGGAGATTGTGAAAGCCACGCACCTGCCTGTTACCGTAAAGACACGACTAGGCTGGGACGAGAACACAAAATACATTGTAGAGACAGCCGAAAGACTGCAGGATATCGGCATAAAAGCCCTGAGTATACACGGCCGTACCCGCGTGCAGATGTACAAAGGCGAAGCCGACTGGAGCCTGATTGCAGAAGTGAAGAACAACCCGCGCATGCACATCCCGATCTTCGGCAACGGCGACATCGACTCTCCGCAGAAGGCGCTGGAGTATAAGAACCGGTATGGCGTAGACGGCATTATGATCGGTCGCGCTTCCATCGGTCACCCGTGGATCTTCAACGAGATCAAACACTACATGGCCACCGGCGAAACATTACCACCTCCAACTTTGGAAGAACGTGTAGAAGTTTGCCGCCAGCACTTCACGCACTCGCTGGAGTGGAAAGGTGACAAGCTGGGCATCTTCGAGATGCGCCGCCACTACACCAACTACTTCCGCGGCCTGCCGCACTTCAAGCCGCTGCGCATGAAACTGGTACAGTCTGAAGACATCCAGGAAATCTATGACACGCTGGACGAGATCGCCCAGACGATGGCGTATGAAGAAGCGTAGGGAGTTAGAGAGTTCAAAACTTTGAGAATTTAACAGCCAGCTCTCTTGCTATAAAATTTAGGAGTTGAGGATTCGACATACGTGTTGAGACTTCAACTCCTTTTATATTTGTGGCTGAGTTACAGGCTGTGGTTGACAAAAAACTCTCAAACTCCTAAACTCTCTAACTTTTAAACTTTTACTCTTATCAAAACAACTCTCGCTCCCGCACAGGAGAAAACAGGTACACCGGCGCTGGCCTGGTTCCTGCTTATTATTCTGGCCCTGATTTGGGGCACATCCTTTATCCTGATTAAAAAGGGACTGATCGTGTTCAGCTCAAATGAACTGGGCGCTATCCGGATCACTATTGCCTTCCTGACGCTCTCTCCGTTTGCTATCAAGCACCTCCGGCAGGTAGAGCCGTACCGCTGGAAGTACCTGCTGGGAAGCGGACTGCTGGGCAACCTGTTTCCGGCCTTTCTATTTGCCTATGCCGAGACGCAACTGGCCAGTGGATTGGCTGGTGTGCTTAATTCGCTGACGGCGCTCTTTACCCTGCTGGTTGGTGCTATTTTTTTCCAGCAGGCCATCACCTGGATGCGTATGCTCGGCATTATTATAGGTATAGCAGGCACTGCGATTCTGATATTCTCGGGCGGCGACACCAATATGGATAATACTTTCTATGGTATCTACATCGTCATCGCTACGATTTGCTATGGCGGCAGCGTGAACATCATTAAGCACCGCCTGCAGGGTATGAAGCCTTTGGTGATGTCAAGTATGGCGCTGCTCACAGTTGGACCACTTGCCATTGCCTACATGTTCACGACAGATGTAGTGCCGAAGTTACAGAGTACACCAGGCGCATGGGAGGCTTTTATGTACATTGCTATTCTGGCCGTTTTCAGTACGGCAGTAGGGTTGGTGCTCTTCAATAAGTTAATCCACATGAGCACCACGCTTTTTGCCAGCTCTTCTACCTACCTTATTCCAATTGTGGCGCTGATGTGGGGTGTTTTGGACGGAGAAGTAATCCACCTGTGGCATTACGTGGGCATGGTCATTATTCTGATGGGTGTGTTCATAGTAAACAGAGCGAAGTAGCTATCTGGAGACCGAATAAGAATATACCTCTTTCTAACAGCCTCTGTCATACTAAAGCAGGGGCTGTTTTAGTATGACCCAACGAGGTTAGCCAATATCAGAATTTTCTAATCTCTCAATAATTTGCTTACTTAAGGGTTTACAAGAACCGACCCTACAACCACATGAGGTTATTACAGACCCTTTTGAGTCTTGCGCTGCTGATGCTTCTCTCCTTTCAGACGATGGCGCAGGAAGACAGCACAGAGTTAGCCATAGAAGAATTCAGACTGCAGGCCGTCAACGACACGGCCTTTACCCTGCGCACCACCAATGAGGCGGGCAACCTGGTCAAGTATAGCGGCCCGCTGCCTGTACGCATCAATGGCAACCTGCAGGAAGTCAGCTTTACGGAAGGTGAGGCACGCTTCTCACTGCCCCAAAAGGCCAACCTTATACAGGTGAGCGCCAACGTAGGCACCCATACCATCGCTCGCCTTTACCGCATCGATGCCGAGGCCGAGCATGGGGTACGCCGCTTTCCGATGTGGCTCTCTATTCTGCCACCGCTCATTGCCATCATCCTGGCCCTTATCTTCAGAGAGGTATTACTAGCTCTTTTTGCTGGCATCTGGGTGGGTGGCTTTGTGATCTACGGCATGTCCGTCAAGGCTTTTTTCACGGGCTTGCTCGCTGTAGCCGATACCTACCTGGTCAGTGCCATGACTGATACGGACCACATCGCCGTGATCCTGTTCTCGATGCTGATCGGCGGCATGGTGGCTATTATCTCCAAAAACGGAGGTATGGCAGGAGTCGTGAACAAGCTCTCCCGCTACGCACGCTCAGCCCGGAGCTCACAGCTGGTGACCTGGGTATTGGGCATTGCCATCTTTTTCGATGACTACGCCAACACCCTGATTGTCGGCAATACCATGCGTCCGGTCACTGACAAGCACCGCATCTCCCGCGAGAAACTGGCCTACATTGTCGACAGCACCGCCGCCCCTGTGGCTGCCATCGCTTTCGTAACAACCTGGGTTGGCGCTGAATTAGGCTATATTAAGGATGCCGCCACGACCCTAGGTATAGAAGAGGGCGCTTATTCACTGTTCTTCCACTCGCTGGAGTATGCCTACTACCCGGTGCTGACACTGGTGTTTATGTTTATGCTGATATGGATGAACCGGGACTATGGCCTGATGCACAAGGCTGAGGAGCGGGCCCGTACCACCGGTGCTGTGAGCAATCATCGCCCCGACAGCCGCAGCGAAGCCCGCCAGCAGCAGGAAATGGCCGAGTTCGAAGCCATCGACCCTGATCGTAGCCGCGCCTTCAATGCGCTTATACCTGTGCTGGTGGTAATTTTCGGTACCGTGATCGGCCTCCTCTATACCGGCTACAACCCCGATACCTGGGCTGACACGAGCATCGGTTTCTTTCGCAAACTCTCCATGACCATAGGCGACTCCAACTCATATACTGCACTGATCTGGGCTTCACTTTCGGGAGTGGTCGTGGCGATAGCGCTTACGGTGAGCCAGCGCATCATGAGTTTGTATGAGACTATGGAATCGCTGGTGACAGGCTTTAAGACGATGCTGCCGGCCATGCTTATACTCGTGCTAGCCTGGTCGCTGGCACAGGTTACGAAAGAGCTTTACACCGCTGAGTACCTGACTTCGCTCTTCTCGGGTAACGTGTCGCCGCGCTGGTTACCGGAGATCACCTTCTTCCTGGCGGCCATCATTGCATTTTCAACCGGCTCGAGCTGGGGCACCATGGCCATCCTGTACCCGCTGATGCTGCCCGCCGCCTGGTATGTGAGTCAGCAGCATGGCATGAGTGTAGAGGAAACTATGCCGATCATGTACAATGTGATTTCAGTGGTGTTGGCTGGTGCCGTGTTTGGTGACCACTGCTCCCCTATTTCTGATACGACAATTCTCAGCTCACTTGCCTCTGGCTGCAACCACATTGATCACGTAAAAACCCAGCTGCCTTATGCTGTTACGGTCGCATTAGTGGCTAACTTGGTGTGCACCTCACTCTCCAGCTGGGGCGTACACTGGTTCCTGGTATACATTATAGGAGCCGTTATTCTGTGGGGTATTATCAAGCTGTTTGGCAAGAAGAACGAGTATGAACCCATAGCAGCGGAGGTACCAGTTTGAGTCTAAAAAAATAGAGAGCCTATGATCCCAAAATTGCAACCACAAGCGGATGTAGTGCAGTCTGAGAAACTGACAAGGGAGCTTGATGACATGCAAAGGTTGATAGATGCGCTAAACAGCAAAGAGATCCCTGAAGGTATAGCTACCGCCATTACACAACAGCTAGAGCCGCTCAACAGCCAAGATATTCCAGCGGCACAGTATACGGCAAGACTGAAGGAAACACGTAGTTCCATTCTCAAGCTTGTGGAAAAGCAATTGAAACTGGTGCCTCAAAAGCATCATCAAAAGCTATGGATGGCTCTGGGTATGACAGCGCTAGGACTTCCTTTTGGTGTCGTGTTTGCCTTGATGCTGAAAAACTTCGCTTTCCTTGGACTGGGCATGCCAATTGGAATGGGCATAGGTATAGGTGTTGGCACTAAGCTGGATGAGCAGGCCAAGGCTGAAGGTCGACAACTGGATTTGGAGTAAATTGAAGGCAGTGCCCTGCTTACCCGAAACTAGAAATCCAGTCGGTAAAAGTCATGCACCACAGTGCGTGCGCCGTAACTTTCTTTGTAACTCGCCAAACCCTCGTTCAGGTATAGCCCCTGCTGCTCTGTAGAGATGCCAAAACTGAAATACTTTTTGTGCGGGTATACCTTATCTATCAAGTGGTCAATAAGTACGTAAGCTGCACCTTCTTCCTGAGCCCTGTCACTAGCGCCGATATACTGGCAATGTGCTACGGTAGCGGTTTCGTACACCAAGGCGCCTGTCAGCAGCTTTCCCTCCTGTGAAATTGTATAAAGGCTAATATTATCAGGGAATAGTTGTGCCAGCTTATTTACTTCATATACACTATGCACGGGTTGCAACTTATGCCTGCTTTCAAGCTGCCTAGTTACCAACTGCATAAAATCCGCATAATCTCCTGAGCGCTTCACCTCCCATTCATGGCTTTTGCACTGCGACAGGCGCCAACGCCGGTCTTTGCTATACCTGACAGGCTGCCCTAAGTCAATCACAGAGTTTACATCCCGGCGGTATAGAACAGCGCCATACCTAAACAGGGCATATAGATCTTCCTCGGCCGGCACTTGGTGGTAAATGTGTGGGGTGACTTTATAATAAAGTGACTCGAACCGCTGCTCCCGGCTATACCTAATCAGGGCATCGAATACCTGTAATATCAGTGAGGTCTTCATCTTATGGCCACTTACCACACCCCCATAACTTAAGCCGGCATGAGAATGCAGCTCATTGTTTGTGGCATTAGCCGGCAGCACCGCCACCAGTTTATCTTTATAATAGAATAGGAGCGAATGATCTTCAAAGCGATTGGCATGATACTCCATGTAATCGCGCATAAACAGGAACGTGCCATTTTTGGAAGCTTTGATGAAAGCGTCCCATTCAGACTTATACCTATTGCTATACCTGACTACCGTTATCATTGCTTCACGAAAAAGCATTTCCTTGATTGATGATGTTATTCTCTAATGGGCTATACCCGCAAATGAAGTAGACAGATTGCGACCCGCCCCTACGGCTATACCTACCAATGACGTTTTAGCGAAACGTAGCTACATTTCATTTTTTTAAAATCCCAACTCTTAGACTCATCAACTCCCAAACTCCAATCACCTGTTCAGCACAATCCGGAAGGTGGTGCCTTTGCCGATTTCAGAAGACTTGACATAGAGTCTGCCTGCGTGGTAGTTATCAATGATGCGCTTGGCCAGTGCCAGTCCTAGTCCCCAACCCCTCTTCTTGGTGGTAAAGCCAGGCAGGAAAACGGAGTCCATCTTGCTTTTAGGTATACCCTTGCCTGTATCACTTATGTCGAGTGCAACCTGGCTCTTGCCCAGGAGCGAGAGCTGTAGCCTGATGCTGCCGCGGCCTTCCATCGCATCCACAGCATTTTTGCAGATATTTTCAATCACCCAATCAAAGAGCGGCACATTGACCTTAGCCGTGATATCAGGTGCAAAATTAGAGGTAACGCTGAAGTCCACCTTGCTTGAGATACGGTTCTGCAGGTAATTGATGGCATTCTCAGTCACCTGCAGGACGTTCTCGTCACGCAACAGCGGCACCGAACCGATATTCGAGAAACGCTCCGTTATAATCTCCAGGCGACGAATATCCTTCCAAAGCTCGGCTGTGATCGGCTCATTTTCGAACTTCGGGCTGGCCTTCATGTACTCGTACCAGGCCATCAGTGACGAGAGCGGTGTACCCAACTGGTGAGCAGTTTCTTTGGCCAGGCCCACCCATACCCTGTTCTGCTCCGCCTTACGGGAGTAACTGAAAGCAAAATAAGCCATGAGGGCAAAACAGGCGATAACCATCAACTGCACATAGGGGTAGTAGCGCAACTGCGATAGCAGGGCCGAGTCTTTGTAGAAGACATAATTCTCAGAACCCTCTGCCCAAGGCACTATGATCGGAGCGTGCTGCGCCTTCATACGGGCAATTTCACGCTGCAACAGCTCATTTTTGCGGTTCTCTGAAATGTTTTCGGGCAGATCGATGTTCTTAAAATCGAGAATATTTTCGTGCTCGTCAGTAAGAATAACAGGTATGGTATGGTTAGAGGACAGGATCTCTTCTTCAATAAACACGATGTTGTCATCGCTGGGAGCATTGATCATGTAGCGCAGGCCTTTGGCGTAGAGCTGCACCAATTCTTGCTCTCTTTCAGACAGTTTGCTCACTAATACGTTAGTGTACGTAATGGTAACCGCCCCAATAATGAGCGCGACAATGACGACAAGAAACTTTATTCTGTTTTTCTGGGCGTAAATGGGAATCATGCGGTGGCGCGAAAATTATCTGAAATTAGTATAAATTAATTAATAAGGGCAAGGAAGTTTCATTTTAATCATCAATACAGTAATTTTGCACTTTAGTATTCCGAACGTAAGTTATGCTTCAGAACTTTAAAGCAATCAGCCTGTCATATAAGAAAGCGCCGCTGGATATCAGGGAGCTGATTGCCTTAGATGAGAACTCATGCAGGCAATTTATTCAGACGCTGAAGAGCTTTATTCAGGCTTCTGACATTCTGGTGCTCTCTACCTGCAACCGCACCGAAGTATACTATAACTCCGACCTGGACTATAGTACCGAGATTGTGAAGCTGCTCGGCATCACCAAAGGCATCGACAACATCACCCAATATCTCGACTATTTTACCATCCTCAACGAGCACAACGATGCTGTGCAGCATTTATTTGAGGTGAGTATGGGCCTGGAGTCGCAGGTGGTTGGCGATATGCAGATCACCAACCAGGTGAAGCAGTCGTATCAGTGGGCCGCCGATAACGAGACTGCCGGTCCGTTTCTGCACCGCCTGATGCACACCATCTTCTTCACCAACAAGCGTGTGGTACAAGAAACCGCCTTCCGCGACGGCGCCGCCTCTACTTCGTATGCAGCCATTGAGCTGATCGAGGAGCTGACTGCCGATGTGGTGGCTGAGCCGAAGATACTGGTAGTAGGTGTGGGCGAGATCGGCGCTGATGTGTGTCGTCATCTTAAAGACAAAGGTTACCAGCATGTGACCATTACAAACCGTACGATGGCTAAGGCACAGACTTTAGCTGACGAGTGCGGCATGGCTGTGCTCCCATTCGAAGATATCGTGCAAGGCTTAAAAGAAGCGGATGTGATTATCTCTTCTGTAGCCCGCGAAACGCCTTTCTTCACCAAAGAAATGATCCAGCGCCTGAACGTGCTCACGTTCAAGTTCTTCATAGACTTATCAGTACCGCGTAGCGTTGAGGCCGAAGTAGAAGCTGTGCCAGGTGTGTTGGTTTACAATATCGATACTATACAGAACAAAGCATCAGCAGCGCTCCAGCAGCGCATCAACTCTGTGCCGCAGGTACGCGCTATTATAGAGGAGTCAAAAGAGCAGTTTAATGACTGGTCGAAAGAGATGATGGTATCGCCTACCATTAACAAGCTGAAGAATGCGCTCGAGACAATTCGCCAGGAGGAAATGGCCCGTTACATGAAAAAGCTCGGCCCGAAGGAAGCGAAGCTGGTTGACAGCATTACCAAATCGATGATGCAGAAAGTAATTAAACTGCCTGTACTGCAACTCAAGGCTGCCTGTAAGCGTGGTGAAGCTGAAACACTGATCGACTTGCTCAACGACTTATTTGACCTGGAAAAGCAACCTGCGGACTCGCATTAGCATTGTTAAAAATCATTAGTAGAAAGCTGACTCGAAAAAGTCAGCTTTTTTTGTGTCTACACTTGCGCTATATAATTATTTATACATATCTTTGAACATATAAATATTCAAATAAGATATTTACTTTAACCGAAGAAACCAATCCAAGCTAAGAGAACAGCAGCAAACAAAATCTATCTTATTACCCTTAGTGCAGTAAAAATGAAAAACATCTCGACTCTCCTATCCTTTATTACTGTTGTTCTGCTACTCAGCTCTTGCACAAGCCATTCGTTTATGCTGACGGAGCGTGATATTGCCAATGACGGTATAGCTCCTATACAAAAGTCAGATTATAGAATGGTAGCTGATAAGCCTGCTGACGCTTATGCAGACGCAGATGCCAAATGGATTGCAACATCAAAACCACATGTAGTTGCTACCTCATCCCGTGTCGTGCGTCGCACCGATGCTGTGGCTCTTTCTGCTGCCACTACCCACGAGGGCCACGAGATACTGAAGCGTGAAGTTGAGAAGGCCATGAAAAAAGACAAGCCTGCAACTGCCCCTACCACGAAAAGGGTGAAAACTAAAAAGCAAAAAGAATCAGGCGACAAAATTCTATTATAAGACCCAAACACAGGCATTTGCTTCACCGCAGAACTTTGTAAACCGCCTATTTTATTTAGCCAATAGAAAAGCCAAAGGTCCCCGCCAGCTTCTTTAAATGAAGGGAACGGAGACCTTTGGCTTTTCTATTGGTGCAATATTCGGTGCCAAAGCACCGGGGCGGATCACTAAATATCAATGCAACATTCTTCCAGGCAATCGATCACGTCAATTAGCTTTGGTATGGCAAGGGAGTAGTAAATCTTGGTGCCTACCTTAAAAGAAGAGAGCACACCTTTATCCTTCAGCGTAATCAAATGCTGGGAAGCAATAGCTTGTGGCAGGTCCAGATACTTATAAATTTCCGTAACAGTCATTTTATCTTCCTTGCCGAGCAAGTCCACTATCGCCAGTCTTTTCGGGTGCGCCAGTACTTTGAGCATGGCGGCCGCCTTATCTATTTTTTTAGATTCAATTCTAGACAACAAACTTTTCATAATTAATAATTATACCTAACAGTTTCTACATACATTTAAACAATACAATTCATATTAAGATATATACGGCAACAGCGACATTTGGCTGATGTAGCTTCAAAGGATTTTTAAAATTTTCTTCTGAAGGCTCCCATAACACAACACACTCCTTGTCAGACACATCCTGAATGCTGAATTGAGTAGATGTACGTATAAAAATTAAAATTGGATATATAAAATACTTAATGTTAATAGATTGCTATATGGCCCTCCCCCGATTGACTCCCTCCGCGAATTGTCCAACCTGACTTCCTTTCACCAAAAATCCAGTGTCGTAACGCGCATTCCCAGCACAGTACAATCCTCACCTCTGGAGAGCCTTAGGATTTCGCGGGTCTGTACGCTCTGATGTATTTTTGTACCTTTGCGGTCTGTAAACCCTTAACTACAAACAAACCCATGAAAGAGCTTCTCGAAAAATTTGAGAATAAACGCCCTGAGATAGTATTTGAGTGGAAAGACGCCGAAACGGAGGCCGAAGGCTGGGTGGTGATCAACTCGCTGCGCGGTGGTGCGGCCGGTGGTGGCACCCGCATGCGCAAAGGCCTGGACAAGCGTGAGGTAGAGTCATTAGCTAAAACCATGGAGGTGAAGTTCACCGTATCCGGCCCTGCTATCGGCGGAGCCAAGTCGGGCATCAACTTCGATCCGGCCGACCCGCGCAAGCGTGGTGTGCTGGAGCGCTGGTACAAGGCCGTTATTCCGCTCCTGAAGAGCTACTACGGAACAGGTGGCGACCTTAATGTGGACGAGATACACGAGGTGATTCCAATTACAGAAGACTACGGTTTGTGGCACCCGCAGGAAGGTGTTGTGAATGGACACTTCAATGCAACCGAGCCCCAAAAGATCAACAAAATAGGTCAACTCCGTCAAGGAGTGATCAAAGTAATCGAAGACCCGGCTTACACTCCGGCTACTGCCCGCAAGTATACTGTGGCTGATATGATTACAGGGTATGGCGTGGCCGAGGCTGTTTGCCATTACTATACCATCTGGGGTGGTTCGTTTGAGGGTAAGCGGGCCATCATACAAGGCTGGGGCAATGTAGGCGCCGCTGCTGCCTTCTATCTGGCAGGCAAGGGCGTTAAAATTGTTGGCATTATCGATCGTGCGGGCGGCCTGATCAAAGAAGAAGGCTTCACTTTCGAAGAGATCAGGGAGCTGTTCCTGGGCCGGCAGGGCAATGCACTCTACACCGAGAATCTGATCCCGTTTGAGGAGATGAACAACCGCATCTGGTCAATTCCTGCCGAGATCTTTATACCTGCCGCTGCATCGCGCCTCGTTACCCGCGGACAGCTTGAGCAAATGATCGCCAGCGGTCTTGAGGTCATCTCCTGCGGGGCCAACGTGCCATTCCAGGATCCGGAGATTTTCTTTGGCCCTACCGGTGAGTTCGCCGATCGAAACATATCCGTTATACCTGACTTTATCGCTAACTGCGGTATGGCCCGTGTGTTTGCTTACCTGATGGAGAATGAAGTGGAAATTACCGATGATGCCATTTTCCATGACATCTCCCGCGTCATCCGGGAGGCACTGGAGAGCACCCACACCAAGAATCAGGCAAAAACAGAGATCGCCAAGACTTCCTTTGAAATAGCGCTTAGCCAACTGCTATAATATGATGCGTATGGATGATATAAGGACATATCTTTCCTATGAGTTTTTAGGCAACACAGTAGCGGCTTATCTTTCGTTCGCCACGATCCTGCTGATCGGATATATTTTTAAGACCCTGCTGTCCAGGTTGATCACCGGCATCATCTTCAGGGTGGTGAAGCGCTTTGCAGACGAGGAAGGCCAGGCTAGTCTGAAACGCTTCCTGATACAACCGCTGGAGATGGTGGTGTTTCTGGTTTTTCTTTTTCTGGCTGTTAATGTGCTGAAATTTCCATCTGGAATAGCGTACATCGGTAGCCCTATGCTGCAGATATCCTTGTTTCGCATTTACCAGATCTTCATCATTGCGGCCATTACCTGGGTTATTACCCGCTTCATAGACTTCTTTGGGCTTGTATTCCAGCGCAGAGCCAGCCGCACCGCTTCCAAGCTCGACGATCAGCTTCTGCCGTTCTTTAAGGACTTTACCAAAGTCATTATCTACATATTTGCCTTTCTGGTGGTGCTGGGTTCAGTTTTCGGAGTGAACGTAGCGGCCATTGTAGCCAGTTTGGGTGTAGGTGGCCTGGCCATCGCCTTTGCCGCCAAAGAAAGTCTGGAAAACCTGCTCGCCTCTTTTACGATCTTCCTGGACCACCCTTTTGTAGTAGGCGATTTGGTGGAAGTAGGCGGCGTAACAGGTGTGATTGAAAAAATCGGGTTCCGAAGCACCCGTATACGCACCCTGGAGAAGACTTTCGTGACTGTGCCCAACAAGAGCATGATCGATAAACCGCTCAATAACCTGAGCCTGCGCACCTTCCGGAGAGTACAGTTTGACGTGAACCTGACCTACGACACGACATCAGCTCAGATCAAGGCCATCACCAGCGAGTTGCAGGAATACATCGACAGCCACCCACAGACAAACCTGGACGGCCGCATCCGCTTTCAGAACCTTGGAGCAAGTTCTAAAGACGTAATGGTGCTCTACTTTGTGGAAGCTCTGGATTGGAATGAGTTCATCAATATCAAAGAAGAAGTTGCCTATAAGATCGTGGAAGTAGTAGAGAAGCACGGTGCCGACTTTGCCTTCCCTACGCAGACACTGCATGTATACAAGGAAAATAAGCGGGATGCTCCGCAGGCACCTGAGACGGCTCATTTTCCTCCCTCTGATCTGCAATAAGTAGGAGTACTTGCACAGCTATAAATAAAAAAGCCGGAGAAACTCCGGCTTTTTTTTCACCCTTATATTTTCAAACTGCAGCCCTTCTTTCACCATTATTGGATCTTACCAAGGAAGCTTACAGTAACTTTTACATCTATTCCCAAAAATCAACGCAAATCATTATTGTAATTTTGTTTTATCTAACGACCGAATGCCAGCCAGGTTATACAATCAACAGTATTTTTTTAACAAACACCCGCTTTAACAAGGTAAACGATCATTAACAAGGGATGTAAGTAAAATATAATTTTTGCAATACTATACTTACACCTGCAATAACACTCCACCTATACCTGTTTGAGATAACCCCATCCGCACGAACACTTTCCGAGTATAGCCGCTACACTGTAGCCTTAGTCAAAGTCGAAATACTCTCCTTCCTGCAACTCCACTTTTTTCTCCTGCTTTACTGGCTTTTTGCCACGTAGCAGGTCCTTTAGCTCTTGTCCTTCTTGCTTCAGGTCTGTTTTGATTTTCTCACGCACCCGCTCGTTGTCATAAGCTAGCTTAAAGTCGCTCTCCTTACCGCGCAGGGTCAGGAAAAGTGAGCTGTTGCCTGCATCCGGATCCTCTGCTACCACCCCATACACACTGTCACGGTCAGGGCGGCTCCCTTTGGATAGCGGTAACTTAATGCGGTAGTCCATGTCCTGGTCAAAAGTATGGGTGCCCGAGATGGACACCGAAGGCATAGCAGAGAGATTGGAGCGAATGTCCATCTCGGGAATGAAGATGGTGCGCTGCTGTATCCAGAAATTGTTGCTTAGCTCCGCAAACTTCATATTCGCCAACTCTGACCGCTTTACGAAGGCGGACATTTTCTGCATCGGAGCAAAGTTGATCAGCTGCCCGTCGCGCACTGTCGCGGCTATCTCGGCCTGCATCAGGTCAGTTTTGGCATTGAGGTGGCTATCGAAGTACACATCTGACACAATATTGGCTGTCAGCCTGCCCCGCAGGTGCTTGTCGGAAACAAAGCTCTGCCCAAAGTTCTCGAAAACATAGAACAGGCTGTCGACGCTCATGTTGCTTAGCTTGGTGGCTGTACTCACCTTGATGTTGTCACGGTTGCGGGCATCCAGGTTGCCGCGCACGGCAAAGTTACCTCCAATGGCATTGAACGAGATGTTAGGTGTTGAGACGATCTGGTTGCGTAGCTTTACCTCTCCTTTAATGTGCTCTCCTCTGAAGCGCCTGAACTTCGCCTGCCGGATGGTGGCACTCAGATCAAAGGCGATATCCGGTGAAATGTTAAACTTATAGGCGCCACTACTGGTTTGCCTGGCATCGGCCGGGGTATTCAGTTCTTCGCTAAGCAGCTGGTCGAAATTCAGGTACTGGCTACTGAAATCCGCCTCCACAAGCAGGCGCTGCCTGTCAAGCAGCAACCAGGCCATGACGTTACGAAACATACCGTTCAACACAAAATCTGAGTCTCCTAATTGCCCTTTGAAGTCCGACACCGCCACATCATTCTTCTGGAAAATGAAGTTGCCATTCAGGCTCTTCAGTGGCATCGGCATTTCCTTGAGGTTCAGCATCACGTTGTGCAGCGTAATGTCACCGCTTGTGTTCAGGGTGCTGTTTCCTGGTTTGGCCTTAAACTCCTTTAGGTTCCCTGCAAAGGCAATGCGTACATCTGCCAGACCACTTCCACTGCGTACCTCATCGAGCTGCAGCAGGCTTACCACGTAGCCCACATCCAGCATGCCTTTGGCGCTAAAGGCCAGGTAGGGGTTATCAAAGTTGCGGTAAGTCAGGCTTCCTTCAAAGGGGCGCTTGTTCAGCACACCTCTCAGGTTCTTCAACTCCAGTAGTGATGTTGCAGCGCTCTTTCCACTGCCGTTTGTAAAGTATCCGTCCAGGTGCAGGCCTTCAATTTTCTGCTTTGTATCAGGGTGAAAGAAGGATGCGTTGCGGGCGCCGAACTCAAAGGCCACCTCCGGGTTATGCTTGGCTGATACTTTGCCCTGCACAGTGCCTTTGAAGAAGACATCGCCTTCGCTGCGGTACTGGCTAAATTCACGCGTGATCTGCTGGGGCAGCAGCGAAAGCAGCGACTGAATATTAGTGTCCTTACCCTGCAGCTGCAAATCCAGCTCTGTTGTGCCGCCATAGGCAATCTGTCCGCCAACCTCGTAGGCGGCGCCTTCCACCTGCACAACCGAGGGCTTTAAGGCAATGGTATGCGCCGTGCGGTTTATAGTAAGGGCAGTGTGCAATTCAACGGACTTCTCTTTGAAGTACTCGCTCTCTCCTATCCGGATCGTGCTTATCGTGGCATTACCTTTCGTTTCCAGCGCTATCTCTTCATTTGTGATGGCCATAGCGGCAACCAATTGCGCTGCATCGGCTTCGATGTAGTGATTTAACTGCAGGTCGGTATAGCGAACAGCGACCTGGCTCAGGTTGATCTTTTCCAGATTGAAGGCGAAATCACCGGAGGAGTCGCTGGAATCAGTTGCAATGATATGGTAGTTAGCCTGCCCGTTTTTCAGCACGCGCACATGAATAGAGCCGTTTTCCAGGTATAGCTGTTTCACATCATATTTACCCCGGATGACATCAAACACACTGAAGGTGAAATACAGTTTCTCGGCCCGAGCCAGCGAAGAGTCACTCTCTGCTATACCTTCATGCACGTTTACCTGGTCAAGCGCCACAGCCACCTGCGGAAATTTATCGAAGAGGGAGAGCGAAATCTTACCGACTTCTACTTTTGTCGTGATGTGCTTGTTAGCTTCGGCTACAAATAGGCCGATTATTTTATCCTGATACGCATACACCAACCCCGCCGAAATGCCTGTAATCGCCACTGCTGCCAGGGCGATATAAAATAGCACTTTTTTCACAACACGATTTCGTCCCAAGAGAAAGTTCAGATTTTAAGCATCTTACAAAAGCTAAAGGTACTGCAGTATTCACACGTGCACAATAGGCCCGAGGGCACGAAAAAAAATTTTAAGATTTTTTTTCCAAATGTTTTGCAGTTCCAAAAAAACGCCCCATATTTGCATCATCAAACGGGGACAACAGGTCAACGAAACGAAAAAACGGGGTGTTAGCTCAGCTGGTTCAGAGCACCTGCCTTACAAGCAGGGGGTCACTGGTTCGAATCCAGTACGCCCCACAAAAGGACAACATAAAAGTTGTCCTTTTTTTATGTCCATACTTTTCTGTTTAGCCTGATTTTCAAGGCCATACCTACTGCTCATCCAACCATCCTCTATACCTTAACGCCCATCCTGTTGTATTGGTATGTCAAACACCCGGCGCAGAGTCGCTAAAACAAAAAAGGCCATACCTGTTACCGGCTGGCCTATACCTATACTGCTTCAACTATTGCCTATACCTTATCTAAAAACTGCTGGTGCAGGGTGATCACCTGCGGGATGATCAGCTGCTGATCATCGTTGTAGACAATGTGCTGTGCCCGGGCAATCTTCTCTTCTTCGCTTAGCTGTTTACTGATGATTGCTTTTATATCAGCTTCTGTGCGGTGCGGGTCACGCTTGAGCAGGCGCTCGAGGCGCACCTCCAGCGGAGCGGTCACAACTATAATTTCATCCATCTGCCGCCACGACTCCGATTCGAACATCAGCGCGGCCTCCTTGATCAGATAAGGTGCACTAGCATTCGCCGCAGCCCAGCGTTCAAAGTCGGTGCCTACATGTGGATGCACCAAGGCATTTAGTTTCTCCAGTCGCTCCTGGTTATTGAACACCACCGACGCCAGATAAGCACGGTTTAATTGGCCCTCTGCGGTATAAGTTTCCTGTCCGAAAGCCTCTTGCAATTCAAGTTTTAGCGCTGTATCATATTGCATCACCCATTTGGCGCGGGTGTCAGCGTCATACACTGGTATACCTAACACCTGAAACAGGCGGCACACTATTGTTTTGCCAACTCCTATGCCCCCGGTTACACCTATCCTGAGCATAACATTATTTCTGTAAAACAGCTTTGATACGCTCAGGCCAGAGCGTGATATTGCGTGCTCCGGCGGGCTTCTGTACCAGTTCAGGCACCACTGTAGAGTCCTGGCGGTTATACCTTGAGAAGTCTACAATGGCTTTGAATGCCTCTGAATTGATAACAGCTCCTGAGTCTTCGAGGGCGAGGTAGCGAATCAACACCACTTGCGGTCTTAAGGTTACCTCAGTATTCAAAGGCACATTCACCATTTCCGGCGTTACCTGGAGTTCCCGCTGCTGCAGGGGCCTTATCCTGACCGACACCGTGGCTTCTGTTATATCTGATTTTACCAGCGACTTATTATCATACTCGATGGGCACCACGATCTTGGCCGACTCAGTCAGATTGGTGATCGGCAGTCGCAACACGAAAGGGCTCGGCAAACTGTCGACCATGGAGGATGGCCCTCTGAAGGTAATGGTGTCTGGATCAATGCGAACAGGACGCAGCATGGCGTGGCGTTCGCCTGTTACTCTCTGAGTAGGATCGAGCTGCAGTGCGATACGACGCGTCACCTTCTCGTTGAAGTTAAAGAAAAGGGTATCGGTTACAACAAAGTTAAGCTGCAAGCCATCCATGGCATTCACCAGAGCGGGACGCAGGGCTGAACCGAGCAGATAATTGTTGCGGGGCAGGTTACGGATGTAGATCTCGGCAGGCTGTACCTCTACCCGAAGTGCTTTGCGGAGGAGTTTCCATCCCCGGCCGGTGACATTAACCGCTACCTCTTCAGGCAGTGGATTGATCGGCACCAGGCGCTGATCATTGTACACAAAACGTACCGGATAGGTGGTTTGGGTAGAGTAGCTCTTGTTGAGGGCATTGAGCAGCCAGAAAGTAGAGGCCGCCACAAAACAGAGCACTACAATTCGCCAGTAGTGCTCTGTTTGGGGCTTAAATGGCCTTACAAACCATAAAATGATATTTCGGGCTTTCTCAAACGACAAGGTTTCTTATCCTTATTTCACTTTTGCAGTAGCTTCCAGTGAGATAGCAGATTTTTCAAACACCAGGCGTACGCCTTTGTCTACTTCTATCTCTACGGTGTCATCGTTTACTGCTGTTAAACGACCATGCAATCCGCCTATTGTCACGACCTGCATACCTTTGGTCAGCTCTTCACGAAATTTTTTCTGGTCCTTCGCTTTCTTCTGCTGCGGACGGATCATGAAAAAATAGAAAACAAGGATAATAGCGCCGAACATCAGGAGTTGTGGCAGCATGCCACCATCTGGTGCGGCTTGGAGGAATATCGTTTGCATAAAAAGGTTGTACGCTCTGTTTAAGAGGTGATTATTAGTTGAGTCTTACAGGGCCGTCAGCGCCTGCAGTCGGAATGCTTGATGTAGCCACATTGCCTTTCATCGCAATGCGAACAATGTTAGGCTCTGTGTTGGCACGGATCGTAACAGTAGGCGCCTGCTGGCCAGCCTTGTTGTTACTGTCAAAGCGCACTTTCACTTCGCCTTTTTCGCCTGGAGCTACCGGAGCCTTGGTCCAGTCAGGAGCTGTACAACCACAAGAAGCAGAAGCGCTCTCGATCACCAACGGCGTTTTGCCGGTGTTAGTGAATGTAAAGGTGTGCTCTACCACCTCGCCCTGCTTGATCGTTCCGAAGTCGTACTCAGACTCCTCAAACGTCATCACAGCTGCATTTTCAGTGCTAGTCGTTTGGCTGGTCGGCACCACGTTCGGGTTGTCGATCTGCTGTGGCTGTTCGGCTGTGGCAGTTGTCTCAGCGGCTGTTGCCTCTGCTTCTGTTGTGTTGTTCTGATCGCAGCTGGTCACTGTCATGGCAGCGCCAAGTGCTAGGGCTAATAAGAAGTTCTTTTTCATATCAGTTAAACAGCTTTTGAGTTGATTATAGTTTCGAAATGATGTGCTGTGCAAATTCCATGGTGCTGGCATTGCCACCTAAGTCGCCTGTGCACTGCTCGCGGTTAGCAAGCGTAGCGTCGAGGGCCGTCTCAATGCGGTTTGCCTCGTCTTTCAGGTCAATGTGGTGCAGCATCATGATGGCAGAACGCAACAGGGCAGTTGGATTTGCCTTGCCCTGACCCGCAATATCAGGAGCAGAACCGTGCACCGCTTCGAAGATAGCCATATCGTTGCCGATGTTGGCACCGGATACCACGCCCAGACCACCTACCAGACCCGCGCACAGGTCCGACAGGATGTCACCGAACAGGTTTGTGGTCACGATCACATCGAACTGCTCTGGCTTGATCACCAGCTGCATACACATGTTGTCGATGATCTTGTCGTCGTACTGGATGTGCGGGTACTCTTTTGCAATCTCACTGGCTTCGCTCAGGAACAGAGCTCCTGCGCTCTTCAGAATGTTTGCTTTGTGCACTGCCGTTACTTTCTTACAATTGTGCTTGTTAGCATACTCGAAAGCGGCACGAATGATCTTGCGGCAACCTACACGGGTAAGGCGAGCTACTGAATCAGAAATCTGCAGGCGCTCATCGAACATCTCCAGGCCAGAGTACAGACCTTCGGTGTTCTCACGGAACAGCACCAGGTTTACGTTCTCGAAGCGGGTATTTACGCCGGGCGTAGTCTTGGCAGGTCGTACGTTTGAGTACAGGTCAAACATCTGGCGCAGCTGCACATTGATGCTTTTGAAACCTTTGCCTACCGGCGTAGTGATAGGGCCTTTCAGGGCCACTTTGTTCTTCTTTAATGAAGCTATCAGTGTAGAAGGAATCAGTTCACCGATCGAATCGAAAGTTGTCTGTCCTGCATTTTCTTCTTCCCAGGTTACAGGCACGTTTGCAGCGTCAAAAACGGCTTTAACGGCTTCTGTGATCTCTGGTCCAATCCCGTCGCCGGGAATCAGTGTAATCTCTCTCATGTTTATATTTCTTTCCTGCTGTTAATCTCGTTGATAAGTGAATCGACATCGCCTAGTAGCTTTTCGGCTTTGTCCTTGGCATCCTGTATCACACGCTGTCCTTCTGACTTAGCGGTTGTAGGCACCAGGTTACGGTCTTCCACCAATTCTTCCAGCAGGTCTGAAAGGGTGTCGCGATACTTTTCAAGGCGGTAGCTCAGCCAGCTGCGTGTCTCTCTCCCTTTTTCAGGGGCAAACAGGATGCCTGCTGCAGCTCCCACAGCGGCTCCCGAAACGAAAAACAGTATATTGCTCGTTTTACTCATAGGATTATCTCTATACTTATATATTAGGCATGTCGTTTCCCCCTATTACGGTATATCAGGGTTTAAAGACGGACTATACCTTATTTGTTGTCGATCAAACCACGGCCTGACTTACGAATGTCTCCTTTCGTGGTCAGCTCCTGCGCCATCTTGTCCAGTACACCGTTCACAAACTGCTTGCTCTTAGGCGTGCTGTACAGCTTTGAAATTTCAATGTATTCGTTGATGGTCACTTTAACGGGTATGCTTCGGAAGATGTGCATTTCGCAAAGCGCCATTTTCAGGATGATCTTATCAAGCAGGGCCACACGCTCCACATCCCAGTTCTTCACGCTTGCGGCAATCATGGCCTCGTACTTTTCGTCTTCCTGCAGTGTCTGGTGATAGAGCTCCTCAAAGAAGGCTTTGTCGTCTTCCCAGTTAGCCGAAAGGTCCAGCAGCACGGGCTCCTCTTCGGTCTCTTCGCCAAACATCTTAACAGTCTTGTTGACCAGGCTTTTCACGATGGATTTGTTCTCCACCCAGTTCAAATCCTGCTCCTCAAACAAAGATTGTAAGTTTTTTTCTTTAAAAATAATGTTTTTGAAAATATGTTTCACCACCTCCAGGTCCTCTTCGAGGGTAGGTTCTGGTAGTGCCAGGTAGTTCAGGAACACCTCATCCTGCTTGAGGATGTTTTTATAAACCGACCGGATTTCGCTGATGTCAGAACCCCAGCTGATGTTGCGGCGGATAATGTTTTCCTGATAAGACTTGTTGCTGAGGATGCGCTGTGCCACGCGATTATTCAAAAAACGCTTTACGTCCGGACCTTTAGCCTCCGTGAAGCGTTTCTCTTTCTTTTCTTCTTCATCTTCTACCAACTCGTTCAGCAGTTGCAGTATTTGCAATGTGCCCAGGTAGTGGTCGTAAATGCGCTCCACAGCACCCATCATCTGGTTGCTGTAATGCTTGTAGTCCTTTTTGAGGGTGTTCTGGTAGTAGACGACCGCTCTGTTTACCGCGTCGATTATTTCCTTGTCGGTCTCTTCTGTTTCGAACTGGCCGGTTTCGTGCCACTCTTTGAAGAGCAGCTGAGCAATCTGTTTACGGCCTTCAAGCAGCTTACGGTCCTGCACTTCCATCGAGTTCAGGTCTGGAGCGAAATCGTCTGCTATCTGGTCAAGTGCCAGCTGGTAATCCGAACCTTCGGCCTGTTTGTAGGCATAGATGGCTTGCATAGCCTTGATTCGAAGTGTTCTGCGGTTGAGCATAATGGTATTTTAAAGAACGTGTTGGTTGATATGTATTAGCACTCTTATTAATGCCGAAGCACTAGGTATAGCGGGTTATTGCTATGGTAATCTTATACGCAAAGGTAAGCCGATGCGTCAAAAACAGGGTAAGTGTAAAACAAAAGTGCCACAGGTTAATGCAGCACTTCTGTTATATCATCTTTTCAATGGAAGAACCTTAGAAAGTAGATCTTACTTTGCTGATGCTGTTGATACGCTTCTCAGCCATTTTAGTGGCAGCCAACTGCGTGTAGATGCCTTCTTTCTCAGCCAGCTCAAAGATATCCAGGGTATAGCCGTAGATACGCTCTGTCTGTGCATAGGCGCTCTCACGGTTGTAGCCCTGCAGCTCAGAGTACACGTTGATCAGACCACCCGCGTTGATCAGGAAGTCTGGTGCGTATACGATGCCTTTCTCTACCAGCGCAGGACCGTGAACGGCCTCATCGCGCAGCTGGTTGTTTGCGCAGCCCGCAATTACCTGGCACTTCAGGCGACCCAGTGTGTTGTCGTTGATGGTACCACCCAGGGCGCATGGCGAGTAGATATCCACGTCCAGGTCGTAGATCTCGTCCATACCCACGATCTGGGCGTTGAACTTAGAAGATACTTCGCGCAGACGGTCTTCGTAGATGTCGGTGATGAAGATCTGAGCATTTTCTTTGGCAAGCAGCTCTACCAGGTAGCCACCTACGTGACCAACACCCTGTACAGAGATCTTTTTGCCGGACAGTGAGTCAGAGCCGTAAGCTTTCTTGGCAGCGGCTTTCATACCCATATATGTACCGTAAGCTGTTACCGGAGACGGGTCACCGCCACCACCCATTGACTCAGGCAAACCAGACACGTGCTCCGTCTCCATGCGGATGTACTCCATGTCTTTTGTGGTCATCCCCACGTCTTCAGCAGTGATATAGGCACCGTTCAGGTTCTTAACGAAACGGCCGAAACGACGAAGCAGGGCCTCGTTTTTGTCTTTTTTGGCGTCGCCGATGATCACGGCTTTACCACCACCCAGGTTTAGGCCAGAGATAGCGGCTTTGTAAGTCATACCTCTCGAAAGACGCAGCACATCATCAAGCGCTTCAGCTTCAGAAGCATATGACCACATACGGGTACCACCCAGGGCAGGGCCAAGTACTGTGTTGTGGATACCGATGATGGCTTTCAGTCCAGTCTCCTTGTCATGGCAGAAAACTACTTTCTCATGGTTATACTCTGATATCTGACCGAAGACCGACTTGTCTTTCTTCAGTTCAACTTCTTTTAGTTCGACCATTTATGAATTTGATTAAGGGTTATTCTATCTTTGTAGAAGCGAGGCAACAGACACCCCGTTTTTCGTGCTGCAAAATTAATTCTTTTTTTGATTAATTCAATTTGAACCTTCTAAGTCTACGTAAAAGCCTCTGAGCTTCATATTCTTGCTGTGAAATCACTCCGTTATCTCAATAAATATCTCCTCAAGTATAAATACCGTCTCCTGTGGGGGCTGGTATTCATCATCATATCTAACTTTTTCCAGATTCTGCCTGCCCAGGTGGTGCGTCACGCCTTCAACCTGATCAAGGAGGGTATCAACCTGCACAACCTTTTTGAAGGAATGGCACAGCAGGAAACAGTATATGACACCTTTGCCAGCAGCATACTGGTGTATGGGGTAGTCATTCTGGTGATGGCTTTGCTAAGGGGGCTTTTCCTGTTTTTCGTGCGACAGACGATCATCGTAATGAGCCGCCTGATCGAGAATGACCTCAAAAACGAAATTTACGAGCACTACCAGAGCCTGCCGCTAAGCTTCTACCGCAAAAACAACACCGGCGACCTGATGTCACGCATCTCCGAAGATGTGAGCCGGGTACGCATGTACCTCGGGCCGGCGATTATGTACGGTATCAACCTGGTGATTCTTTTCCTGATGGTGATCCCGTACATGCTGTCGGTGAATGTGAAGCTCACGCTCTATACCTTAATTCCGTTGCCTGTTCTGGCCATCAGCATTTATTACGTCAACAACATCATCGAGCGCAAGTCCGACGAGATACAGCGCAGCCTCTCAGGTATAACGACATTCGTGCAGGAGGCTTTCTCAGGTATACGGGTGCTCAAATCCTTTGTGCGGGAGGACGACTCGCATAACAACTTCACCAAAGCCAGCAACAACTACAAAGACAAGTCGCTGGAGCTCAACTTTGTAAACTCGCTTTTCTTCCCGCTAGTGCTGTTTCTGGTGGGCCTGAGCACGATCATTACGGTATACATCGGCGGTCAGGAAGTGATGAACGGCAGTATCACGACAGGTAACATCGCCGAGTTTATCATCTATGTTAACATGCTTACCTGGCCTGTTACCTCACTGGGTTGGACGGCCAGCCTGGTGCAGCGAGCCGCTGCTTCGCAGGCCCGCATCAATGAGTTTCTGAATACGAAGAATGATATTGTGTCGCGCGAGAACATCCGCAAGCCGATCGAGGGCGACATCGTGTTTGAGAATGTCGACTTCGTATACCCTGATACCGGCATACACGCCTTGAAAGGAGTTTCGTTTGACATCAAGCATGGCGAAACGCTGGCTGTGATTGGCAACACCGGCTCAGGCAAAAGCACCATCGCCAACCTGCTGCCGCGCATGTACGACGTAACAGGTGGCCGCATTCTGATCGACGGCATCGATGTGCGCGACTACAACCTGGAGAGCCTGCGCAGCCAGATCGGTTATGTGCCGCAGGACGTATTCCTTTTCTCTGACTCGATCCGCAACAACATCGGCTTCGGTTTGCCTAGCATTACGGAGGAGCAGATGGTGCAGTCCGCCAAAGACGCCGACGTGTACGAAAACATTATGCGCTTCCCGGAGCAGTTCGACACGAAGCTGGGTGAACGGGGTATTACCCTTTCGGGCGGACAGAAGCAGCGTGTCTCCATAGCACGTGCGCTGGTGCGGGAACCAAGCATCCTCATTCTCGACGACTCGCTTTCGGCAGTAGATACTAAAACAGAAAACGCCATTCTTAACAGCCTGCGTCGTATCATGGCTAATCGTACCTCCATTATCATTTCACACCGCGTATCGTCAGTGAAGCTGGCCGATAAGATTCTGGTGCTTGATGATGGGGAGATCGTGCAGCATGGCACACACGATGAGCTGATTCAGCAACAGGGGCTTTACAAAGTGCTCTACGAGCGACAGTTGCAGGCAGAGGACTCACATTAGCCACTAGCACTTTTGCATTGAAAATCAAAAGCTTAGCCTAACTGAAATTAATAGCCAGGGAATTTTTTAATACAGAATCTGTTATAAGTACGTATAGCAATTTTGTATGACCTTATAACTCTCTTTCTATGGCTATTGACTTACAGCAAATCGGCAAAAGGTTCCGTTTCTACACGAATATCAAAGAACTGGAAATGCCGCAGCTTTTGGAGATGACGGGCAGTGACGAAGCTGTGCTTGCTAATATTATCTCCGGTAAAAATTACCTCTTGGATGAGTTGGTTGCTATCGTGAAGCACTTCCATGATCTGAATCCGCAGTGGCTTATTTATGGCGAGGGCAGTATGTTCAAACCCATGGATGAGAATGGCACCTGCAAAGACAATCACAAAGGGTGCCTCAAAAAAGACAAAGCCGCCTACCTGAAACAAATGCAGAACATGCTCATCGAGCTCGATGCAGCTGAAGTAGCCAAAGGCCACCACGCCGATGTGGACGCACTGAAGGCTAAGTTAGAAGAATACAAAGCCAATCACCCGCAGGAGTAGATTCCTCCGCATTTCCGGAAAGCCGGCCGCCCAAACCCAACACTCCATTTTACGGAAATTTAAGCCCCGCCAGGGCTGATATAACTATGCCCCAACCTAAGACTCTTGCTTAAGTTGGGGCATAGTTACTTTAAGTACCTTTTATCTCCTGACTCCTATACCTTCACCCGTATACCTTCCAGAATCAGATTGACGGTGTACAGCACCTCCCGCTCAATCTTTTCAAAATCAATGGATGGCAGGTTGTGAAACTGGGCCCGTTGGAATTCCTCAAACTGAATGAGGTCTTTGACCACCATGATAGAATAAGCTACCCGATCGGCTTCGCAGTCTATGAATGTGCCATCGGCTATACCTTCTTTGATGACCGTGGCGTAAAAGTTTGACTCCTTGGCCCGCGATTCCCTGAAAAGCTCCTGAAACATGGTGCGGGTCTCGATGAGCACCTTGATGGAAATGGTGTGTTGTGTTACGATCTCCTGATAATAACGTAACGAGGAGCGGATATAGCGTAACAGGCGTTCACGGGGATCTTTTTCCTGTTCGGCTATTTTCTTGATGCGGTACAGGCTTTCCTTCCACTCCTGCGAAAAAGCCTCGATAAAGAGGACTTCCTTGCTCTTGTAGTAGTAGTAAAGTGTCGGTTTTTTGAGCCCGATGGCATGGGCGATATCGTCCAATGTGGCTTTGCTGTAGCCCAGCTTGCCGAACACCGACTTGGCTGCCTCTAGTATCAGCTCCTTTTTTGCCTCTGCCTTTTTGCCCAATTTGTTTTGTTGCTATCGTTCCACGGGGAAAGGTATAGCCGCTCCCTTATCATCAAATATAGAGAGATAATCTATACTTGCAAGCTACTCCTTTATAGGTACCTCCACTATACCTTGATGGTCTTCCGGAAACCACTCTACGTAGAAGGTCTCCAGCTCCAGGTTCTTCTCTTTGGCATAGTCAAAAATAGCTTCGTAGAGCTTGTTGGGTGAAAGCATGTAATGAGCTTTTACCTCACCGCGCAGGGCACGGCGGCCACCCGGGACTACCCGCAGTTCGTAATCAGCAGGCAGTTGCACGGCGCTGTCAGGTATAACCACCCCAATAAAAGCATCCACACTGTCGGCCCGCCCTTCCGGGTTGTTGTAGTAGATGTTGCCCAGCATACCTTCCAGCTCTTTCTTATCGAGTACCTCGGCAGCTCTCCTGAAAGCGTCATTGATTGCATTGTCGTTTACAGAGCCTTTGAAAGAACGCCCTGCCATGTAGAGCTGTTCTGAGCTAACTTCGGACACTTGTGCTGAGCTGAAACCTCCCAGATAGGCATATAATGCCCCCACAATAACGGCAAGCACCGCCATCACTAGCAAGAATTTCTTGTTCATAGATCGATCATGTTTTTATACTGCATGTGGTAGAGTTGGGCATAGTAACCGTCGTGGCGCAGCAGTTCCTCGTGGTTACCCATTTCTTTTATCTCGCCCCGGTCCATCACAATAATCTTGTCCGCCTTCTGTATGGTAGACAGACGGTGAGCGATGACGATAGACGTACGCCCGTGCATCAGCTGGTCGATGGCGTACTGGATCAGTTCTTCGGTTTCGGAGTCGACGCTGGAAGTGGCCTCGTCCAGAATGATGATTTCGGGATTGTAAACCATGGCCCGCACGAAGGAAATCAGCTGGCGCTGGCCTACTGATAGTGTGGCTCCGCGTTCCATCACCTGGTAGTGCAGTCCGCCCGGCAGGCGTTCAATGAACTTGCGGGCCCCCACCAAGTCGGCGGCGTGCCATATTTGCTCTTCGGTGATGGCTTTGTTGCCCAGGCTGATGTTGTCGGCAATAGTGCCAGAAAAGAGGAACACATCCTGCAGTACCACGCCAATATGATGGCGCAATACATCCAAATTATATTCTTTAATATCGTGCCCGTCAATCAGAATCTGTCCGCTGTTGATCTCGTAGAAGCGGTTGAGCAGGTTGATAACCGACGTCTTGCCCGCACCCGTAGCTCCTACAAAAGCTACCGATTCGCCCGCTTTCACATCCAGCGAAATATTGCGCAGCACCCAGTCCTCGTCTTTGTAGGCGAACCATACATCCTTGAAGCTGACATTGCCCTTGATCTTCTCTGGCGCATAGCTGCCGTTGTCTGGAATCATCTCTTTGCTGTCGAGCAAGCGCATGAGGCGCTCAGTACTCACCACACCCAACTGCAGTGTATTGAAGCGGTCGGCAATCATGCGGATCGGGCGGAAGAACATCTGGATGTAGAGGATAAAGGCCATCAGCGTACCCAGCGATACATCATTATCAATTACACCGTGGGCACCGTACCACACAAGCAAGCCAAGACCTGCCGCACCGATAATCTCCGCCACCGGGAAGTATACCGAGTAGTAAAGCACAGAGCGCACGTTGGCGCGGGTATGCTCTTTGTTGATCTCCTTGAACTTATCCATTTCGCGCTTCTCGTTGTTGAAGATCTGCACGATGCTCATACCGGTGATATGCTCCTGCACAAAAGAGTTAAGTCGCGCCACCGCCGTCCGCACATCCTGGAAGGTGTCTTTTATCTTTTCCTTGAAAATGTAGGTACTCACGAGCATGATCGGGAAGGTGGACAAACTCACAAGTGCCAGCTCCCAATCGATGTAGAACATGAAGCCGAGGATGAATACCAGCTGCAGGATATCGCCGATCATGGCAGCCAGACCTTCGCTAAACACATCCGAAAGCGTTTCCACATCGGAAACGTTGCGGGTCACGAGCGTGCCGATAGGTGTGCGGTCGAAGAACTTGAGCCGCAGGTTGAGGATGTGCCGGTAGAGCTGCACCCGGATATCGCGCACCACGTGCTGCCCAAGCCAACCCGCGAAATAGGTATGGAGATACTGCACAATGGCATGCCCCACCAGGAGCACCGCCAGTATCACAAACATCTTGTTCAGGCCCTCCCAATCGTTCTGCAGTATCTCGTTGTCGACGGTATACTGAATCAGGAAAGGACGCACCGCAGCCAGAATAGCCGAGGCGAACGTCAGGAACACGATGAAGTAGAACGTCTTCAGGTAGGGCTTCACAAAGGTGAAGAGCCGCCGTATGACGTCCGCATCGAATACTTTGCCTGTATCTTTTGGTTTATCTTCCAAGTTTGCTTTTTCTGTTTTCGTTGTTTAGGGCTTTTATTCCCTGCCTCTCTCCTCTTTGTCTGAATCAGGAATACGGGGATTATAAATGATACACAGAATTTCTGCGCATGCTATACACCCCCCTCCATCTCTTAAGAGAGGATTTTGCAGCTGCCAGTTCACAGGTATAGCTTCGTTGCTACAGCTTATGGTGCTCATTCCAACTTTACCCACCCCTGCCCCTCCCAAGAGGGGATTGTTGCTGCTACCAATTCACGGGCAGAAGCTTTAAAGTTTTTGTAAAATACCACGGGCACGCATTGCCAAGTAGCTTGCACAAAACCTACACAGCAAGCAGCTGTGCCAAGTGCACCAAATGATTCCCCACTGTTTGAGCGTTCAGCGAGTTTGGGGAATCTTGACTTTTTTGCCTACTTTTTGTGTCAAGACAAAAAGTAGGTGCCCGCCGCACAGGCGAAACAGCTGCCCGGCTGGCTAAGCCATGCTATGAAACTACAAACTCGCTCTACCTATACCTTGCCGGGCCAGAGGCCCCACTATAGCAGTCACGAGCGAAGACGCTCGCGCCATAGACGAGCCATAGACACCCTACTCCCTTCTCCAGCTATACCCTTACGAGTACCACCAACTAACCGACCGCAAAGTTAATGGTTTTTGCATCAGGATTTTCGGGATTTCTGACGCACAATTGTCGAACCAACAGTAACAGCGAAGTCAAAAAAAGTCCTTCCCTGAAAACCAGAGAAGGACTTGAATCAAATTACGTCTTACCTATACCTCCGCTTCCGCAGGTATAGCTACTTTCTCAAGCGCCTGCGCAATGTCAGAGATAATATCCTCCGGATGCTCCACGCCTACCGAAATACGGATCATGCCTTCACCTATACCCATCACGGCACGGTCGGCCAGACAGATATCAGAGTGCGTCATGGAAGCTGGGTGCTCGGCCAGCGACTCGGTGCCGCCAAGGCTTACCGCCAGTTTGATCAGCTTCAGATTGTTCAGGAAAGTAAAGGCTTCTTTCTCGCCGCCTTTAATGTCGAACGAAATCATAGAGCCTGCTGCCTTGCACTGTTTGTCGAAAATAGCCTGCTGCTGCGGGTTGCCCTGCAGGTAACCGAGGAAGTAAATCTTATCCACTTTCGGGTGCTCTTTCAGGTATTCAGCTACTACTTCTGCGCCGCGTGCCTGACACTCCATGCGTATTTTCAGGGTCTCCAGACTGCGCATCAGCATCCAGCCTGTCCACGGGCTCGCCATAGAACCCATGAAGGTACGCATGCCTTTCACCTGCTTCATCAGGTCGGCAGGACCGGCGCAGGCGCCCGCAATCAAATCAGAGTGGCCGCCGATGTACTTGGTGGCAGAGTATAAAACGAGGTCTGCACCGTGCTTGAGCGGGTGTGAAAACACCGGACCCAGGAAGGTGTTGTCCACGGCTACCACTACTTTTTTGTCGGCGGTTGAGTGCTTCCTGGCCATGGCTGAACATGCCTCGATGTCAACTAAGTGGTTGGTCGGGTTGGCAGGAGTTTCGATGTATACCATCGTCAGCTTGTCGGCCATACCAGACTCCTCGAGCATTTGCTCTACTTCTTCTATCGGAGTGTTGGCACGGAAGCCCATGCTCTTCACGCCGAACTTCGGCAGAATGTTTTTGATGTAGTAGTCGGAGCCGCCATAGATGGGCTCGCTGTGCAGAATCAGGTCGCCGGGCTTGAGTAAGGCCAAGAGTGTGGTGCTGATAGCGGCCATACCGCTGGCGAACACAGCTGCTTCTTCAGCGCCGTCCCAGAAGCGAAGACGGTTCTCGAGTATTTCGAGGTCCGGGTTGTTCAGGCGACTATAGATGAGGCCCAGCTGCTCTTCCGCGTGCTTCTCACGCAGGCCGTATGCTAATTCAAAAAAGGCCTTTCCTTCTTCTGCGTTCTTGAACACAAAAGTAGACGTCTGGTAAATCGGCGCCTTCACAGCCATTTCTGACCACTCGGGATTATATCCGTAGCTCATCATTAAGCTTTCGGGGCGAAGGTGTTTGCCGTTTAGATGGGGACCGTTCTGGTCTTCTGGTAACTGCATGCTATAAAGGGTTTGTTTTGGGTGATGTCTTGAATATATGCTCTGGATACGTCACCTTGGCCAGGTATAACCCCTCGGAAGGAGCCGCTCCGCTTGCCTTGCTGCGGTCCTGACTAGCAATGATCCGCTCAAAATCGGCCAGGGAAAGCTTACCGCGGCCTACATCCAGCAAAGTGCCTACGACCAGTCGCACCATCCCTCTCAGGAAGCGGTTTGCCCGGATCGTAAACATCAGCTCGTCGCCTTGCTGTTGCCACACGGCTTCGTAGATGTTGCAGCGGTAGTGCTTGGTGTCGCCTTTCACTTTGCTAAAGGTCGTAAAATCCTCGTAATGAAGCAAAACAGCGGCTGCCTCGTTCATCCGCTCTACATCCACGGAACGCGGCAGGTAAGTAGCGTAATATCTCCTGAAAGGGTCTTTGGCGAGGGTGATATGGTAGTGGTAGGTGCGCTCAAAGGCATCAAAACGGGCATGGGCCTCGCCGGTGACAAGGTATAGGTTCTTTGCTACAATGTCGTCGGGCAAGAGGCGGTTGAAGCGGTAGACCATGTGCTCGGGGTCCAGCTCCTGCTCCACATCAAAGTGCACGAATTGCTGACTCGCGTGCACACCCGTATCGGTGCGGCCGCTCCCCGTGGAACTGATGGGCTGCCGCAGCACCTTGCTCAGGCAATCGTCGAGCACCTCTTGTACTGAGAGGGCGTTGGGCTGTACCTGCCAGCCATGAAAACGGGTGCCGTCATAGGCTATTTCCAAAAAATACCGCATAGAGCAAAGATAGCAAAAAAGGCTGCCCGTATACAGGCAGCCTTTTAGTAAGAGTATGTACTTTTATTACAGTTTCTCGTAAATCACCGCCGCGCCTTGCCCTACACCTACGCACATGGTAGCCAGGCCATAGCGCACATTGTCGCGCCGCTTCATTTCGTGCAGTAAAGTGGCCGAAATGCGGGTGCCGCTGGCACCCAGCGGGTGACCGATGGCAATGGAGCCGCCGTTCACGTTCACGATATCCGGATTGATGCCCAGCTCCTGCACGCAAGGTATAGCCTGTGCTGCGAATGCCTCGTTTATTTCCGCCAGACCGATATCGTTGATGGTAAGACCAGCACGTTTCAGCGCTTTCAGGGTAGCCGGTACAGGGCCCATACCCATGTGAGAAGGCTCTACGCCCGCCACTGCTGCCGACACTACACGGGCCATTGGCTTCAGGTCATACCTTTTCACGATCTCCTCGCTCACGATCAGGGAAGCAGCTGCCCCGTCGTTTATACCTGAGGCGTTGCCTGCCGTTACGGAACCGCCTTTTTTGAAAGCTGCTCCCAGTGTGCCCAGTTTCTCAATGGAGGAAAGTCGTGGGTGCTCATCAGTGTCAAAGATGATCGGATCGCCTTTGCGCTGCGGCACAGGCACAGGTATGATCTCGTTTTTGAACTTGCCGGCCTCAGCAGCTGCCTTGTACTTGAGCTGGGAACTGTGCGCAAACTCGTCCTGTGCTTCACGTGAAACACCGTAGCGCTCGGCTACATTCTCGGCCGTCTCACCCATTGCAAAAGGATAGTGCAGCGCAGAAAGTTTTTCATTTGTAAAGCGCCAGCCGATAGTC
Source organism: Pontibacter sp. LHS1 (assembly GCF_058932855.1). Lineage (NCBI taxonomy): Bacteria > Pseudomonadati > Bacteroidota > Cytophagia > Cytophagales > Hymenobacteraceae > Pontibacter > Pontibacter sp. LHS1. The sequence continues at coordinate 82,534 of NZ_JBZYWF010000003.1, forward strand.
GTATCGTATATTTCTGCAGTGCGGGCAAAAGCCGTTTCCGCTTTAGCCATTACGAAAGGCGCACGGGTCATGCTCTCCACGCCACCGGCCAGGTATACTTCACCGTCACCACACTTAATAGCTCGCGAAGCATCGATGATGGACTGCAGACCAGAGGCGCAAAGGCGGTTCACGGTCACACCGCCAATCTCCTGCGGCAGCCCCGCCAGCAGTAGCGCCATACGGGCCACGTTGCGATTGTCTTCACCAGCCTGGTTGGCCGCACCCAATACCACGTCCTCAATCAGGCTCGGGTCCAGCTGCGGATTACGGGCCATTAACTCTTTCAGAATAAAGGCTGCCAGGTCGTCCGGGCGCACGCTGCTGAGGGCGCCAGTATACTTGCCAACAGGTGTTCTTACGATATCAATTATATATGCTGTGCTCATCAATTTTTGTTTTACAGGTCTTTGCCTAATTTTGCATCTCTTTGCAAGTTAAATTAACCCCTTTATGATACAAAGAATTCAAACCGTATTTCTGGCGCTCATCGTGATCGCGATGGTGTCCTTGCTGTTTTTGCCGCTGTGGTCAAAAGTAGACGCCGTGTCTGGTGAAGAAGTTGTACTGACTGCCTGGAACCTGTTTTTCCAGAGCGTGAACGAACAAGGTGAAGCCACACAGGCTGGCGCTCAGACAGGTACCAGTACCATCGCCATAGGTATATTGGCCATCGTGGCGGCAGGTATAGCCCTGTACGAAATCTTCCAGTACAAGAGCCGTATCACGCAGATGAAGTTCGGCCTGATCAACACGCTGGTACTGGTAGCGCTGTTCGGTACGTCATTTTACTATGCCAATTATGTAGGAAACGTTATGGTTTCTGGTAACGAGGGCACCTACGAAGCTGGCTTCTACATGCCGGTGCTGGCACTGCTGCTTAATGCCCTGGCCAACCGCTTCATCAAAAAAGACGAGGACCTGGTTCGCTCTGTAGACAGGCTGCGCTAAGGTATAGCAAGCTCTAACAGAAAAGGCTTCTCCTGATCGGAGAAGCCTTTTCTGTTTTTAGACTAAGCATGAAGTAGTAACATCCATTGTCGTTTCGAATGCAATGAGAAATCTGGAATAGCCTGGAAACCATTACAAAACTCAGATTTCTCACTAGCGTTCGAAATGACAGGGAAATGTATACCCAAAGCTAATTATTTACTAGGCCGCTGCTCTCTTCGCAACAGGCACAGTGCCGCGCTTCGACTTCTTACGCAGCTTGTTGATCCAGATGATCGTGCCGGTTACAGGCAAGCTGGTAGCCACAAGGCAGGCGATGAAGTAAAGAATCTTCGAGAAAGTACCGTACACGTTCCCCACGTGCAGCGGCTTGATAGACGAAGTAATTTTTTCGTTGAAGGCCTTGTCTGCGAATATATCAGCCTTCAGCACCTCGCCGCTGTACTGGTCAAGCTGCAGCCTGTCTGAAGCCGCCGGAGCAAAGAAACCAACCTTGTTCTTGTTGATCGAAACAGTAGCGGCTGAGTCAGTTGACAACGAAATGCGGTAGTCGCCTTTGTAAGGCAGTACCTGATCGGCCGACTTTACGTAGTCCGCAATCGTCAGTGTAGCGGCCTGCGACAGGTCAGCCGGCACCTTTGAAAAGAGCGGCTCTTCTTTGCGGTCTTTCTGCTGCTCTACACCCAGCACTTTAAAGAAACCCTCCTTGTACCACTCAAAAGACCAGGTAAGGCCTGTGAGCGACATCACCAGCAACAGGAACGAGGAGTAGAAGCCAAGCGAGTTGTGCAGGTCGTGGTTGATGCGCTTCCAGTTGCCGCTCCACTTAACCTTGAGGCCCTGACGCCAGTTCTTTACTTTCTGTGGGAACCAGATCACTAGACCACTGATAATGATCAGCGTGAAGATCACCGTTGCCCAACCTACGATCGGGCGGCCCACCTCGGTGTCGAGCAGGAGCCAACGGTGCAGACGGAACATCGACATGAAGAACTCTGAGGCAGGCCCGTCAGTAGTGCCCAATATTGCACCTGTATATGGGTTTACCAGGTAATTGGTACCACGGTCACGTCCACCTCCGGGACCACCTTTACCTCCCGGTCCGCCACCGGCAGGACCGCCCTTGGCTACAGCGCTTTCAGGGCCTTTCTTACCTTCAGCAGCTTTCTCGCGACCGCCTTTTCCTTCACCACGGCCTTCTTGTCCGCCCTCTTTCTTCACGTTCAAGGTATAGCTACGGCTGGCATCGGCAGGCATGGTAATAGCACTTACCTTACCGCCTGTTTCGGCTGCTACTTTTGCCATGATCGCCTCCGCTGCCAGGGGCGTTGCGCCTTCCTCTACCTGCACGGTAAACTTTTCGGGCTCCAGCATTTCCTGTATCTCCGTGCTGAAGGTATAGATCGTGCCGCTCAGGCAGACCACAAACAGAATGATACCGCTCGCTATACCCATCCACAAGTGGAGGTCGTTGAACAGCTTGCGTACCCTTTGCCAGGTCGATGGTTGTTGATTTTTTTTCATGATGAGAGATTAGCTAAAAACCTCCTCCGCTTCTTGAGCGAAGGAGGGTAGGTACTGGTTCTATTTTCAATCTACTTACTTATTCCAAAATACTCTTGAGCGGAAAGGGTCTATCGCACCCTGTTTGGCTACTTCTTCGCTGTTGGTGTATACCTCCGACTGTCGGTAAGTCAGTCTACGCGGTCTGAAATCCGGGTCGGCCGAAGGGCTCTGCAGCGATTGCGGCAGCCTGCTCAGGTAGCCCAGCCTTCTGAAATCATTCCAGGCCTCCATGCTGCTGATGCTGTTCAACGCCAGCCACTTCTGCTCTATGATACGCTCTATTTTATCAGATGCCAAAGCAAAGTTAACAGATGGCTGCGCATTGTAAGCGATAAAATCAGCGGTTGGCACATTCATGTACTTAAATGACTCTTTGATGGCTTCTTCATAGTGTGTCTGTGCTCCGGTTAGCCAGCCTCTCTCTGCTGCTTCGGCTTGCAGAAACAGGCTCTCGAAGGAAGACAGAAGCACGGATGGCTGCTGCGCATTTTTCAGCAAACCCGCCGGCTGGTTTCCGTTTTCGTTTGGTCCTAGCAAAGCAGAAGTCTTTGCCATGGTAAAATCGGCACTCGTTGCTCCCAGCGGCACGCCCACGTAGTCCCCATTCACATTGCGATATAGTTTAGGCAGGCGCGGGTCGTTGCGCTCCTTGTACTGCTGCACCAGGTATGCTGTCGGGCGCAGCGTGTTGTAGCCAGTGGTCAGGGCGCCTGCTGGATTCCTGTAGTAAGCTTCCCAGAAAGGATTCTGCATACCTGCCGTAATCTGGTAGCCAGGGTTCACCAGTGCGCTCTCGCCTGCACCCAGGAAGCCGCTTCCCTCCTGCCTGATCTTGGCCAACTCATCGTTGATGTAGCCTTCTCTTCCAGCCTCAGACTGGCGGAGCAGTGCTCTCAGCTTGATGGTGTTGGCAAATTTTATCCAGAGCGTCAGGTTGCCTTTGAAGATCACGTCGTCAGACACCGGCTTTTTGGATAAGGCAGGAGCTGCCTTGATGTCCTGTATACCTGCTGTGATTAGGTTCATGGCCCCCTCGTACACTGCCTGACCGTCTTCGTATTTAGGCGTCACGTTGGTGCTGCCCTGCAGCGCATCCGAGAAAGGCACGTTGTTGTAGAGGTCCACCAGGCGCATAAAGTGCCAGCCCTGCATGATCTTCGCTATACCTACATAAGCCAGATCGCCGGTGGCAGTGGCACTGTTTTCGATGTCTTTGTAGTTTACCAGCGTGGTATAGCTGTCTTCCCAGATCGGGCGGCCGTCGCGGTCAAAAGACATAGCTTCGACGCCGTACGTTTCTTCCAGTCTGAAAAGCGAAGTGTTTACCGGGCCGTCCGTGGCTTTGGCCCAGTAGCCCACCCACACGGCACCCAGCTGGTTCAAGGCGCCTGTTTCGAGATTCACAGTCTTCACAAGCGCATTAGGCAATTTCTGTTCCACCGGTACATCGACCGGCGCATTGGGGTTCACGTTTGTGTCCAGGAAGCTGTCGCAGGCGGTAAAAATGGTGCCTGCTAAGGCTGTCAGGAGAAAGGTTAACAGTTTTTTCATATCACTAAGGATGAAGAATAAAGTTTTTAGAATGCCACATTTAGGTTGAAACCAAACGAACGGGTTGGTGGCAAGTGTCGCCAGCTCATGTAGCCCTCGCTGCTTCCGCCGGCATAAACAAATTCCGGATCGTTGTAAATGTTGTCTTTAGCCCAGATAGAGAACAGGTTGCGTCCTACAAAGCCGATGGTCGCCTCCTTCACCAGGTTCTGACCATCCAGCCAGTTGGTTGGCAAGGTGTAGCTCAGGCTCAGCTCTCTCATTTTGAAGAAGTCGGCACTTACGGCATAGTTCGACTGCACTGTAGCATAATGATTTGCCCAGTAATTGCGGTCACCTTTGGTCTGTATCTCGGTGTTTGGTGTGAACACGCCCGGAGAGGTTTCGATCACTGAGTTCGGAATCACGAATGGCTCACGGCCATACTGTGTGGTAAGCGGGCTGGTACCGTCTGAAATCATGCGGGCGGCTGCCTCCGTGTATACCACGGCGCCCATACGCCAGTCGAACTGCGCGCCCAGCTGCAGGCCTTTGTATTGCAGGGTGGTGTTGAGGCCGATCTGATAAGGCGGCGTACCAGTGCCGCCGTAGTAAAGCTCTGAGCCACTTACCGGGTTACCGGTGGTCGGGTCTACAATGATTCTGCCTTGCGGGTCACGCTTGTAGTCGGTGAAGAGGTAGCTGTTGTAAGGCTTGCCCACGATCAGGTAGTTCTGGCGGAAGTGGAACAGCTGGTCAATGCCGCCGTAGATCTCCTCCACCTTGCTCTGGATGTGCGTCAGGTTGGCGCCCACGTTCCATACCAGGTGACCACGTTGGATCACATCACCGTTCAGGTTAAGCTCTACGATCTTGTTGCTTGCTTTGAATGCATTCACCCAGGCCGAAGTAAAGCCAGATCCGGCAGAAATATCGGCCAGAATAGTACCGTCTGTGGTCCTGGCATCCACATAGGCTGCCTCCAGGTTCAGGCGGTTCTGGAAAAAGCTCAGCTGCGTACCCACTTCAAACGAGGTCACAAACTCAGGCTTCAGGTTCGGGTTGGCATCAGAAGTGCCCAGGCTAAACCCTGGCAGGTTACCGTACGGGAAGCCGTTGCTTTGGCTGTACACATTCTGCAGCTGGTAAGGATCCACCACTACGTTGCCGGTCTTGTTGTAAGAGGCGTATACCTTGCCGTAGGATAGCATACTGTTGTTTCGGAGCGAAGAGATGGCATCGCTGAACACAAAAGAAGAACTCACGCCTGGATAGAAGTAGTTGCGGTTTTCAGGGCTCAGCACTGACACGGCCTCCTGGCGGCCGGTTAAGGTCAGGAACAGGTAATTGTTGTAGCCGGCTGTAAATTCTCCGAAGCCTGCCACTTGTCTTCTCTGGCTGATACTGGACTTACCGCCCAACTGCCCTGTGCGGTTGTCTTGGTTAAACAAGCCCGGCACTACCAGCGCCGAGGCGCTCAGGTTAACAGATTTGCTGTCGTCGGTGCGTACGTTGTTGCCCAACAGCAGGCGTGTGCTGAACTTACCGAAGTCCTTGTGCAGGTCAAGAATGAAATCGCTGTTGATTCTTCTGAACGTCTGGGAAGCATCGTTCACGCTGCCCGGGATGTTCGTGCGGCCCGGGGTGGTGTAAGTAAACTTGCCCACCGTGGTGCGGATGTCGTTGTTGCGGTTATAAACGCCCAAGCGGTAGATGGCACTGATCCAGGGAGCAATTTCATAGTTCAGCTCAATATTCCCAGTCAGCGTCTGCTGCTCATTTACTGTGCGCTGGTTGGCGGCGTTGAAGAACGGATTGGGCTGGTTGGTGCTGAACCAGTAGTTCGGGTTCACAAACAGGTTATTCTCCCAGTCTTTCAGGTCGGCGAAAGGAAGGCTGGCTGGCAGACGGTATACGGTGGACCAAGGCTCGCTTTGCGTTACATCGCTCTTATTAAACACGTAGTTGACGTTGTAGCTGGTGCTCAGCTTGCCAAACGAGCGCGAGCCGTTAAAGCGGGCGCCTGAGCGTCTGTTCTTGTCTCCTTCGATGATGCCCTTTACCAGTACATCCTGCAGCGAGAAGTAATAGGTGGATCGGTCGTCGCCGCCTGAAAAGGACAGGTCGTTCTGCGTTGTGATACCGGTATTGAAGAAAGCCTTTCTGCCATCCGGGTTGGCGCTGTAAGGCAGCTGCCACTGGCTACCGTCTGGCAGCTCGGGTCCTACTGGTCGCACTTCACCATCAAAACGAGGTCCCCAGGACTGGTACTGCAGTGGGTCATAAATGCCGTTCAGGCCCTGCCCAAATTCTGTTTGCTGCTCTGGCAGGCGGGTAATCTTCTCCAAAGTGGTGGTGTTAGAGAAATTGATCGTCTGCATACCTGCACGCCCCTTCTTAGTGGTGATCATCAGCACACCGTTTACCCCGTCAGAACCGTACACAGCTGCGGCGTTTGCACCCTTCAGCACGTTGATGCACTCGATATCGTTCGGGTTCAGACGGTTGATGTCAGGTATAGGCACACCGTCTACTACATAAAGCGGCGCATTATTGCCCGTGTGGGAGCGTATACCGCGCAGGTTCACCTGCACATCCGGGTCTACCTTGCTGTCGAACATGTTGATGCGTAGCCCCGACACCTTACTGGCCAATCCAAGTATTGGGTTCACGATCTTGCCCTGGTTCAGTTCAGCGGAGTTGACTTGCGCACTGGCCGTGCCCAGTTCACGGGCAGGACGCTTTATACCCAGGGCACCTGTTACCACTACTTCTGACAACTGGGTGTTGCCAGACTGCAGTTGTACCTGCATGGAGCCCGCATCACCGTTTACAGGAAGCTCACGGGAAGCAAAGCCAATGTATGAGAACACCAGCACCTGCCCTTCGGCGGCCTTCAGTTTAAACTCGCCTTCACTATTTGTTGTAGTGGCCTGGTTTGTGTCTTTTACGCGTACTGTCACACCAGGCAGGGCATTGCCTGTGGTTTGTTCTACTACCTGCCCGAGCACGTGAAGCTCTTGAGCTTGTGCTCCTATGGTGGTTGCTAGTAAGAGCATACACAGCAGTAAATTTTTTAACATGTCTTATTTGAGCTGAGGTTAACAATTGGTTGCGGACTCTTTGGAAGTTGTTTTCATCACTTCCGTTGATGCCAGATAAATTTATCAAATGCTATTTAGAAATAGTCTAAATAAACTTAACTTGCGCAAAAGTATAACCTGCAGAGCACTTCCTATTACACGTGCGGGAATTCTTATATCATATAAGGGAATAAATATGGAGCAAGATGTAAGCACTTCCGGACCAGAGCATGAGGCTTATTATCACACCTTGTTTAGTGGTGCTGATGATGAGCTGGTAGAAAAGCAACAAGCATTCTCTACCAAAAGCTGCTGTGAGGGGAGCGGCCATATCCGCGAGTTCTACTTTCAGGATATCTACTTCGGGCATACCCAGTGTGAGTTGAAAGGTATAAAAGTATTGACCTACCAGCACTGCCAGGATTTTGTGCAGATGCACTTCTCGCTGCGCTGCCGTTGTGCTGTTACCTCTACCACAGATAACCGGATCTTTGCCCGCTTCGACCATCAGCAGCATAATCTGCTCTACTTTGGCGATCAGCCTGTACAGAAAAAGGTAGAGCCGGAGGAGCAACTGGAGGTTATCATCATCAATCTTTCCAAGGCTTTTCTGCTGCGCTACCTCAAGGACAACTCACCTGCAGCACTGCAGTTGCGGGAGTGTCTGATTTCGCTCAGACCTGGCAAACTCTGTAAGACGAATCTTTCTATTACTCCCCGGGTTAGAGCACTACTTCATGAGCTTCTCAATTGCCCTTATGCAGGTCATTACAAGCGCATGTTTCTGGAGGCCAAAGTGGTGGAGATTCTGATGCTGCAATTGGAACAGGGCGAACAGGAGAGCGCTATCCCGGTGCAGCTTAAGATGAAGGAGTCGGATGTGGAGAAGATGTACCATGCCCGCGACATCCTGCTGCAGAACCTGGAGAGCCCACACTCGCTGGTAGACCTTGCGCACTTGGTGGGCACTAACGAGTATTACCTCAAGAAACACTTCAAGCAGGTGTTCGGCACTACTGTATTTGGCTACCTGAACGATTACCGAATGGAACAGGCCAAGCAGCTGCTCTTGCAAGGCGATCTTAAGATTGGGGATATTGCGACTACTTTGGGCTATAAATATGCTGCGCACTTCACGTCTGCTTTTAAGAAGCACTTTGGTTACCTGCCACAGCAGCTCAAAAGCTAAATAGCTTTGACTATACCTGCAGTTGTAAACACCCCTCTTGCTCCCCTCAAGGGAAGAACCCCTGCTATAAATTCGATAGGTGCATCACTCGTTTGAGACCCGCTATACCTTAACAAAAAAAGAGCAGCGCAGGTATAACCCGCGCTGCTCCCAACACAAACATTAACTTTCTAACTCTTAAAATCTCTAACGCCTAAACTTGCTTCACCTTCTCCGGCTGGTATAGTCCTCCAGTTCCCGCACGTGGTGGTCAAACTTGAAGATGTCATAGATATAGTAGAAGCGCTCTTTGTCGCACACATTATCATAGGCGAACTTGGCAAACTCCAGCCGGGTGCTCTCAAACTCAAATTGCAACAGCACGTTGCGCAGGTCCTCTGAGAGGATGCTGCCATTGCGCACCGCCTCACGGGCGATGGTGAGGCGTGTGCTCTCAAAGTCACGCCCTTTCATGGCATCGATCAAACGGTCCACGTCATAGCGATCCAGCAGGTTGCGGCAAGCGTTGACAGGCTCTTCGTAGCGCGGCGGCACCGGCTGCTCGTAGCGCGGCGGAACGGGCTCATACCTGTCGGGGTAGCGCGGTGGCGGTGGCACGACCACTACGGGCGGCGGACCCAGTGGTATTTCGCTGATTACCCGCAGACTTACTTTTCTACCGGATACCCGCACGGCATAGTTTGTTTCGAAACCAGCGCGGGCCAGCACGTTTATACCTGTTCTATAAATGCCATGGCGGCCTCTTATCCGGAACTCCACATAGTGGTTGCCGGGCCGCAGGTGCGTAATTCGCACAAAGTTGGAAGCTGTACGGTTGATCACGCGCCCATCCAGCGCCATCTGGAACAGTTCGCCCCGGTGGGTGGTAAAGGTCACGACAGTAGGCTGTGCAAAAGCGGGCAGCGCCAGCAGCACAAACAAGAGCGGAAGTAGAAGCTTTTTCATGGCTTATAGGTTTTAGCGTATACTTTCGCCAAGCCAATTATTGTGCCAGTTTGTGGAACTAAAGTGTGGTGAGGTTTGTCTGCGGGGATTTGTTGAATTGCAGGTATAGGTATAAGAAAAAACCACAGGTGTCATGCCTGTGGTTTTTTCTAGATGTTCTAATGCGACTACTTGAGTTTATAGTTTAAGCCTATACCTACTGATATAGGTCTTTGATTATGTAATGTTCCTCGGGTATGAAGATTTTTATAGAATATCATTCCATCCACAAAACCATCAAGCCGGGAGCTCATCTTATAATTTAATGTTAGGCCACCTGTTGCCACTACATTAAACGCCGATGCTTCTTCATTATATAGTTCTGTTGAATTCCCTTCAATACTCTCAGTAGCGCTTGCTTTAATGCGACCAAAAGTTGGAGCAAGAGTCGCATTGGCATAAAGCTGCAACTTCCTGTGAGGGTTAAAAGGTGTGAACTTTAATGTGACGGGAACAACCAGTGCCTTCATATTTTGGGTTTTCTGCACTTCGTAAATTTCATCAGCCGAAACATACCTTGTGGTGGACAATGTTGATGCATTCGCACCATACCCTAACCCAGCTTGTAGGGTCGCTCTCCTGCTTAAGGTATATCCATAATGTATGGTTAAGAATGGAGTAACTCCCGCTATATACTCATACTTTGGCTTGCCGATTAAGTAATAACCCGTGGTACTCAATCCAACTCCTATGAAGGATTTAGATGCTGAGGTCTCATTTTCAGAGCTTTGCCCAAAAATAGGAAGTGCTATTGTAAGAGATAAGATAAATAAAAAGAGTGACCGACTTAGAACCCCACACCGTATGGGAGAGGTCAAAGATTTTGTTTTCATAAAGGGGTTTTCAGTTTCATATAATCGGCACAATATATAGTAAAATCCAACTCAATGAAAATTACCTCTAAGAATTTTAACACAGGATAGACCACGTTAATGTATCTTAAACAGAACCACTGTTGATATACCTGTGGTTATTAACAAAGCCCACTCCTTGCCTACAACTGATAATTTACCCCAAAAGCAAACGATCTGAAAAGGCGACGTCCCCAAGGAGAATATGCTTCCCAGTCATAATCAAAAGAGTTATTCCCTATCAGGTTCCTTTTAAAAAGGAACAGCTCTGTGTAGCCCCTGAAGCGTTTGCTGATTTTGTAGTTAACCCCTAAACCAGCCATCAGGAAAATATTTATACCTGCATCCTGCATGTGTCCTGTCGTTGCCTCGCCATGCAGGATCTCAGTTACCCTTCCATTCGTTCTTCCAAAAGCCGTTATAGCGGAGACTGTTCCGTAGAAAGGAATTCGGGTGTAACGCTTGAATAAATCTACCTGTATAGTAACAGGCACCGCCAGCACATGGGTACGTGTGTCTGCTCGAATCTGCAAGGTATCGTCATCTCGATAATTAGGCGACCAATATGTGTCGCTTCTACTGCGTCCGTAGGCTAGACCGCTTTGCACTCTTACCGTACTGCTCGCCTTATAACCCACATTCAAAAATATAGGCGTGAAGTATCCTGTAGCACCATACAATACAGTGGGATTCTTGTAATAGATGTGGTAGGTGATGGTGGTTAACCCTATACCTGCGTAAAACTTGCTTTCGCTTATTTTAGCTGTATCTCCTTCACTAGCTATGACCGGAGATGAAAGCGTCAGGTATAGTGCTAATAATGTTAAGTATGTTTTCATAAGGGCTGATTATCTTTCCGAACCAAGCTTGTAATTCACACCTATACCTACTGACTTATAGAAATGCAGAAGCCCTGTAAATCCCTGATCCCAGTCATGAAAGAAGGAGTTTCTGCCCGTCAGGTTATGTTTTAGGGCATGGTACTCTACATGCCCGTAAAGGCGCGGGCTTATTTTATAATTAACCCCGATACCAGCCGTCATAAACGTGTTGATTCCTTGGTCTGTAATCTTAATTACCTCTACTTCGACTCCGTTTTCTGACTGAGAGTATTCCGTCTGCGATATACCGTAGGCAGGCATCAGCGTGCCGGTAACATACAGCGGAAATTGCTTTGCAACTTTGAACATGACATGTTGCAGCGTTACGGGCAGTGCGATAACATGTGTGCGGGAAGAGGCTGTGTGAAACACTTTGTTGTCAGGCGTCAAAATATATCTCTCTGAACTGCCGCCATAAGCCAGGCCCGCCTGCACCCGCATGTTCCTGCCGAAATTGTAGCCTAGGTATAAAGAAAGCGGAGCAAAGTAGCCAGAACTAATAATATCTTGGGCTTTCGAATCTTTGTAATAGATGTGATGCGATACAGTGCTAAAACTTATACCTGCATAGAGTCTGTCATACCTGACTATAGCTGTATCCTCGATGTTGGCGAAGGCAAAGAAAGGGGTAAGTAAGCAGATCCATAGAAGAGTAAAGCATGTTTTCATATAGGTATAGCGCAAGAATCACATTCTTAATATATAACTATATTTTGAACAAATTAGTCTATCTCCAAATTTTATTCTAGCCTATTTTTTAAAAACGCTAATTGTTGTCCCTATAAAACAGAAAACCACAGGCGTTATACCTGTGGTTTCTCTTTATAAAGCTTATCTGATTTTCTACCCTTCGTAATAAAACGTCCCCTTATCGCTCTTGATTGTAAGTTCATTTCGCTCGCTGGCTTCTACACGACCCACAACCTGCGCGTCCACGCCGAATGATTTGGAGATATCAATCAGGCTCTGGGCGTGTTGCTCCGGCAGGTATATCTCGAGGCGGTGGCCCATGTTGAAGACCTTGTACATTTCCTTCCAGTCGGTGTGGCTCTGCTCCTGTATGATGCGGAACAGTGGCGGCACCGGGAAGAGATTGTCTTTGATGATGTGCACCTTATCGGTGAAGTGCAACACTTTGGTTTGGGCGCCACCGCTGCAGTGCACCATGCCGTGTATATGCGGACGGTGCTGCTCCAGGATGGCTTTCACGATAGGCGCATAGGTACGCGTTGGCGACAGCACCAGTTTGCCCACTTCCATACCTGTTTCCGGCTCTACATCGGTGAGGCGGTAGTTGCCAGAGTACACCAGGTCTTTTGGCAGTTCCGGGTCATAACTCTCCGGGTAAGAGGCCGAAAGGTAAGAATGGAACACATCGTGGCGGGCGGAGGTAAGGCCGTTGCTGCCCATGCCGCCGTTGTACTCCGTTTCGTAAGTCGCCTGCCCGTGCGAGGCAAATCCCACAATCACATCGCCGGCTTGTATGTTGTCGTTCGAGATCACTTCGTCGCGGCGCATGCGGGCGGTCACGGTACTATCTACGATGATGGTGCGCACCAGGTCGCCTACGTCGGCTGTTTCACCCCCGGTACTGTAAATTCCGATACCGTTGTCGCGGAGCATCTGCAGCACTTCTTCGGTGCCGTTGATGATAGCGCCAATCACTTCGCCAGGTATCAGATTTTTGTTGCGGCCGATGGTGGAAGAGAGCAGGATGTTATCCGTTGTACCCACGCACAGCAGGTCGTCAGTGTTCATGACCACGGCGTCCTGTGCTATACCTTTCCATACGCTCAGGTCGCCGGTCTCTTTCCAGTACATGTAGGCCAGTGCCGACTTGGTGCCTGCACCATCAGCATGCATGATGGCGCAGTATTCCGGGTCACCGGTGAGGATGTCGGGGATGATCTTGCAGAATGCTTTCGGGAAAAGCCCTTTGTCGATGTTCTTGATGGCGTTGTGTACGTCTTCCTTGGAGGCGGACACGCCACGCCGGAGGTATCTATTTTCCATAGTGCTTGGTCTTACTTGCTCTTACAAATGTAAGAAAAGGCCGCTGTATATACGGCAAAAACAGCGCTTTAAAAAGACAGTAGCGGCAAAATACTCCACAGCTGAGCACTTCGTCATTGCACGTATAGCAAGCTTCAGGTACTGCCTCTCCGAAAAAGTAGCTACCACACCTTGCAACCATCCCAGAATATATTGACTCTTATATATAAACAAACTTAAATTTTATGAAAAAGATACTCTTGATTTTAACCTTCAGCCTGAGCTTTGTTGGTGCAGCACAAGCGCAGCAGGAATCGCAGCAGGCAAAGCCTCAAGCATCAGCACCTTATAATGCAGCTGTCGGATTTCGCTATACTGTAGCAGGCTCAGGTTACACAGACCTTGGCATAACAGCTAAGTACTTTGTCACCGACCAATCAGCCTTGGAAGCTTATGTCATGATACCATCTAACTCAAGTGACTTCCTGGCTTCCCTCAGCTATCTTTGGCAACCGAAATTGTCTTTCTCAGAACGCTTTAGACCCTATGCAGGTGTGGGAGTAGGCGTACTGCGTCATGCAAGCACACGATACCCCATGGATGGAAAAACCTATACCAGCCCCGTAGCATTTGGAACGGTTGGTATAGAGTACCAATTCAAAAAGCTGCCGTTGGCCCTTTCGGTAGATTACCGCACACCACTTTTCACTACCGGAGTGAATGCACCACATTACAACAACAGGAGTCAGATCAGCAACATCGGGGTCGGCCTTAAGTATACCTTCCGCTAGGTATAGCACAGGTATAAAAAAGCATCGGCGGCTACAGTCTAAGACCATAGCCGCCGATGCTTTTTTATGCTTAAAGGTATAGCGCTATACCTGTTACTCCTGTATGCGCACCACCTTAAATTCGGTGCGGCGGTTGCGCTGGTGTTCTTCTTCTGTCTTGGCATTGCGCACCACCGGGCGGCTCTCGCCGTAGCCGCGGGCTGTGATACGTGAGCGATCTATTCCTTTGGAGATGATGTACTCCACGGCAGACTCGGCACGGCGCTGCGACAGGTCCTCGTTATAGACGTCGGAGCCACGGGAGTCAGTATGTGAGCTCAGCTCAATGGAGATGCGCGGATTGTCTTCGAGTATCTGCACTAGCTTATCCAGCTCTTCGGCTGCATCTGGTCTGATGTCGGCTTTGTCGAAGTCGTAGAAGATGTTCTCGAGCACAATGGCTTTCTCTTTCACGATCTCGGTCAGCAGGAGATCAGCAGTCAGTCGCACCTCATTGACTTCGTTCGGCAGCTGGTTCTGCGGCGGCATTTTGCCCACGGTGCTCACACGCTGACGGGCAGCAAAGAAACCGGCTTTCTCAGCTAATAAAGAGTAAGTAGAGGCGCTGTCGAGCGCAAAAGTGAATTTACCATCTTCATCGGCTGTGGTTTCGGCTATTTTCTGTCCCCGGTTATCCTGCAGCACCACCGGTATGTTTGGTACCACGGTCTGCTGCTTGTCTTTGTCGCGTCGCTGGTACACGGTACCGTCCACAAAGAAATTCACCAGCTTGCGTGCTGATCTGGCAATAGCGTAAATATCGTCGCCTCCTTTACCACCTTCGCGGTTAGAGGAGATATAGCCTGTGAAAGCGTCCTGAAAGAAGATACCGAAATCATCGCCGCTGGAGTTAACCGGTACTCCCATGTTTACAGGCTTGCCTTCTTCTATCTTAAAGACATCCAGCCCGCCCAAACCTGGCAGACCATCAGAGGCAATGTATAGTGTGCCATCAGGACCTACGTACACATAACTTTCGTTGCCGGGTGTATTGATGCCCGGACCCAGATTCTCGGGTGCCGAGAAACGTCCGTTGTCGTCGATGGTAGTCTTGTAGATGTCGTTGCCTCCCAATCCGCCGCGGCGGTCAGACGAGAAGTAGAGCGTTCTGCCATCAGGAGCGAAAGCCGGAGAAGAATCCCAGGCACGCGGGTCGCTGATACTCAGTAGTTTCGGTTCAGTCCAGGCATTGGAGCGGTAGAACGAGATGAACAGGTCCACGTTACGGCGGCCTTTTTTGGTGCCTTCGTTGCCACGGGCAAATACCATCGTATTTCCCTCGTCAGCAAAAGTCGCCAGTGCCTCGTGCAGGTCGTCGGTATTTATACCTTCCAGTTTGCGTACAGCGGCCCCCATGTTAGCCGAGTCGCCGAGTGTGGTAGCGTATAGATTGATGAAGCCTTCGCCATTGCCCAGGTATGTTTTGCCCGGTCCGCGGGTAGAGGAGAAAACCAGCTCGTTGCCGCGCACAAAAGGAGCAAAGTCAGAGCCTTCTGTGTTCAGCGCTTCCAGGTTGTAGATCTCAAAGCCTGTGTTCTTCTTCAGAATGGTGCTCAGTTGGCTCAAAGTCTCTACTTCGCGCAGGGCCAGGGTCTTGAGTTCCTGCTTGCTGCCAATGCGGGCGTAATCCTGCATCTGACCCAAGGCAGCCTCGTACTTGCCATTGGCTTTCAGCGCCATGCCATAGTAGAAGAAGCCCTCCTCTTTGCGGTAGTTGTTGTCGAGCGCCGCTTTGTAGTAGGTTTCAGCCTCCGCCAGGCGATTAGACAAACGGTACGACTCAGCTATGCGGTAGTTGATCTCGCCGACATTGTCCGCTCCCTTCAGTGCCTGCTTGTAGTACTCGATGGCCCGCTCATACTGCTCTTCTCCGAAGCGCTTGTCGGCCTTGCTCAGGTACATGCCCGCGCCACAGGAGCTGAGCACCACTGCCAGCAGCAGGATGGCTGCTGTAAACTTCAGGTAATTGGCCACTGACTGTGTCGATAGCGTCTGCTGCATGGGGGTAGGTTCTGGATTAGCGGATCTAAAAATACCTGGAGAGCCAGCTTTGCTGCGCAGGCCGAGGCCAGGCATTTTGCAACTCTCCGAAATTATTTACCAATGTATCAAAATATAAAGTCTGCCCGTCAATCTCGCCGGCTGCCACTCTATTTTTCAGCTCGTTCATACCCACTACCTGCACCGCTCCGTCTTTCAGAAAAGCCAGTCGGGTACGGTCGAAGAACGAAACGCCAAAGTGCTGCTCCAGCTCCCGCACAAAAGCCACGGACTTATCTATAGAACAGCCGCTGGCAGAAGTGACTGTCTCGTTGTTGGCCAGCACCAGAAAGCGGTCGTGCAACAGGCTGGCCGATGCCTGTAGTCCCTTGCCATGACTGCTCCAGTCAGTAGCAAAACGCTCCAGCATTGGTTTTATTTCTTCCTGCTCTGCCGCCGTCAAAGCCCTGTCAGCCTGGTAGATCCAGAGCCGGGCATGCGGTGGCAATTGGTCAAAAGGAATGTACATTTTTTCTTGTTGAATTGTTGGTTGTTAATTGATTTCTTTAAGAGTGAATTGCTGATGATGTTAATACTGAAAAGCTACACCTGTTCTCACATTTTACTCTGTAAAACAGGTACACCAAAATCAATACAGTAAAGCAACAGTCAATAATTATCAATCAACAATCAGGTATTACTTTGAAAGACCCTCTGCTTGCGCGATCAGCTCGGCGATGTCAAAAACTTTTACGCTTTCTTCCTGTTCCTTGTTCTTGACGCCGTCGCTCATCATCACCATGCAGAACGGGCAGGCAGTTGCGATCACACCATTGTTGGTGCCAAGTGTGGCAAGGGCCTCTTCCGTACGCTCGATGTTGATGTCTTTGTTGCCCGGCTCCGGCTCTTTGAACATCTGGGCACCACCGGCACCACAGCAAAGTCCGTTGGCGCGGCTACGCTTCATCTCCACCAGGTCGGCATCAAGTGCGGCCAGTACGTCGCGCGGTGCTTCGTAGATATCGTTGGCGCGGCCCAGGTAGCAGGAGTCGTGGAAGGTAATGCGCTTGCCTTTGAAAGCCTCGCCGCCTTGCACCTTTACTTTGCCCTCGTTGATGAGCTGCTGCAGGAACGTGGAGTGGTGAATCACCTCATAGTTACCGCCCAGGTCCGGATATTCGTTCTTCAGCGTGTTGAAGCAATGCGGACATGCCGTCACGATCTTCTTCACATTGTAAGCGTTGAGCACTTCGATGTTGGTAATGGCCTGCATCTGGAACAGGAATTCGTTACCGGCACGCTTGGCTGGTTCGCCCGTGCAGCTTTCTTCGGTGCCCAATACGGCATATTTTACGCCTACGTGCTCCAAAATCTGCACGAAGGCACGTGTTACACGCTTGTAACGGTCGTCGAACGAACCGGCACAACCAACCCAGAACAGCACTTCCGGCTCCTCGCCATTCGCTGCCATTTCCGCCATGGTTGGCACTTTCACTAGTCTTTTATTCTCTTCCATCTGGTAGGGTATGAATTGTTGATTGTTAATTGATGATTGTTGTTTTTACACTTCCACAGGTTTTGCTATACCTCATCAAAGGCCTTAAGCTTTCCTCAAATCAAGCGTCACAATCAATCATAACAGTCAACATATAAGCAATTAACAATAAGCAATCAGCAATTTAATTCTTCGAAGGCACATACAAGTCCTCAGCCCAGTTAAAGCGGTCGGACGGTGAGAAGGCCCAAGGAGCGCCGTTGTTTTCGATGTTGGTGAACATGGCGTTTACCGAGGCTGGTGCTGCAGACTCTTCGAGCACCAGGTAGCGGCGCAGGTCCATGATCGTAGACAGCTGGTCGATGTTCACCGGGCAGGACTCCACACAGGCGTTGCAGGTGGTACAGGCCCAGAGTTCTTCCGGTGTGATGTAGCCACGCAGCAGGGTTTTCTCGTCGGTGGTCTGCACACGCTCCACACCCAGTTCTTTGTAATGGTTCGGCGCAAAGATTGCCGGATGCTCTCCTTTCTCTTCCATGCGGTCGCGGGTGTCCATCACGATCTTACGCGGCGACAGGAGCTTACCTGTGATGTTGGCCGGGCATACCGAGGTACAGCGACCGCACTCCGTACAAGTATAGGCGTCCATCAGTTGCTTCCAGGTCAGGTCTTCCACGTCTTTAGCACCAAAGCGCTGCACGATCGGGTTGCCCTCAGCGTCCATTTCCGGTGCCGGTGGCTGGTAGCTCGGGTCCAGCATAGCCTTGATCTCGTGCGTGATAGCCGGGTTTGTCGTGAACTTACCTTTTGGCAGCAGCTTGGAGTAGTACACGTTCGGGAAGGCCATGATGATGTGGAAGTGCTTCGAGCTCGGCAGGTAGTTCATGAAGGCCAGGATACCGATGATGTGGAACCACCAGCCTACGCGCTCAATGATGTGCAGGCTAGTCGGGTTGTCGCCAAAGATATTCACAAACATTTGACTGACCGGGTAGCTGCCTGCCACTTCGCCGCCTTCCATCTGTACCAGCTTCAGACCGGCGATGTTAAAGGCAAACAAGGCAAACATCAGTACGATCTCGGTAATGAGGATAAAGTTGGCATCCAGCTTTGGCCAGGCGCGCATTTCCACACCGCTTGCCAGACGAGGAACCTTAGTCACGTTACGTCTCCAGAGGAAAATCACGCAGGCGATAATCACCAGCGCAGCCAATATTTCATTAATGAACATCAAGGCGCTGTAAACCGGCCCCAGGAAAGCAAGCACACGGTGCGTGGCAAACACCCCATCAATCAGGATCTCAATCACCTCGATGTTGATCACCAGGAAACCTACATATACGAACAGGTGCAGCACGGCTGGTAGCATACGCTTGAACATCTTCTGCTGCCCGAAGGCTACCAGTAAAGTTTTATTGATGCGCTCCGACGGATTATCTGTCAGATCGACGTCACGGCCCATCAGGATGTTCTTGCGAATCTTGCGGATCTGCCACACAAACAGGCCAATGCCCAGGCCTGCTACAATCAGGAAGATAATGTTCTCGAGTTGAATCACGGTGAATTATTCGTTATACATACCAATTCGTAGATAAAGATAGCAGAATAGTGAGAATAAACGTATACAAGGCCACTTTTTTAAAATATTTTTGCCCGAAAGTTTGCGTCTTCGATTTTGGTTACTACTTTTGCATACCCTTTCGGAAGAGGGGGCAACAATGGAGCTGGTGATGTAGCTCAGTTGGTAGAGCAATGGACTGAAAATCCATGTGTCGTTGGTTCGATTCCAATCATCACCACCAGCTTAAACCCTTACCCTAACCGGTAAGGGTTTTTTGTTTTTATACCCTTCTCCTTTCTGCTGCCCTACTATACTTCATAATAAGCCGCTGGTTGTCTAAATTATTTTCAGTTTATAATTCTTCCTGCATTTTAGTACCTTAGCTGTTACAACACTTATTGCCACCATGAAAAGAATCTTCTGGAGCGCCATTTTTGCGGGCATGGCTGCCGGTATCGGTACTGTGCTTGTATTGGCTCTTATCTATATGTTTTTCATCCAAAACATACAGTTTTAGCATATGACCCGACGAAAAATATTCTGGACTGCTTATGCCGTTGGCTTTGCCGTAGCGGGCGTTATTGCCGTGTTTGCCTTTTATATGCTCAACCAAACAGTACCGCAACGCGTGAACTGGCAGGCGCTTCAACTTACAAGCCTGCAGGGCGAGCCCATATCTATTGACAAGTATAAAGGAAGGGTGGTTGTGCTGAACGTGTGGGCTACCTGGTGCAAGCCCTGCATCGAAGAGATGCCCGCAATGGATCGCCTGCAACAGCTACACCCTGACAAGATAGCCGTCGTTACGGTATCGGACGAGGAGTTGGAGAAAATCCTGAAATTCAGAAGCCGCCAGCCCTATAGCTTCACTTACCTCAAGGCCAATACCCCACTGGCTAACCAGCAACTGACAGTATACCCAACCACTTATGTGCTGAACCCGAGCGGCGATGTGAAGGAGATCTACCTGGGTGGCCAGGCCTGGGACAGTGAAAGGATGCAGAAGCGCCTGCTCAAATACTTTTAGCGACAGTTAGCCCGCAGTTCCAGCACCGCCGCCGAGTAACCCAGGCGGTAAGCTTCCCTGAAGTGTGCACAGGCAGAGTCAGGCTGTGCCTGCTCGAGCTCAGTGCGGCCAAGCAGGTAATATACCCGACCGTTGGCGTTATCAGCCTGCAGCACCTGTCGGTAGTCTGCCTCCGAGGCGGCATAGTCGCCTGTTTTGTAGTATCCGAAACCACGGAACGTCAACGCATTCGCCCAGGATTCTCCTTTGGAAGTATGGCGCAGAAAGCTGGTAAAATCGGCTATGGCGGGCTCAAACTTCTGCAGGTAAAACAAGCGCACCTCTCCCCTGTCTAGCTGCGCGGTGTGCAATGTGCTGTCAAGCGTGAGCGCTATTCCAAAATCCCTTTCGGCCTCCTGGTACTTCTCCAGCTTGGCCAGGCACTTGCCTCGCAACATAAACACTTCTCCAGAAGGTCTGTCCTGCAAAGCAATCACCTGATTCAGGTCCTCTACGGCAGAGCGGTAATTCTCATACACGTTCATCGAGATGCTTGCTCTTGTCAGGTATGCGTCAGAGTGTTTTGGCCGGAAATAGATTGCATCGGTGAGCAGGCTATGTGCGCTACTATACTTGCCGTGCTCAATGTAGCTGAGTGCGGTCTTATACCTGTCTTCCCCCGTGATATAGTCCATGGTAGACTTCAGCAGCACGCTGAACACAAACATGAAAGCGAAAAAGCCGAGTGTGATGTACAGGTCCTTGCGCACAAAGCGGCGCCCTTCGCGGCGAGGTATATTCTGGTAGTGGCGCTCTGAAACCGGGGCCGGTGGTCGGGTTTGCCGGTAGCGGGCATGGTGTTGCGGCTGGTGCTGCCGTATCGCCTGTCGCTGCTCGCGCAGGTACTGCAGGCGCAAATCATAGCGCACGCGCTTTTGGGGATCGGACAGGGTCTGGTAAGCAGCGTTAACGACCTTGAACAATTCCTCAGCTCGTGCGTCGCCTGGGTTACGGTCAGGATGATACTTCAAAGCCAGCCGCTTGTAGGCCAACTTGATCTCCTGCGCCGAGGCCGTAGGACTCACGCCCAATGTGCTATATAGGTTATGCTCCAAAGAGACTAATGTAACAAAAAAGTGATACTTAAGTTAAGTAAACACGGACAAGATACAGCAAATTCCGTACTACAACTTTAACTGGTTATATCTTCCGCAAATTTTTTAATCTAATAGCGTATACAGAAAAAGCACTAAAAAAGCTGGGCACTATGAACGACAACGGCACAAGAGAGAAAAGTAATAACCTCATTGATAACTTAATGGGGTATATTGATACCCGCATAGACATTATACGTCTGGAAATACAGGAAAAGCTAAAAGCAGCTTTTGTAAGCGCGGTACATGGTGCCCTGTTGGCCTTTTTTGGCTTGATGAGCGTGCTTTTTGTCAGCATCTTTCTGGGTCTTCTGCTCAACCACCTGCTTGACAGCTCTTTCTGGGGCTTCGGCATTATCGCACTATTCTATGTGATTGTGCTGGTGGTGCTGCTTGTTGGCCTCGACAAGAAAGTGTTTCAAGGCATGGCTGACAAGGCCTTTGATAATACGATATACAAAACAGACAAACGAGAGAAACAAGTATGAGCGAGACTAACAACCCCCTGTTCGACAACGAGCGTGAACTTCTGGAGCGTCAAAAAGAAGAATACAAGAACGCGCTCATGGGTGATGTGGATCAGATAAAGACACAGGGCCAGCAGATGGGCAAAAAAGTCGCCATTGCAGGCGGTGTGCTGGTAGCGGGGCTCCTGCTCCGGAGCATGTTCAGCGGCGGTAAAAAAAAAATTAAAAAGCTGAAGAGCAAGAAGGCCCCTAAGCAAGCAAAATCTTCTAGTAGGGAGCCAGACGCACTAGGTTTTCATACCTATGCTAATGATCAGGAAGACAGCTATGCCCTGCCAGCAGAGTACATGCCGCTCACGCAGCCAGACTCACAGCCGCAAAAGGGAGTATCCAAAAGCTTCGTAAACTCTGAACTGATGCAGGTAATCAGCCAGCAGCTCATGGCCTTGCTCCTTGTCTACCTTACTAAAAAGGTGGAGGAATACTTAAGCACTGTTTCTAAAAATAACGATATTGCAGCAGCACCCATTGAGGTGACTGAAGTTGAAACCATTGCTTATACCATTCCAGAAGAGAATGCCATTCAACAACCTTTGTAACAGACAGCAGCATGAACCAGGCAGAAAGCATTTCGCCCTCCTGATCGACCCCGATAACCTGGACGAAGCTTCCTGCCTGAACCTGCTCTCTCTAAGCGAAACCCACCAGGTAGATTTTTTCTTTGTAGGCGGTAGCCTGATAACGACTGACAACCAGACCGCCATCATCAAACTTATCAAAGAGAACAGCGCTATACCTGTCATCCTCTTCCCAAGCAACAGCCTCCACATCGACAAGCAGGCTGACGGCATTCTGCTCCTTTCCCTGATTTCTGGCCGCAACCCTGATTTCCTGATCGGCCAACATGTACTTTCGGCTCCCATTCTTAAAGCCAGTGAGCTGCAGGTATACCCTACGGGCTACATGCTCATTGACACCGGCCGTCAAACCACTGCGTCTTACATGAGTGGTACTACACCTATACCTTACGATAAGCCTGCTATCGCTGCCTGCACAGCCATGGCCGGTGAGCTGCTGGGCCTGCGCTACATATACCTCGACGGAGGCAGCGGCGCGATGCAGCCTATCAGCGCAGACATGATCAAGGCGGTACGCCAGTCGGTGGAGGTTCCCATCATAGTGGGAGGAGGCATTAATACGGCGGCTAAGGCAAAAGCAGCACTGGAGGCTGGCGCCGACGTCATTGTGGTAGGTAATCACATAGAAAAAAACCCCGGCTTTTTAGCCGAGGTTTCTCACACTGTTGCTTCTTATAATCTTGCCTTAGATGTTCATCGCTGATTCGCGACGACGCATCTTGCCAGCAGGTATACCAAACATCATCTTGAAGCGACGGCAGAAGTAAGCTGTATCTTTGTAGCCCACATCCTTACCGATTTCACGGATGCTCTTTTTCGTAGTACGCAGCAGGAACACGGCGCGCTCCATACGCTGGTATTCAATGTAGTCCTGTGGATTTATACCTGTCAGCATTTTGAAATACTGACCTACATAGTCCTCAGAAACGTTGGCCACGTTAGAAAGCACTTTGTTAGACAAGTCGCCGCCCAAGTTCTCTTTGATGTAGTTGAAGAGGTCGATAAGGCGAGGGTCTTTGAAGTAGGTGCTGTTCGTAGCCAGCTGCTCCACAAACATTTTGTTGCGCAGGATGTGACGCACGATCTCTACCACGATGTTCTCGGTGTAGATGCTGATCAAACGCTCCTTGCCTGGCAAGTCCTGCATGCTTTCTTCCACTACTTTGATCACCAGGTTAGCCAGCTTGTTGTTTCCTGAGATCAGGAAGGCTGGCAGGTCAAGTGATGCAAAGAAGTTAACTGAATCGAACACTTTCGCTTCGAAGCTCACATAACTGTGGCTCTCTTCTGCGTCGCCGATCAGGTCGAGGTCGTTGTTGCTCTTAAAGAACTTCTCTCTGTTAGTGATCAGATCATCGTTTGTAATGGATCTGCCATCGCCGGAACCATAGGTTACCTTTGTGCTGCGTCCACCCGGTATAAAGAGCAGTTCGCCCTCTTCTACCATCTGTTCCTCCTCACCAAAGAAAATTGTACCTTTATGAAGCAGAATCAGGTTGTTGCCTACGTCGTAGTAGTTGCGTACCGAGAACGGCTGCTGCAACACCAGATTTTTCGCTTTAATGAACCGCACCCCAAGCGACTCAATAATCTTATTGTAATCTTCCATGTGTGTTACCAACTAACTTTTATACTATAAACCCTTTTATTTTGTCCTAAAGCTAGGCTAATCTTTATAAAATTCAAAATATTTTAAATATTTAATTTTAATTCAATAAACCCTATCCTTAGCCTAAATAACACAATAACAAAGGTTTAAGTGCCAAATTACTTTAACAATTCTCTTGAAATTACTATTTTCTGAATCTCAGAAGTACCCTCGTAGATTTGTGTGATTTTGGCATCGCGCATCAAACGCTCTACATGGTACTCTTTTACGAAACCGTAACCGCCATGTACTTGCACTGCTTCTACCGTTGTGTCCATTGCAGTTTTGGATGCGAAAAGCTTCGCCATTGCACCGGACATGCCATAATCCTGGTGCGTGTCTTTGTGGTAAGCGGCCTTCAAACAAAGCATGCGAGCAGCTTCGATGTTCGTAGCCATGTCAGCCAGCTTGAACTGGATTGCCTGGTGCTTCGCAATCTCCACACCAAATGCCTTACGCTCTTTAGAGTACTTCACCGCCAGCTCGTAAGCGCCAGAAGCTATACCTAATGCCTGTGCAGCTATACCTATACGGCCACCTGCCAGTGTAGACATAGCGAACTTGAAGCCGAAGCCGTCTTCACCGATGCGGTTCTCCTTAGGTACTTTTACGTCAGTGAACATCAAAGAGTGCGTATCAGAGCCACGTATGCCCAGTTTGTTCTCTTTCAGTCCAACTTGGAAGCCTTCCATGCCACGCTCTACAATAAATGCGTTGATACCACGGTGCTTCTTCTCTGGATCTGTCTGGGCAATCACCAGGTACACGGAGGCTGTGCTACCGTTCGTGATCCAGTTCTTAGTGCCATTCAGCAGGTAGTAGTCGCCTTTGTCTTCGGCGGTGGTGCGCTGTGAGGTAGCGTCAGAACCAGCCTCCGGCTCAGAAAGGCAGAAGGCACCGATGATCTCGCCTGTGGCCAGACGGGTCAGGTACTTCTGCTTTTGCTCTTCGGTACCGTATTTTTCAAGACCCCAGCATACCAGCGAGTTGTTCACCGACATCACTACAGAAGCAGAGGCGTCTACTTTAGATATCTCTTCCATGGCCAGCACATAAGAGATGGTATCCATACCACCACCATTGTATTTCGGGTCCACCATCATTCCCAAAAAGCCAAGCTCTCCCATCTTCTTGATCTGCTCTGCCGGGAACTTCTGGTGCTCATCGCGCTCAATTACACCAGGCAATAACTCTGTTTGTGCAAACTCACGGGCGGCAGCCTGCACTGCCAAGTGTTCTTCAGTTAATTGAAAATTCATGCTTTTATATATAAAAGGACTGTAATTAATGGATTATAGTACAAAACTATGAAATTTGGTAATATTTAAATAACCTGCCTAACTAATATTTGTTAGGTTCTTGCACAAACCAGTGCAACAAAACAGAAACGCCATCCACTCTGAACGAACGGATGGCGCTTTGTTTATTTTATTACTCGCATCTGAAACAGCTTAGTCTCGACGGCCCATTAGCAAGGACACATAGTAGAGCAGTGTGGCCAGTGAGCCAAGTGCTGCGACCACGTATGTCATGGCTGCCCACTTCAGTGCGTCTTTCGACATGGCTAGCTCCTGCTGTGTTACAATGTTGTTAGAACTAATCCACGCAAGCGCTCGCTTACTGGCATCAAACTCCACAGGCAGTGTTACAAAGCTGAAGATGGTAGTCAGGCCGAACAGCGCCACCCCAATAGCCAGAGGCACCGGAGTTGTCTGCAGCATGAAGATACCTATCAGGATGATCCACTGCATGTAGCGTGAGGCAATGCTCAGCGCCGGTACCATGGCCGAGCGGAACTTCAGGAAGCTGTACGCTCTGGCGTGCTGCACAGCGTGCCCGCATTCGTGCGCTGCTACCGCCGCCGCCGCCGCACTGCGTGCCTCGTACACGTACTCACTCAGGTTCACGGTCTTGTCGGCCGGGTTGTAGTGGTCCGTTAGACGACCCGCTACCGATATCACTTTCACATCATGTATGCCGTTATCGGCCAGCATCATCTCGGCAATCTCACGGCCGGTATAGCCAGATTGCAACGGAATTTCTGAATACTTCTTAAACTTGCTCTTCAGTCGCCAGCTTACCCACATGCTGAGGCCCATGAAGAGAATAACTATCACATATATTCCCATTGGTCTATTTTAACTTTATGAACTTTGTTGGTTTTCTATTTTTCTAACAATGTTTGTGGTCGAGTAGCCTTTCACAAGTGGCACGGTTTTCACCTCGCCCCCACGTGCTGTAACGATATCCTGCCCCACAATATTTTCAATGGTGTAATCATCGCCCTTCACCAGTATATCCGGCTGCAAAGCCTTGATCAGTTCGAGCGGTGTATCTTCATCGAAGAATACTACGGCATCCACAAACAAAAGGGATGCCATGACGCGCGCACGTGACATTTCGTCCTGAAGTGGGCGGCTTGGACCTTTTATACGGCTTATTGACGCATCTGTGTTAAGGCCTAGCACCAATTTATCGCCAAGTTGTCGTGCTTTTTCGAGGTAGTCGACATGGCCAAGGTGCAGGATATCGAAGCAGCCGTTTGTAAAAACGATCTGCTGTCCCTCGCTGCGCCATGCCTGCACAAGCTCCTGCAGGTCAGGCAAGGATAGGATTTTATCTTTCGAATTCATGTATAGGTGGGTTTGCCTGCGTGTGCTCTTCGGCTAAGGCAGGATTTTGTAACATTCCTGCTATAAAACTAAGCACTCCCATGGCAACAACCAAAAGCGTTTGCGAAGTATGGGCCACTAAGGCGTAAGCCATCCCCGCCTCTTTAGGTATACCATAGAGCAACAGCACGGTCTGTACCAGCAGGTGGTACACGCCTACGCCACCCTGCACAGGCGCTGCCATACCTAAAGTACCGATCACGAGCACCGAAAGGCCGGCTACTGGCGTCAGGCCGGATGTGGCAGGTATAGCGTAGAATACCACGAGGCTCATGCCATAGTACATAGCCCATACAAAAAGTGTATGCCCCCAGAAGGCGACCTGGTTTTCAATTTTGGTGATGCTGAATACGCCTTGCAGCATACCGCGCACAAAGGTCACAGCCTTTTTGAAAAAGGCATTCTGACGCAGCTTGTTCAGGTATAGCAAACCCAACACCAGAAACACGGCGCCAACTACCATTAACAGCACAACCAGCAGGTACAGCGACCCGAAGCTTTGCTCCAGACTGGCATACTTATCTGTGAAAAGACCAAAGAGAAAATCGCGGAGGCGGTTCACCTCGAGCAGAAAGGTAACTCCCAGAAAAAGGAGCAGCATCAACATGTCAATGATGCGCTCAGCTATGACCGTGCCGAAGGCTGTGTTGACAGGTATGCCATTGCTGCGGCGCAGCATGCTGCAGCGCACCACCTCTCCCATGCGAGGCAGCACGAGGTTGGCCAGGTAGCCCACCATCATGGCGTTGTAGGTGTTCTTAAAAGAAGGGGTATAGCCCGTAGGCCTTATTTGCATGTACCAGCGGTACGCCCGGCTCAGGTAGGCCGCCAGGCCCATCATTAATGAAAGAGCAAGCCAGCTATAACTGATATTCTGTAACTCTGCCCATAGTTTTTCGAAGTCAAGCTCTTTGAGGGCATACCACATCAGGAATGCGGAAAGCCCCAGAAGCAGGCTATACTTCAATAAAGAGAGCAGTTTTCTCATGCAATGGTGTTACACCAGTCGGTTGTGCTGATCCGGGAACACGAGCGTCGGCTGGTGGTTCCTGGCGTCTTCGAACTTGATGGAGCAGTAAGAGATCACGATCACGATGTCGCCTACCTGCACTTTGCGAGCGGCCGGACCGTTCAGACATACCGTGCCGGTACCGCGCTCACCCTTAATCACATAAGTCTCGAAGCGCTCTCCGTTGTTGATGTTGACGATCTGTACTTTCTCATTCTCCACCACGTTGGCGGCATCCATCAGGTCTTCATCAATGGTGATGCTTCCCACATAGTGCAACTCAGCCTGTGTAACCCGGCAACGATGAATTTTGGATTTTAAAACCTCAATATACATGGTTTATTTTTGTAATAGGCCGCAAAGTTATGCAATTAGCTGCAGATAAACTACCAGCGTCTCAGCATCTTCTTGAGCCTTTACAAACCCAAACAAATCAGGCCTCCTTTAGATTCACGAGCATGTTGTCGATAAGCCGCACCTCCCCCACAAAAGCGGCAATGCAAAGAGCCACTTCTTCTTGCCCGCTTATGTCCTGGAGCGGCTGCAGGGTAAGGCTGTCCACTATTTCGAAGTACTCCAGTTCGAGCTCTTCTACCTGCTGCAGCTGCTGTGCAACATCGCTCTTGATGACTGCTATAGGCTTCTGCTTTAGATTAGCTGCGGCCATCTGCAGTGCCTTGTAAAGCTGCGGCGCCAGTTGGCGTTGAGTGTCACTCAGGCGCTTGTTTCGTGAGGACATGGCCAGTCCGTCGGTTTCGCGTACGGTCGGATAGCACACCAGTTCCAGGTCAAAGCCCAGGGCCTGCACCAGCTGCCGCACGATGGCCACCTGCTGCAAATCCTTTTGCCCAAAGTAGGCCTTGTGCGGCTGCACGATATGGAAAAGCTTGCTCACTACAGTCGCCACCCCATTGAAGTGCCCCGGGCGATGCGCACCTTCCATCACCCCTTCGAGCACTCCGAAACTAAACTGCAGCACAGACTGTTGTGGGTATATCTCCTCCACGCTAGGGGCGAACAGGTAGTCGCAGCCAACGGTTTCCAGCAGGCTGATATCCTGCTCGAGTGTGCGGGGGTATAGCTTATAATCAGAGGCGTTATTGAATTGAGTCGGATTCACAAACACACTACAGATCGTCACGTCATTCTCGCGGGCCGAGGCGCGCAACAGCTGCAGGTGCCCTTCGTGCAGGGCGCCCATGGTAGGCACAAAACCAATGCGCTTGCCGCCGCAACGCAGCGCCGCCACAATGGCCCTGAGGGCTGACACCTGCTCTATAACTTCCATATTAATAGGTATAAATGATGCAATTGCTGAAAGCCGGCAAAAGTAGGTTATAGAACATTAAATTGAAAATTAGAATAAAAAATACTAATTTTGCACGTCCCATTACTGTTGCTTATTAAATTTTAATTACATACTCATGTCTAAATTGCGAATCCTGTACGCCGCCACCGAGATCCTTCCTTTCCTTCAAACCACTAAAGTAGCAGAATTTCTGAACACGCTGCCGCAGAGTATGCAGGAAAGAGGTATGGAGATCCGCATCTTTGTACCTAAGTTTGGTATAATAAACGAGCGTAAAAACCGTTTGCATGAGGTAGTTCGCCTGTCAGGCATCAACATCGCTGTGGGTGATGACGAGAAGCCGCTTGTTATTAAGGTAGCCTCTATCCCAAATGCCAAGCTGCAGGTATATTTTATCGATAACGAAGACTATTTCCAGCGTAAGTCCGTTTTTGTGGATAAGAACAACAATTTCCACCAGGACAATGACGAGCGTGCCATCTTCTTCTGCAAGGGTGTACTCGAAACAGTGAAGAAACTGGGCTGGCAGCCGGATATCGTGCATTGCAACGACTGGATGACCGGTCTGATTCCAATGTACCTGAAAACTACTTATAAGAAAGACCCGATTTTTAAGGATGCGAAGTCTATCTTTACGGTTTACAACCACGAGTACAAGCACAAGTTCAACGGCGACCTGCTCGAGAAAGTAAAAATGCTTGATATCGATGACAGCATGCTGGCCTCTTTGCAGGAAGCGGACCTGGACAGCTTTATCAAGGTTGGCATGGAGTACGCGGACTCTGTGATCAAGACAAACGAGAACTTCGGCGAAAACATCAGCGCCCTGTTCAACGAATTTGTTGAGACAAACAAGAACATTAACACTATCAGTGCCGACGATAACCTGTGTGATTCATACTTCAACCTATATAATGAACTCAGCCGTTAGGAGATTACTCTTTTTCTTCTTTTCATTTGCCGCTCTTACAGCCTGCGAAGACCCAAAAGACATCGGACTCGAACTACAGGACGAAAACCTGATAGGCACCGAGTTTACAGACACCCTTACCATCGAGACCGGGACTGTGTTTCAGGGGGACTCGATCCTTTCGTTCCGTTCACAGCCGCCTCTGTTAGGTCAGTATGTGGATCCGGTACTGGGTAAGGTACGTGCCAGCACGATCACAGAGGTGTCAATCAATGGAACCAGCCTAAACTTCGGCACAGGTGCCAGAGCAGACTCACTGGTGCTTACACTTGACTACTCGTTTAAGTATGCGGATACCCTGAAGACAATGCAGGTAAATGTGCATCGTGTGACAGGTGCTTTTGACGAGAGAACCTCTTACTTTACCACAACTCCTTTTGCTTACAATCCTGACCCTGTTGGTTCAAAGACTTTTCTGCCTCGCATAGACGCTGAAAAGAAGGAGAATGTAACCACCAAAACCACGAGACTGCTTAAGATTAAACTGAGTAACGAACTGGCAAACGAGTTTATGGCCCAGTCAGGCCAGCCGGCTTTCGCAGACCAGGCCGGTTTCTCAAACTTTTTCAGAGGCCTTGCCTTAACAGTGCCTGAAGGCGAGAATGCAAGCATAGTAGGTCTGACCCTGGGTAGCACTAACACTAGCCTGACACTGCATTATACCACAGCCGAAGGCACTGCCAGACAGCATAACTTTTTGCTGGGCGCAGGCAATTACTTTACCCAGATTTCGTCTGACCGCACAGGCACTGCCGTTGCCGAGCTGCAGTCTAATGGCGACTTTGTTCCTGCCAGTGAAACAGGCGGAGATTCTTATATACAGGCAGGCACACAGCTGCTAAGCAAGATCACGATCCCTCACCTGGACAAACTCAAAGACATACAGGGCAACCTGATTATCAACCGGGCCGAGCTGATTATACCTGTGAAAGCAGCTTCTTCGGCGAATAACCTGCCGAGACCGCCTCAATTGGCCTTGTATGAAACCAACAATGCAAACCAGTTTTTGCGAGACATAACAGGCACTGTACGTGCGGTACAGCAGGATGGCGTCAATCCACTGGATACCCGAGTGCCAGCTCTGGTGGCTAGCAGCCGTAAGAATGGCGTCGACTATTATACCCTGAATGTGACCAGCTACCTGCAGGGTGTGATGATGGGCTTGAAGCAAAATAATGGCCTGATGCTGGGCGCTGTCACGGCTGCTTCGCAGTCAGACGGAACCGTATCTATTCGCCCGGAAGTGCGTCCTTACCGTGCTATTGTAACAAACAATGATGCAAACCCAGTAAGGCTCCTGATATACTATTCGAAGCTACAATAGTATCGCGCAAATATTAAGCAGATACTTTATACATTATAAAGAAAAAGGTACCTTTGCAGGTACCTTTATTTTTTTTACTGAAACTTAATACTATATGTGCGGAATTGTAGCGTACGTAGGGCATAGAGATGCTTGCCCTATTGTCCTTAAGGGCTTGAAACGACTTGAATACAGAGGCTATGACAGCGCAGGCATAGCCCTGATGAACGGAGGCCTGAACGTCTTCAAAAGAAAAGGCAAGGTAAGCGACCTTGAGGAGTTTATTGCAGATAAAGATGTGCACGGCAGCATCGGCATGGGCCATACCCGCTGGGCTACCCACGGTGAGCCAAACGATGTAAATGCACACCCACACTACTCTAGCTCCAAGAACATTGCCATCATCCATAACGGCATCATCGAGAACTACGCTTCCCTGAAGCAGCTCCTGATCCAAAAAGGCCATACCTTCCAGTCCGAAACGGATTCGGAGGTTTTCATCAACTTAATTGAAGACATCAAGCAAAACAGTAACTGCTCACTGGCAGAGGCGGTGCGCCTGGCCCTGCACGAAGTAGTAGGAGCTTATGCTATTGTGGTGCTCTCTAAGGAAGACCAGAAC
Source organism: Pontibacter sp. LHS1 (assembly GCF_058932855.1). Lineage (NCBI taxonomy): Bacteria > Pseudomonadati > Bacteroidota > Cytophagia > Cytophagales > Hymenobacteraceae > Pontibacter > Pontibacter sp. LHS1. The sequence goes on from NZ_JBZYWF010000003.1 coordinate 114,264, forward strand.
CAACTCATCGCTGCCCGTAAGGGTAGTCCGTTGGTAGTAGGTATAGGCGAAGGCGAGTACTTCCTTGCTTCTGACGCTACCCCAATCATTGAGTATACCAACGATGTGGTGTATGTGAACGACTACGAACTGGTCGTGATCAAAAACGGTGAGTTGGAGATCCGTACCAAAGAGGACGTGGTGCAAACACCTTACGTTCAGCGCCTTGAAATGGCCCTCGAGTCGATAGAGAAAGGCGGCTACCCGCACTTCATGCTGAAGGAGATATTTGAGCAACCTCGCTCTATCCTGGACAGCATGCGCGGTCGTATGATCGCGGAGAGCAATCACCTGATGATGGGTGGCATCCGTGAGTTTGAGAACAAATTTGTGAATGCAGACCGTATCCTGATCGTGGCTTGCGGCACGTCCTGGCATGCCGGTCTGGTAGCCGAGTATTTGATCGAAGACCTTGCCCGCATACCTGTAGAAGTGGAGTATGCATCAGAGTTCCGTTACCGCAACCCAATCATCAGCGAGCGTGACATTGTAGTGGCTATTTCGCAGTCTGGCGAAACAGCTGATACACTGGCCGCACTGGAACTTGCCAAATCGAAAGGTGCCACCATTTTTGGTATCTGCAACGTGGTAGGTTCTTCTATCGCCCGTGCTACCGATGCTGGTGCTTATACGCATGCTGGTCCTGAGATCGGTGTTGCCTCTACAAAAGCCTTTACGGCGCAGGTAACAGTGCTTTCGCTGATTGCTATGATTATTGGCAGCAAGCGCGGCGCACTGGAGACCACCAAGCTGCACCAACTGATGGTGGAGCTTGAGAGTATTCCGGCCAAAGTAGAGAAAGCACTCGAGTTGAACGATCAGATTGTGCGTATTTCTGAGAAGTACAAAGACGCTACGAACTTCTTATACCTGGGTCGTGGCTATAACTTCCCGGTTGCGCTGGAAGGCGCCCTGAAGCTGAAAGAAATTTCGTACATCCATGCCGAAGGCTACCCTGCCGCTGAGATGAAGCACGGCCCGATCGCCCTGATCGACGAGCAGATGCCGGTGGTAGTAATTGCGACGAAAGATAGCTCTTACGAAAAGATTGTGTCGAACATTCAGGAGGTGAAGGCCCGTAAAGGCAAGATCATCGCTGTTGTAACGGAAGGAGACACGACTATACCTGCCATGGCAGATCATGTGATCGAGATTCCGGAGACAAGCGAGCACCTGGTGCCGTTGCTGTCGGTTATTCCGCTGCAGTTACTGTCGTACCACATCGCGGTAATGCGTGGTTGCAATGTAGACCAGCCTCGTAATTTGGCGAAGTCTGTAACGGTGGAGTAGTTTTACTTAGGTATAAAATATGAAGGGGGGAAGCTGATTGGCTTCCCCCCTTTTTTGTCTTAAAAAAAGTTACTGCTATTACTGATAGGAGCAAATCTACACCTCAAACTTCTCGCCTTTCAAGTACTTTGTCTTGAGCAGCGGGCAGATCTTATAGCGTTCTTCTCTGGTGTCTTCATACATGGCCACGAGCACCTGGTATACATTGGCTATACCTATCGCATTCGCCCATTCAAATGGTCCGTGTGGGTAGTTAGTACCGAGTTTCATACCCAAGTCTATGTCCTGAATAGAGGCGGTGCCTTCCTGCAAGGTATAGCAGGCTTCGTTGATGATCATGCACAGGATGCGCGGCGTGGCCATACCTGCGCGATCTTCTACTAACTGATACTCCGTGCCAAGCTGCTCGCATATCTCCTGCAGCTTCTCTGCATCACTTTGCTTATAAAGGCTCACCTCCAGCACCGGGCGGTTGAAGAGCGTCGGCAGGCCATTGAAACCGAATAAGGTGCAGGTATTTTCCAGACCTGATTCACGCACCAGCGCAGCTAATTGCTTCGTCACGGCTTGACAGAACACGATTTGACCTGGGGCATAATCGCTCAGGCGCTCCGGCTCTTCGTGCAGCAGGAAATCGAAAACAACATCATCAGGCTTTAGCTGATCGTCGGTCAGGTGGCGGCTATGCAGAAAGGTATAGGTGTTATTGTTCGCTCCTTCCGGAAATTTCTGTCTAAACTCAGCGGCCATTTCATCGCCAGACAAAACAAGTATGTGCATATTTCTGTACTTTTGATGGGTAAAGATACACATTAAAACTAATCGGACTATGAACCATACCATTATCAAGTCGGCCAACGCGCCAGCCGCTATCGGGCCTTACAGCCAGGCAACGCTTCACAACGGCATCATGTATGTATCGGGCCAAATCCCACTCGACCCACAAAGTGGTGAGTTGGTAAGCGGCACCATTGAGGAGGAAACGCACCAGGTTATGAAGAACCTGTCCGCTATCCTGCAGGAGGCCGGCATGGGCTTCGACAATGTGCTCAAGTGCTCCATCTTCGTGAAAGACCTGGGCAACTTCGGCAAGATTAACGAGGTATACGGCAGCTACTTCAGCTCCAACCCGCCTGCTCGTGAGACGGTAGAGGTAAGCCGCCTGCCGAAGGATGTGAATGTAGAGATTTCTTGCATTGCGGCTTTGTAGGAAAGCCTGAATTTATAGGTGCTATACCTCCGGCTCCGTCTTTTAGTGATGAGCTGGAGGTGTAGCATTTGCTTAGAGCCACTTATTTCAGGAGGCAAAGTAAAGTTCTGGCAATGTGCTCTATTCTTACTGAAACGCAGCTTTTTCGAAATGACGGGCAAATGACGGGTAAAGTTCATCCTTAATGCTTGGCCTCTTGTGCTGTTTCAAGTGTAATTGCAGATAAATTAAAGCGATTACCACCACTTAATTTATTGCAGTTATGAAGCAGTCAAGAATAAAATCATTCCACAGCCTTTTTTTTATCACAGCCACCTTTCTACTGTTTACCCCTCTTTCAACTTTTTCATGCACTATAGCTAGTGCAGTTGCTGCCGACGGCCAGGTATGGAATGCGAATAATGAGGACGGCCCTTTCGGGGTAGCCAGCTTTATTAATGTGTTCCCCAAAACTAAGGAAACGAGATATGGCTACTATACCCTATCTTACTTCTCACCAGCACTTGGTGAAGGAGGCAGCATGCAGGGAGGCACGAATGAAGCTGGTCTAACTTTTGACTTCAACGCCATTAAACGGGTTGAGAGCTTTGACCCTAAAAGCAAAAGAGTTTTCCCTCAGGGCGATGCCGCAATCCTGCCCCACATTCTGGCAAACATGAGCACTGTGCAGGAAGTAATGGATTTTTTTAGTACCTACTGGTTTCAAAATGGTTTTCATAGTGCCCAAATGCACGTCGCTGACAGGCAAGGCAGGTTCGCGATTATCAGTGCGTCAGGTATGAGATTGGTGAAAAAAGGTCAGCCGCTTGTCTCAACCAACTTTGACATCTGTGGGGATGAAGACGGTTCATCGTGCTGGAGATACCCAATTGCTACATCAAAATTATCTGAGAGCAATATAGATTTAACAACAATGATGTCTATCTGTCGGGAAACTACTCAAAAGAATGGCTCAACGATGTATTCCAATATACAAAACCTGGCAACTGGTGATGTATGGTTCTTTTCTCAATATGACGCTGATATTATTTTGAAGACCAATCTGGCTGAGTTGCTTTCGAGGGGCCGCAGGTCTTACACTTTCAGTGACTTGGGGGCTATTCTGGAGGAACGGGTACCCTATAGCTGGAAAAAGCCTGCACGGATTGATTTGACTGATGGGACGAAAGCTAAGCACACCGGCCCCTATCATAACTCTTTTACGGGCCAGATCGAGGTTAGAAATCATCGCGATGGCATCGAATTATATTTTGCAGATGGAAGATCTGAAGTTTTTCATCCGCAATCCGTAGATAAATTCTTTATCCCAGATGCAGATGTGTATGTGGAGTTCAGCTTTGACAGCACAGCAAGACGACAGGCAATGAATTTGTATGAAAATGGTTATTGGACATTCACAGCCTGGGAGAATGCTGTAAGAAATGAGGATTAATAGATGAAGCAACCGGAATTAGGAAGAAAGATTGCAGAACTAAGAAAGTCGAAGGGATTGACACAGGAGGAATTGGTAGAACTATGTAATATAAGTGTGAGAACAATACAGCGGATTGAAACCGGGGAGGTCACACCTAGAAGCTACACCATCAAAACCATACTTTCAGCACTTGGCTCTGACATGGACGAGCTTCAGGAGCAAAATTCTTCCCCAATAAACCCGGTAGGAGTACTAAACCTGGCGTGGATTTCGGGAATTGCATACTTTGTATTAGGGTTTCTGGAAGGCCCTATGGATATAATAAGAATTTCCACAGAAACATCGGCTTCTATACATTTCGACTTCTTGCCGACAGCAGATTTCAGTCAAAGCTTTTATGTGGTTATTAAATTACTTGTAGTTCTCACATACATCTTCTTCCTGAGAGGCTTTGTTTCGATCGGTGCTAATACACATGATTTATTATTGCGTGTCATAGCCACCATCCTGATTTGCGTCATGGTTTTCAGTGTAGGGTATGATATCTTCTCCCTTTATTACATGCCTGTTGACCATACATTAGTGCTACTTGGCTCTTCTATTTTTTTTGGTGTACTGGGTATTATGTTTGGTATTTCCCTGATTAAACTCCAATCTTCTTTGGGGATTATTTGTGCTATAGCTGGTGCTTTGGAAATTGCGGCAGGTTGTTTCTTCCTTTTCATCAGCCCTTTAGGTTTCCTTCTGCAGATGCTTGCCGTGTTATTAGAAGTAATTATCATCTACAAAACAGTTCACATACTTTCTACAACTCTAAGTACCTCCTCAAATCAATAGCCAGCCCTGAATTAAATTTAGAATATAGCATATGACGTGTTGCTAAGATAAGCCCTCACTTAATTTCTATTAATTGCAGTGCTTTAAACTAATAATCAACAAGTTAATCATCAAATCCCCTCTCCCGCCGATTTATCGCCTTCCTCCGACTCAGCAGCTTCTTTCGCTTCCTCTTCCCCATAAATGTCTTTGGTAAACTTACCCGGCTCAGCATTCACGGCCGTATGGCCTACTTCTATTTCCTGCCGGATAAAGCGCACGGCATATTCGGCGGGATAGATGTTGAAGCCGTATTTGCGGGAGTACACAAACGTGAACACAGCCCCAAAAAAGATAATCTGGGAGGTATAGAACACCCACAGCAGAATCACAATAACCGAACCGGCCGCTCCATAAATGGACGTAATGTTGCTCGTGCCCAGGTATAGCCCGATGATTTCGCGACCAATGGCGAACAGCAAAGAGGTAACCAGCGCTCCCACCCATACGTCGCGCCACCTTATTTTGGCGTCGGGCAGAAAGCGATAGATACAGCCGAACATAAAGGTCATGAGCAGAAAGCCTGACACCAGATTGACACCCCGCAGCACATACACAAACCAGCCTGCCAGTCGTGCCGCCAGGAAATCGCCGATGGCCACCAGTATGGTATTGGCTAATAGCGACACGATGAGCAGGATGGCAATGGCCAGAATCATGGCGAAGGATAGGAAGCGGTCGAGGATCAGCTTGACGTAGCCGCGCTTAGGAGCTGGTCGCACATACCATACCTCATTGAGCGAGTCCTGCAGCGAAACAAACACGCCAGTGGCCGCTATGAAAAGCGTAACAACGATGACGACAGTGGCGAGGTTGAAATCGGTGATGTCGTTGATGCTCTCTACCATGCGCTGCACCGCAAAAGCCGCTTCCGAGCCAACCATCTCTCTGATCTGATAGTAGATTTCCCCTGAAACAGCCTGTTCACCAAAGAAGTATCCGGTGGCGTTGATGATGATCAGCAGGATAGGCGGCAGCGCAAAGATGGTATAATAAGCCAGTGCAGCCCCCTTTTGGAAGGAGTTGTTCTCGATAAACTCAAGACTGGTTTCTTTAAGCAGGCACCAGATATTTTTGAGTGTTTGGCGGGGCATGGAGTCGTGTTTGGGCTTGTCTTAAACTGATACGCAAATCAAATGTTATGTTTGTGCAGGCTCTTGTCAAAGGTATAAGGCAGAGAAAGCGACACCTTACCGAAACGAGAATTTATTTTGTACCTTTGTGCCATCATTTGCAATGCCTTTTTGAAATAACCATACATGGAAAGAGAAGTTAGAGTACGCTTTGCCCCGAGCCCGACAGGGCCTCTCCATATCGGCGGTGTTCGCACGGCCCTTTACAACTTTTTGCTCGCTAAAAAAACCGGCGGCAAAATGATCCTGCGCATCGAGGACACAGACCAGAACCGTTTTGTGCCTGGCGCAGAAGATTACATCCGTGAGTCGCTGGAGTGGTGCGGCATTGAGCTGGACGAAAGTCCATGGAACGGTGGCCCATATGCGCCATACCGCCAGTCGGAGCGTAAGCCGATGTACATGCAGTACGCCATGCAACTGATCGAGAGTGGCCATGCTTACTACGCTTTCGACACGGCTGAGGAGTTGGAGGAAATGCGCGAGCGCCTGAAGGCTGCCAAAGTAGCCACGCCGCAGTATAACGCCATCACCCGTATGACGATGAAGAACTCGCTCACTTTGCCGGAAGATGAAGTGAAGCGCCGTCTGGAGTCAGGCGACCCTTACGTGATCCGTCTGAAAGTGCCCCGCAAAGAAGAGGTTCGTTTGAAAGACCTGATCCGCGGCTGGGTAATGGTACACTCTTCTGCCATTGATGATAAAGTATTGATGAAGTCGGACGGTATGCCGACTTACCACCTGGCCAACATCGTGGACGACCACCTGATGCAGATTACCCATGTGATCCGTGGGGAGGAGTGGTTGCCATCGGCGCCGCTGCACGTGCTGTTGTACCGCTACCTGGGTTGGGAAGACACTATGCCAGAGTTTGCGCACCTGCCGCTTTTGCTCAAGCCAGACGGCAACGGCAAGCTGAGCAAGCGCGACGGCGACAAGCTGGGCTTCCCGGTATTCCCGCTCCGTTGGGAAGATCCTTTCTCAGGCGAAATCTCCTCTGGCTACCGTGAGGCGGGCTATATTCCGGAAGCTTTCATTAACTTCCTTGCCTTCCTGGGCTGGAACCCTGGCACACAGCAGGAGATCTTCTCTATGGAGGAGCTGGCCAATGAATTCACGATTGAGCGTATCGGCAAGTCCGGTACCCGTTTCGACATACAGAAAGCACGTTGGTTCAACGAGCAGTACCTGCGCGCCAAGCCAGACGCCGAGTTGGCAGGCTACCTGCTGAAGGCACTGGAAGAGCATGGCATTTCCTGCTCGCCTGAGAAGGCCGAGAAGATTGCTGGTCTGATGAAAGAGCGTGTGAGCTTCCCGCAGGAGTTCTGGCGTGAGGCGGCTTACTTCTTCGTAGCTCCAACTGAGTACAGCGAGAAAGTGGCTTCCAAGAAGTGGAACAGCCAGGCTGTGGCCGTTTTCACGGATTTCCGCAACGAGCTGTCGACCCTAAGTGACTTCAATGCCGACACAGTGAAGGACTTGCTGGTAAGCATCCTGGAGCGTCACGGCATGAAGATCGGTATGGTGATGCAGGCGCTTCGTCTGGCCGTGACAGGAGCCGAAGCTGGTCCTGACTTGATGCAGATCATTGAGGTGATTGGCCGTGAGGAAACTCAGAACCGCATAGACGCTGCCATCAGCGCATTGAGCCACTACGCAACAGCTTAGGCCATACCTTATACCTGAACATGGGCGGCTATTCCGAAAGGAGTAGCCGCTTTTTTATACCTGTCCGCTATACCTGCCTGTAACTATTTGGCCGTTTCACCTTATACTTCAGTGAGAACAATAAGGACCAGATCATGGCTAAGAATAAAAAAGAGAACAAAAGCTCTAAGAAGAAAACGCGGGTGCACAAAGACCTCGAGGGTTTCGAGATAAAGGTGAACCAGCAGGGCGAGATCATGTCGAACTACTCTATCGACCAGATCAATGAATTCCTCAACAAGAATGTGGAGGACAAAAAACTCGTGAAGCGGGATGCCGCTGAAAAGGCAAAAAAAGAGGAAGAAGAGTTTCATATAGAGGAGGGCGAGGAAGTAGAGGAAACCGACGAGGACTTTGTGAAGGGAACCAGCTCCGTTTCGGATGACGAGGACGACAAGGATCTGCCGAAGGCCCGTCGAAAAAAAGGACGTGGTGATGAGGACGAGGACGATGAAGAGGATTAGATAATTTACTATATTGTCTACCTGAACATTAAGTCCTAAGAACTATGAGAAACGCACATGAAATCGACTTCCGCATCTTCGGTAACGACATACAGGTACTCGAAATCGAACTCGACCCCAACGAAACTGTAATTGCCGAGGCCGGCGCCATGGTATACATGGAGGAGGGCATCGACTTCCAGACCAAAATGGGAGATGGCTCCAACCCCAGCCAGGGCTTTTTGGGCAAACTGGTTTCAGCAGGCAGTCGCCTGATCACGGGTGAGTCGCTGTTTATGACGCACTTTACGCACCGTGGCTATGGTAAGAGCCGGGTGGCTTTCTCAGCCCCCTACCCCGGCACTATTCTGCCTCTTGACCTGCAGCAGTTCAATGGCAACACACTTATCGCACAGAAAGACGCCTTCCTGGCTGCGGCATTGGGTACAAAACTCGCTATGCATTTCAACCAAAAGCTGGGTTCCGGCCTGTTTGGTGGTGAGGGCTTCATCCTGCAGAAGATATCCGGTGACGGACTTGCCTTCCTGCATGCAGGCGGTACCATCGTAGAGAAAGAGCTCAACAACGAAACCCTTCGTGTCGACACAGGCTGCGTAGTGGCTTTTGAACAAGGTATAGACTTCAGCATCCAGCGGGCCGGCGGGCTCAAGTCCATGATCTTCGGCGGAGAAGGCATCTTTCTGGCCACACTACGCGGCACCGGTAGAGTATGGCTGCAGTCCATGCCGGTGAAGAAGCTGATTGAAGCCCTGATGCCACACGGTGAGAATGCCAAGAAGGAAGGCGGCTTTATGAGTAGCTTCCTGGAGTAAGGGATAATGAATAAAGAGTGATGATGAATGAGTAATTGGGCAATACCTTTAACCTCTTTGTTAATGGAAGGATATTTTAAACTAAAAACCCATGGAAGTAAGGTATTACCATACGTCTACTTCATCGGGTTAGCTGCATTCTGGTTCTTCGGAGATCTGTTTACCATACAGAGCTTCAGTTTCGTTGCTTTGGGTATTATAGTCGCGCTCTCTATTCAATTATTCTTACAGAATAAAGTAGCAGGAACCTGTCTGGGTTTATTGGCTACGGCCATTAGCTTCGTAGCCTTCTTGGCAACTTTGTCAGAGTTTAACGATTTTGAAGTTGTTACGCAAAGCGCTATTCATTTGATAGCTGTTGGCTCTATACTTTCACTATGCGGGCTTGTGATGGGAGTTGTATTGACCATCACGAACATGCGCAGGTTAGCGATTTAAGTTAAAAAAAGCTGTACAATGACTCTAGAAATCAAGAATACCTGGAACGGCCTTAACCGCGTTTTGACCATTATCAATCTTGTTCTGTTAATGGTACTAACGGCGCAGGGGTTTGACTATAAAAAAGTAAAAGGCAAAACGGTGCCTATTTATCTTAATGTGGCGCTCCTGTTAACATTGGGCTTCGTAGTATCCGTAACAATTTACGGCTTGTTTAAATAGCCGCTATACCTGAGGTATAGGTTAAAAGCAAAAATGCCCGCCAGATATAAACTGTCGGGCATTTTTATTGTCATTTCGAATGCTAGGTTCTCCACTTCAGATTTCTCGCTAACGCTCGAAATGACAAGATGAGAGAAACAGCAATTTAACTCTCAACTAACAACATAATTTCCTCCAGATACTCTCTCGTATTGCTAAGTCTTGGCACCTTGTGCTGGCCGCCGAGTTTGCCTTTCTTGCTGAGCCAGTTCATGAAAGTACCTTTCGGGGCGGCGTGTACGATGGGCTCCTGTAGGGCGATGTCGTTCTGGCGCTTGGCGTCGTAGTCGGAATTGATTTCGCGCAGGGTTTCGTCTAGCACTTTGGTGAAGCGGGGCAGGTTGTCGGGGTCTTTCTCGAACTCAATCAGCCATTCGTGCCCCCCACGCTTGCCACTCTCCATATACACAGGAGCGGCCGTGAAGTTTGAAATAATCGCGCCAGTCGCTTCGCAGGCCTTGGTAATGGCTACTTCTGCATTCTCCACGATCACTTCCTCGCCAAAAGCATTGATGAAGTGTTTCGTGCGGCCTGATATCTTGATGCGGTATGGGCTCAGGTTGGTAAAACGAACCGTGTCACCGATTTTGTAGCGCCACAGGCCGGCGTTGGTCGAGATGACGATGGCATAGTTCTTACCGAGTTCAACCTGATCCAACGTGAGGGTTTTCGGGTTTTCTTCTTCTACTTGATCCATCGGGATGAACTCGTAGTATACCCCGTAGTCCAGCATCAGCAGCATTTCATCTTCGGTATCGCGCTGATCCTGTATGCCGAAGAAGCCTTCCGAGGCATTGTATACCTCCAGGTAGTTCATTTGGGCAGAAGGGATAATCTCTTTGAACAACTGGCGATAAGGTCCGAATGCCACAGCCCCATGCGTAAAGAGCTCCAGATTAGGCCACACCTCCAATATGTTGCTCTTGCCTGTCACTTCCAGTATGCGTTTCAGGAGTACGTAGGTCCAGGTGGGCACACCGCTCAGGCTGGTCACGTTCTCGGGCACGGTTACCTCCACCATCTTCTCGATCTTCTCCTCCCACTTGTCCATGAGCGCTACTTTGAGCGGCGGGGTACGCATGGCCTCTGCCCAGATCGGCAGGTTCTGCATGATCACCGCTGATACGTCGCCGCAGGATGTCTTGGTGTTGAACTCGTTAGGGTGATGACTGCCACCGATGGAAAGGCCCTTGCCTGTGAACAGCTTGGTGTCGGGATAGTTATTGACGTAGAGCGAGAGCATGTCTTTGCCGCCCTTGTAGTGACAGTCTTCCAGCGACTCCGGGCTGACAGGTATAAACTTGCTGCGGGCATTAGTGGTACCCGACGACTTGGCAAACCACTCAATCTTGCTTGGCCACAGGATATTCTGATCGCCCTTCATCACCCGTTCTATATAAGGGTATAAGTCTTCGTAAGCAGCAATCGGCACACGCTCCTGGAAGGTCTTCACCGACTTCATATCGGCGAAGCCATACTTCTTGCCGAACTCCGTCCCCTTAGCCGTGCTGATCAGGTCCTGAAAAAGCTCGTTCTGCACTTCATGCGGGTATTTCCGAAACAGATCAATGTCATGAATCCGCTTCTTCATCACCCACGTCACGATTGAGTTTATGATTTCCAAAGGTTGATGGCTAAATTGTTAAACTGCTTTTCCTATCACTGAACTTGCAAACATTAGCCTTGTAATATACCTAATGTAGACTAAATCTTGCGTTTTAATTCAAAATGTTTGCCCAGGTATACGCGGCGTACCTGCTCGTCGGCAGCCAGTTCTTCAGCGGTACCTGACTTCAGGATTTTACCCTCGAACAGCAGGTAGGCGCGGTCGGTGATAGAAAGGGTTTCGTTTACGTTGTGGTCGGTAATCAGGATGCCGATATTTTTGCTCTTAAGCTTGGCTACGATGCTCTGGATTTCCTCTACCGCAATGGGGTCTACACCAGCAAAAGGCTCATCCAGGAGAACAAACTTGGGGTCTACGGCTAGGGCGCGGGCAATTTCGGTCCGGCGGCGCTCACCACCCGATAGCACAATGCCCTTGTTTTTGCGCACGTGCGTCAGCGAGAACTCCTCCAGTAGTTCCTCCACCTTCTCGAGCTGCTCCTTCTTGGGGCGGTTGGTCATTTCGAGCGGGGCCAGGATGTTCTCCTCTACCGTCAGTTGCCGGAACACAGAGGCCTCCTGCGCCAGGTAGCCTACGCCGCGCTTGGCGCGCTGGTACATAGGCAGGTCTGTAATATCTTCTTTGTCCAGGTATATCCGTCCTTCATTCGGCTTCACAAGGCCTACAATCATATAAAACGAGGTCGTCTTACCAGCACCGTTAGGCCCCAGCAAACCGACGATCTCGCCCTGGTTTACCTCCACGCTCACGTCGTTCACGACCATGCGCGACTTATATTTTTTATATAGATTTTCGGCTCTTAGTATCATGGGGCTAATTTACGCATTCTTGACCCGTCCTGCAATGCAGTAATCCTGCCAAGTTTTATACCTATATGGCCAGGTATAACAACAGATATACTTTTCAATATATTCAAAAAATCAAATTCCAAAAATGAAATTTTTCTGAGCGAGCCGTTGTTAGTGTCGCGTCTTCTTATTAGTTTGGAATTCCGATTAACCAGCCTTTATGATGTTCTCTTTACTTTACCTGGCCGCCCACAAGTTGGCTTATTCCGGCTTATTGCTCTCGTTCCTGTTTACCGAGCTTCCTTCTGGAAATTCCGATAATACAAAAAACAACGGTGCCACAGCCAAAAGCACAGGGGCTACCACTAAGACCACGCTGATCACCTCTTCAAGCCTGAAGGGTATAGACGTGTCGAAGTGGCAGAAAGAGGTGGATTGGGACCAGGTGCGGGACGCAGGCGTATCATTCGCATTCGTAAAGGCAACACAGGACGACTACAGGCTGGACCCATACTTTGCCCGCAACTGGGAAGAAACGAAGCGTGTGGGCATCAAACGGGGCGCTTATCACTTCTTTATACCTGCCGCTCCGGTGCAGGGCCAGATTGAAATGTTCATCAACACGGTGGAGCTGCACGAGGGTGACCTGCCACCTGTGCTGGATGTAGAAGTAATTGAGAAGCATACCTCCCCCGCCGACATGCGAAAAAATATGCGCATCTGGCTGGAGGCTGTGACAGCACACTATGGCGTAAAGCCCATCATCTATACTAATCAGAATTTCTACCGCCGCTGGCTGCAGGGTCATTTCAAGGACTACCATTTCTGGATTGCCCGCTATAACACCATTGAGCCCGACATTCACCACGAAGACAAGTGGCTTTTCTGGCAGTACACCGACACAGGCAAGCTGGCAGGCATAAATGCTGCAATTGATCTCAACTATTTTGCAGGCGACATGAACAGCCTGAACCTGATGTGCGTGCCTCCTAAGCTCATACCATACCCTGAGAAGGTGATATTAACCGAGCTTGAGCAACTACCTGCCGTCAAACTTCTGGCAAACAACATCGATGAACCGTAACATATAAAACGGGCGCTGCCATCACACTGCAGCGCCCGTTTTAAGTTTTACAGGTCTTTTGTAACTTGAGTTAATGAAAACAGGAGTCGCTTCTGTATTGATCGGGGTGATCGGACTGATTCTGATTACCTATTTCTACTATCAGGCAGAAGAAAGCCAGGTAGACTTAGGTGATGTACAGCACACCGTGGCAAGCTATCCCATGAGCTCTCCTGTGGTGATGGCGCTGTTTGCAGTGGAAGTGCTGGGTATTGTGTCTGGCTATTTGGCCTTTAGGCGCCGATATGTAAAGCTGGGGCTATTAGGTATAGGATTGTGCGCGCTCTGCCTGATCCTGCTTTATGGGTACGCATTCTAGAATCAGACAAAACCTCTCTTTATACCTGAGACAGGTACGAATACCTCCTTACTACTTCAACATCCGGATGTCCTTGATGCGCAGCTGCAACGTCACATTTCCTCTGAACTCATTTTCTTCTATGGTATAGCACACATCAAAGGGTATACCTTTCGAGATGAATTTGAAGTAGTCGCCAAAGCCGAAGCCGATGGCATCGATGTCATAAAAGCCATCCTGCGTCAGGCGCAGCTTTAGGTGGCTGTCACCTACCACACGCACAGCTCCTGTATCGTACACGCATTCCGACACGAACACCGGCTTCATGTTGCCCGGTCCAAAGGGCTCCATCTGCTTCACAATGTTGTAGAAGTTCTGGGTGATCTGGTTGAGCCTGATCTTGGCGTCTACCTCTATCTGCGGAATCTTCTGGTCTTCAGTAATGGTTCGGGCCACTACCTCTTCAAAGCGCTGTCTGAAGGCAGGCACGTTCTCTACAGGCAATGTAAGGCCTGCTGCGTACATGTGCCCACCGAACTGGTCAAGCAGGTCAGAGCAGCTCTCAATAGCATCGTGCACATTGAAGCCGTGCACCGAACGAGCCGAGCCAGACGCCTTGCCGTTTGACTGCGTGAGGATGATCGTAGGGCGGTAGTAGTGATCGATGCAGCGCGAAGCCACAATCCCGATCACACCTTTGTGCCAGTTTTCCTTGTAGAGTACCGTAGAGTTGGCGTTACGCAGAAAGTCGTCTTCGGCGATCATCTGCAGCGCCTCCTTGGTGATGTTCGAGTCCTTGTCGCGGCGCTCTTTGTTGGATTCATTGATTATGTCGGCCATCTCAAAGGCTTCTGCCTTGGTTTGGGCCAGCAGCATCCGCACAGAGCGCTTCGCATCGCCCATACGCCCTGCCGCATTGATGCGGGGTGCAAAGCCGAATACGACGCTGGTAATATCCATCTCGCCGGTTATACCTGCCAGTTCCTTCAGCGCCTCAAGACCTGGGCGCAGAGGCCCCGGCCCGTTGATCAGCTGCAAACCGAAGTAAGCCAGAATGCGGTTCTCACCCGTGATTGGTACTATGTCAGCGGCTATACTCACCACCAGCAGGTCGAGCAGCTTAAAAGCCTCTTCCTGCGGTATACCCTGCTGAAAGCAAAAGGCCTGTATCAGTTTAAATCCAACGCCACAGCCTGAGAGTTCTTTGTAAGGGTATGGGCAGTCAATCTGTTTCGGATCCAGTACGGCCACTGCCTGCGGGATATCCTCGTCGGGCAAGTGGTGGTCGCAGATGATGAAGTCTATACCCAGCGATCTGGCATAAGCTACCTTGTCAGCCGATTTGATGCCGCAGTCGAGGCTGATGATGAGCGAGAAGCCCTGCTCAGCCGCATAATCTATACCTTGCGTGGATACGCCGTAGCCTTCCTTATACCTGTCGGGGATGTAGTACTCGAGTTGGCCGGGTTGGGTAAGTGAATGCAGAAAGCTATACATAAGCGCCACAGAGGTGGTGCCGTCTACGTCGTAGTCGCCATAAACCAGTATGCGCTCGGAGCGATGCAGTGCCTCAACTATGCGGTCAACGGCGCGTTGCATGTCCTTCATCAGAAAAGGGTCGTGCAGGTCGAGCAGGCTGGGGCGGAAAAAGGCTTTCGCTTCCTCGAATGTACAGATAGAGCGCTGGCACAGTACATCGGCCAGTGTGGTGCTGATCCGGAGCGATTCGGCCAGTTGATTGATCACCTCCGGCGCTATGCTTTTATTGTATACCCACCTTTTCTCCATATGCTGCTTCACAAATAAAACCGAAGCAAAGGTAGTCAATTTACGCAGGATTTGAGCCCGCCGCAGCCCATCGCACAGCACCTTTCCGCTATTTTTTGTAATTTGCAGCTCCACAATACCCCAGATCATGAAACAACTCAGAGAAATTTTTGAGAAGTATAAGAACTACTCGCTGGACCTGATCATGTATGGATTCTTCATCCTCTTCATCCTGATCCTGTTTATTTTCTTTTCATAACAACGCGCCTATACGCACTTACCTGTAGCGTATACTGGCCAGATCAGGTATAGCCTCAGATCAATTTAGCATACCCGTTAGTTTACCACCGGCGCATCGCCACGTAGCTTCCGGAAGCGCTTGCGTGCCTCAGCCACATAAATGCTGCCCTGGTGCTTCACCAGAAACTCATTGTATAGCTCCTGTGCCTTCTGGGTGTCTTTCAGGTTCTCTTCGTAGATGTAGGCCATTTTGTACAGGGCATCATCACTCAGAATATCGGCGGGAGCATTCACCACTTTCTCCAGACTGGCAATGGCTTTGTCAAACGCACCGGTGCGCTCGTAGATGCTGGCTTTGTGAAAATGAATCTCATCTGTCAGGCTATGCCCCGGGAACTTCTGCAGCATGGCATCCAACCTGTTTTGCGCCTCGTCCAGCTTGTTTTGGAAAACGAGCAGTTCGATGGCCGCATATTCTTCCATAGCCACAGTAGAGGTGTCTAGCCCCGTGTTATCGGTGATCAGCAGGCTCAGGTCCATGGCGTCGTTGGCTATCTCGCGGCTGGTAGCCAGCTTCAGGATGTCGAGGTGGGCCTGTGCCAGCTCAAAGTCGCCTTTGTAGTAGTTAAGCCGGGCGTTGCGTAGCTTCGCCTCGTGCCCGATCGGCGTCTCCTTGTGCGATTTCTCTACCTGCGAGTATAGCAATGTCGATTCCCATGGCTCTCCTTTCAGCAGGTATATATCGCCCAGCGTGAGCTTACTCTCAGCTACAAAGTCGGGCTTAGCCCGTGGCGTTTTGATAGCCTCGTGCAGCAACTCAATGGCTTTGTCCTTTTCATCCAGGTGAAAGGCATACAAATTCGCCATGTGCTGCAATACTTCTACCGTCTGGGCATTGCGTCCCACTTCAGCCAGCAGCGCTTCGTAGTCTGATATCAGCGCCCTGATCTTGTCCAGGTCAACCGGGAAAGTATTTTCTACCTGCTCTTCGCGGGCGTTTATCAGCCGCTGTCTTGCAATCAGGTAGTAAGGACCGTCCGGATATTCTTTGATGATGTACTCATAGGCTTCGATGGCGCCCTGGTAATCATTGTTGCGGGCACTGATAGCACCTAGCTCCATTACTCGGGTACCGCCGCTGCGGGTGCGCTTGTCTACAGAGCGGGCCTGCAGTAAGGCGCTATAAAAGTCACGGCGCTGGATGTAGAGCCAGATCAGCAGTTCGCTGTAAGCCAGCAGGTCGGGATTTTGCTGCACCCTGGTAATCAGCTCTTTCTCCAGTGCATCAAATGCCTTCTCGTCCTGCATGCTGTTCTGCAGCATATTCTGCACATAGATCAGATCACTTTCGTTTTCCTGCAGCAGGTTAAGCGCCTCTCCTATCAGATTCTCGTGCTTCTGCCGGAAGGTATAGAGCGCTATAAGAGAGCGGTTGTGCTCGTATGGATTCTTGCTTAATTCACGGCCACGCAGGTAGGCTCTCTCAGCATAGTCAAACAGCTCGTGCTGCACAAAAACGCTGGCTGCGGCTATTACCTCCTCTTGCTTCAGTTGGGCAATCAGTTTGTCGAAGTGCTTCTCCGCTCCTGCCTTGTCACCAGCGGCCTGGTAAACGATGCCTAAGTCGATGTTGTAGTTCACCTGCCCCGGGTAGCGCTTGATGGTTCGTTTCACCAGCTTCTCGGCTTCTTTGTGGTTGTTCTGCGCCAGCAGGGTTTTCAGGTAGTCGGGGTACACCGTGTGGAACAGGCGTTCGTCGTTGATCAGCTTGCTGTAGATGGTCTCGGCTTTCTGGTACTCTCCTTTGCTGAGGTACTCGCGCGCCAGTGCCAGCTCCTGGTTCTGCGCCATGGAAAAGGGCACTGCCAGCACCATGAGCAGGAGCACAAACAGCAGGCGCGACAAATAGGTATGAACAGGTATAAGCATCATCTATTACAACGTGTATACAGGCTTTTTGATATGGGCTTTTCTGCCGAAAATGAAGATAGCCAATTATTTCGGTTCGGCCATAAACAGAAAAGGGCCGTTCCTCCCGGAACAGCCCTTTTCGTATACCTATCGTGCAGGTCTTAGAAGAATCTTACACGGTTATCTTTGATGTCAGCTTTTTCCTTGATTGCTTCAAACGCGTTGGTTTCTACACGCGATGTACGGGTGTTTACCAGCTGCGTCTTCACGCCAGAAAGATCCTGTGCATCCGGAGCGTTGGTCAGGTTGATCAGTTCTACCACTACCACACCGCCTTGTCCTTCGATAGGAGCGGTACGGCTGCCTGGCTTCAAGCCAAACGCTCTACCGATCGCTACTGGCTCCAGGCCAAGGCCAGGTATAGCGCCAGAAGCAAGCGATACTTCTTCAGCCTCTCTGATGATCGCATCCGGACCGTAGTTAGCAGCAATCTGGTCGAGTGAACCCGACGCGCCTTTCAGCTTCGCAATGATCTGCTGTGCTTTCACCTCGTTACGAACGGCGGCAGTCAGTTCCTCTTTCACATCCTCAATCTTAGCATAGCCTTTTTCGCGCTTGCCAGTCAGGGTAGCGATCACATACTGGTCGTTGATCTCGAACACAGGCGATACATCACCTACAGAAGTGTCTTTTGAGTAAGCCCAGCGCACCAGTTCTCTGGCGTTGCTCAGGTTACCTACCAGCACGTTGTTTTTGCCTACGTTAGCAGCTTCTTCTATAGAAAGGGCTTCGTTTTTCTTCACGTTCTCTCTGAACTCCTGCGTTGAGCCACTTGTACCGGCCAGTTCGTCAGCCATGGCATAAGCCTGGTCACGGGTAGCGTCGCTGGCGTCAAGTGAGCGCTGCACGGCAGCTACTTTGTAAGTACGCTTCGACTTAGGAGCCGTTATTTTAATGATGTGGTAGCCATATTCTGTCTCAACAGGAGCTGGAAGTAAGCCTTCGGTAGTAGCACCAAACACAGCCTTCTCGAAAGCTGGCACCATGCGGCCTTCAGTGAAGTAACCCAGGTCACCACCAACAGCGGCAGTACCGTCAGATCCGTGCTGTGCAGCCATAGCCGCAAAGTCAGCACCGTTTCTGATCTGCGTCTGGATGTCTTTTGCCTTGGCAAGAGCAGCCTGCTTGGCCTCAGGAGAATCGTTCTCTGGCTTGATCAGGATGTGGCTGGCACGGGCAGTGTTTACGCTACCATCTCTGATGTCCATGATCTTGTACAGCGCATAGGTGTCGCCATTGTTGTAAGGGCCGTATACCTTGCCTTCTTCCAGCGGCGCGATTTCGTGCAGTTGCTCAGGCAGCTCTGCTGTGTGCAGGTAAGTGCCGTCGTATGGCAGGTCTGAATGCGTATTCACGAAAGCAGAGTCGTTGGTCGAAGCCGCAAATTGCTCTGTCAGGTCTTTCAGCTCCTCCTGGAAGTAGTTCATGTCTTCGGTAGAAGCGGCAACCGGAATGGTCACAAACTCCAGCGTACGGCCATCTTCTACTTTGTAAAGCTCTTTGTTGCGCTCGTAGTAGTCTTTCAGCTGCGCGTCTGTTACCTGCACAGCAGAGTCAGCGATCGAGAAGTAAGGAACGTACAACACTTTCATATTAGCGATCGTGTTCTGCGCCTCGAAGTGCTTCTTCGCTTCAGCTGTTGTTACGTATACTGACTTGGTCAGCAGGTTGCTGTACTTCGTCTGGATGCGGTCGTTGAGAATGCTCTGCTCGAAGTTAACCCACATCGGACGACCACCGGTCTGGTCCAGGTTCTGCAGGTACTGAACAACCTGAGCACGGTCAAACTCACCTGTCTGTGGGTTAGTGAATGCCTGGCGAACCGATGGGTGGATGTTGTTACCCTGTACCATATCGGCCAGTTCTTCTTCCGACACCTGAATGCCCAGGCGATCGTACTCTTTCTGCAAGGCAATCTGGAAGATTAGCTGGTTCCAGGCTTGCTCACGCATCATGGCCATTTCGCTCTCGGTGGCAGCACGCTGTACCTGTCCTTCGTATTGGGCCTTGATCTGCTGGAACACCATATCGAAGCGCTGGTAGTCAATTTTCTCACCTGCTATTTCGCCTACGGTAGTCGTATCATTACCTAAAAGTCTGGAGTTTGGCCCTAATAGGTCGCCGCCTACTACAAATACGCCAAGTCCAATGGCGATAGCGCCAACAGCCCAACCCGACTTTTCTCTAATCTTGTTAATTAATGCCATGTGTTATACGAATGATAAAGGATGTGCAAAATAAGGTTAATCGTGCAAAAATTCAAAATTTTGTGTGCAACTGTTTAAAATACGCCATCTGCCTGTAAGTCTGGATCTTTGAAGAGCTTCACGGCATTGATGCGGTTATCATCCATCGACAGGATAGTGATCGTGAAGGGTCGCAGTTCCACCACATCGCCCGGCTTCGGTATCTCACCCAGTACTGAGAAGATAAGTCCACCCAGGGTTTCGTAATCCCCTTCCGGCAGGTTGAGCTCGTATTTATCGTTGAGGTAGTCGATCTCGTGGCGGGCGCTCAGCAGGTAGAGGTGTTTTGCCGGGAACACTTGCTCGAGCAGGGCTTCGTAGTCGTACTCGTCTTGTATCTCCCCTACGATCTCCTCGATCACGTCTTCCACGGTTACTATGCCTGACGTACCGCCAAACTCGTCCACCACCACCGCCACGGTGCGGTGCTCGGTGCCGAAGCGCAGAAACAACTCGCTGGCCAGCATGCTCTCCGGCACCAGACTCACCGGCGACAGGATCTCCCGTATCTGGCGTGGCTGCTGAAACATGGCCAACTGGTGGCAGTAGCCGATGATGTTGTCAATAGAGTCTTCGTACACCAGTATCTTGGAATGCCCTGTTTTGATAAAAGTATCGCGCAGCAACTCCACTGGTTCGTTCACCTCCACTGCCTCCACCTCCGTCCGGGGCACCATACATTCCTTCACCCGCACTTTTTTAAACTCAAGCGCATTGTGAAATATCTCCTGGTCTACTTCCGGAGCTCCCTCTTCTACCGGATTGTACAGCCTGTTCTTGATATAGGTGTTCAGGTCCGTTACCCCAAACACCGGGTGCTCGTCTGAAAATTCGATCTTCAGTATCCGCTCAGCAATCCATTTGCTCAAACTTACCAGCACGATCACAACAGGATATAGCAGGTAGTGCAGCACCAGCATCGGTATAGCCAGCACATCCAGCATGCGGTTGGGGTTAATGGCAAAGAGGCTGCGCGGAAGAAACTCGGCTGTAAGCAGCACGATAACCGAAGCTACTAGCACCTGTAGCAGCAGTATAAGGGGTGCCAGTTGCATAGCAGTTGGCAGAAAGGCCTGAAACAAGGTATAGAGTATACCCGCTATCACAAAGCCATACAGTACCAGCGAGATCACGTAGCCGATGAGGGTGGTGCCCATCAACCTGGCAGGATGTCGCAGCAGGTGCGTCAGGATGCGCCCGGAGAGCACGTTGTTTTTCTCGTCAAGCTCTATCTGCAGCTTATTGGCTGCCGTAAAAGCGATCTCTATACCTGAGAAAAAAGCACAGGCCAGCAGCGCAGCAAATAACAACAGTATCTGGTCGGGGTCTATCATAAGATGCTACAGACTATTCGGTCTGTTTCTTCTTGCGGTAATGGTACACGATGTACAGCATAAAGCCGATCATGTAGATCCAGTAATTGCCTGCTATATCAGACTCTTGTATACTTCTGTGCACGCCAATCACCATGGCCACAAAAGCTAACGATAGTAAAATAGTATTAACCAGTTTTTGGTTCATTATTCCTTCAGGCTGAATACGCCCGTCACTTTTTTGATTCTATAATTTGTAAAGTCCTGGTTTGCCTCTAGGCCGTGACCCATCAGAATTTCCTCAGGCGTCGTGATCTTAACAAACTTGTCTGTATAGATCTGGGCTTTGGCTTTGTTCCAGTAAAGCTCCTCTGTCTCGAGTTTTTCCTGCTTCTGCAGGTTGTGCACAATCACATTACCCCGCACCAGGTATAGGTCCTTGTTTCGCTCCTGCTTGCCGTAGTTGGCCCGCAGCGTAGAGGTCACGCTCTCTCCCTTTTCCAGAAACTCGACATCAATTCCGTCTGGAAAGACCATATCGCCGTTTTCGTAGTCTGCCTGCATGGGTGCCTGCAGCCTGATGAGCACCTTGGCTGAGTCGCTGTAAAGCGTCAGCACATTGGCTGTCTCCCTAAACGGGCCATCATATTTCTTTTCCTGGTCCGGGTCTCTCAGGTCTGTACCGCAAGCAGCTGTCAACATGACCAGCAAAGCGATCAGCACTGAAAAAATAGATCTCGGCATGCTTTTTTACTTATCTAAAGTGAAGATACTAAAAATTAAAAAAGACCGTCATCAGAACGGCCTGTTTTAATAATGCTTTTAAGGTCGGAATAGTTTACTCTATCCTGCGTTTTACGAACCAGCGTGTGTTAACAGTCACTCCGGCACCGAACTGAAAGTAGTTCTCAGCTATCAGGCCATTGTCCGTAGTGCCTCTCTTGCCGTAGCCCATCATGATGTTGAGCTGATAAGGCGGTTCAAAATAATTGCCTCGCCCGATCGGGAGCGTCAGACCACCTGTAACAGCCATGTCCTTGATGTTTTCTCCGTTGATCACATACGGGCTCTGGCCATAGCGAAGACCTGCACGATAGGTTACGCGCTTCAGGTAGCTGTCGATGGCAGTAGGGTTAGGCGTGTACTCTGCTCCTAAGCCGATTTTGTAGCTGTTGCCCATTCTCTGCTCCCCATCCAGGTTGCGGTAGTCAGACCAGTCCTGCATCATAAACTCCGTACCAATGGTCAGGTTAGACCCATTGTCGTAGCTGATGGAAGCGTTCAGACTTGGTGGAACATTCACGGAAGTTTCTACACTGTCTGGCAGCATAGGGGATCCTTTGAGAGCATCTCCCAGATCACGGCGCTCGTAAGCAGACATTCGCTTTGCATTCATGTCTACGCCCAGAGTATAAACTGCGCCCGCACTCAGAAAGGCCTTATCGGCGACTTTCTTACGGTAGTTAGCTCCAGCCCTGAAAAGGAAGTCAGTATAACGGGTACGCTCCACATAGGCAACCCGCTCCAGGGAGGTGTTGCTGATGGAGGTATCGGCTACAATGGAAGAAGATTCCTGGGAGATCGTGCCAAACAAGTAAGAAGCGCTTGCTCCTACTGTCAGCCCATTCGTGATCCGGACACCATGCCCGAAGTAGATCTCTGAAATCCCGCCTTCGCCACTGTACTCGTTTATCACAACTGCCTCCTGCCGGTTAGGCAGCGAGCCCATGTTTCTGATGTTATAGTCAACCGAGCTGTAGGGTCTCAAGCTAACGGCAGAACTCCAGCGCTTGGTAATAGGCACACCCAGTGTCAGGTAAGACAGGTTGGCATCACCATCGCGCTGTGACTGGGTCGCGTTTCTGAGGGTTTTATACCTGCCGGCTACGCCGACATCAAATACGGTAATGCTGTTGTAGTATAGCAGTGCAGGGTTAGCGGTATTGGAATGGAAGCTGTTGCCTGTGCTTACGCCCACATCGCCCATGCCTGCCGTTCTTAAGTTACCTAAGTTTGTGTTGAGTTCTCCCAGTCCGTAACGGGAATAAGGCGAGTTACCAATGCTTTGCGCCTGCACGCCCTGCGCCAGGCACAGCACGGATGCGCAAATAAGTAAACGGAGCGTTTTATACATTATGTCTTAATATTCTTTGAAGCCCAATCAGGACCAGTTCAGGAATTACAAAGATGGGGTGTTTTATGGTACTTTCAAAAAATCCTGCGTCTCCTCCGCAAAGTATAACCACCAGTTTATCTGATTTTTGGCGATATGCGCTGATTATACCCTCTACTTCCGCCACCGTACCGCCCAACACACCGCTCTCCAGAGACTCCTGCGTGGTCTGGCCGACTAAAGGAAAGTTTTCGTGGATTCCTTGTACTAACGGAAGTCGCCCTGTAAAATTATGCAGCGCCCTGAATTTCATTTGGATGCCGGGGGCTATACCTCCGCCCTGGTAATGGCCGCGCTCATCAATGAAGTCGTACGTGATCGCCGTACCTGCATCAATTACCAGGCAGTTGCGCCCGGGAAAGAAATAATGCGCCGCTACGGCACCAGCTATGCGGTCGGCACCCAATGTCTCGGGCGTTTTGTAATCATTAGAAACAGGCAGGGCTGTCTGCGCCGAAAGCAATACGATGCTTCCGGACACTGACAGCCCTGTCTTTATTTGCTCTACTGCGCCACCACTTACCGAAGCGATAATGGCATGGTCAAAGGCCTGGGACGCTACCTCTTGCGGCAGCCCTTCCTGCTCTTTGAACTTCCCTTGCGAGACAAGTGCATCTTCTTCAAAAATGCCGTATTTGCCTCCCGTATTGCCTATGTCAATGGCGATGCTGCGCATATATTACATGAAGTACTTCAGACGAATCACTTCCTTCTCGGTGAGGTAACGCCACTCGCTGCGTGGCAGGTCCTTCTTCGTAAGGCCAGCATACTGCACGCGGTCCAGGGTCACTACTTCGTAGCCCAGGTGCTCAAATATGCGGCGCACGATGCGGTTACGGCCGATGTGGATCTCCAGGCCCAGGAACTTCTTAGAGTCACCTAGCATGGCCACGTCGTCTACCATCGCTTTGCCGTCTTCCAGTTCCACGCCTTCCACTACTTTCTGGAAATCGTCTTTGGTGATCGGCTTGTCAAGCTCTACCTGGTATATCTTCTTGATCTCGTTAGAAGGGTGCGTCAGCTTCTGCGCCAACTCACCGTCGTTGGTGAACAGCAACAGACCTGTCGTATTGCGGTCCAGACGACCAACCGGGAAGATACGCTCTTTTGAGGCTTTCTCCACCAGGCTCATCACCGTCTTGCGGCCCTCTGGGTCTTCTGTCGTTGTGATGAAGTCTTTCGGCTTGTTCAACAGCACGTATACCATCTTCTCACGGTTCAGCACTTTCTTTCCGTACATCACAGTATCAGAAGGCTGTACTTTGAAACCCATTTCCGTTACTACTTCACCATTCACCTTGATCTCACCTGACAGGATCAGTTCATCTGCCTCGCGGCGAGAACATACTCCGGCATTGGCGATATAGCGGTTCAAACGGATGCTTCCGTCTTCATCCTCACCTTTGCGGTTGGTTTTCTTGATGCGTGGATTGTCTTTGTAGCGGCTCAGGTTGTAGTTCGGCGTTTCCGGATCTCTTTCTGAGTCGGAGTTGCGGTCGAAGCTACGGCCACGGCGCTCGCTGTCCCCTTTGCTGAATTTGTCTTTACGGTCGAATGATCTGCGTTCGCCACGATCACCGCCTTCGCGTCGATCACCAAAGCTGCGACGCTCGCCGCCTTCTCTGCGATCTCCTCCGAAAGAACGTCTCTCACCACGGTCACCCCCTTCACGGCGGTCGCCGAAGCTACGGCGTTCACCACGCTCTTCTCTTTCTCCGCCTTCTCTGCGGTCACTGTATGGCTTACGCTCGCGATCACCTCCGAATGAACGGCCTTCACCTGATTCTCTGCGATCCCCATAGGGCTTTCTCTCACCGCCTTCGCGACGATCGCCATAAGGCTTGCGCTCGCGGTCACCTCCGAAGGATCTGCGTTCTCCGCCTTCACGACGGTCGTTGCCATATGAACGACGCTCACCTCGCTCTTCACGGTTCTCACCAAAAGATCGACCCTCGCCTCTTTCTTCTCTGTTGTCGCGGTCAAAGGATTTTCTTTCGCCACGTTCAGCGTCAAAGCGACGTTCTCCGCCTTCTTTGCGATCACCATAGGATCTGCGTTCGCCACCCTCATTGCGGTCGCCATATAGCTTACGCTCACGGCCTCCTCCAAAAGAACGGCCTTCACCGCCCTCTCTTCTGTCACCGTAAGGCTTACGTTCGCGATCACCGCTGAAAGAACGTCTTTCGCCGCCTTCTCTTCTATCACCGTATGGTTTTCTTTCACCACCTTCTCTGCGATCTCCGTAAGGCTTGCGCTCACCGCCTTCACGACGCTCTCTGTCGCCTCCGAAACTACGACGCTCACCGCCTTCGCGACGGTCGCCGTATGGTTTGCGGTCTCCGCGGTCTTCTCTTCTATCGTTTCCGTAGGAGCGGCGCTCTCCGCCGTCTCTTCCTTCGCCTTTATCTCTTCTGTTAAAGATTTTCTTTTCGCCGCGATCATTGTACGGCCGGCCTGACTCGTTTCTGTCAGACGATCTTCTGCCTTCTCCGTCGTTGCGGGATGGTCTTTCGTTTTCTGTTGCCATTGTATAATTATTATCGATGCAGTATCGCTACTGTACCTGTGTGTGCAGTATATATAAGAATAGTATACTCTAATGAATGATGGGGGTTCGCTAATCGGCTATTTCGCCAATCATGTTTTCTTCTGAGGCGAAATCCTTCAGCTGCGGAAGGTCTTTGATGTGGTTAATACCGAAGTAGTCCATGAATTTTTGAGACGTGCCGTACAGTACGGGTCTCCCAATGGTCTCGGCTTTACCCTTGATTTCGATAAGTTCTTTTTCTAACAGTTTGTGAATAGCATAGTCGCAGCCCACGCCACGAATCTGCTCTACAGCCGAGCGGGTAATTGGCTGCTTGTAGGCAATGATTGCCAGCGTCTCCAGAGAAGACGCTGACAATTTCTTTTTTGACTTATGTTTCAGATAGGTGCTCACCGTTTCCTGGTACTCCGGCTTCGTCAGAAACTGGTACCCGCCCCCGATAGCGTATATCTGAAAGGCAAAACCAGCGTCGGCCAGCTGCTCATTGATATTCTCAACGGCTTCCAGCACGTCGCTTACCAGCACCTCCATTTGCAGCGACTCCGTAAGGCAACGCTGAATCTCTTCGATGCTTATTGGCGATTGGGCACAAAAAACCAGTGCCTGAATGTGGTTTTGCAGTATATTCAAGGTATAAGTGTACTAGTCGTTACGCTGAAGCTTGGCCTCAATGGTATGCTGTGTGTGTGGCACGGCACGCAGTCTCTCTTTCGGGATCAACTTGCCAGTCACGATGCAAACACCGTATGTGCCGTTTTTGATGCGGATTAGCGCATTTTCCAGCTGCTGGATAAACTTCATCTGACGCGACGCCAGCTGGTTCAGGCTTTCCTTCTCCGCTGTATCTGCTCCGTCTTCCAATACTTTGGTTGGAGATGCCGTGTTATCAGTGCCTGAGTCGTTACGACGGCTCAGGGTTTCTTTGATAAACGTTACTTCCTTACGCGCATTGGTTAGCTTCTCAAGAATGATTGCTTCAAACTCTGCCAATTCCTCACGGGAATACCGCTGTTTCTCTTCGTTTGTATTCATTATACTATCTTAGAACTAGGTTGTAGTTTCTTGTCTGGTAAGCTAAAAAAACCTCCCCTGTTGAGAGCAACGCTCTCGTGCTTATCAACAGCAACAAGGGTGATTAAGTTTAAAGCTTAAATTTTAAGCCCAAAAACCGAACCACTCTGATGTTCAGGTTATTATTTAAGCTAAATTTCGTGCAAAAATAGAAGTTATATCTATAATTTGCTACCTGCCTTCTTTATTTTAATTATAATTTTGTCTTTCCGCTCTTTTATTTGATTTGCTCCAATACTGGAATGGAACTTGCAGACAGCCTGAAATACACCCAGGCTAATTAAGTTTTAGATTACTCACTTCAATATATGAAAAACAAAATAATACTTGCCTTTGCCGCTGCGGCTCTTTTTTTTATTCCCACGCAACAAGCTTATGCTCAAGCACAACAGCCAAAGAGAGCTGTTATTAAGGTAAATCCTTTGAGTGCCTTTGCGCTGACAGGTTCTGGATTCCTGGAGTATGCCATCACTGATAACCTGAGTGCACAGCTTGGAGCCTCTGTTACAGGTGTCTCTATTTCTAATATCAAGTTCAAAGGCTACGGTTTTACACCCGAGGTGCGCTATTATTTCTCTGAAAACAAAGTGGCACCTATGGGCCCTTATGTAGCGGGCTATGGTCGTATCAGGAGTTTTAAGCTGACAGTAGAGAAGCAGGATGAAGAAGGCCGTGACTACAGTGCTACTTACAACCCGGTAGGTGCCGGCGTGGCTATTGGTAATCAATGGGTGTTTAACAGCGGCTTTACGTTTGATGTGTTTCTGGGTGCCGGTTACAATGGGGGCAACCTGAAGGTGAATGTTGGTACCGAAGAAGACTTCGACACAGGTATCATCGGCGATATGATTTTGGGAGGAGGCTTTGCCGTTCGGCCAGGTTTAACAATCGGCTATAATTTTTAGCCCTGCCTATACCTGTACCCATTCAATCAAATAAAACAGGCCCCTGCTTAGCTAAGCAGGGGCCTGTTTTTATACCTATACCTGGGTTACTTAGAAGCTCAGCATATGAATAACTGCTGCTGCAGCCTCTACACCTTTGTTCCCGTGCTTGCCACCGGCTCTATCCAGCGCCTGCTCCAGGTTATTCGTCGTAACCAGACCAAACGAAACCGGCTTATTAAACTTCAACGATACATTGGTCAGGCCATTGGCTACGGCGTGGTTAATGTAGTCGTCGTGTTTTGTGTCACCTTTGATAACAACTCCGATACAGATCACAGCATCGATCTCTTCCTGCAGGGCCAGGAACTGCGCCCCCAGCGTAAGCTCAAAGCTTCCAGGTACCGTGTTCCGGAAGATGTTCTCCTTCTGAGCGCCATGCTGCAGCAGCGTATCGATAGCGCCTGCACAAAGCACATCCGTGATCTCACTGTGCCAGTCAGCCACTACTATGCCGAATTTCTTGTCTGATATATTGCTGAAGCCTTCTTTCTTGTAGTCGTTCAGGTTTTTGAGAGAAGTAGCCATACGTTTAATTGTTGATTGTTAAATAGTTGATTGTTAAGCCCGCAGGTATAGCACCGTGCCCGCACAGGTATAACGCTTAGGCTTTAACTTGCCGGACTTAAAAAAAGAAGCGCTTCTGCCGGAAAGACAAAAGCGCTTTTTATATTCAGGCATTAGCCTCTCAGATCTTAGTTGGCAGCTGCACCAGTCATAGCCTCAGCGCGAGCTTTAAACTTCTTGGCATCTGTTACTTCAGCAGACGTTACAAAGTCCTTGATGATCTTATCGTACGTGTTGGCAGCAGCCTGGAAGTCATTGGCAGCTTCGTAAGCTACGGCAGCCTTCATCAGGTACTGTGGCGAGAAGTAAGGGTTGCTGTTGTGGTTAGCAGCCTTGTTATACATGTCAGCGGCCTCCTTATACTTCCCTTGCTCAGAAAGTGCATCGCCTGTCAGGCTGTAAGCACGTGCCTGCATCAGGTAGTCGTCAGACTTGAAGTCCTCCAGGTGCGACTGTGCTTCAGCGTAGCTACCCTGCTTCAGCAAAGCAACGCCAGCATAGAATTTAGCCAGATTGCCTGCTTCGGTTCCGCTATACTCATCCGCAATACTTAACAGACCGTCGTACTGTCCGTCGCCGTTCAGGGCTTTGTTCAGCGAATCTGCTTCGAAGTAGTACACCGCCTGGAACATGGCCTCATGTGCCTCCTGGTTCTGGGTAGTGCGGTGGTTATAATACAGGAAACCTGCAACGATGATAGCGGCAATCGCGGCAAACACACCGAGCAGCTTGGTTTTGTTTTTCTTCACGAAATCCTCAGATCCTGTTGTCAGGCGATCTGCCAACGCATCCGGATTTTCTACCAGCTCCTCAAACTCGCTGTGCTTCTGTACTGTCTCTTTTGCCATTAGTTTAATTGAAATAAGAACTCAAAAATAGAAATTAAAAACGATTCGTTCCAAATCTCATATAAGATCAGAACATCAAATTTATGTTTTTTAATTCCTAATCCTTAATTATTTAAAATTTAGTCCATTATGTATGGATAGTCCGGCTCCACGTAAATATCTGTGTACAGCTCAGAAGGATCCGGATATGGAGACTCCTCGGCGAACTTCACGGCCTCAGCCACGATCTGCTTCTGCTTCTCGTCGATCTCGTCCAACTCCTCCTCTGTAGCCCAGCCATTTTTCAGGATAGTCGCTTTTACAGATTCTATGGAGTCGCGGCCTTTGTAGTCTTCCAGTTCTTCTTTCGTTCTGTATTTGGCAGGGTCAGACATCGAGTGACCTTTGTAACGGTAGGTTTTGAACTCGAGCAAAGTAGGTCCTTCGCCGGCACGGGCACGCTCAGCGGCCTTCGCTACGGCATTGTGCACGTTCTCTACGCTCATCGCCTCTACCGGCTCAGATGGCATCTCGTAGGCATGACCCAGCTTGTACAGGTCGTTCACGTTAGACGTACGCGTTACGGAAGTACCCATCGCGTAACCGTTGTTCTCGATTACGAAGATCACAGGCAACTTCCAGGTCATGGCCATGTTCAGTGCCTCGTGGAACGCACCTTGACGTACGGCACCGTCACCCATGTAGCAGATGCACAGCTTGCCCGTCTTGTTATACTTCTCAGCGAAAGCCAGACCTGCGCCCAGTGGCACCTGGCCCCCTACAATACCGTGTCCGCCTACGAAGTTTACTTCTTTGTCGAACATGTGCATCGAACCACCTTTGCCTTTAGAGCAACCGGTAGCCTTGGCAAACATTTCGGCCATTACAGCGCCCGGCGATGTACCGAGTGCCAGTGGATGGGCGTGGTCACGGTAAGCGGTGATCCACTTATCGCCTTTCTCGAGGGCTGTTACGGCACCTGCCACACAAGCCTCCTGGCCGATGTAAAGGTGGCAAAAGCCTTTGATTTTCTGCTGGCCATAGAGCTGGCCTGTTTTTTCTTCGAAGCGGCGGATGAGTTTCATAGACTCATACCACCACATGTAAGTCTCTTTTGAAAATGTTGGTTCAGCCTGTACCTTTGCTTTCTGCGACTTCGCTTTTGCCTTTTCTTTCGTATCAGCCATGGGTATTTGTGTATCGTTATTGTTGTCCGTACAGCTTTTTTAGCGAGATTCGGCCCGCAATGGACGGCAAATCAGCTTACTGTCGGGTTTTAGCATGCGAAATTAAGGAAAAAGTAATCAAAGAAGAAACTAATGCTCCTCGAAAATCTAAGTCTGCTGTTTTTCAAGAACTACGACGAAGCTAACATTAGTTTCTCGCCGCACATCAATTGCTTTATCGGCGACAACGGCAGCGGCAAAACCAACCTGCTCGATGCCATCCACTACCTCTCCATGACGCGCAGTGCTTTTAATAATTCTGATGCCCTTAACATCAAGCAGGGCGAAGAGTATTTTATGGTAAAAGGGCGCTTTAAGATCGATAAAGAGAAGCATACCGTCACCTGCAGCCTGAAGCAGGGCCAGAAGAAGTCGGTGGTGCACAATAAAGTGGCTTACGAGAAGATGAGCGACCACATCGGCCGTTTTCCGGTGGTGCTCATATCGCCGTACGATACGGACCTAATTAGGGAAGGCAGTGAGGAGCGCCGCAAATACTTCGACAGCCTGATCTCACAGCTCAACCATACCTACCTGGAGCAGCTGATCCAGTACAACTACATCCTCAAGCAGCGCAATTCGCTGCTCAAGCAGTTTGCCGAGCGCCGCTACTACGACCGTGACTACCTGCACATCCTCAACGAGCAACTCGTGCCCTTGGGTGAGCAACTCGCGCAGGAGCGTATGGCTTTCCTGGAGACTTTTGAGCCGGTGTTTCAGAAGCACTACCGCCACATTTCTGATAGCAGCGAAACCGTGACGCTCACTTATAAAAGTCAGCTGCCCGGCGCTAATTTCGCTGTTTTGTTGGAGCAGGCGGAACAGAAGGACCGTGCCCTGCAGCGTACCACCGTGGGCACGCACAAAGACGACTTCGTGTTCCTGATGGACGGCAATCCGGTGAAGAGCTTCGGCTCACAGGGCCAGCAGAAAAGCTATGTAATTGCTCTGAAGCTGGCGCACTTTGAGGTAATGGACGAGCGCCAGCACCACAAGCCCCTCCTCCTCCTCGACGACATCTTCGACCGCCTCGACGAGAAGCGCATCACCAAGCTCATGCAAATGGTCGCCGCCCATACCTTCGGCCAGATCTTCCTGACTGACACGCATCTGGAAAGAACAGACAAAATACTCGAGAACCTGTCAGAGCAAATCCGTAGATTTGATGTGAAGGAGGGAACGGTGAAGGTGATTGGAATATGAGATTCTTCTCCCTAACTAATATATTTGAATAGTAATATGAGATTAACCTTCAAAGAGGAATTTGCGAAGTTCCTTATAGAGCCTACTAGAGATAAGTTCAAAACAGTTTTGAATGAAAATTTTGGAGAGCAAAATAATCTTGATTTTAAGCAAGAGTGGATTGAAGATTCCAAGATGAGTAAACACATCCTAGCTATAGCAAATTCTGGAGGAGGGGCTATAATAATAGGCCTTACAGAATCCGAAGAAGGTTTGAGTGCTACAGGCATACCTAAGATTCTGGATAGATCTGACATTCATAAAAGACTAAATAAATATATTCCCGACGAGCTGGAATATGAAGTTATCGACTTTCAGTATAAGGGCATGGAATTCGGAAACATAGACAATAAAAAGTTTCAGGTTGTCATAGTTGCTAGGCAGGATCAGTTCTTACCTTTTATTTCTAAAAAAGAAGGTAGTTCGTTAAGAAAAAATGCCATATACTGCCGTCAAGGTACTAACAGCGAAGAAGCCACATATTATGAATTACAAAAAATAATTAATAGAAGAGTTAAGACTGAATTCAATAATAATTCGGCAATTGAACTGTCAGAGCACATTAGTCAACTTAAAGCACTATATAATCAATTGTCAGAATTTCATTTTGAAGGCAACCCCTTTGCTAGCTTAGTAGCAGCTGGTCTGAATTTAGGGACAAAAGTACCTAACCCTAATTATCCTAAAGAGGGTTTCGAGCCATTCATACTAAAGATGATTGAAGAGAAAAAGTCAATAATAGAGAGAGAGTTGAGAAAGTAATATTTGTCAGCAATTCCCTAACTTCACACCCTCAAAAATCACTCATTCACTCCACCACTTATTCAAAAATCAACCACCCGTGCGCTACTACAAGAAGAAAGAGGAGATTGCGAAGCGAAAGGCTGACGTGCAGACCATCGGCGACAGCATCAAAGGATTGCTGAAGGCCTACCGCCTGCAGGGCAAGCTCAATGAGGTAGACCTGGTGCAGCGTTGGGAGCAGATCATGGGCAAACCAATCGCCATGAAGACGAAAGAGCTTTACTTCAAAGACCAGAAGCTGTTTGTGCGCCTTACCTCTGCCCCACTCAAGCACGAACTCAACATGAGCAAAAGCAAAGTGGTCGACCTGCTTAACCGGGCCATGGGCGATGAGGTCGTGAAAGAAGTTGTGTTTTTATAAGCGCTATACCTGCTGGCTATACCTTCCATACTATAGTCTCTGCATCCCTTTTGAGGTATAGCCCCGTATACCCTGCCATAACTCACTCCGCAAACGTATGGCTATACCTGCATTCCGACCCGTTTCCTACTCCCGCACCACCCTCACCGAGCTCATGATCCCGAGTTACGCCAACTTTGGCGGCAAAATCCATGGCGGCATCCTGCTCTCGCTCATGGACAAGGTGGCTTATGCCTGCTCCGCCAAACATGCCGGCAACTACTGTGTGACCGTAACAGTAGACGGCGTGCATTTTCTGCAGCCCGTGGAGGTGGGTGAGCTGGTGTCGCTGCTGGCTTCGGTGAATTATGTAGGCAACACTTCTCTGATGGTAGGCATAAAGGTGATCGCTGAAAACGTGAAAACAGGTATAGTCAAGCATACCAATACCTCATACTTCACGATGGTGGCTAAAGGCGACGATGATAAACCGACGCAGGTGCCCGGCCTCACACTGGAAAGCCGCGAGGATGCCCGCCGCTTTCTCGAGGCCATCAGACGTCGTGAACTGACACAGCGTTACCAATCAGAACTTGCCGAGGCCAAACATGGCATCGCCGTTGAAGCGGAACTACACAAGCTCGAGGGTGAACGCTGCCGACTGGCCTTCACTATGTAAAAGACTTGGGAGATTTGCACCTCAGATAGGATTTTTCTGGCATACCTGTGCTCACTTGGGCTTTGGCACGGCTATTCTTTTCGTTCTTTCCTGAAGCTGCTTATATTTAGAAACGAATTCTTAACAAACAAGCACTTAATTGACCTCACCTAACACAAATGACTTACAGAACTAAGTTCACCCGACTGCTGGCACTTTGCATGCTGGCAGGGCTATACCTTAGCCAAACTGTGGCAGCACAGGCACCCGCTACCCACGACGAAGAAATCCAGAAAATGGTAAACGAAGTGTCGGCAGACAATCTGCGGGCACTCGTTGAGAAAATGGTCTCTTTTGAAACCCGCCACTCCCTGAGCTCTACCACTGACAAGAAAAGAGGTATAGGCGCCGCCCGCGAATGGGTAAAATCGGAGTTTGAGAAATACGCCAAAGCCTCCAACGGTCGCATGACCGTGGACATGGACCGCTATACCGTAAAGGCCGACGGTCGCCGTATTCCGCAGGACGTGGAGATGGCTAACGTAGTCGCTACGCTTAAGGGCGCTGACCCGAACGATGACCGCGTGATTATCGTGGCTGGCCACCTTGACTCCCGCGCTACCGATGTGATGGACGCCAAAAGCAAAGCGCCTGGTGCCAATGACGATGCCTCTGGTGTGGCCATTGTGATGGAGATGGCCCGTATCATGGCTTCGCGTCAGTTCCCGGCAACACTCGTGTTCGTAGCTTTCCAGGGTGAAGAACAGGGGCTGTACGGCTCACGCCACATGGCGGAGCGCGTAAAGAAAGAGGGCTGGAACCTGGTGGCTGTGCTCAACAACGACATCGTGGGCAACTCTTACTCTGCTGAGATGGGCATTCATGACAATACCCGTGTTCGTGTCTTCAGCGAAGCTACTCCTTCCAACGAAACCGAAGAACAGGCTCGTTTGCGCCGCACCCTGGGCTCTGAAAATGACGGCCCAAGCCGCAACCTGGCCCGCTACATGAAAATGACTGGTGAGGCGTATGTAGACCAGATCGAAGTAGTACTCGGTTACCGCCCGGACCGCTTCCTGCGCGGCGGTGACCACACGCCATTCAACCAGCAGGGATATGCCGCTGTGCGCATGAGCGAAATGAACGAGGACTTTGATCACCAGCACCAGGATGTGCGCAAGGAGAACGGCAAGCAGTACGGCGACCTGACGGAGTTCATGGACTTCGAATACCTGCGCAAGAACACAGCCGTGAACCTGGCCACCATGGCAAACCTGGGCAGAGCGCCACATGCTCCTGAAAAAGTAGGAGTGCTCACCGCCAACCTCACCAACAAAACCGACCTGAAATGGGATGCCCCTACCAAAGGCAAAAAACCTGCAGGCTACTATATCCTGATGCGCGAAACCAGCAGCCAGACCTGGGATAAGAAGTTTTTTGTGAAAGACACGAAAGTGACATTGCCTTACTCGAAAGACAATTACTTCTTTGCCGTACAGGCTGCTGACGAACTGGGCCATACCAGTCTGCCGGTGCTGCCGGTTCCGGTGCGTCAATAGGTATAAGCTAACGCAAAAGAAAAGGGCAACCCATCGGGCTGCCCTTTTCTGCTTTATATGCGATGTATTCTCTTACATTTTAGAAATCTTGGCTGCGGCCGATACATTGGACGATACACTCGGGTCGCCTTTATAAGCTACTTTGGTAGCACCTGAAGCATTCACGTTCAGTTTGTTCTGGGCAAACACTTTCACATTGCTGGCACCACTGGCTTCCAGGTGCACATTCTTAGCTTCCAGCTCAGATGCGTCTACTTTGGATGCTCCTGACATGTCCATGCGCATTTCATCAGCACGGCCACTTAGTTCTACTTTACTGGCTCCGCTCATGTTGGCTGTCAGTTTCTTGGTGTTCAGTGCAAGCGTCACTTTAGAGCCGCCACTCAAATCCATGCTAAAGGCATCTGCCTTGAAAGTGGAGTTGCCCATCACTTTTACGCCGCCGCTTATATCAATCATGTTTAATTCTTTGATTGACACGTAAGCCTTCAGCCCTTTGTTTGTGCTGATGTTGTCAGAGGTATAAATGTGGAGCACACCATTTTTAACTTCTGTCTGAATACTGTTAAGCAAGTTCTCCTGCGCTTCGATGCGTATGCCTTCTTTGCCACTCTGTGTTACCTCCACTGCAAAGCCACCGCTCACATTTATACCTTTGAAGCCCGATACCGTCCTGTTCTGTGACACAGACTCGCCTTCACCCTTCAGGTTACGACGATTTTGGGCCGCTGCCGTTACGCTTGTCAGCATAAAGGCCATTACAAGCACAGAGGCAAGCGTTTTGTAGATGTTGATGATGTTCATAGTTTTATTTTGTTTGATGGTTTTGGTTGAGTGTGTGTCCGTCCAGCTACAGGCTATACCTTCCCTGAAGTGACTCACTGCCTAATAGATGCACAGATTCCCGAAAGGTTGCTTGAGCCCCAGAAAAAAATCATACTTTTTGATCCTCTTCTGCAAAAAAGCCTTGTAAGGTATAGGCTAGCGCCCGTGAGAGGGACGCGACAAAGGTTTATTGATCGAGAACTGAAAAATCAGCGCACCCAAGGTATAGGCCAGTACATCGACCCAGTCGGCGGTGTGTTTCGAGTAGATGGGCGGGAGCAGAAGCTCAAAGAAGATGCTGAAAGCCATGACTGCCACTACTAACCAGGCAAGTGGCAACACAAAGTTGTTATTCTGGAAGTAAACTCGCTCAGCGGCCAGTATAATGGTGAGCACGATGGGCATGGCCAGCAGATCGTCGAGGTAGCTGAAGAGCAGGGGGAAGTAAAAGCCAGCCAGTTCCAGCGCCTGGTTACCGACAAAAAGCAGCACACAAACCAGAAAGACCGGATGCAGAAGCGTGCGCATGGCAGGCTAAAAGGCTACCAAACCTACCATCAGCATAATAGAGCCCAGTATGGCCAGGAAAATCTCCGTCGGGGTCATTTTCGGGATTTTCCACTTTTTCTTTTCGCGCCTGGGCAGATACTGTCCGCAGTTGGGGCAGCGGTTTTTATGCGGCACTTCCTGCCCGCAGTGGGGGCAGATGATCATATTGTCGTCGGTAGCGTCTCTGTAAGGCACGGCGGTAGCTTTTTGAGTTAATGGTCAAATGGAAGCGCGCCCTTATAAGTACCTGATATGAGCCTGTTGGGTTATCAGCCAGGCTACTGTTGCTTTGTTACGATCAAAATTACCCCGTTTTGGGCTTTCTCGCCATACATGGCTACGGCTTCCTCTCCTTTCAGCACCGACACCGCCTCAATTTCGTCAGGGTCCACATGATCTTCTACCTCATCAGGAGCTATACCTTCCAGCACCTCGCCGTCGAGCACAATGAGTGGCTTTGTCTCCAGGTCAAGACCTGTGGCTTCTTCCAGCGCATCTGGCAGTGGCATCTCGTTCAGATTTCCGTGCGCCGTAGCGGGTTTTCCTTCGCGCAGGTTGTTTAGGTCCTGCACAAACGTACCGATGGCCCACAACACCCGTTGCTGCTCCTGGTGCATCCAGGGGCGATTGTTGCGGATGTCGTCGCGCATCATGGTGTAGGATGTTTTGCGCAGTTGCGTGTAACTGAGCAGTATCTCGACCTCTTTCGCCTGCTGTTCCCCTAGATCGGGCAACTCCTGCAGTGCCATCAGTTCTTTGATGCTCTCGTCCCACAAAGCTATACCTTGTTCCAGGCCCTCCAGGTATTTACCGCCATTGATCAGACTGGCATCCTGGTCCATGTCCTGCATCACAGCCATTGCCGCTGTTTCACGTTCGCCAAAGCGGTCCAACATGGTCAGGTATCTGGCATTCTCAGTTGGTATCTGCAGGTATAGGCCTACAAAGCCGCTCAGCACCAGCGCTACCATCACGACACTGCCTCTCAGGTCGTAGTGCTGCGTAAAAAACCTGCCGGAGCGCAGCATTAACACAGCACCGTAAGCTATACCCAACACCAATCCGCCCGTGTGCGCTGCGTTGTCTATACCGCCTTTCAAGCCGAAGAGCAGGTTCACTACAATCACACCGAGCAAGTTGAGCACCATACCTTTCTTCTCAGCCCAACTCATCTGCCGCTCCAGCAGCACCATGGTCATGAACATACCGAACAAGCCAAAGATGGCTCCGGATGCTCCGGCACTGATGCGCTGCTGGTCCCACCACAGACTCGCCAGACTGCCAGCCAGCCCACAAAGCACATAGGCTATGATAAACTGCCTGCGGCCCACCAGCGGCTCCAGCGCACCACCTATACTAGCCAGTGCATACATGTTCACGAGCAGGTGTATAATGCCAATGTGCAGGAACATGGATGTAAACAGGCGCCATGGTTCGCCCGTCAGGGTATAAGGCCCAAAGTTGGCTCCTGCATTCACCAGGTCCTCCCCCTCTGGCGAGAGCACATGCATACCTGCCAGCGCCAGCAGCACGAAAATGACGATGTTGGTATTGATCAGGATGGGCGTGACAAAGTAGTGCCGCTGTGGCACGAAGAGTGTCCAGAAATCTTTGAGTTTATCTGTGAAGGAAGTTGGTGGCGCGGGGTTTGGGTTGAGTTGTTTTTCGCGCAACTCCAGGGCTTGCAGGGTTTCCTGCTTTATCTGCTCCAGGTTCGGAGCCTCTATGTTTCTTCTTTCAATCTCAGCGATTACAGCCAGTATAGCTTCCGGCTCATATGCTGCATGTTCCCCTAGTATTTCCAGCAGTTGACTGTCCTCATTTTCGGAGGCCACTGCTGCATAGCTGTTTTCCATCTGCAAACCTTATTCTCTTTCTGTAAAGATAAGGCAGCAGACGTATTATACAAGACGGAAAGGCTAACGGGTATGGGCAAGCATTACTCTGCCCGTCACCAAAGCTCCGGTCAGTCCAATGGCATACCATAAACCCAATGGCAGTGCTTCTGCCAGGTATAGCCCACTATTCCTAAGGCTCTGCATAAGCAAGACCAATAAGAAAATCACAATAGCTAACAGCGTATTCTTGTAAATCTGACGCATAGGCACCTCTGATTTATGGTGAAACAATTGGTATATAGCTATACTTTGTAATATCTTAATTTGTTATAGTCTTTTAAATCTATTCATTTCAGATCAATCTGCCAACTATATCACACTAAGCTTTTACATTATTACTATGATTTGTTTGTGACTGAATATCAAGGTTTAAACAAATAGGTCTGGTAAATAACCTTAGGGGTATATATCGGGTAAAAGTTTTCAAAAAGATTTTATGCCTGACCCTAGACAAGCACAATCATATTATACCATCACCATTGGGCAGAGCCCTCTCATTGCCACAGCCATACACGACGGACACAAGGTGCGCGACAGCATCACAAGCCTTTTCTCGCTCAACCCGGATGAACGCCTTCGCGAGGAAGACCCCTTCACGGCGGGCTGGGTAAGCATAACAGATAACCAGATCATTGGTTTAAACTCCCGCTTTGAAATGGACCTGAACCGCTCCCGCGATAAAGCCATCTACCGCAAACCTGAAGACGCCTGGGGACTTACCGTCTGGAAAGATGAGCTGCCTGAGGAACTGGCGCAGGAGTCGCTGGCCCGCTACGACCAGTTTTATGCCGATGTGAAGCAGATGCTGCAAGGTATAGCCGACCGGCACGGCTGTTTCGTGGTATACGACCTCCATACCTATAACCACCGCCGCGAGGGTGCTGATGGCCCCGAGGCCGATCCGCAGGAAAACCCCGAAGTGAACCTCGGCACCGGCAACATGAACCGCCAGCTATGGGCTCCAGTCGTGGATGCCTTTACCCAAAGCCTGCAGCAATACGACTACCAGGGCCGCCACCTGGACGTGCGGGAGAACGTGAAATTCGAAGGCGGGCACTTTATGCGCTGGATTCACGATACCTTCCCCGACCGCGCCTGCGTCATCTCCATTGAGTTCAAGAAGTTCTTTATGGACGAGTGGACCGGCAAACCTGACGAAGCGCAGTTGCAGGAGATTAAGAAAGCACTGCAAAGCACAACTAAACCTGTCCTGCAGGCGCGGGAGCAGGTATGCAAAACCCTGTAACGATGCCCGACACGATCTCTGACATATTCATAAAAGGCATCGTTCGGACTTTGAAGCGGGGTCGTCGGGTGCGACGACGGCTGCCCGGGGGCGGTTTACTGCACATCGACAGACCACTGCCCTTTCTGGTGCTTTACCGCCATCCGGCAAGCCAGCCCGACCATGCCACCGCCGACTTCGTGAAGGCCGAAGCCGCCTACATCATTGCCCGCGAAGAGCAGACACCCGAACTGCGGCAACTGGTGCAGGCTATTGCCAAAGCCATGGCCGACGAGTTTGGCGCTTTCATGGTGCTCGAACTCTTTGCCGCACCGGACATAAGTGCCGCTGACAGCCCTACTTTCAGAGTGCTGGGGCCGGAACAGGCGCTGCCCGCCACTATCCGCACACTCAAAAGTGAGTTGGCCAGTATCAAGATCAGCGGCTTGCCTGTTACAGTAGCCACGGCCTCTAACCAGGCTTTGCTGGAAGGCTCCAACAGCCTGATGAGCGAAGAAGAGCTGAAGCAGCACAGCACCCTGATGCTGGGACTGGAACTAAAACCGGTATATCGCCAGGCTAATTCCGGACAGGTATACCCCATGCTGCAGCGCACACTCCGCGGACATGTGTCGAGCGCTATCAAAAAGGCCGTTTTCGACTTTGTGCGGGTGCAGACGACGCATCAGCCCAAGCATTTTCAGGCATTGGGCCGACAAGCGGTGGTGCCTGCCGTCTGGCGCATCGACAAGCAGCTCACCGCCATCAGCGATCAGTTCCGTTTTCTGTTGCTTGTAACACCTGTCAACGCTGATGAGGCCTGGGAGGAGTTCAACCAGAAGAAGTTTAAGCAGGCGCCTAACTTCCACTACCGCCTGATGCCCATGGATGCCGACCTGCTCAAGCGCAAGCTCTACAATATACCCATCGAAAAGGTGGAGGACCCAACGCTGGCTTTCCTGTTCCGCGACAAGCGCCACGAGCTAGACAAGACCCTGACCATGCTCGCCGACCGCAATACCCCTGACTTCCTGTACAGCAGCCTGCAGCTGTTTGGCGGTGTGGACGAGCAGCTGCTCAAAGTGGCCGAAGGTATACTGGCCGCTATACCTGAGCCGATGCGTGAACAGGATGTGCCGCTTATACCTGTAAACGAGTTCGCCGCCCTGGCCGAGCAGGAGATAGCCTTTCTGAAGAGTCAGTATCCGGCGCTTGATTCAGGCGTGGACATTCGTAAAGACATTGTGGGGTTGATCGTCTCCAAAGGCAGGCTCAACATCGGCACCGACGCCAAAATACCCAGGCACAGGGCGCAGGCGCTGATTCAGCACGAAGTCGGCACGCACATCCTCACCTATTTCAACGGAAAGGCACAGCCACTGCAGCAGCTTTATGTGGGCGTACCGGGCTACGAGGAGCTGCAGGAAGGGCTGGCTGTGCTGAGTGAGTACCTGGTGGGCGGCCTCGACCAGGACCGGCTGCGCATACTGGCGGCCCGGGTAGTGGCCGTGCACCACCTCACCAAAGGCTGCAGCTTCACCGACAACTTCTGCCGGCTCAAAGAGGAGCATAACTTCGATGATGAAACTGCTTTTAACGTGACCATGCGGGTGCACCGGGGGGGCGGGCTCACCAAAGATGCCGTATACCTGCGCGGGCTCGTGCACCTTTTGCACTACCTCAAAGAAGGCCACGAACTGGAGCCGCTTCTGATCGGTAAGATCCGCCAGGAGTACATTCCCATTGTACAGGAACTCATCTACCGCCAGGTGCTGCGCCCCGTTCCCATACGGCCCCGCTACCTCACCGATCCGGCCGCGCAGCCCAAATTGCAAAAACTAAAAGCAGGGATATCAGTATTTAACTTACTGGAAAATTAATACCAACAAATACTTATATATAGACATGACAATTGGATTCGTAGTTAATGATATAAATACAGAAAGACCTGGCTATGCCACCGTATTTCTGGCCCAGCGGATGCACAATATGGGCCATACGGTGTTTTTGATGGGTGTGGGAGACCTCGCCTACTACCCCGATGGCTATATGGGTGCCACTGCCTTACAGGCCGACCCAAAGCATAAGTATAAATCGCCTGCCACCTACTTAGACGCCATACAGGGCGACAAGGCCAATAAGCTACGTGTTACAGCCCCAGACCTGGACGTGCTGATGCTGCGCAACGACCCTTCCGCTGAAGGAGAAGGCAGAGCCTGGGCACAGAATGCAGGTATTATCTTCGGTCAGCTGGCCCTGCGCCACGGTGTGATCGTGCTCAACGACCCCACCTCACTCTCCGATGCGGTGAATAAGATGTACTTCCAGCATTTCCCGGAGGCCGTGCGTCCCCGCACCCTGATCACCCGCGACAAAGAAGAGATAAAGCAGTTCTTTGAGGAGCAAAAAAATAACATCATTCTGAAGCCACTACAGGGCTCAGGGGGCACAGGGGTGTTCATGGTAAAGAAAAATGATACCACCAACCTCAACCAGATTGTGGAGGCTATCAGCCGCGACGGCTACGTGATCGCGCAGGAATACCTGCCACAGGCCACTGAAGGCGATGTGCGCCTGTTTGTGGTAAATGGTGAGGCACTGCAGCACAAAGGAAAATATTGCGCCCTGCGCCGCGTAGGTGCTAAAGACGACATCCGCAGTAACCTGCATGCAGGCGGCTCTGCACAGTCTGTGAAAGTAGACCAGACCATGCTGGACTTAGTTGAGCTTGTGCGCCCCAAACTGATTCAGGACGGTATGTTCATGGTTGGCCTGGACATAGTAGGCAATAAACTGATGGAGATAAACGTGTTCAGCCCTGGTGGCATCTCTGATGTAAGCGAACTGGAAGGCGTTGACTTCTCTATTCCTATCATTGAGGCAATAGAACGCAAGGTGCATTACAAAAACACCTACGGCACCCAAATCGACAACAAGACTGTGGCTATGATTTAGGTTTGAGCCAGAACAAAGGAAGAGGCAGACAGAAGAGCGGCGTCGTCAGTAGCTGTATCTTCGTCTGCCTTTTTTTATGCACAGGATCTGGTAAAGTGCAGCAGATACTTCACGCATTTCATGGTTAGTGAAAGAGCATAAGCAAACTAACACCTAGGTGATAATGGGCAATTGCAGAAGAATAGAGGGAAAGAAAATAGAAAGGATTGAAAAATTATATACCTGACAATCAAACACATACATAAAGTGCAAAAAAATTTATCCGCTTTGCTTTTTTTTAGAAAAACAAAACCATAATTTTGCACCCGATTTGAGAGAGATACATAACCGGAAAGCTAATATGTAAAGCAATTTCCAAAAACACAAATCTCACTCTGATTTTTTTGAATTTTATTAGCTGCGTACAGTGCAGCTTTGGAAAAATGATATACAATCTGCTTCGGCAGGTATAAAGATAAGGTTAGTTAAAGTTTAGATTAGTTTGTTTTAAGGTGAGAGAAGGCCCCGGTCATTTTGACGGGGCTTTTCTCATTTTTAGCCCTATACCTATCTGACTTAAATCCCTCTCAATTCTACCTATACACTCCCGGGAAGAGCATACTACTAGGCATACAGCACATAAGCTGCGCCAAGCGTTGCAGGTATAGCTGCCAGCAGCAGCTTTAGCACCAGTCCTGGCGAGGGGGTGCCTCTCCCCCATGGTATCTTGGACTTGAAAACGTAGCGCAGGCTGGTCATCAGGGTCACCATAGCCAGCAGCCCAGCGACCAGATGGGTAATGGCGATCGCTGAATCAAAAACCGTGTCCTGCCCCATGCTGTGCTCGGCGGTACGGAGGTTCCAGTAAATAAGCACCAGCAGCGAAGGCAAAGACACCAGCGCCCCTAGGCGCATACTGAACAGCGTGAGCCACGAAGCGAACGCAAAGAGCGGAACCGCTGCCATCAGCCCCATTTTCCTATAAAACAGGGCTTCGTCTCCTGTCAGATCTGTGTAAAGAAGAATCAGGAGTGCATGGGCAAAGCCCGTCAGAAAAAGCAGCAAGTAGCGCGTCATAGGCTACTATACTGCAGAAGCCGGCTTTCAGATTTCCTCGGGGGTATAATAGGTATAGGTACTGCGCAGAAGCGGGAGTTTTACAGACAGGTTAGTATTGTAAATCAGTACCTGGCTGGCTTTGCCACTGGCGTCGTAGCTATACTCTTCCTCTATATAAGGTTTGTCGCTTCGCAAAATGGTCCGCTGGCTTAGCCTTCCTTCCTCGTCGTAAGCATAGTTTATCTCTTCCGACACGTCTTTCAAGCTGTTAATCCGGATTCGCT
The DNA here is from genome assembly GCF_058932855.1 of Pontibacter sp. LHS1. Taxonomy (NCBI): domain Bacteria; kingdom Pseudomonadati; phylum Bacteroidota; class Cytophagia; order Cytophagales; family Hymenobacteraceae; genus Pontibacter; species Pontibacter sp. LHS1. Next base: position 158,014 of record NZ_JBZYWF010000003.1, read on the forward strand.
TCAGGCGTCTGGATGTGTCGTAGTCGAACTCCATGCGCTTTTGCAGCATACCGTCTCTGTGAAGTTGCCGCTCTACTACATACCCTTCCTGCGTACGGTGCGACCAGCCTGCCCCGGGCTGATGCAGGTTCTGCATGGTGTACTTACCAATGTAGTTGTTGTACATGAGCACTGCATTCTCGTGCAGTTCTTCCTTTTCCTGTATTTCTCCTTCAGGAGTAAAAGCGAGTTTGAGCACTGGCTGGAAGGCACCTGTAGCCGGATCGTATACCTCTACCTGCTGGTGTTTGGGCATCAGGCCTGTATCTAGGTTTTTCCTATACTTGATGGCTATAGCTGATAATATAGACCACCTGGCAGTCTCTATATTACCTACTCTGTTAGAGTACACATCCCCGGTAAGATTATTCTCCTGCACCATTACCGCATCGGCACCATAGCGCCTGGCTTTCATCTGCAGGCCCCTTATCATATCAATATAGGCCGTGTTTTCACCTCCGTGCACCTCAATTGCTGCCAATTTAATGTACTCCTCCTGTGGCCACTCTCCCCTGAAAAATACTTCTATCTCGTTGTTGTGCGGCTGTGTTGGAATGGTGGTTAATCGCTCGTCTATTTCGGGATATAAAGATGATGTGCAGCCGGCGAGTGAAAAGGTGCTCCAGACCATTGCTAATAGTACAGTTTTTTTCATAGGTTTTGACTTAATGTTCTAACCTTATTCTGCTCAAACATCGTGCTGTATTTGCGCAGGATACGCCTGTACTAAAAAAATATAGCAAAAATCTATATTGAATGGATGCCAGCCTCTTGCTATACCTGTTGTTTTCGCTACCGTATGGCAAACCGCAATGGAAGTATGTAGGTCATATCGATTGGTTGGCCCTCTATTGTTCCAGGTTTGAACTTAGGCATCAGCCTTACAACGCGAATAGCCTCGGCATCACCGTCTGGATGAAAACCCCGCAAAATTTCAATGTTACTGATCTGGCCGGAAGTGTCTACTAAAAAGGAAATAATAACCAAGCCTTGTGCTCCCGCCTTTTGGGCCCCGGCCGGGTAGCGCACGTTTTGGGCAAGCCAATTCATCATTTTCGCCTCTCCTCCCGGAAACTCAGGTTGTACTTCCATCGGTGTGTGCTTGATTGCTTTACCCGACTCATCGTATACCTTGCCTGTTTGCATTTTGCCCTTACTATAAACCTCAACCCTTCGCAGAGCTCCCGATTTGTAATAGGACTTAAGTGTGTCTACCAGATCATAGCGATGATGATGGCGACTCACGTGTACCTGCCCATTTTCGTACCAACGCGTATGCGGCCCGGTCAGGCTGTCGTTGCGGTAATTGATCTCCAGTTTGGGTTGGCCTCCCGGATACCATTCGTAATGCGTGCCGTGTCTCAGGCTTTTGCCTTCGCTCCCTGCTTTGTAGCTGAACTGGCGCAACTTGCTATTTTCTTTCATGCTATAACGTGTGCGGATGCTTCCGCCGACCATGTCGTGTTCCGTCAGTTCTTTATAAATAGCTTCATCAGCTCCTACCTCTTGGCTATACTCATCCAAATACTTGGTTTCAACTGTCTGCGCAATAGTTAAGTGTCCGTATAGAAACAGGGTTGCTGCTATCAGTAGCATGTAAATTTGTTTCATTCGCTATGATTTAAGAGAAGTTTGTAATAACTGCCTGCTGGGGCAAAAGCTTTTTTTGGTTTGCTAATTCAATGAGAACCGCAATGGAAGGGTATAGCGCACAGGCACGGGCTTGCCCTCCTGCTGCCCGGGTTTCCAGGTGGGCATGGCTTCTATAACTCTAACTGCCTCGGCATCTGCATCAGGATGGATTCCCTTGATCAGCTCTATATCTCCTATTTTGCCCTGTTCGTCTATTACATACGAAATGATCACTACACCTTGTACCTGTGCCTTTCGTGTAGTTTTCGGATATTTCAGATTCGAACTGATCCAACGCAGCATGACCTTCTCTCCTCCCGGAAACTCGGGCAGGACCTCCATCGGCAAAAAATCCAAACGATTACCGCCTGCATCGTACACCTCGCCCAACACCATTTTACCCTGCTCATAAACCTCTACTCTGCGCAAGGCACCTGCTTCATAATATACCTTTAGGGTGTCTAGGGGTATACCCATATTATACTTGCTGCTCATCCTTACCTGACCGTTCTCATACCAAGTGGTATAAGGACCATTCCATTTATTGGAATGATAAGACATTTCCGTCTTCAACTGTCCGTTAGGGTACCATTCGTAAAAAGGCCCATGTTGCACACCTAAGACAGCCCCATCTCTATATATCATGTGGCTGTAATGGATCAGACTTACCTTGGAGCTGTCTTTTGCCAGGTAACGCGTGCGGGTTCCTCCTCCAGAAGAGTACTCTTTTATTTCTTCGAAATAGTGTGCTTCGGCAGCCGGCACTTCTTTATGCATGGCGGACAGATACCTTATTATCACGGTTTGCGCAGTAGCCAAGTGGCCTGACAAGAGTGCTACGGCTATGATCAGGAATGAGTAAATTTGTTTCATCCTCTAAAAATAAGCACAATTCTGAATATAAGGTATAGCCAGAAAGGATATCCTACAGCTTTTGTTAAGATTCAAGCTACAGGATAAAACATAAGCCCGGTATTTCGGTATAGGTATAGGTTTCAGGTATAGATTGAAGATGAACAGACCAAGCAAAGGTGCCCGTGGGGCGAATCAGGCAGATGACAAGAAGAGCTTCCGCGAACAGGTGGGTGCCCTTAAAAACCTGCCCAAGTTCTTCCGCCTCATCTGGGAAACGAGCCCGGGTATGACCATCGGCAACCTGTTGCTGCGCCTCATCAAATCGGCTATACCCCTGGCTATGCTGTATGTGGGCAAGCTGATCATTGATGAAGTGATCGGGCTGATCGATGTGACAGGCGAGCGCGACCTGAGCTTTCTGTGGATACTGGTTGCAGCGGAACTGGGCCTGGCTGTGCTTTCGGATATAATCAACCGGGGCATTACGCTGCTCGACAGTTTGCTGGGTGACCTCTTCTCCAACAGAACCTCCGTGCAGCTCATTGAACACGCTGCCCGGCTGGACCTGGCGCAGTTCGAGGACGCTACATTCTATGACAAACTGGAGCGGGCGCGGCGGCAGACCATCACGCGGGTAGTGCTCATGTCGCAGGTGCTCTCACAGCTGCAGGATATGGTTACGATCGGCTTTCTGGCGGTGGGTCTGATCGCTTTCAACCCATGGCTCATCCTGATCCTGTTGGTGGCAGTTATACCTTCTTTTCTGGGCGAAACCCACTTCAACGAACGCACCTACTCCCTCTCCCGCTCCTGGACGCCTGAGCGCCGTGAACTGGACTACCTGCGCTACATCGGGGCCTCTGACGAAACTGCCAAAGAGATCAAGACCTTCAACCTGTCAGGGTTCCTGGCCAGTCGCTTTAAAGAGCTATCGGACCGCTACTATAGCTTAAACAAAAGCCTGATCGTGCGGCGGGCGGTGTGGGGAAGCGCCCTCTCCTCTTTGGGTACGCTGGCTTATTATGGAGCCTATATTTTTATTTTGGCGCAGACGGTGGCAGGGGCAATCACGGTGGGTACGCTGACCTTCCTGGCCGGCTCCTTCAGCAACATGCGTGGCCTGCTGCAGGGCATCATGACCCGCTTTTCGCAGATCGCTGAGAGTGCGCTATACCTGCAGGACCTTTTTGATTTCCTGGAGCTCAAGCCGCAGATTACACCGCCTTCTAATCCCCTTACTATACCCCGGCCAATCAAGCAGGGCTTTACCTTTGAGGATGTCGGTTTTAAGTATCACAACAGCGAAAAGTGGGCGGTGCGGCACCTCTCCTTCCACCTGCGGGCCGGCGAGAAACTGGCGCTGGTGGGTGAGAACGGCGCCGGCAAAACAACACTGGTCAAGCTACTGGCCCGACTCTACGAACCTACCGAAGGCCGCATCCTGCTCGATGGCGTGGACCTGCGCGAGTATGACCTGAACGACCTGCGCCACCAGGTAGGCATCATCTTTCAGGATTATGTGCGTTTTCAGATGACGGCCTCCGACAACATTGCCATCGGGCAGATCAGCAACATCAGTGACCGCGACCGCATACAGGGCTCCGCACAGAAAAGCCTGGCAGATCCTGTTATCCAGCGCCTGCCGGATGGCTATGAGCAGGTACTGGGCAAGCGGTTTAACAAAGGCGTGGAGCTGTCGGGTGGGGAATGGCAGAAAGTAGCGTTGGCCCGGGCTTACATGCGCGACGCGCAGCTGCTTATACTTGACGAGCCTACTTCTGCCCTCGATGCCCGCGCCGAGCATGAGGTCTTCCTTCGCTTCTCAGAACTGATTGCCGGTAAAACCGCTGTGCTCATCTCCCACCGCTTCTCCACAATGCGTATGGCCGACCGCATTCTGTTCCTGGAACAGGGGCAACTCAAAGAACTCGGCTCGCATGAAGAGCTCTTGGCGCAGAATGGAAAGTATGCCGAGCTGTTCGCGCTGCAGGCGAAGGGGTATCTATAGGCAAGCGTTCTGACCAAAGAGCTTTTGATTAAGGACAAAGGTATTCTGCATGTAGAGCATCAAAACCAAATCCTTTCTACGTTTTAAGAATGTTTTTCGCCTCAGGCCAATTCTGACGCTATACTTAGCGCACTATTGTACGGCTATAGCTTAGTCTTCTGCATCCTTTGGCTTTCTGGTCAAGTCAATTCGGTGGGTAATGGTCAAATTGATGATATGCCTGTTGTAAAACTGATCGCCCGCTGATCGTTGCTGGTACCAGTTCAGGTAGCCCGCCTCCACTTCCAGATTGTTTAGGATCGCGTAATTGAGGCCTACATAAATCCTGTTCTGGTCGAATCGGTTGTAGAGGATGTTTTTTCCTGCATTGATAAGGAGCTCATCATTTACCTTGAGCTTGAGTGGCTGGTCTCTGATGTCTGCTAAACGATACTCTATACCTAGCCTATACCTGAAACGGTAATTGGTGTTATACCCGTCTGCCAGTTCCCCATTGGCTGTATTCCGGAAGAAACGTTTTTCGGCTCTATACCTGTGTGTGATCGTAAACCTGCCGAGGGGTTGATTGTAGTTCAACTGCAGATGCGGTCTCAGTTCAGGAACGACAAGCCTATGCGTGGCATTCGGATCGTTTGGGCTCTGCCGGAAATAAGTGAAGCCTGCCACAGCCTCCCAGTTTTCGCCGAGTGCGTAGCGAGCCTGCGACCGGAGCACAAACTGGTGGTGCCTGTTCGGGTTAATAAATCGTCTTTCGTGTATTTCGGAAGTCAATGCCCACTTTGAACTGAACTTAAGTGTATTGGCATATGTGAACCAGGCCAGTTCCTGGTGCGTGACCTCTTTACCAGAGGATTGGCCAAGGGCAGGACCTGCCAGAAAGCACCCTGCCAGGAAAAGGCATACGCTGAAGATTTTCATTTAAGATGTTTATTCCGCGAATATACGGGGACGCACAGCACACGCATCAGTGGGAACACATAATTTATTCGCTCATACAGCCCTTTAGCACGCACACCTCAAGATAAATACTGGCCTTACCTGGTGTTATCATCTTCCGCCATGAAGTGCCACACCAGTATCACACAGGCCAGACTCAGAATCGCCAGAAAAATCAGGAACAGGTCTTCTCCCATAGTTACGAAGGTATGGTATAAACAGTATGTATACGGTTAGCCTGCTCTTCTGTCCCACGTGGAACAGTTTTAAAACGGAAAGAAGAACGGGATGATAAGCGAAGCCAATAACCAAAAAAGAATGTTCAGGGGCGTACCCACCCGCAGGTAATCTACAAATTTATAATTGCCCGGCCCGTAAATCATGGTATTGGTCTGGTAACCCATAGGGGTCATGAAGCTTAGTGAGGCCGCGAAGGTCACCGCCACCAAAAATGGCCGAACGCTTACGCCCATCTCCTTAGCCGCCACTATAGCGATTGGTGCCAGCAAGGCTGCCGTAGCATTGTTCGACATGAAGTTGGTGGACATGAACGTGATAAAGAAAAAAGCCGACAGCAAGGCATGCGGGCCATAACTGCCGATAGACTCCACTAAAAAACCTGAAAGCAGGCTGGCGGCTCCTGACTTTTCCAGCGCAGTACCCATCGAGAGCACTCCGGCCAGCATAAAGATCACCTTCCACTCAATGGCCTTGTAGAGTTCGTCGAGCCGTATGCATTTGGTTAGCACCAGCAGTACCACGCCCACCAGGGCACTCAGCACAATGTGCGCCAGCCCGGTAGCCGCCGTAAACACAACGCCTGCCCCTATCAGCAGTACCGGTATGATCTTGCTGTAGTCGTACTGGCTACGCTCCGTTTCCGAGACAAGGAGAATATCCTCGTTGTTGCGCAGGTTCAGGGCCTGGTCCTTATCGGCGGCAATCAAGAGCACGTCACCGGCCGACAGGCGGGTATGGGTCAGTTTTTCGTGCAGAATTTCGTCGCGATGCCGTATTGCCACCACAGTGGCGCCATGGTTGTGCGCTCTGAAGTCAAGCTGTTTCAGCGACTTATCTACCATGTAAGAGTTGGGCGTCACAATTGCTTCGTAAAGCTTTGTGGAGGTACTGTTCAGGTCTTCTTCTTTGAGCTTCCGCTCTGACTTGAGCTTGATGCCCTTCTCCTCCTTCATCTTCTTGAGCTTTTCTACGTCGCAGCGCACCTTCAGCACATCGCCTACGCGCAGCATCGTGTAGGGCGTGGCCTTCAGCAAATACTTGTCGCGGGTTATCTGCAGCACGTCTATGTCCAGGTTCTGCACCAGGCTGGAACTACTGAGCGGCATACCCGCCGACGGAGACTCAGGCTGGATAACAATCTCTGTCAGATAGTCACCCATATTGAAGTCATCGGTCAGGTCATCGGCCAGTTTGCGGCTAGGCAGCAGAAAACGACCTGCCAGGAGCATGTACAGCACCCCGATGATCAGGAACCAGACGCCGGCTGCAGTGAGTTCAAACATGCCAATTGGTGCCTCGCCCTGCGCCTCGGCAATACCGCTCACCAGGATGTTTGTGGAGGTACCAATGAGCGTACATACGCCACCAAGCAGTGCTCCGAATGAGAGCGGCATTAGCAATTTGGCCGGGCTGATGCGCGTGTCACGGGCTACTTGTATCACCACGGGCATCAACAGGGCTACTACGGCAGTGTCGTTGATAAATGCGGAAAGCAGACCTGCAACCAGCATCACGGCCAGCAAACAAAGCAGATAATTGCGACGCCCAACCCGTGTGAGCAGCACTCCTACGCTGCTTAATGCGCCCGATTTGAATATGGCCGTACTGATAACAAACATGCAGGCAACGGTAATGGTGGCAGGATTGCTGAAACCAGCAAGGCCTTCGGCAGGCGTGAGTACGCCGAGCACCATGAAAAGAGACATGACCAGAATGGCTGTCGTGTCGATAGAGAGCTTCTCGCTGACGAAAAGCACCACAGCTACCGCTATCACAGACAGAACTACGCCAATCTCGTACGTCATGCTAGAAAAGTTAAGAACAGGCCAGGCCGCATGTGCTGCCAGGCAGAAGGTATAGGCTATACTACCCTGACCGAAACGGGGCAATTGGTAGCTATAACTACATTTATACCTAAACGGTTACAAAAGATAGGGATAAGCGGAATGGAAAAAAACACCTGGACAAAAAGAAAATAGTTGGGAACTACGGTGTTATACCATAGATTCGTTCAGCCACTGCTCTGCGGCTTCGCAGGTCTCAAAGGTATGGAGCGGTAAATGGCTCCGGGTTGCTAATTCGCTCACCTGCAAATTGGCTATTTTGTCAACCGGCATGACATTGGCAATCTTACTCACTCCGACTGCTTTCAATTTGCGCTGCGATTCTTCGTGCAGACTATTGAGTTGCTGCGGGTGGGTGATCATGGTACGCATATTGACAAGAAGAGTAAAGCCTGAAGAGACCAGTTGCAATGCCTTGTCCCAATCACTCAAGAAATCAGGTATGCTGTCTGCGTTCTTCCAAAAACCCAATATACTGTAGTATATTCTGTTCCTTACGCCGTCATAGCCTATCTCGTAGCACGAATTACGTGCTATATACTGCCTGGTGGGTTTAGAAGGGTCGGTATGGTGCGTCTTACTATCCATGAGGGGGGCTCGTATAGCATACGCAACTGGTTGCCAAACGCATTACACCTATCTAAGGATGAATAGGCTGATAAGAGGTAAAACAATACAATTCAGAATTAAGGCAGGATATCTTCTGTTTTCAAGGTTGTAATATTCCTTCCAGCTCGTGCACCATACCATTTCGCAGGGCAATGTCTGTTGCGCGCAACTTCACCCCATTCAGCAGGGTGTTATCTCTCTTGCGGCACACATACAGCTTTTCTCCTCCATAGGTCTGCAGGTAGCTCCCTTCTTTAAAATCTGCACTTGCCAAAGCCCCTTTAATCAGGTGCACAGCCATTGCGGAGCGTATTTTCTCTGCAGATTGACCCTTTAGCTCTTGCAGGCGGGCTTCTGGGGGCATCAATAAGGTATAAGAGGTGCTGCCAGAGAGAGCAGGCGCCATACCTGCAGTGGTCAGAAGTTCAGCCAGCAAGGGCCGCTCGTTAATGACGTACTGCATCATTGAAGTTCGCTCCAGGCTGATATTTTGTGCCGCGGCTGTTTTATTAACCAGAAGAAAGGCTAAGAGAAGTACTATTCCAAGGTATATATAATATAGTTTCGATTTCATCCGTACAAATGCTTGTCTTTTGCATTTATACGGAATTCATCAGCCCTCAGCCCAATTTTAATATTGAAGAATCAGGCCAATAAAGTGCAATTGTACTTCCGCCTATAAAAAAGGTAAACGCCAGTTGCTGATCTGTTCGATAAACAAAGGACCTGCCTTTGGTACTAAAGCCAGGCTTATGACCATACCGTATACTGCGCCGTAGAAGTGCGCATCGTGGTTGATGTTGTCGCCCATGCGCTTGCCCTGGAAGTAAGAGTACATCAGGTATAGAATGCCCAGGATGAAGCCAGGTATACAGAGAATAGCATAGAGGCAGATATCTTGCGTCGGATAAAAGAGAATGCTCGAAAACACGACAGAAGCAACGCCACCGGAAGCACCTAAAGCACGGTAAGACGGATCATGGCGATGCTTCAGAAAGGTAGGTATATCCGACACGATAATGCCGCCCAGATAAATCAGCATGTAGATCAGGATACCTGTTACATCTCCGAAAATAGCGCCAAACGTCATTTCAACAGCATTGCCGAAGAAAAACAGCGTGAACATGTTGAAGAACAGGTGGGTATAGTCTGCGTGCAGGAAACCCGAAGTCAGGAAACGATGCCAGGAATTGTCACGCGCTACAGAATAGGGATGGAAGATCCAGTTCTGCATCAACTCGTAATTTTTCCAGGCATACCATGATATGCCTACTGTAATAATGATCAGGATGACGGTAACGCTCATTTTATAATTTTTGAATGAGTGGTTGGGTGATTGAGTGAGTTAATGGTGCATGAGTAATTCAACACATTAACAAGCTCTTGATTTATACTTGCACTAGCCGCTAGACTTGTGCCCATTGATGATTTCGGATTTCTCCTAAGGCTTTCAGAAACAGACTTAACTTCAAGCCTGGAATGTACACTGCTATACCTGCGTGCTTATACCTGAAGACTCAATAAAGCGAAGTCAGCAGTTTAACAATCAACAATTCTAACTATCCCTTTCCATCAGCTGTAAGGCCAGCCCATGGATAGTAGCTTTGCGCTCTATGGATACCTGCACAGCCTCCAGGTGATACAGCGCCTGTTGAAAATAGTGATCGATCTGCTGTTCGGTTTGCTTTCGGATATTAAGCTGGTCGTAAACGGCGGTGATGGCCTGCACCTTTTCTTCGGCTGTGTCAGCTTCGGTTTTGTTGCGCCAGTCTAAGATGGTTTGCAGTTGCTCGTTGTTAGCCTGTTCCAGCGCCGTCAGCATCAGGAAGGTCTTCTTGTCCGACAGAATATCGCCGCCGACCTGTTTGCCGAACTTGTCTTTGTCGCCATACACGTCGAGCAAATCGTCGCGGAGTTGGAAGGCGATGCCTACGTTGTCGCCGAATTGCTTCAGATGCTCAGCATCAGAGTCAGGAGCCCCCTGCAGAATAGCTCCCAGTTCCAGACTGAAACCCAGGAGCACGGCTGTCTTGAGCGTGATCATGTGGATGTACTCGTCGATACTCACCTGCTCGCGCTGCTCGAAGTTCATGTCAAGCTGCTGGCCTTCGCATACCTCGGCGGCTGTTTTGCTGAATAGCTGTAGTACCTTGCCCAGTTTGTCGGGGGCTATACCTAGCATCATTTCGTAAGCGCGTACCAGCATCACGTCACCACTCAGGATAGCGGTGTTGGCGTTCCACTTTTCGTGCACGGTTTGCTGCCCGCGACGCAGCGGAGCCTTGTCCATGATGTCGTCGTGCATGAGCGTGAAGTTGTGGAAAACCTCTACTGCCGCAGCGGGCAATAGCACGTTTTCCACATCATCATCATACATTTTTGCAGCCAAAAGCACCAGTAAGGGCCTTATTCGCTTTCCGCCCAGTGACATGATATAGCGGATAGGCTCGTAAAGTTCCGTTGGTTGTTCGCCGTAACGGAGGGTATTCAGGGTTTGGTTAATCTGGGTTGAAAGCTGCGTAATATCCACAGGATGTATTAGTGTCTTTTAATGGTTTCTACCAGTTCCATGTCGATGGTGCGCTCGGCCATGTTGGCGCTCACAATCTCGACTATCACCTCGTCTCCAAACGAGATAATACGTTTCGACTGACGACCAATAATGCGGTAGTTATTCGCGTCCAGCTCGTAGTAGTCATCGTTCAGACTAGATAGGCGCACCATACCTTCGCACTTGTTCTCCTCAATCTCCACAAATATACCCCATTCTGTCACACCAGACACAATTCCTTTGTATTGGTTGCCGATGGTGTCCTTCATGAACTCCACCTGCTTGTACTTAATGGAAGCACGCTCGGCGTCGGCAGCACGTTTCTCCATCTCAGAAGAATGGCGGCAACGCTCTTCGTAAGCTTCTTTGTCTTCAGACTGACCACCGTCCAGGTAATGCTGCAACAGACGGTGCGCCATCATATCCGGGTAACGGCGAATTGGTGACGTGAAGTGCGAGTAGTGGTCGAACGCCAGACCGAAGTGCCCCTCAGGCTCGGTGCTATACTTGGCTTTGGCCATCGTACGAATTGCCAGGTTCTGCAACACGCTTTGCTCGGGCTTGCCCTCGATTTCGTGCGTCAGGTTGTTCAGTTCTTCTGAAATGTCACCGTCCGGGTCTACTTTGTAGCCAAACTTGCGTGCGAACAGCGAGAAGGTGCTCAGTTTGTCAGGGTCAGGAGAACCGTGCGTACGGTAAACCATGGTCGGGCGCTTTTTGCCTTTGCCTAAGCCGTAGACAAACTCAGCCACCTTTTTGTTTGCCAGAAGCATGAATTCCTCGATCAATTTGTGGGCGTCTTTGCGCACCTTTACATAAACAGAAAGCGGTTTGCCATTTTCATCCAAATTGAACTTCACTTCAGTTGTCTCAAAGCTGATAGCGCCATTTTTGAAGCGCTTCTCCTGCAGTTTCTTGGCGATGCTGTTTAGAATGTTGATCTCCTCGGCAAAGTCGCCCTCTCCGGACTCAATGCGCTCCTGCGCATCTTCGTAGGAAAAGCGGCGGTCGGAGTACGTTACTGTGCGGCCAAACCACTCGTTGTACAGTTTACCGTTATCGTCCAACTCAAAAACGGCAGAGAAAGTCAATTTCTCTTCGTTTGGTCTAAGTGAGCAAAGGCCGTTGGAGAGGCGCTCAGGCAACATCGGGATGGTTCTATCCACAAGGTATACCGACGTGGCTCTGTGGAAAGCTTCCTTCTCTAGCAAGCTGCGCGGGTGCACATAATGGGTCACGTCAGCAATGTGCACGCCTATTTCCCAGTTGCCGTTCTCGAGTTTCTGTATAGACAGGGCGTCGTCAAAGTCTTTGGCATCAGCAGGGTCGATGGTGAAAGTGGTCACGTCACGCATGTCGCGGCGCTTGGCAATTTCGCCTGCCGGAATTTTGTCGGAAATCTTCTCTGCTTCCTCTTCCACGGCTTCCGGAAACTCAAACGGCAGTCCGAATTCGGCCATGATGGAGTGAATCTCGGCCTCGTGCTCACCGGCCGGACCAAACACACGAATCACTTCACCAGTCGGGTTCTTGCCGGGCTCTTTTGGCCACTCCACTATCTTCACAAGTACTTTGTCACCGGCCTCGGCTCCGTTCAGGTTGCGCTCTCCCACAAAAACGTCGAAGTACAGTTTCTTGAAATCTGGTACCACGAAGCCGAAGTTTTTGGAAAGCTCCATAATACCCACCAGTTCGGTACGCGAACGCTCCAGCACTTCAATCACAATACCCTCGGCACGGCCGCCCTGCATGGTCGGCAGTACTTCTACTTTCACCAGGTCGCCGTCCATGGCATACTTCAGGTGCTCGCGGAACACACGCACATCGTCCTCAGTCTCCTCCGACACGATGTAGGCATACTTGCTGTTGGCAAGGTCTACACGACCCGTGATGATGTTGACGCGCAGGTTGAGCTGGTACTTGTCACCGTCTATCAGCAACAGTTTGTTTTCACGCACCAGGTTCACCAGAATGCTTTGCAGCTGATCGCGGCCTTTTTTGTCGACTACTCCCAGCCTGCGGGTAATCTGGCGTTGCGTGAACACCGTGTCGGGGCTGCTGGAGAACATCTCCAGCACAATGCCCTTGGCAGACTTGTCTTTGCCGCTGCCTCTGCGGTCATCGCCTCTGCGGGAGCCGCTTCTGGCAGATGGTTCTCTTCTGGAAGACTCGCCTCTGCGGGAGCCGCCTTTTTCGTTGCGGCTGTCTTTGTCTCTGCCGCTTTTGCTTGGTCTTTTACTTCTCATGTATGTTCTTTCTATTGGCCGGCGCAGGTATGCCGCACCTCAGGCCATGGCAATCTTTAATTGAAATAGTTTAGCCTCTATACGCCCACAAGGCGGACTTAGGTTAAAGCCAAATCAATTTCAGGTGAATTTATAGAGAAAAGTCTATATATGGGCTATGCCGAGAGGTATATTAATGCTGGTACTGCGCTATACCTGCTTTCAGGGCAGCCCGCTTCTCCTGCGCCGTCACAATGGCATCAGGCTCGCCGGCAGGTATAGTCTGCAGGAGTGCACGGGTATAGTCGTGTTGCGGATTCTGAAAAAGCTGCGCAGGTATACCTTGCTCTACTATACGGCCTTCATGCATCACTAGTATGCGGTCGGCCATATGCTTGGCCACGGCCAGATCGTGGGTGATGAAGAGGTAAGTCATGTTGAAGTCCCGCTTGAGTTCGTTGAGCAAATTGAGCACCTGCGCCTGCACCGACACATCCAGCGCCGACACCGACTCGTCGCATATCAACAGCTTCGGCTGCAGCGCCAAGGCTCGTGCTATGGCAATGCGCTGCCGCTGTCCTCCTGAAAAAGCCTGTGGATAACGCTGGGCATACTCTGCCGTAAGTCCTACCTTTTCAAGGAGTTCCAGCATTTTTCCACGGCGTTCTTTGTCGCTTCCGTAAAGCTTATGCACACGCATGGGTTCTAGTATAGCCTCTCCTACCGTGTGCATGGGGTTGAGAGAGGAATAAGGATCCTGGAAAATCATCTGAAAATGAAGGCGGTTCTGGCGCAGGGTTTCTGCGTTCATGCCAGCGACATTATTGCCTTCGAACAGCACACGACCCGCTGTTGGCTCCACCAGCCTTATGATCGCCCTGCCCAACGTTGTCTTGCCGCTCCCCGACTCTCCTACCAGCGCAATGGTCTCCCCGTGCTTCACATCAAAGCTCACGCCGTCCACGGCTTTCACAAAGCCTGAGGTTCGGGAGAAAATACCCTTCTTGATGGGAAAGTATACCTGCAAGTCCTGCACTTGCAGCAAGGGCGACTTCTGGCTGTTGTCGCGCTGTTGCTTTATACCTGAGACTGTGCCTACGTAGGCGTTCACCACATCCACCAAAGAGGGTTCGTATACCTGCGGCTGCTTCTCGCGGATGTTGCCTTGCTCATCTTCCGACATAAAATCGGCTACGGTCGGCAACCTGGACTGTGACGTGGTGCTGAGTGTGGGGCGGCAGGCCAGCAAGCCTTTGGTATAGGGGTGCTGTGGGTTAGTAAAGATATCGAGCACCTTGCCTTGCTCCACAATGCGGCCTTTATACATTACCAGCACCCGGTCGGCAATCTCGGCCACTACGCCCAAGTCATGACTGATGAACAGCACCGCCATATTTTGCTTTACCCGCAGCTCGTCAATCAGCAAAAGCATGCGGGCCTGCACCGTCACGTCCAAAGCCGTGGTTGGCTCGTCTGCCAGCAGGATGGTTGGTTCGCAGGCCATGGCCATCGCGATCATCACCCGTTGCTTCTGGCCACCTGAAATCTGATGTGGATAACTGTTGTAAATTTGCTCCGGTCGTGGAAGCTTAGCTTGCTCAAAAAGCTGAAATACACGTTCCTTGGCCTTTTTTTTGGAGATCTTGCGGTGCCATAAGAGCACCTCTGCCACTTGTTGTCCACAGGTATAGACGGGGTTGAGTGACGACATCGGGTCCTGAAAAATCATACCCAGCTCGTTGCCCCGAAGCTGTTGCAGTTGCTTTTCCTTCAGTTGTAGCAAGTCTACTTCTCCCAACCGTTCCGACTTAAACACAGCCTTCCCTCCTACCTGCGCATGGGTGTCGAGCAGCTGCATCAGCGACAGTGCCGTCACCGTCTTCCCTGAACCCGACTCTCCCACAATGGCTACCGCCTCACCGGGGTATACTGAAAACGATACCTTATCCACCGCCCGAACTATACCCTGGCGTGTAGAGAAAGTGGTTTCGAGATCCGTGACCTGTAGTATCGGCGTGGGTATAGACAAGGTTGATGGGCTATGGTGCTTTTGGTAAAAATAAGGTTTTTTGAATGATTGCGAAGTCTTTCTTGTTTTCGTTTTTCGCAGTACATTTAAGATTGAGCTTAAAACATATGAAAAACTCTTCTGAAAACAACCTTATTGGTAACAGCACCTCTTCCGAAACAAGCGCCAAAAGCACTATTATCTGGGACCTCGGTGCTGTGCTGATTGACTGGAACCCGCATCACCTCTACCGCAAGATTTTTGATGACGAAGCTGAGATGCTGCACTTCCTCGAGAACGTCTGCACTTTTGAGTGGAATGAAGAACAGGATGCCGGCCGCACCATCCAAGAAGCCAATGATTATCTGATCTCCAGGCACCCCGAGCACGAAGAGCATATCCAAGCCTACTACGGGCGTTGGGAGGAAATGCTGGGCGGCCCGATTGAGGGTACTGTGGAGATTTTGCGTGAGATGAAAACACGTGGCGAGCATAAGTTATACGCCCTCACCAATTGGTCTGCAGAGCTATTCCCAATCGCCCTGGAGCGCTATGACTTCCTCGGCTGGTTCGAGGGCATCGTGGTATCCGGCACCGAAAAAGACCGCAAGCCCAACCACAGTTTCTACCATACCCTCTTGAACAGGTATAGCGTGCAACCTGGCGAGGCTTTGTTCATTGATGATAACCTCCGCAATATCAAAGCGGCTGAGCAATTAGGTATAGAGTCAATTCACTTTACTTCGCCCGAGGATTTGAGGGTGAGGCTGGAGCGACTGGGCATCTTATAGCACCTTCTGATTGTCACAATAAAAAAGGCGGCTGCTCCACATGGAACAGCCGCCTTTTTTTGCTTATACCTATACCTTAGAACCCCTGTTGCTCAGCCGCTGGTTGCTTAGCCGGCTCATCATAATGCGCAAAGAAACGCTTCTGGTTAAAGAGGATGATCAGCACACCAATGAAGATAGCCGAATCCGCTACGTTGAAGATCGGCCACAGCGACATCGGTTTGCCACCCAACAAAGGAACCCAATGTGGCACGATGCCTTCCCAGATATCAATATAGAACATGTCAATTACCTGTCCATGAAACCATGGAGTTGGCGAGCCATATGGATGATTATCGAATAACACGCCGTAGAACGTACTGTCAATCAGGTTACCAATAGCACCACCCAGGATCAGGCCGATGCACCAGATCAAACCTTTAGGTGCTTTTGTCTTCACCAGGTAATAAATGTAGTAGGCTATACCGAACACAGCCACGAGTCTAAACAGCGACAGGATCAGCTTACCGTAATCGGAGCCGAGCTCTACACCGAATGCCATACCTGGATTCAGGGTGTAGTGCAGCTTCAGCCAGTCGCCCAGGAGCACGATCTCGCCTGGCATACCCATTTCCATGTTGTAATGCACGATAAGCTTCACAGCTTGGTCGATGATGATGACGATAAGGGCCACCAGGTAGTACTTCCAATATTTCATGTGTCTTCAATTAGGCTGCAGGAGCTTACTGTAGCCGCGCTGCAGGATAAAGGTATAAAGTATAGCCCCAGCTGGTTTATAGCCGGGGCTTATTGTTCTTTAGGCTACTACCGCTTCAGTGCGAATACGGATGTTCACCTGGTAATCGTCCACATCAAGGAGTGTGCCATCTACCACATTGTCAGCCAGTTCAAGGCTTAGCGCCTGTGTCTCGGACTGTATGTAGTCGCGGAAGTTTTCCACAGCGGCGTTTACCTCAGCCACGGATGCCTGCAGCACGATATGAATCTTATCCTGAACCTCCAGGTTGCTGTCTTTGCGCAGGTTCTGAATGCGGTTTACCAGTTCGCGGGCGATACCTTCCTGTTTCAGTTCTTCCGTGATAGTCACGTCAAGCGCCACAGTCAGCTTACCCTCGCTGGCAACCAACCAGCCCGGGATGTCCTCCGAAGA
The DNA here is from genome assembly GCF_058932855.1 of Pontibacter sp. LHS1. Classification (NCBI taxonomy): domain Bacteria; kingdom Pseudomonadati; phylum Bacteroidota; class Cytophagia; order Cytophagales; family Hymenobacteraceae; genus Pontibacter; species Pontibacter sp. LHS1. The sequence continues at coordinate 174,902 of NZ_JBZYWF010000003.1, forward strand.
GATTTCCACATCCTCCGGCGTCAGCACGGCAGTTTCCTCGTCGCTTATCTGCAGCTCAATGCCACCTTCACGCTCCAGGTGGGCGATATCCTCCTGGTTCATCTGCTGCACGGCTGCGGCCACCAGCTTCATCTTCGGACCGAATACCTGACCTAGTTTTTTGAAGTTCGGCTTGATCTTCTTCACCAGTATACCTGACGTATCGTCGATGTACTCCACGTGTTTGATGTTCACCTCGCTCATGATCAGGTCTTCCACTGCCTGAATTTGCTGGCGTGTCTTGTTGTTGAGCACAGGTATAAGAATACGCTGCAGCGGCTGACGCACCTTGATAAAGTGCTTCTTGCGCAGCGAGTGCACCAGCGACGAAATAGTCTGGGCCAGCGCCATGCGCTCTTCCAGGTCCTTGTCGATAGCCGAATGCTCTACTTCCGGGTAATAAGCCAGATGCACTGACTCTTCCTTATGCTTTCCGCTCACAGCGTTCAGGTCGCGGTAGAGTTGCTCGGCGTAGAACGGCGCGATAGGCGAAGCCAGCTTGGCGATGGTTTCCAGACAGGTATAGAGTGTCTGGTAAGCGGCCATCTTGTCTTCGTTGTACTCGCCTTTCCAGAAGCGTTTGCGGTTCAGGCGCACGTACCAGTTACTCAGGTCGTCCACCACGAAGTCTTGGATCGCACGGGCTGCACGGGTTGGGTCGTAGTCATTCAGGTATACGTCCACGTCCTGTACTAGCGTGTTCAGTTTGGAGATGATCCAGCGGTCACTTTCGGTCCTGCGCTCCAATGGCACTTCGGCCTCGGCGAACGTGAAGTTGTCCAGGTTAGCGTACAGCGCGAAGAAAGAGTACGTGTTCTGCAGCGTACCGAAGAAACGGCGCTGTGTTTCCACCACACCCTCCGGGTTGAACTTCAGGTTGTCCCAAGGTGGCGCATTGGCAATCATGTACCAGCGCACGGCGTCCGGGCCGTACTTGCCAATCATCTCGAACGGGTCGATGGCGTTGCCGAGGCGCTTGCTCATCTTGTTGCCGTTTTTGTCGAGTACCAGACCGTTTGCGATTACGTTCTTGTAGGCCACACTATCCTCCAGCATCACCGCCAGAGCGTGTAGCGTAAAGAACCAGCCGCGTGTCTGGTCAACGCCCTCGGCGATATAGTCGGCCGGGAAGTTCTGTTCGAATATTTCCTTGTTCTCCAGCGGGTAGTGCCACTGTGCATAAGGCATGGCACCCGAGTCAAACCAAACGTCTATCAGGTCTGTCTCTCTGTACATTGGCTTTCCCGAGTCGCTTACCAGCACGATGTTGTCCACATACGGACGGTGCAGGTCATTGATCTCTACAGAAGCCTCCATAAAGCCAGCATCTACGGCACGGTCTATCTCTTCGCTTAGTTGCGCGATAGAGCCGATGCAGATTTCTTCCTCCCCGTCCTCTGTTCTCCAGATAGGCAGCGGCGTACCCCAATAGCGCGAGCGTGACAGGTTCCAGTCCACCAGGTTCTCCAGCCAGTTTCCAAAACGGCCTGTACCTGTAGACTCCGGTTTCCAGTTGATGGTCTTGTTCAGCTCAATCAGTCTATCCTTTACCGCGGTGGTCTTGATGAACCAGCTGTCCAGCGGATAGTACAGCACGGGTTTGTCCGTACGCCAGCAATGCGGGTAGGTGTGCTCGTATTTCTCTACTTTAAAAGCTTTGCCTTCTTCTTTTAGTTTGATGGCAATCTTAACGTCAGTAGGCTTGTAGTCTACACCATTCTCGTCTTCGCCTGTGTAGTTCTTCACGTACATACCTGCAAAGTCAGTTACTTCTTTCACGAAGCGGCCTTGCTTATCTACCAGCGGCGATGGCTTGCCGTTTTCGTCTTCTACCAACAGCGCAGGTATATCGTTCTGGGCAGCTACCCGGAAGTCGTCTGCGCCAAATGTAGGGGAGATGTGCACGATACCTGTACCGTCTTCAGTGGTTACAAAGTCGCCTACTACCACACGGAACGCCGGCTTCTCCGGCTGTACGTATGGCATCAGCTGGTGGTATTCCACACCGGCCAGGTCGGCACCCGCGAACTCTTCTACAATTTTGTAAGGTATCAGCTTATCGCCGGAGCTATACTCTGTCAACGGAATGCCGTCTGCCTTCGGGTTGAAGAATCGGCTCACCAGGTCTTTTGCCAGGATAACAGAAATCGGCTCATAGGTATAGGGATTGTAGGTTTTTACCTTCACGTACTTGATGCCTTTGCCCACAGCCAGCGCAGTATTTGCAGGAAGCGTCCAAGGTGTGGTGGTCCAGGCCAGGAAGTGCACGCTTTCCTCTTCGTTCTCGAACAGGAACATGTTGCGGGTGATTTTCTTCACCTCGAACTGCGCCACGATGGTCGTGTCTTTCACCATCTTGTAGCAACCCGGCTGGTTCAGCTCGTGCGAGCTCAAACCTGTACCCGCTCCCGGCGAGTATGGCTGGATGGTATACCCTTTATACAAATAGCCTTTGTCGTACAGGCGCTTCAGCAGGGCCCATACCGACTCGATGTATTCGTTCTCAAACGTGATGTACGGGTTGTCCAGGTCCACCCAGTAACCCATCTTCTCAGTCAGGTCATCCCACTGGCTTTTGAAGCGCATCACCGTTTCGCGGCAGCGCTGGTTGTACTCCTCCACCGTTATCTTCTTGCCGATATCCTCTTTCGTGATACCCAGCTCCTTCTCTACCTGCAGCTCTACGGGCAGACCGTGCGTATCCCAGCCACCTTTGCGGTTCACCTGGAATCCCTTCAGGGTCTTGTAGCGGCAGAAAATGTCTTTCACGGCACGGGCCATCACGTGGTGAATACCTGGCGTACCGTTCGCCGACGGCGGTCCTTCATAAAACACGAAAGGCTTGTGCCCTTCCCTTGTCGACACCGACTTCTGGAAGATGTTGTGTTCTTTCCAGTATGCCAGTACGTCCTCGCCTACCTGGGCGTAGTTCAGGTTCTTGTACTCGTTATACTTTGCCATGTTAAGCAGTTACTTCTTCTGGTAATTCTTCTTCAAATTTCAACTTCAGCTGGTTCAGGTCAAGCTCCTCGTCCTCGTGCTCCAGGTAGAACTCGTCGTAGTGCTCTATCAGGGCGTAAGGATCGCGCTTGTACTTGCCGCTATCAAAGCTCATCAGCAAAGTTGGCAATATAATCAGGTTTGTGAATAATGCAATCAATAAACTCACCGACATCAGCACTCCCAAGGCCTTGGTTCCGCCAAATTCAGAGAAGGCGAATATCACAAAGCCGAAGAACAGGATGATGGACGTGTAAATCATACTTGTGCCCGCCTCCGTCAAACTGGTCGTGATGGCGCGACTCACGTGGAACCCGTTGCTCAGCAATTCGCTTCGATACTTGGCCAGAAAGTGAATCGAGTCGTCAATGGCTATACCTAGCGCAATGCTGAAAATCAGCGCCGTGCTTGGCTTCAGTGGTATGTTGAAAACTCCCATCAGTCCGCCCGCTATCAGAAGCGGTATCATGTTGGGAATGACCGAGATAATCACCACCCTTGCCGATTTAAACAACAAAGCAATCACAATAGTTACCAACACGAACGCCAGCATCAAACTGGAGCGCAAGTTGTTGATTAAGTATTCGTTTCCTTTGATGAACAGGAGTGTTGTGCCCGTCAGACTAACCTTGGTTTCAGCGCCCGTTTCGTTGCGGGTAAAGGTCATCGTGTTGCCTTCTTCCGTCACGGTTACGCCTTCGCCGCCGTAAATCTCGTGCAGTTCAGGTTTTATTTTGCTGATGATAAGCGTATCGAGCTCTCTGGAACCAGCATCGGCCACTTTGAGCGAAATGCGGGCCGTCTGGCCGGTGCTGTCCACGAAGGAGCGCAAGAGCCGCTGGTTGTCGCCACCGTCTTGTTTGGCCAGGTAACTGAACACAAAGTTGCGCTCGGTATTGTCAGGCAGTCGGTATGAGTTCGGGTCGCCCTCGTAGAACGCCTGCGTCGCTGTCTTCACCAGCCCTACAATAGAAATAGGCGCTGACAAGATAGGTTGGGTGCGCAGGAAGCCTTCGAGCTGGTTGAGTTTGTTCAGGTTCGGCAGGCGCATAACCCCTTGCTTTATACCAGTGTCCACGATAATCTCGAGCGGCATCACCCCGCTGAAGTGGTGCTCAAAGAAAGCCAGATCGGCATTCACGCTGCTCTCGGCTGGCAGGTCGTCCACCATGTAGGAGACCGTCTTTACCTTGTAGATACCCCAGAAAGACGCCAGCAAAGCGACGATTGTAAAGAAGTAGACCAGATGGCGCTTGTGGTGCACGATGTAATCCAGGAACTCCAGGAACTTGTTGAGCGGCTTGGCGTCCAAGTGGCGCAGCTGCCGGAGCGTTGGCGGCGGCAGGTATGAGAACACCACCGGTATCAGCACGATGCTGATGACGAAGGTCACGAAGATGTTAATGCCTGCCACTACACCGAATTCATACAGGATGGCCACGTGGGTGAAGGTAAACACGATAAAACCAATGGCTGTGGTTGTATTCGTCACTAGATTTACCACGCCAATCTTGCTGATGACCCGCGCAAGGGCCATTATCTTGTTGCCGTGCTTGCGGTAGTCGTAGTGGTAGCGCGTGAGGAGATAAGTTGTGTTGGGTATACCGATCACTACCAGGATGGCAGGTATAAGTCCCGTTAGAAGCGATATCTTGTAATCGAGTATTGCCAGCGTACCGAGCACCCATACCACCACCATGCTGATCATGAGCAGCGGGAAGATAACGGCGTAGAACGAGCGGAAGAAGATAAAGAGCGTGATGCCTGTCACCAGCAAGGCCAGCACCAGAAACATTTTCATTTCGGCGGCCACCTTGGTCGTCATCACGGCTCGCACAAAAGGCAGACCCGCATAATGCAGCTTTATACCTGTTTTCTTAGAGAAGGCTTCAGTATGTTCCATCACATCGTCCATCACCTGCACCCGACGGGCGGAATTCAGGTAAGCGGGATCCACGGTCACAGCAAGTAAGGTCGCGCCTGTCTTCTGGTTGATGATTTGTCCGTCGTAGAAGCCCTGGCTGCGCACTACCCGCAGCATGCTGTCGAGCTGCGCCTGCGTCTGCGGCATGGGGTTGAAGATGGGGGCCGTGGTGAATTTGCGCTCGGCAGTGTCCTTTACGACCTGTATCAGGTTAGGCAGCGAAATAACAGCCTTTACGCCTTCTACCGTGTTCAGCTGGTCCGTCAGGCTTTTGAGCTCTCGGAAATTGTCGAGTTTGTAGGCTTTGGGGCTTTGCATGCCGACCACCAGAATATTGCCATCCTCACCGAAGGTCTCTTTAAATCGCTGGAAGTACACCATATCCGGATCATCCGGCGACACGACATTGGCGAAATCATAAGACATTTCTGCGTCTTTGGCCTTATAGCCCATAAACACAGTAAGCAAAGCAAGCAGGATGAGTAGCCTCAACCTGTTCTTTATGATGAAAATGGCAATCTTATTCCACATGGTCCCCAATAATTCGGCAAAGGTAAGGAATTTTAATTTTTGTGCCTTCTATCGATTCCTATAGGCCCATGTGCTGCATTTACATAAAGTCACAACAGATGATAGGCATAGACTGTGGATTACTTAGCCTGCCTACCCATTTATAATATTGCTTGTCAGAACATTAACAGGAGTTTGAGTTGATACATCTATACCTTAATCCACATATAGAAATGGATACATTTTACATAAAAAGTAAACTATCATGGGTTTTAGGACAGATTGAGAGCAAAGCAAGGTATAGCTCAAAATCACAGATGGGTATACCTGCAAAATAAAACAGCCTGCAACACTTAAGTCGCAGGCTGTTCTTTATAGCTATACCTAGTATACCTTAGGCCAGCTTCTCAAATATGCTCTTGAAGTTAACAGCTTTGTCGATGTAGCTGTGCAGTTCGCTGATTGGCATACGCACCTGCTCACGGGAGTCACGGTCGCGCACGGTTACCGTGTTGTCCTCCAGCGTCTGGTGGTCTACGGCGATACAGAACGGCGTACCGATCAGGTCCTGACGGGTATAGCGCTTGCCGATAGAGTCACGCTCTTCGTAGATCATGTTGAAGTCGTAACGCAGCGAGTTGAAGATCTCGGTCGCTTTCTCTGGCAGACCGTCTTTCTTTGTCAGTGGCAAAATAGCGGCTTTCACAGGAGCCAGTGCCGGGTGGAACTTCAGGAAAGTACGGGTCTTCGTCGCCTCACCTTCAGTAATCTCCTCTTCCGTATAAGCACTGCAAAGCGTCATCAGGAACAGGCGGTCGGCTCCTACAGATGTTTCCACCACATAAGGGATGTAGTTGCCATAAGGCTTACCGTCCTCGTTCAGGTCGTTGTCGAAGTACTGCATTTTCTTGCGGCTCAGCTCCTGGTGCTGCGTCAGGTCGAAGTCGGTGCGGGAGTGTATACCTTCCACTTCTTTGAAACCGAACGGGAACTTGAACTCGATGTCCACGGCGGCGTTGGCGTAGTGGGCCAGTTTCTCGTGGTCGTGGTAGCGGAGGCTGTCTGCGGGTATGCCGATGGCCTGGTGCCACTTCTTACGGTTCTCTTTCCAGGTGTTGTACCACTCCATCTCGGTGCCAGGGCGTACGAAGAACTGCATCTCCATCTGCTCAAACTCGCGCATGCGGAAGATGAACTGACGCGCCACGATCTCGTTACGGAAGGCCTTACCGATTTGCGCAATACCAAACGGTACCTTCATACGGCCGGTCTTCTGCACGTTCAGGAAGTTCACAAATATACCCTGAGCCGTTTCGGGACGCAGGTAAATAGTGCTCGAGTCTTCAGCTACAGAACCTACCTGTGTCGAGAACATCAGATTGAACTGACGCACCTCGGTCCAGTTGGTCGTGCCGGAGATCGGGCATTTGATGTCTTCACGGATGATCAGCTCACGAACGGCGTCGAGTTCCTCAGCACCCAACAGCTTGCCCATCTCTACTAACAGCTCGCTGGCTTTGTCATAGTGACCGTCGGCTTCGTACTGGGCGGCTTTCTCTTCTATCAGCACGTCGGCACGGTAGCGCTTCTTCGAGTCCTTGTTGTCAATCATCGGGTCGTTGAAGCTGTCCACGTGACCGGAGGCTTTCCAGGTATGCGGGTGCATGAAAATGGCGGCGTCTATACCTACCACGTTCTGGTGCAGCTGCGTCATGGACTTCCACCACAGGTTCTTGAGGTTGTTCTTCAGCTCTACGCCCATCTGGCCGTAATCGTACACGGCTTGCAGACCATCGTAAATCTCGCTCGACGGAAATACGAAGCCGTACTCCTTTGCATGCGAGATGATATCTTTCAATTGTGCGTTTTCTACAGGGGTTTTCTCTTGTGTCGCCATGCTGCAAAGATAGAAGATTCAGGTGTGATTATGCCATACGGGATTTATAGTTTTTTATCTATACCATTTGGCACTGTACCCATTCATGCTTAGCCATTTACAACTCTACACTGCCAAATAGGTATAAGGATGCATCTGTTAATAATTTCTTAACATTGGATAACCAGACTACTCGCCTATTTTATGGTAACTTGCGTCGTTTTTTAAAAACTCACCCAATTCTTTAAAATGGCTAAGACTAAAAAGGGTAAAAAACCAGCAGTACCTACCCAGCCTTATAAGTTCAGAAAGCGCTTCAGTTTGCTGGACGTTCTGTTTCAAAAGGAGAAGAAGTTCCTTTACTTTATTGCCTTCTCCTTCATCGTAGCCGGCATTGTCTATCCCTACGCTTCCATTGCAATGTGGGTAGGCTTCCTGTTCGCCGCTTACTCAGCTATCGCCAACGACAGTATCCAAACCATTGGTACCTTTATCGTTTCCAACGAAAAGCGGGCCTGGTATTGGCAGTGGCTTTTCATGGGTACGATCTTCCTGGGCACGGTATTCTACAGCTGGTACATGTTCAACGGTGACGTAACATATCAGCGCCTTTCCTCCAAGGGATTCGACCAAACGCCTGACAACTTCGTTTTCCTGCAGCTGGCCGCCCCAATCATCCTCTTGCTCCTTACCCGCTTCCGTATACCTGTATCCACCACCTTCATGCTCCTGAGCGTGTTCACGGTCAGTTCAGGTGCCATTGTGGGCATGATAGAAAAGAGTTTGCTGGGCTATGTCGCTGCCTTTGGCACGGCGCTTCTTCTATACCTGGCACTCTCAAAAGTTATCAAGCGCTTCGTGAAAGGCGAGGCACATAGCTTCTGGACAGTAGCGCAATGGGTTGTATCGGGTTTCCTGTGGCATACCTGGCTGGCGCAAGACCTAGCGAACGTAGCCGTATACCTGCCGCGCTCGCTCAACATCTGGGAGTTTGCTGCTTTCGCTGGTTTTATTTTCCTGGGTATGGGCTTTCTTTTCTTTAAGAAAGGTGAGAAAATACAGGAGATCATCAACGAAAAATCGGATGTGCGTGACGTGCGCAGCGCCACCATTATTGACTTGGTGTACGCCATCATCCTTTACTTCTTCAAAGAACTTAATAACATGCCAATGAGTACCACCTGGGTGTTCATCGGTTTGCTGGCAGGCCGTGAGCTGGGTATGCGCATCAGAGCGCAGGAAGGTAGCGCCAAACTTGCCAAAACATTCAGCCTTATCGGCAAGGATATCCTGTCTGTCACGATCGGTTTGGTTATTTCGGTTATCATGGCGATTGCCATCAACCCGGTTATCCAGCAAGAGATTTATAACTTCTTCTTCGAATAGGCTATACCTGTTCAACTATTGAAAAGGCCCGGCATCAGTCGGGCCTTTTTGATTTGTAACGGTTTAGGTTGTGCATAGTATCTGCCAAAAATTGCCTCCTCTGCACCTATAGCTTACATTCTTAGTAGATTTTCCACATGGGTACACGTTAATATGCCGGCTTTGTTTTTCGCACTGATAAGCAAAAAAGTGCCTGTGAATCTTTCAAGTCACCCACTATACCTGGGCTGACTTACAAGTTTAACACTAGCTGCTGTACCTGATGAAAAAAAAATCCCGGCTCCTTTGCAGAAACCGGGATCTATGTAGAAAAACTGTTTTCTTATTTCTCCGGCCAAACAACCTCCAGGTTGTCGTTGATGAACACGCCAAAATTCACGGCGATCAGTTGGTCTTCGTCGAAGTAAAGGTCGATCATTTCCTTCTCGTAAGAAATGCGGGTCTCGCCTGTCTCCATTTCCTCTTCTTCTATGTCTTCGTAGCCGTGGTCGGCAAACAGTTGCTTCAACTGGTCACGGCTCATTTCAAAAATACGCTCTTCCCAAAGCTTCACGTCGCGATTGGCCGTTTCGATGCAGCTCAGTTTATAATCATCTTCTTTGTCGAAGTAAAGAGAATAGCCTTCCTCCCAGTAGTTCCAGGCCTGATGCTCAAATTCATCTTCTTCGTCAGACTCTTCTATTTCTTCAGGTTCGCCCAATAGTTCTTCTACTTCTTCCATTGTAAGGCCAAACTTGATCTTACCAAGCCCTTTGCCTAACCTGATTTCTTTGTTAACCATGTTGCTATCTAGTTTTATCTTGTATGCAAAGATATGTGATTTACTAATTTCGGAATTAAAAGGTTAATTGATACAATGAACAATTCATTTTTTTTAGGATTCGTACTTCGACCTGAATTCGGCCATCAGCTTTTTATACGTGTCATTTTCCTTCGCCTCTTCCCACTTTTCTTTAAAAATACGAGCCGATTCAGCTTTTACCGGATCGGGGTCTAGCGGTAGTCGGTCGCGGCCGTGAGCTCCGCTCTGCCCTTTCTTATCATCCGGTACGGGGCCCTTATACTTTTGCCCCGTGCGGTGGTTCGCATAGCGGCGTGAGCGGGTATAGCCCATCTGCAAAAACTTGCGTGCCATATCAGCGCCTACAAAGTCGTTCTGACGAAGGTAATCCAAAAACAACCCGTAGATATGCTCCGACGACTCCCGTGCGATCTCGGGCGTCTTAAAGCGCCAATGCGGTAGTATCTCCGACTTATACGGCTCCACCAGCAACACCCCTTGCTCTCCTTTTCCTATACGGTACAGCTCCGGATTTTTTCTGAAATCGTTTTTTTTGAAATCCAGTTCATAGTCAAATTTCATTTCTTGCCCTTGTGTCGTCTGTTATGCTTGTCATGTTAAATTGGTCGTCTTCGTACAGCACAGGGTACTGCTCAGGATAAACGATGATAAAGCTGTTGTCTTTGTAGTTTCTTGACAAGACACGTGGTACTGTATCCAGTTCACTGATATAAGACACTGTTCCTTTACGTGCTGAAATCACTATTACCATATCGTCTTTGCCTATACCTGTCTGGTTGTGCTCAAACTCCGCCATGGTTGGGCGTGGCATATAGGTGGCGTCTATAGCAGGTTTATTTGATTTTACTTCTGTCTTCAGTCTGTTAAGAGTCCTCCTGCCAGCCATAAATACAACTTTAGCCCCCAATTGTAACGACAACAATTTAACTGAGCGTATCCAGCGTAAGAAGCCTCTTTCCAGTTCAGCGTTGGCTGGTACAATCACAACGATCCTGTTGGTTGTGTTGAGCGGTTGCACAATTTTACATACCAAGATCATCTGTTCTGTGTTTTTGAGCAGATTGTCCAACACGGTACCGAAAATTCTGTCGCGGGTTGTAATCTTGGCGTTCCATCCCAAGACCACTTCTGTTATCATCAGTTCTTTAATAGCCCGAAGTATACCACTAGCTACGTTTATATCAATCTTGGAGACAAGCTGTACATCGTGGTCCGTAGCCGAGGCATGTTTGATGGCCTCTTGCAACATTTTATTCTTTTTGAAGATCTCCTCCTCTGCATGCTCGTTGTCTATCACCACAGCTAGTGGGTAGATTGGTTCATGGTAGTGAGGGTTCTTCAGCATGATGGCCAGATCAACCAGGCTTTCCAGTGTTTTGGGGTTTGCTATAGGCACCATGATACGGTCTGGCTTTTCGCTCAGGTCAGGCTTTCTACGGCTTTCTATAATGGCAAGAACCCTAGCAGATTTTTCTGTAATAAATGAGCTACCCAACGATGTAGCTAGTATTAGTACGACGGTTAGGTTAAGGGCCGTTTCTCCGATTATGCCTAGTTCGTAACCAACTAGTATCACAGCAAGAGTTGCCGCCGCTCTTGCTGTACTTAGTCCGAACATCAAATTTCTTTGGGTAGTAGTATAGCCATACAGCTTTTGGGTAATATATGCCGGTAACCACTTCGTTGCTAATGCCAACGCTATGATAACAACCGCCATCATGATTGTTTCTATGCCTTCAAACAGCACACTAACATCAACGAGCATTCCAACGCTTATCAGGAAGAATGGAACAAAAATGTTGTTGCCAACAAACTCTAACCTATTCATCAAGGCTGAGGTATGTGGAATGAGTTGGTTTAAGGCCAGCCCAGCTAAAAATGCACCTAATATAGCTTCCACCCCCGCTAGTTCAGCCAGAAAAGCCGCTGCAAATACCAATGTCAATACAAAGATGAACTGTGCCCCTTTTTCGCTTTCTATCTGCTTAAAGAACCACTTAGCTATCATTGGGAAAACAAACATCACAATCGCCACAAATATGGAAAGTGACACCAACAGCTGTAGCCAGTAGCCTATACCTATGTTTCCTTGCGCTACTCCTGCTACTACAGCCAGTACCAATAGTACAGCTGTATCTGTGATGATTGTGCCACCTATCGTCACAGTGACGGCCTCATTCTTTGTAAGCCCCATCTTGCTTACAATTGGGTAGGCCAGCAGGGTGTGCGAAGCAAACATACACGAAAGCAGCACTGCAGAATTTATCTGGTAGTCATACCCATAAAAGAATAGTATTGTACCTGAAATAACGGGAATCAGGAAGGTAAGGGCGCCATAAACTATACTTCTCATTTTGGTCTTCTTGAAGCCAACCATATCCATCTCTAGTCCGGCTAAGAACATAATGTAGAGTATGCCTACTGTTCCAAATAGGATGATGCTGGAGTCCCTTAGTAACAGGTTAAATCCATTGGGGCCTACGAGTACACCTGCCAATATCAACCCTACTATACCCGGTATCCTTAATTTATTCAGTATGATCGGGGCAATAAGTATGATCAGCAGTACCAGTGTAAATATCAGCACCGGATCCTCAAATGGAGGAACCAGCTTTAGAAGTAATGTCATAGTTTTATGTTAGCGTTTACTTTTTCTCCTTATAAATATAGGGCTTTTATTTTTTTGCCTTTTCTTGCGCCCTACCTTTCCTTCTCTTTTTTGATCATCCTTTCTCTCTTTTTGGCCCGACTTATCCAGCTTTCCACATCTTACCTGACCTTATTAATTTTAATTAGATAAATTTTTAAATAAATCTTCTTTCATCATTAAGGCTGTTTATAAGTTAATAACTGTGGAACATTCTGAATTGTCCTCATTTTCATTTTATATACCCTTGCTTTGCACCTGCCTTCCCACATTTTATTTTTTTGTTAATTTTTATCTCTCAATCACTTAACCGCTTTTTCCACTTTTACCCATTTTGTGTGCATTACTTTTTTCACATACCTGTGCTGCCGTGGAAAACCCTTTTTTCAGTATACCTTTGTCAACTGCTTTCCACTTTTTGTGTGTTCCACAGTCCCTTTGCCCTACTTGTGGAACATGCTCGCTTTGAGTTATCAGATTTGATCCACACTTGTCCACATTTATACCCACCCTTTTTGTGGATTTCTAAACATCTTTTTTGATTTTGTATTCCGGAGGATTTTATAGCCTCTGACGGTGATCAATTTTACCTATTACGGAAGAGGAGCAGGTTTCTTTGCATACAAGTTCTGGCCTGTTGTGATTATGTTCCACAAGTCTCTGGCACGGCCATCTCAAACTGAAATAAATTCTGTATGATACATCCGCAGCATTTTAACTGGTAGCAGTCTGTTTGATTGTTGGCAGGCAGCTCGAAATGGAGTGGAGATTTTCAGCTTGTGCTATTCGAACTTCAGAAGAGCTACTGCACGTTCTTCAATTAGGTTGGGTGTAATGTATTTGCTTAGGTATACGACAGGTAAGTAGTGACTCGGCACCCTTTTAATTAAAGAGTACTCCATTTTACCGCTAACTCCGCCCACATCCTCACCACGCGATTTTGCCTCCTTTCTTTAAGATCAGTCTCCCTCTTTATTCAAGATGAGTTATAGGGGATATCAGTACCAGGTATAGGTTTTCGTCTTTAGTGTTGCTCTCGAATCTATCACAGATTCATATTCCAGATATATACTGGTAGTATTTATATCTCCTAAGCACTCGTTAAGCAGCTCTCATTTTGAATTTAACTGCTTTGTTCCGCTATACCTATGCATGAATTTTGGTTAGATTGTATCATCAATCTTAGGTTATTCCACAAGGCTTTGGGAAGTTGTTTGGCTCTTGAAGAGTGTCTAAATGAATGCGATGGTAAGACAGTATAATCATCGCTTGATAGTTCGTTGGTTCCAGCTTGTTGTCTATACCTGAGTGATAGCTGGCAATTGTTTATTTGACATCAGGAGCACAAAGCTGGAATCATATACTGGTTTTATGACCTATTCTTATTTTCATCTCAGTCTTTCGATCACAGTTTCTCCTCTGTTCTCTTTTTGCTATCACACGTTTCTGTGGACAATTTATTTGGTTTAGGTCCTGCAGGTAATTTTCCCCCGTTTTCGTTGCTGCTTATCCACGGGTTATTGATTGACTGGTATGAGTCGGATACAAAAAAAGGGAGCTGCTGTGGCTCCCTTTTTTTACTCTAAAATTCGATGTTTTCCTCCATCTCCCAGTTCGCCCTTATCTCCAGTGGCTTGTCGTGGAGGTATACCTGCTCAGGCTCTCTTACCAGCTCAGGGTCTCCCCCATCCCATTTGCCATTATTGTTGGCATCTAGTAGCACGCGAATAAAGTAAGTACCTGGCTCAATGCTTCGGAAATTGTATGTCCTTGTATTCCGCACCTGGTGCTTCACCTTGTATTGGTTATCTACCAGTTGGATGATATAGCTCTTTTGCTCTGTTTTTACCGCTCCTCTCAGACTTCCTGCTCCTCTGGCTTCTGCCACCGTTACCTGCAGGGTCGGCATAGTGAAACGTTCACCCTGTACCGGCACTATACCTACACTATCCAGCACGATGGTAGCCTGTCGGTTATTGTTTGTCCATTTAGGCATTACAAAGCTTATCTCTGTTGCCGTGCGATCAAGTGCCACTTGTTCGGGATACATCAGTCTGGCCACCTCTATGCTGTCAGCTAATAGCCGTACAGGGGTTTTTGACTGAATCTTCACCGGTGTTTCCAATTCAATTACGACACGCTGTCCTTCACTGATGGCACCATTGCTTGTATTGCCGTTTTGTTTCAGACGTGCACCCTGCACCCGCTGTGCTCTTTTACCTTCGAAGGCTATCTGTACGGTGTCCACTGTGCGGTTAGCTGCTGAGTCCAGGGCCGTCAGTATAGCTCTTCCTCCAGCGAAACGGCTGTCGCCAAATAAATCCACTATCTTTCCGTCAGTTGATACTTTATGAATTAAGGTATCTTTTGGCGAGTCAACCGGCCTGGCTACAAAGCTTTCTATACCTTCATTATAATTGGCCACAAATCGATCTGTATACCTTTCGCGACGCTGCAGGATGGGGCGTTTTGTATCTATCCTAACAGTCTGAAGCACTACTTCCTGTTCCTCGCTTGTCACGCTTATCGGCTCTGCTTTGTAGGCGATCCACTCCTCCTCTGAATCATAAAGGGAGTTATTATTTTTATCAGTCAGAGCGTAGATTCTGTACTCACCATCTCTTATGTTTTCGAAGGTGAACTCCCCATTAGCATTTGTCTGCGTCTGGTAGTAAGGTCTGCTTTTCCTGATGCTGAGCGTGTCGTTTGTAGGGTATAAAGCCACCACGGCTTCGTTCTCCGGTTGCTGCGTCAGCATTCTTACCACTTGTCCGCTTACCCTGCTCGAGTCTATGAAATTGCCTGTGCTAAACGTTAATACTAATCCTTCGGCGATGTTCTTTTCCGTAATATCCTGTATGCCTTTTCTGAAGTTTAAGGTATAGGTCGTGTTTTCCTCTAAGGGTTGCTCAAACACTAATTCCATTCTGGTCCGGCTCGATCGCACCTGATATTTATTGTCGGTAAACGGTGTGATCAGGAGTTCCTTCTGCAGGTTATTTTGCTGGACCTCTTCGTTGAAATCAAGCGTGATGGTACGGGTACTTACATTCAGCTCCTGTGACTTCGGATTGCTGTTCAGAAGTTCTGGCGCGTCCTCGTCCTTAGGTCCTCCTTCCGGGTTGTTTATACTGGCGCATGAAGAAATGGTAATGACTGAAGCTGCAAGTAAAAGGCTGTTGACAATTTTCATCTAATATTCGTTTAAATGAAAAACAGGCAAACTTTCGCTTGCCTTGTTCTTATTTATTAACACAATAGGTGGTGTTTATTTTCTCTTTGCCACAAAGATCAGGCTCGAGTAATCGTTGCCATTTTTCTCTGCGTAGCTGTTAGACTTAAATCCATTAACCACACTGCTGATGACCTTTGTCTTCCCTTCCTTCTGTTTCTCGCTGAGCATGCTCACGTAATAGGCATCAAACTTCATGGGCAGCACTTCCTCTAGTTTCATCTTATGTTTCTTGAGCAGGCGCTTCATGGTTGGTTGTGTGAAGTGATACAGGTGGCGCGGCACATCATAAGCCGCCCAGTCTGCCTTGTATTGTTGCGCGTCGTGCGAATCGGCATTGGGAACAGCTATGATCAGGGTGCCATCGTCCTGCAGCAGGTTGATGAGTTCTGAAAGTGTTTCGTTCAGGGTATGGATATGCTCCAGCACATGCCAGAGCGTGATTACCTCAAACTTCTCTCCTCCTATCTCACTAAGTTCTTTTGCTATTATTTCACCTGTTTGGCCTGAAGCCTCCTCACGGGCGCGGGTATTGGGCTCAACTCCTCTTATATCCCAACCGTCGTTTTTGCAGGCATTCAGGAACACGCCTGTTCCGCAGCCATAATCCAGTATAGCTCCTTTGGCTGGAGCATGTCTGTTGATAAGCTCTACTTTTTGCTTCGTAGTAATGGAGCGCACCACATGATAGGCCCTGTTGATAATGCCTGTCTTGATGTTGCTATGCGATATGTATTCTTCAGATTCGTAATACTTATCAATACTGGTGGCATCAGGTCGCGGGTTCGTAAACTTGAATGTGCAGTTCTCACATTCCACAATTACGAAGCTCTCTTTTGAGACCGCGTTGTCTGTTACTACCAGAAAGTTCTTAAAATCTTCTTTGCCACATATCGGGCAATGCTCCAGTCTTTCGTAGCTCATTTATTTTCCAAGGTATACCATTAGTACAGATATGTCAGCTGGTGACACGCCACTGATACGTGATGCCTGCCCGATTGTCTCAGGCTGTATACGTAGCAATTTCTCACGCGCCTCTGCTGACAAAGCAGGTATGTTGCGGTAGTCTATTTTCTCTTTGATGTTATAGTTCTCGAGTTCTCCCATTTTGGCAGCCATGGTGTGCTCTTTCTCGATGTAGCTTTCGTACTTCACGGCTATCTCAGCCTGCTCTACACTGTCAGCTTTGAACTTGCTTAGGTACTCTGCTACGGCTGGCACGGCTTCGGCTATATGTTTGATCTCGATGTTTGGTCGCTTGATCAACTGGCCTGCACGCTGCTTTTCTACGATTGGAGCTGAGCCCATCTGCTCCAACATGCTGTTGATATCTCCGGGCTCGATTGGCTTGTTACTTAAGTAAGCGATGATTTCAGCCGTTTCTGAGATCTTCTTATCCACAGCAGCTAAACGGCTTTCGTCAGCCAATCCAAGCTCGTAGCCAAGTTTTGTCAGGCGGATATCAGCGTTATCCTGACGTAGCAGGATACGGTGTTCTGCTCTTGAAGTAAACATACGGTATGGCTCGTCAGTACCTTTGTTTACCAGGTCGTCGATCAATACACCGATGTAAGCTTCTGATCGTCTTAGAATAAACGGCGCTTTTTCGTTTATCTTGTTATGCGCATTTATACCTGCCATTAATCCTTGGCAAGCTGCTTCTTCGTACCCTGTTGTTCCGTTGATCTGGCCAGCAAAGTATAGGTTCTGCACCAGCTTTGTTTCCAGCGTTAAGTTCAGCTGCGTTGGCGGGAAGAAGTCATATTCGATCGCATAACCAGGGCGGAACATTTTGGCGTTCTCAAATCCCACGATCTTACGCAGTGCTTTCAACTGCACATCTTCCGGCAGTGAGCTGGAGAAACCGTTCACGTATACCTCTACTGTATTCCACCCTTCCGGTTCCACAAAAATTTGGTGACGGTCACGATCAGCGAATCGGTTGATCTTGTCTTCGATGGATGGGCAGTAACGTGGGCCTAATCCCTGAATGCGTCCCTGGAACATAGGTGACTTTTCGAAGCCAGTTTTAAGGATTTCGTGTACGTCTGAATTTGTATAGGTGATATAGCAGCTTCGTTGCTTAGCCAACGGCGTGGTTTCAGTATAAGAGAACTTTGAAGGATTCTCGTCGCCGAACTGCTCTTCCATACGGCTGTAGTCGAGTGAGCGGCCATCTACACGTGGAGGTGTTCCGGTCTTCATGCGGCCTGCCTCAAAGCCCAGTTGAATGAGCTGCTCTGTTATGCCTTTTGCTGATTTTTCTGCTGAGCGACCACCACCCATCTGCTTCTCACCGATGTGGATAATGCCATTCAAAAATGTGCCATTCGTTAAGACTACTGCCTTTCCATGTATAGTTATCCCCAGGCTAGTGCGTACACCAACGGCTCTGCCATCCTCTACTTCTATACCTGTCACCATCTCCTGCCAGAAGTCTACATTCTCCGTTTGCTCCAGTGTCAGTCGCCAGACCTCAGCAAATCGCATGCGATCGCTCTGTGCACGAGGGCTCCACATGGCAGGCCCTTTCGATTTGTTCAGCATGCGGAACTGGATCATGGTCTCGTCGGTAATAATACCGCTCATACCACCCAACGCATCAACTTCACGCACAATCTGACCTTTTGCAACGCCACCCATAGCAGGGTTGCAAGACATCTGTGCTATGGTATTCATATTCATGGTCGCCAAAAGAACTTTAGAGCCCATTTTGGCAGCTGCAGCAGCGGCTTCACAGCCTGCATGGCCCGCACCTACAACTATGATATCGTATTCTGGAAACATGTATTCAGGATTTAGAGATGTTTCACGTGAAACATCAAAGGGAGGTTGGTAATTCCCTCATTTGCGATTAAAATTTCCGCAAAGATAAGGAAGAATCTTCGAGTTTGCGCATAGCTGCTTCCTGCTCAGGGGTTTTATCTTTGAAACCAAGCAAGTGAAGAACGCCGTGGATGAGGACGCGGTGAAGTTCGTCATTAAAAGAGGTGCCGTGTGTCATGGCGTTGTCGCGCACACGGTCAATGCTAATAAAAATATCACCTTCGATAGTGCCTTCCATGTCGGCATTGTCGAAGGTGATGATGTCTGTGAGTGTGTCGTGATCCAGATACTCTACGTTGATCTGGTGCAGGTAATCGTCAGAACAGAAAATGTAAGTCAGGCTTACCAGCTCTTGCTCGTGTTGCTCTATGATGTCTGCAATCCAGTCGGAAATCTGCTCTGGGTTTTCCAGCGAGAAATCAATATCCTCGCTGAAGAACTCAATTGGATGATCCATTCTGTGATTGTGTGATGTTAAAGATTAGCTGCACCTTTTTACCATTGTCGAGGAAGTTTACTTCGTCACACAGGTTACGCATCAAGAAGATACCGCGGCCTCCAGGGTTCTCCAAGTTCTCAGGAGCGGTAGGATCAGGCAGGGTGTCATAATCAAAACCAGGTCCTTCATCTTCAATTTCAAAAAGAAGCTGATTATTCTCTACCTGGAGCGTAAGGTATACTAATTTTTCCTTGTCGAATTTATTGCCATGGCGGATGGCATTGTTCACAGACTCTGTTACGGCTACCATAATGTTGCCATAAACGTCGTCTTCAAACTCGAATTCTTCCTTTGAATTGTCTATGAAGCTTTCTATTACCCGGATGTTCTCGATTAAGGAAGGAATCTGAATTTTAACCTGATTCATATTACTTGTTAGTGATGCTATAAGGTGCGTATTAGTTACTCATATTTTGGAAATACTCGCTAACCTTCTGTTTGTAGTAAGGCGTAAGCGCCGGTGATACGGTTTGCAGCAATTCCGTTTGTTTCTCTTTTGTTCTCAAATACTTTTCGAATGATGGTGGAACCCTTCTGGCGACATCCTGAGCGCTCTTGGCCTCACGTTTGTTATCCAGTTCCCGCTCCTTCATTGACTTCTCTGCTTCCAGCAAACGAGTAAGAATTTCGCGCTGTCGCATGATGGTCTGCTCAGTCAAACGTTTATTAACGAGATCAGTCTCGCTTTGTTCCATCATCTTGCTGATATTTCCTAACTCACCGTTACCGCCCTTTTCCCCAGGTTTCTGTCCCTGTTTCTCCATTTCTTTAAGGGCGTTACGCAAAGCCTCTTGCTCCGCAGCTAATTTAGCTAATTCTTCAGACAGTGCCTTACCTGACTTGCCACCTTTTTTTAATTCTTCGATTTTTTTGTTCAAAGCATCCTGCATCTGGCCAAAATCACCGGGTTGGGGCTTACTGCCCTTCTGTTTTGAGGCCATGCTGCCCTGCATTTGCTGCATGGCCTGCTGCATTTGCTTCAGAGCATCGTTGAGCATTAGGGCCAAGTTGTTCATGGATGTCATGGCGAGCTGCTGCTGGGCGGTGGCTCGGCCAACATTGCGGTCGCGCAGCTCTTTCATGCTGTTGTCCATGCTCTGGTTCATCTGGGCCACCTCTCGTGTCACAAACGACTCCAGTTGGAATACCTTCTTGGCAAGAGCAAAAAGACTGTCTTCGATTACCTTGGCATTGTCGCGAAGTGAGAGCTGTTGCTGGGACAGGGAAATAAAACGCGGATCACTTTGGTTAACACCCCGGAACGATTTCATCAGCCCTTCCTGGTCAAATGACAGCTTGATCAGGTTCTCCAGGATGTCGCGGAGGTTGTCGAGGTTCTGCTGCATACCGTCCATGCTCATGCTGTTCTGCATCTGCTCCATCTGCTGAGCCATCTGCTTCATCTTCTCCCCTGCCTTCTGCTGCGACTCGCTGGCTTTCTTGTTCTGGTTCTTTTCAAGCTGCTGCTGCCCCTGCTCCATGTCCTGCTCAATCTGCTGCTGTTCCTGCTGCATTTGCTGCTCGTCCATCTGGTTCGGGTTCTGAAGCTTGTCGTTAAGCTCTTTCAGGTCTTTCATGTCCTGCTTCAGCTGCTCAAACTCTTTCAGTATGCTTTCCTGCTCCTGCTGTAATTGCTTATTGTCTTCCTGCTTTTGGGCGGTTTTATCGGCCAGTTCTTCCTGCTCCTTGGCCATTTCCTCCAGCTTATTGGTGATGTTGTCGAGCTTTTGCTCAAACTGGAGTTGCTTAAACAGTTCAAGCGCCCGCTCTAATTCGCGCTCCAGGTTGCGCTCACGGTTGTCGAGTTTGCTCAGCAGCTTTTGCAGTTCGGAATCCTTAGGGCTCTGCTCCTGCAATAGTTTTTCCAGTTCCTCGTACAGCTTTTTGGTTTCTTCATCAAGTAGGCTATCCATCAGCTTTTTCAGCTCCTGTGCCTTTTCAGCCAGCTGTTTGTCCTGCTCCGAGAGCATGTTCTGCTTTTTATTGAGCTCGTCGAATAATTCTTTCATCGAGGAGATGTCCTGCTCCAGTTGCTTGCGCTTCTCCGCCAGGTCTTCCAATTGCTTTTTGTCCTGCCAGTTCAGGTCGCGCTTGGTTTTCATCTTTTCTTCGGACCGGGCAAGTTCTTCTTTCAGCTTCGTGCTTCTCTCCTGTGATTTGCTCAACTGGCTCTCCACCGACTGTGCATTGCTGTTCAGTTCCTGCTCCAGATCACGACGGCTTGGCACCCGCAGCTCAAAGGAGCGGGTACGGGCACTTTTAGGTCCGTTCAGGCCATCATTGTCCCATACCTGCACGAAGTACTCCAGCTTGTCACCGGGGTTCAGCTGCAGACTAGCTGTGTTCCACTGATGGTAATAAGTCTGGCTGAGTTGCTGTCGGTTCAGGCCGATCGGTACGCTCTTATACTTGGCTTGCGGGTTCTTGTCATTAGTCACTTTGTAGTTCAGCACAAGTCGTGTCAAACCATAGTCATCTGATATTTCGCCAGCCAGCACCACAAAGCGGTAAAGCGCTGAGTCGTGGTACTGCTCCAATGAGATCTGAGGGTGGCGGTCAGGTATAGTGGTGATCTGGTAATTGATTTCTTCTTTGTTGCTGCTATGTGCATTTCGTAGGTCAATGTCGTAATTCTGGCTCTCGGTAAACTGCTTACTAGCTGTGAATAAGTTTGCCTTAGGTTTGGCTACAAGCGATTCAGAGGGGTTTTCGAACTTGAGCTCAATGCGCTCTGTCTCGGTTGCATCAAAGTTCCAGGTGATGGTACTGCCTGCAGGTATAGTCGCGTTTCCGGTGTTTTGAATCAGCTCAGGCTTTCTCTTCAGGTAAGCAGGGTATGCCACTTCCATATGGAAGTTCTTCAGGTTAGGCCGGGAGAGCAGGTTAAGGTTGTAGTCGTCAGACATAAAGCCGGAGCCCTCTAATTGGAACTCCACAGGACGTTGCAGCTGCTTAAAGGTATAGGTATAGCCGTTGCTGCTCTTCTGCAGTCGCTGGCGTCTGCCGTTGTAGTGAATGTATACTTCGCTCGGGATAGTCTTGCCTTCCAGCTGCACTTTCAGTTCAAAGTCCTCTCCTCTATAAGTCTGTAGCGATTCGTTCTCCACCACAAACCGGAAAGGGGCCAACGGAGTATAGTGTTTCTTGTAGTTGATGATTCGCTCCGTGCCCTGCACAAATATGGTAGGGTATAGCAAAGCGATCAGCAGCATAATAACCGCCGGCAATGCAATGTATTTAAGGAGCGGCTTGTTCTCGCGATACGTAACTGCCTCTTCGAAAGGATAATTGACAAGCTGAGAGGAACGTTGGGCTAAACTGGCGGCGATAAGTTCGTTTGTCCGATCAAGGTCTTTTAACTGAATGGCATTCAGTAGTTTATCTTTTATTTCAGGATAATGGTCTCCTACCCTGGCGGCGGCCTGCTCGTCAGAGAGCAGCTTCCGGAGGTTTGTCAGGGCTGAGATAGGAAGAATGATCCAGCGAATGAGGGCGTAAATCGTGAGGCCAACGAACGAGAACAGCAGAAAGGCCCGCACGATCACCGGGAAGTAAAAGATATACTCCAGCAGGCTGTACACGATGTAAATGGACATCAGCAAGCCTATGGCGAAAATGCTCCCGCGCAACAACAGGTTGAGGTAGAACTTTTTCTTAAAGGCCTGCAGCTGGTATAACAGCTTGTCCATCGCATCTTGCTGATTCATCTGCCTAATTATTTAATCGTTACTGACCCATGCTTACAGCTAATGATTAACCTGAGAGGTGTAAGTTGTTAAAATATAGAAATTTAAGAGAATCTCCTAAAGCCTTTACTATTAAACTGTCTGCACGGTCGATTTAGTATACGTACAGTGCGTGCTACTATATAATATCCAATAAAACAGGGCAGTGATCGGAGTGTTTGGCTTCAGGCAGTATGGCCGCCCGTTGCATACGATCCTGTAAATTTCCAGTCACCATATTATAATCGATACGCCAGCCCAGGTTCTTTGCACGCGCCCCTGCTCTATAGCTCCACCAGCTGTAGTTGTGTGGCTCCTTATTAAAGTGGCGGAAGCTGTCCACAAAGCCGCTCTCGATAAACTTGGTCATCCAATTGCGCTCTTCTGGCAAGAAGCCCGAGCTGTTCGCGTTGGACTTTGGGTTATGAATGTCAATCGTCTGGTGACAGATATTATAGTCGCCACTGATCACCATGCCCGGTAGTGTCTGCTTCAGGTCGCCGATATAGCCATAGAAATCGTCGAGCCACTGCATCTTAAAACCCTGCCGCTCATCGCCGCTTGATCCGGAAGGCATGTATACGCTCATAATTGAATAATCGTCGAAGTCTGCACGGATCACACGGCCCTCATTATCGTAGCACTCCATGCCACAGCCGATCTCCACGTGCTTGGGTTTGTCTTTGCTGAGAATGGCCACTCCGCTATACCCTTTTTTAACAGCTGGGTGCAGGTATACATTGTAGCCCATATCTTCAAAGATGGCACGGTCAAACTTATCTTCGCAGGCCTTGATCTCCTGCAGGCAAAGTACATCCGGATTGGCAGCTTTCACCCAATCCTGAAATCCTTTGGTAATAGCAGCGCGGATGCCGTTTACGTTATAGGTAATAATTTTCATGCTTTCTGTTTCAATTCCATGCACAGGCAGCACACTTCCCCTTTAGTAAGAAAGAGAAGCATGCTACCTGTACAGGTAAAAAATTTAAGTGATGGGATTTAAATATCGTCGGCTCTGTCAAAGTACTCCAGGATATGCCACTTGAGCATTCTCTCCTGATCTTTCAGATTAGTGAAAGGTATAGGCTTGACAGAGCGATAATGGGGCCAACCTTCTTCGTCGACCCGCTCCAGTTCATAAAAACCTGAAAGACTGAACACCTTGCAAGTAGCGATGTGCATCAGGTCTTGCTTCTCCTCTTTTGTGAAGTTCGAGATGCCTCTGCCCAATTCCTGTATACCTATCAGAAACAGGATAGCATTCAGGTCAGGCTTTTTCCCGAAAGTCTTCATCATCGAAGCCCGCAGGTTGGTCCATCTGTGGTCCAGGTTAGATGATTCGTCGGCCATATTTTAATTGTTGAATGGCTGAATTATTCAGTTTCCCGTCTCAATAGAGTGTAACAATTGAGGAAAGTCAACAGAACTATTCAGCATTTGAATTACTCTTTTTAAGAAGCGCTTTGCTGGGCTTTAAGTTCCTCCCAGTACTCAACTGCGCGGCGGAAGTGTGGTATCACGATGGATCCTCCCACCAGGTTGGCAATGGAGAATACCTCAAACACCTGCTCATCCGAAACTCCTTCTTCAAAGCACTTGCCCAAGTGGTACTTGATGCAATCGTCGCAACGCAAAACCATGGAGGCTACCAAGCCGAGCATTTCTTTTGTTTTTACATCCAGGGCACCCTCCATGTATGTATTGGTGTCGAGGTTAAAAAAGCGTTTGATTACCTTGTTATCGTAAGACATGATGCGCTCGTTCATGCGCGTACGGTATTCGTTGAATTCTTCTATCTGACTCATTGTTGTGTGTGCTATGACTGTTTTATGCTTTTAAAAGTATAAGAGATAAAGTTAATCTAAATTCTCAAGAATACCTTAACCACGCCTTTCCCGCTATGCTACAGGATTTCCTGTCTTTACTTTTTCCCGAGATATGCCATACATGCGACCAGCCACTGACTCGTGGTGAGCGCTATATCTGTACGGAGTGTAACGTGAAACTCCCCTACACCGATCTGCATCTGCATGGTGCGACAGAGTTGAACTACCTGCAGCAGCGGTTTTGGGGTAAGGTGCCGGTAAGGTTTGCATTCTCATACCTGCTTTTCAGACCTAAAGGGCGGGTACAGCGCCTATTGCATAAGCTCAAGTATAAAGGAGCTCAGGATGTTGGCGAACACTTGGGTAAACGCTACGGCTCCATACTGTTTGACCACGGATATGCAGCACACTTTGACCTGATCATACCTGTGCCGCTGCACCGGCTGAAGTTGCGCCGCCGTGGCTACAACCAGTCTGATGGGTTTGCCAAGGGATTATCTGAGGCACTGCAGATTCCGTGGAGTAATAAAGTAATGGAGCGTGCCATCGACACGGATTCTCAGACAAAGAAAAGCCGCCTTGACCGTTGGCAGAATGTGGAGCAGGTGTTTGCTGTGAAGAAGACAGAGGAAGTAAGCGGCAAAAGGATACTACTGGTGGATGATGTGCTGACAACTGGAGCAACACTGGAAGCGTGCGCTCTAACCCTCTTGCAAAACGGCTGCAGCGAAGTAAGTATAACCACTATTGCGGCAGCTTAATGAAATAGCAACAGCCAGAAATGCAAAAAGCCCGGGTATACCCCGGGCCCTTTAAAATATAGTATTAACTGTTAGTTCTTATCTGTTAGATCCTGCGTTGATCATCGCGCAACGGAAACCGATTGTCGCTGTAGATGAGTCTTGCGCCATGAATCTTCTGGTACCTGGAGACAACCAGTAAGCTACGTCTTTCCAAGAACCACCTTTGTAAACTCGAACCTCATTGCTGATCAGTGAGTGGAAGCCTTCAGCTGTATCATAGTTTTCAGCTTCGTCCTGGTAACCGTCTCTACGGAAAGGGTTCAAGTCTTCTACATCCTGGAATGAAAGCGGACGGTAAACATCCTGCACCCACTCGTTCACGTTACCAGCCATGTTGTACAGACCGAAGTCGTTTGGCGGATAAGCGTAGATGTAGTCTGTGATCATGGCACCGTCGTTCAGTGAGCCAGCTATACCAGCATAGTCACCACGGCCACGCTTGAAGTTAGCCAGGAACTGGCCCATTTTCTTACCGTATGGGTTACGCAGCTGATGACCATCCCAAGGATATAATCTTCTGTTGTGCTGGTTTTCGTCTTCGTTGTACTGTGTACCGATCAGAGCCTGTGCAGCGTATTCCCACTCAGCCTCTGTTGGGAGACGGTAGTTCGGCAACACATAGCCAGACTCGATTGAGAGAGCTGTTGCTTCTGTTGTTTCCTGAGCACGGTTTCTTCCGAAAAGGCCTCTTCTCTGAGTACCACCAGAC
The DNA here is from genome assembly GCF_058932855.1 of Pontibacter sp. LHS1. NCBI lineage: Bacteria > Pseudomonadati > Bacteroidota > Cytophagia > Cytophagales > Hymenobacteraceae > Pontibacter > Pontibacter sp. LHS1. The sequence continues at coordinate 200,706 of NZ_JBZYWF010000003.1, forward strand.
GCTTCTTTTGCCAGGTTTTCGTTCACCTTAGCTGTACGCCAGGTGCAGTAGTCATTGGCTTGCAGCCAGCTAACACCTACCACCGGGAAGAAACGGAAACCAGGGTAACGCAGGTAGTACGTTACGTAAGGGTCATTGAAAGAAAGCTGACGCGACCATACCGTTGTATCCGGAAGAGCAGCTACGTATACCTCAGGTATAGAGTCACGCTTCAGGTAGTGCAGGTACTCCAGCCAGTGGATGTTAGCCACTTCAGTTTCGTCCATGTAAAACGAAGCCACTGTTACCGTGCGCTCGATATTGTCACGGGTCATGGCGATATCCTCCTCCATAGAGCCCAGTGTGGTACGACCACCTTCAATAAATACAAGACCCGGAGCCTGAGGGAAGTCTTCGTAATCGTTTACCTGAAACGCAGTTTCGTCCTCGTTGTATTCTATACCCGTGGCCGAGCTGTAATCGCCTGGGTCAGTGCTAGTTGGATAGCCGCCCCCTCTTCCGCATGATGCAAGGAGAGCTCCTCCTACTACAACGGCTGATACATACTTAATAAGCTTCATAGATTAGGACCTACTAATGATAAGGTTCTTTTAATGTAATTTAACGTGCAATTATAACTAAATTCAGAATGCCGGACAAACAATGTTATGGTTTATTTTGGACGATCGACGGCCTGTGAACAAATTATTTAAGTTAAGTTGTTCAAAAACGAGCGAAATTTCATTCGCCCCACCCGCCTGTCTGCCAAATCCCTTCACTCCCACGTCGTGGCTGAAGCCGATACGGAGCCTGTTCAGGCTAATGCCTGCTATCACTCCTAAACTCTGATCCTGGTCTGCGCCAGTTGCAGGTACTCCTTTATATATTACACCTAACGCCAAAGGTGAATAGATAGTATACAAGGCTAAATCAATACGATTAAAATTTTGCTGATGTGTAAAATTCAGTGCCGGACTGATGCTAAACTCAGCATTATAGCGCCTTAAACCGGTATCCAGATAAAATTTGTAACCGGCATTTGCCACAAAGCGCAGCGGCAGCCTGGTCGTCTCGTCAAAACCATAAGACGGCTGGTTGAGGTGCGACACGTTGAGCCCGGCCCAGAAATTGTTATTGTACAAGATGCTGCCTACAGCGAAGCTCACATAGTTGGTTGGATCGAAATGATTGGCTTCGGTTGAAGTAAGAGCGGTTTGCCCAAAGTCGGTTAGTTGATCACCGAAGATCAGGTTGTCATAATTAACACGCAGTGAGGCGATAGATGTCTGAAGGCCTCCTGAAAAAGCCAGGTTGTCGGTAAGGCGGGTATGATAGGCGTAAGCCAGTGCGGCCTGCAGTTTTTGTAATCCGCCAATACCGGCCCGGTCTTGCTGCAGTACCACTCCAATTGCACTTTTGGTACCTTCAAAGCGATAGTCGGAAGAGACCTGATTGGTGATGAAGGATCCGTTGAGCGATGGCCATTGGTTGCGGTGGGCAACAGATACGCTCCAGTCGCGACCCAGTCCGCTGAAGGCGGGGTTCAGGTATAACCGGTTCGCGTACTGCTGCGTGAAGTGCGCATCTTGTGCTGCAGCCAGGCCAGCGCTCAGCAGGTATAGGGCAAAGAGAAAAAAATGTTTTATCCGGGCTGTACGCATACCTTATAAGACCCTAAAACGGTTATAGTTTTAGAGCTAGTGTAAATTCTGCATGGTTTTAGCTATAAAATTATATAGCTTAGCTTTTACTAAACGCAACCATCTATATGAAAAAAGTAGTTATTGGTTTCTTCGTCTTTCTGGCGGTGCTGCTGGCAGCGGCGGCGCTGGTGCCTCTGCTCTTCAAAGATAAAATTAAAGAGGCCCTGGACAAAGAGATCGCCAAGAATATCAATGCATCTGTCATATACGCGACAGATGATGTGAGCCTTTCCCTTTTCAGAGATTTCCCGAACATGTCGCTGGGCGTAGAGAACCTGCTGGTCGTTGGCCAGGATTCTTTTGCGACAGATACGCTGGCGAAGGTTCCTTCTTTCCGCATGGGTCTGGATCTGATGAGTGTGATCAGTGGCAACCGGGTTAAGGTTAACAACATCAAACTCGACGACCCGACTATCCGCCTGCTGGTGCTCAAAAGTGGCAAGGCGAACTGGGACATCTTTATCACCGATACCACCACAACAGCCGAAGCTGATACAGCTGCCAGCGACTTCCGCATGGCGATCAAACGATGGGATATCAACAACGGTACGCTCTATTATGACGACCTGAGCATCCCTTTCGGGCTGGCTGCCTACAATGTGCGCCATACCGGTAGCGGCGACTTTGAGAAGAGCGTATTTGATATGAAGTCTCAAACCCAGGCTGAACGCTTTGTAATGACTTATGATGGGGTGAACTACATCGAGAATGCCGTGCTGGACGCTGACGTGACCATGGAAATGGACCTGGATCAGTACCTCTATACCTTTAAAGACAACAACATCCGCATCAATGAGCTGCCTGTGCAGTTTGCCGGTACTATTTTGATGCCAGAAGACGACATCGACCTGGACCTGACCTTTAAGGCTGTGAACACAGACTTCCGCAGTGTGCTGTCGGTGGTGCCGGGTATGTTCAAGGAGGATTTTAATGACATCAAAACGGAAGGTAACCTGAGTTTTGACGGCTATGTGAAAGGCCGCTATAACGAAACACAGATGCCAGGCTTCGGCACTGAGCTAAAGGTAGCAGATGGTATGTTCAAGTACCCTGACCTGCCGCAGGCCGCCCGCAATATTAACGTAGACATGCGCATCGATAATCCGGATGGCGACATGGAAAATACGGTAGTGGATGTACGCCGCTTCCACATGGACATGGGCAAGAACCCGATTGACGCCCGCGTGCTGGTGAAAGGTATGGAGGTGATGCAGGTAGACGGCAACGTAAAAGCCAGCATCGATCTGGACGAGATGACCAAGGTGTTCCCGGTGGAAGGTATGACGCTGCGAGGTCTCCTGAATGTAGACGCCAATGCCAAAGGTACCTATAGCGAGAAGAGCATGCCTGTGGTAGACGCTGATATGCGCCTTACCAATGGCTATGTGAAGTCAGCCGACTTCCCCGCTCCTATTCAGAATCTGAATGCGGTGGTGAACATCCTGAACAAGACAGGCAACACCGACGACACCCGCATCAACATAGAGCGCTTCAATATGACGCTGGACGGTGAGCCGCTGGAAGGCCGCATGCTGGTGCAAGGTATAGCGCATCCCGCTTTCGACGGCCAGATCAAAGGTATACTGGACCTGGAGAAGCTCACCAAGATCTTCCCGCAGGAAGGTATGACGGTGACAGGCCGCATCAATGCCAACGTGGCTGCCAAAGGGAAAATGTCGGATATTGAAGCCGAAAAGTATAATAATGTGACGGCTAATGGTACGATGGGCATCAGCAACCTGAACTTTGTGAGTACGGATTTGCCGCAAGGCATAAAGATTACCAAAGCCGATGCTGTGTTCAACAATGAGCGTATCCAGCTCAACGATATGAACGGCTTTCTGGGCAAAAGCGACTTCAGAGCCAGTGGCTCGGTATCGAACTACATCGGGTATGCGCTTGCCGAGAACCAGTCGCTGCGCGGCAACTTTAACCTGAGCTCCAACACCTTTAATGTGAATGAGTGGATGGTAGATGAGAACACCGGCCAGACAACTACTGCTGCCAACGAAGCCGAAGGCGTGGTAGAGGTGCCGGACAACCTCGATATCACGCTGAACGTGGATGCCAAGCAGGTGCTCTATGACAACCTGAAGCTAAACAATGTGGGTGGCCGCGTGCTGATCAAAGATAAAATCGCCCGACTCGAGTCAGTGAAGTTCAACACCTTAGGTGGTACCTTCGTGACCAGTGGCAGCTACAACACGCAGAGCCTGAAGCAGCCACTTTTTGATATGCGACTGGATGTGCAGAACCTGAGCTTCAAGGAAGCCTTCAATGCATTCAACACAATTAAAGTAATTGCTCCTATCGCAGGTCTGCTGGATGGTACCTTCTCTACCAAGTTCAACTTTGCCGGAGAGATTGGCCAGGATATGACGCCAGTGTTTAATACGCTGGACGGCTCAGGTATAATCGATGTGGTGAAAGCTGCTGTGCGTGACGTGAAGATCGTGGACCAGATCAGCAGGCTGACCAATTTTGATGAACTGCGAACCTTTGTAGTTGAAAACAAACGCATCGACGCGCAGATCATAGACGGGAGCCTGGTAATTCGTCCGTTTGACCTGAAAGTAGGCGATGTGGATATGACTGTAGGTGGCTCTAATAATGTAAACGGCAACATTGACTATGTAACTGCACTCAATGTACCGGCTGGCAAGATAGGCCGTGAGCTCAATACACGACTGGGTAGCCTGATTGGCAATGAAGCACTAAAGACTTCCGATCGAATTACACTGAACCTGAACATTGGAGGCACACTCTCTGAGCCACGTGTGGCTTTGGCGGGTGGCAGTGCCAAGGGACAGGCCAGGGACTTGGTAGAAAATGTTGTGAAGAGCAAGGTAGATGATGCCAAAATGCAGCTGGAGCAGAAAAAGCAGCAGGTGCAGGACAGCGTACGCAACGAGCTCGAAAGAAGAAAGCTGGAAGCCGAGGAAAAGGCCTGTCAGGAACTGGAGCGCAAGCGACAGGAAGCTGAGCAGAATATCAAAAAACAGGCGACTGATAAAATCACTGATTTCCTGAAGCCGAGATCAAAGCCTGCCACACAGCCTGCTAAACCTGATACCACCAAAGTTCAGCAGTAATGCTTTATAACACTGTATAGGCCGCTATGCTTAGCTTAGCGGTCTATATTTTTTTATAGCTATATACTTTTGTGCAACTTTATGCCGTTTATCCGTATAATGGTTGCTATTTGGCACCCAAGCGGTTTAAACTTAATCCAATTTCTATGAGAACTAAATTTTTGATTCCTTTTCTGATGAGTGGCCTGGTGTGGTTTAGCTCCTGCGACAGCGACTCCGACAGCAATGGCACAGCCCGTATGGAAGTGCGCATGACGGATGCCCCGGGTGACTATGAAGAGGTAAACGTGGACATACGCTCTGTGCAGATTCACAAAGAGAATACTGACAGCGAAAGCGGCTGGCTCACACTCGACGAGATAAACCCAGGTGTATACAACTTGCTTGATTTTGCCAACGGACGTGACACGCTGCTGGCTTCTGCAAACCTACCGGCGGGTACTATTTCACAGATCAGGCTGGTGCTAGGCGAGAACAACTCCGTGAAACTGAAGAATGGCACTGTAGTCGATCTGAAGACGCCAAGCGGGCAAACTTCAGGCGTAAAATTGCAGTTGAACGCCGAACTGAGAGAAGACGTGACCTATGTAGTGCTGCTGGACTTCGACGCAGCCAAGTCGGTTGTGGCCAGAGGCAATGGACAGTATAACCTCAAGCCGGTTATACGAACTGTGACGCAAGCTATAGCTGGCGCTATTCAAGGCAGAGTAACACCTGCCGAGGCCAAGCCAGGCATCTATGTGATCTCAGCAGCTAACGATACTATCGGTGGATTTGCAAATGAGAATGGGGATTTCCTGATCAGAGGTGTAAGAGCAGGTACTTATACAGTAAAATTCTATACCGAGAATGCCGCTCAAGACACTACTTTGACAAACATTAGTGTATCACAAGATCAAGTCAGAAACTTAGGTACTGTTCAGTTGCCAACAAAATAAGACTTAGCATAAAGCTATTCCTTTACTTATAAGTAGTACAAACAAAAGGAGCTCTTCTTCATGAGGAGCTCCTTTTGTTTGTTTAAAGTTTTATTGTTTTTACCGGAGAGTCATCAGGCAACTAATATACCTGCCCCATCAGTTCGCGCACGTACGTCACGTAGTCGGTGTTGGGTGGGTTATGGCCGCACTTGCGCAGGTCAGTAGCTACCTGGGCACGGTGATAAGTGGCGTGGTTGAAGGCGTGCGTCAGGATGTCAAGCACACGGGTGCTATACTTGTGCCCCTGGCTATTGGTGTAATCGATCAGGCGGTTAAACTCCTCCTCATCGGAGTTAGCTACCAGTTCGGCTATTTTATAGGAGGCGTACTGGTGCAGCTTGTGCAGTTCCTCCAGCGTGTGCTCCTGCCATACCTTCACGGGGCTTTCGGTGCCGGTGATGCGGGCGATCCAGATGGCCTGTGCATTGAGGGCGTGGCTGAATAGGCGGCCTGAGTTAGAAGGCAACTCTGGCAGCGAATCGAATACATCTAGCATGGTCTGGTTTGCCCAGATGTTATATTCCGAAAGGTTCTTTAATACGTCGTTTCCAGTCATCTTTAATTATATTCTCTTTTATCTTCCCAAATTAAGGTTTCGTTTGTGCGTGCATCTAAAAAATCCGGGCAGCGACCGTCGCCTTCACCTGTAATGCCGCCCTCGGGCTCACACAGCAGGTTGCCATCGGTGTCGTATACCCTGGCAGGGATGTCGCAGCAGCGGCTGGTGAGGTAGTAAACCTCCTGCTCGTTATAGGTATAGCGGTATACCCTGGCTGGCGGATTGGCCACCTCTTCCTGCTCCAACTCCCTGATAAGCTCGCTCAGCCATCCCGTTGGGGTATCACGCTCCTGCTCCACTTCAGTAGCAACTGCTGTTCGCTTCTCTGTCGTCCGGCAGCTTACCGAAGCGATCAAAACGGATAAGGCAAGTGCCCACTTGAAGGGTTTTAATAGAGGCATAGCGTTCATTTTTTCAAACGGTGCGCAAAGGTAGAAATTTATGGTTAAACACTGGTCATGCTACGGCATTATACCTGGTGCTATCAGTAAAAGAGTACCTAGTCAGACAGAGCGAAACGATCTACGGGCTTATATCAAACCAAAAGCTGGCACCCCTGCAGGTCTTCGTTTATCGGGCTATCCCATTCTTTGCGGTAATTACAATTCAGTGTTTACGTAGTCGACCCAATAAGGTATGAAGATAAGCAAGCCGACTGCCACAGAGGTAATAGCTGCCATCAGCACTCCACCGGCAGCCAAGTCCTTGGTTTTGCCTGCCCATATGTTTTCCTCAGGCGACACCAGGTCGGTAAGCGTTTCGATGGAGGTGTTAAAGATCTCGGCCATCCAGACCAGGCCGATGCAAAGTATAAGCAGGCACCATTCCACCCGCGTGACCTCGAAGCGATAAGCCATGACCAGCACGATGATGCTGGCCAGCACGTGTAGGTGCATGTTCGGCTCGGAGCGAAACACGGCTGTCATACCTTTAAAGGCAAACCGGAAACTGTTGTAGCGACTTCTGATAAACGAGGGTCGGCTCATATGAGAATATATCAGGGTGAGAATATTCAGTTTTTGCTATAATATACTGCAGAAACAGGTATAAAGTTAAGAGGCAGCCCCGCCTTGATTTTCTGCAAAAAGGATGGCTGCCTGGTTAATACAGTAGCGAAGCTGTGTGGGAGTGCGTGCATCTTCGAAAAGGTGGCCTAGGTGCTGGCCGCATTTACTACACAGTAGCTGGGTGCGCTGCCGGTCATAAGTGCTAAGCTCCCTGTGGATAACATGGTCTGCAATCTGCGCCCAAAAGCTTGGAAAGCCTGATCCGACCTCAAATTTTTTGCTGGCCTCAAACAGCGTATTGCCGCAACAGGCACAGACGTAGGAGCCGGTTTCATGCGCATGGTCCGCTGCCGATACCTGTTGCCTGTGCCTGAACATTTGCTTGCAGCTATACCTGCGGTCTACTTCTCCAGGTCTTCGACCGGTACAAATTTCATAGAGAGGGAATTGACACAGTGGCGGATATTCTTCGGGGTGAGGTACTCCCCTTCGAACACATGCCCCAGGTGGCCGCCGCAGTTGGCGCATACGATCTCGGTGCGGTGTCCGTCCGGGTCAGGTACACGCTTCACGGCGCCTGTTATTTCATCATCAAAGCTTGGCCAGCCGCAGTTGGACTCAAACTTGTACTCAGAGGTATAGAGTGGCGCATTGCAGCGGCGGCACAGGTATACACCCTCGCCCTTGAAGTTGTTATACTCCCCAGTTCCTGGGTATTCGGTGCCCTTGCGCACGATGATGCGCTCTTCGTCCGGTGTCAGTTGGTTATATTCAGATGGGTCTTTTGCGATTTTCATAAGCTTATTGGTAATTAGGTTGTGTATACGAAGGTATACAAATAACGCACCGCAAGGGCTTGCCCTGACAGGATGGCTGGGTTATACCCTATTGGCTGGCAATTGCTACGCCCCCTGCCCCACATGCTGCGATAGACCGCCGTCCATAAAGTAGCTTGAGCCGGTAACGTAGTCTGAGTCAGAAGAAGCCAGAAACAGCGCTACCTTAGCGATCTCCTCAGGTTTGCCCGCCCGCTTCATCGGGATGTTCTGTTCACTTTCCTGGCGGGCCTCTTTGTCATCAACCGCCTCCTGGTTCATAGGTGTCAGGATCATGCCGGGGCAAATGTTGTTCACGTTGATGCCATCCTCTGCCAGTTCCAGCGCCAGGGTGCGGGTGAGGTTGCGCACGCCGGCCTTGGAAGCGCAGTAGTCTGCCGTGCCCGCCGACACGATCTCCTCGTGCACCGACGACACATTGATGATCTTGCCTTTGCCGCCCTTTTGTTTGCGATGCCTGATAAAAGCACGGGAGCAGAAGAAGGTGCCGTACAGATTGGTCTTGATTGTTCTGTCGAAAACTTCGGTGTCCATGTCGGCTACATTGATGCCAGAGCCATTTACTGCTGCGTTATTCACAAGTATGTCGATGGAGCCGAACTCGCTCAGGGACTGCTCAAAGAGTTTTTCCACAGCCTGCTCATCACTGATATCCACCTGCAGCACCAGGCCTTTGCGGCCGTGCTTCTTTACTTCGCTCAGCGTCTCTTCAGCGCCTTCCTTATCGGTGTGGTAAGTAACGACTACGTCAGCTCCTTCTTTGGCGTATTCGATTGCGGTAGCTTTTCCTATGCCCGAGTCGGATCCGGTGATCAGGGCAACTTTGTTTTTCAGTTTGTCCATTGCTTAGGTTTTAGAGGTATGGGTATAAAGCATATGTAATCATACTTATGGTAATAGCAGATGGTTGTGATGCAGTGTGGAGCAAGTTGAAGAGCGCCTGAGCAGGTGCATGACCGGAAGCAGGCAGGTAAGTGTGTACTACTCCGCTAGCCGGTATATGAGCGGGTGCCGTTCGCTGACAAAATGCGCTACCGTTTCAGCTGAGATGGCAGCGGGGTAAGACATGAGCAGCAATGTAAGCGGCTGTTGCCCCTGGTGGTAAGGAGGCTGTTGGTAGGTGTGATGATTCAGGGTGAAGCCGCTCTGTTCATAAAACCGGATACGGCGCTGCTGAATTTCTTCTTGTGGCGGCTCCACTTCTAAAAGCACAGGTCTTGTGCTGCGGCCTGTGAAGGCCTCCAGTATAAGTTTGCCATAACCCCTGCCACGCAATGCCGGAGTCGTTGCAAAATGCTCTATGTAGCGCACTTCCTCAAAGCTCCACCACAGCAGTATACCTACCAGCGCATCCTTCTGCAGTATAAGCTCGAAATGGTAGCTGGCATGGGGCATAATATCGAGCTGCCAGTGCAAGGGACGCCGCTCTTCCAACGGAAAAGACTGCTCGTACAGCTCCCAGGCTTCTTCAAAGTAATGGTGTGATGTGTTCGTTAGTCGGAGGTGCTCCATACCGGATTGGCTGTAAGAGGACAGCCTTATTAGGCTGCTACAAAGTTAAGCGCTATTTCTGGTGCAGCTTCTGATTGCTCAGCAGTTTTTGGATCGTCTGGACGATGCGTTCCACTTTGGTCTCGTCGGTTTTGGCAGCATATACCCAGTCCACCATGGCTTTCTGCTCTCCATCTGTGCACTTCAGGAATTTCTGGTAGGCAGTGGGCTCGTCCTGCAGGCAGAGCAGCAGTTCTTCGGGGATTTCCTGTGGCGTGTTATCAGCGTATAGCGTTACCTGAACCCAGTCGCCCGCCTCCTTCTTTATCTTCTTCCGGATCTCCGCCTTCACCGGCAGGAAAAGCTGCCCATTGCCCATCGGCATCAGGTTGAAGCCTTTGATTTCGTAGCCATCAATGGTGCCTCTCACCCTGACCCAGTTGAAGTAGGCATGCTTGTCAGGTAATATCTCGGGTATAGCCGCATAGGTCCAGCCGCCTTTGCCCGGGAACTTCTCGAGCAGGTATAGTTTATCAGTGAGGGGTTGGGACATAATTAAACTGATTTGCGGTTTGATAGCTGCGGGTTATAGTAAATTGCATACGACTTTGATCAGAATGTAATAAGGTCGAAATACCTTACTGTAAAATAAACGCCGACATAAGTAGCTAACAAGGCCGGAGGAATAGCCAAGGTATAAGCTAACCACTTGGCAACATTTCTGCGCTTGCTATAGCTGAGCCATATAAGGGCCACAGTTATTGTAACCAAAGAAAATGGCAGCAATGACTCTATAAGGTTTGGTCTATATTCTCTGCTAAAATGCTCTATAAACAGCAATGCCGGCCAGCTGAAAAACATGATCAGTAAGGCTATTGTCAGCAGTACAGCCCCAACTTTTGGTTGAAAAAAAATGGAGCCAGCTAAAAAAACCGAATACTAATATGGAGCTATAAAAGCTAATCAATGGCATTATGGAGCTAAATCCTGCAGATACACTCAAATAAGCTGCAAAGAGAAGATATGTTGCTGCTGCAGCTAGCAATGATACTAAATAAGAGACAATTTTCATTTTCGTTGCTCCTGCAGTTAAGTTATATACTCTCTGAGCGCTGCTTCTCAATTTTCAAAATGTTATTCTGAATGTCTTTCATAATCCATTTTCCCCACAGTCCGGCATAGAAATTAAAAGTCGTGTTCATTTTGAAATAGCTGTACAGGTGCAGGCGGTGCGTGCCGTTGGGCAGTTTTTCGAGTTCGTACGTCCCGCTGAGCACATCGAAGTAGTCCCCTCCTATTACAACATGCTCGTCGAGTGTAGTGGATGGAATTTCGTGTGGATGTGCCTTGATGTTGAACACCATTTTCTGCTGGTCCTGGTATTCTGTTACCGTTTCGTGAAAGACAAGGCCATTGGTGAAAATGGCTTTCCGATAGGCGCCCACCCCTTCGTAATTCAGCTCCGCTTTCACAGGCCTCGGGAAACCGAGTGCTCTGGTGAGGTAGCCGGTGTCTTCCTCTTCTGGAATCTCCGTTACCCTGGTCACGTTGCGCCAGATCTTATCCGCCGGCGCATCGATGTCGATGTAGGTATAGGCTTTGTAGGTACCAGGAATAGAATCGATCAGGCTCTCAAGGGGAGACAGTAGCAGGGGAAGTAGCATAAGGGTAGAAATGCTGAGTTTGTTGTCCATATTCCGTGCTTTCAGGTAGCCCCCTAATAAGCCACCAAGCGAAGCGGCGATAAGGAACACAGGCAGTATCATCAGCCAGCATGCCCAGCCCTCCAGTGCCAATGCAAGCGTAATCACAAAGAACAGGAAGACAGGTATCCAGGGAGCGATTATTCTGTAGCTGGCTTTCCTTGCCTTGCTCGCGTCGGACAGGTATACGGTCAGTGCACCGACAATTGTAGGCAGGCAAAACAGGAAGGTGACCGTCATGACAGAAAACAGCTTCTCCCACGTCTCAACCCCAAACAGGAGCCTCAGAACGACTGCGTAGGCTGTGGGTATTCCAATTGCTATAAGTGTGGTGCGTAAACTTCTCTTGTTCATTTATAGGGGCTTTTGCGATGCTACAGGTATAAGTTTGCTGGTAATGGTTCAAAAGGAAGCAGCCCCTGCCGGAGCTGCTCCAGACTTAAGATGCTTAGGCTTTTACTTCGCTAACCTGCACTTTCTCTTTCGCTTTGCGCTTGCCTCGGAAGAACAGGTATAAATTCAGGAACAGCATAATGCCGAGGTAGATAGAGAAGCCGCCTAGTTTGTGGCTCAGTGCTTCGATCAGGTCCTGGGGCGTGAAGATTCCGGTCATCTTGAGAATAAGCAAGGCAGCCCCAATGTTCATCAGGTAGAAACCGATCTCAAAGAGTCTGTTGGTGGCCAGGGCGATCTCCTCCCGGCCGTTGAAAATGTCCAGCATAAAGATCTGGCTGTTTTTAAAGAGTGTGCGGGCTACCAGCACGGTCATCAGTAAGGCGATTGGCAGATAGATCAGGTATCCTTTTACCATTAGTGCATTTTCCATGGCTTTGTCTGTTTATGGTTTATAGTTTATTTGTGATTTGATTTTTCCGACTGATCAGGTATAGCACCGCCAAATTGAAGAAGTGAATGCCGCCCAGTGAGACTAAAATGATGCCGACCCGGCTGCTCAGCACTTCAATCAGCTGCTCGTAGGTATAGATCGGCAACTGCTGCACCATCAGCACAAACACATAGCCCACATTGAGCAGGTAGTAGCCCGTGAGCAGCACCTTGTTGATGGGGTCGATCAGTTGTTCGTTCTGCTGAAAGATCTGCTGCAGGTATAGCCTGCCGTTTTTGTACAGACTCTTCCCTACCCAGTATGTCACAAAGACTCCTATCGGGAGATAAATTGAGTAAGCGAGGATGGTCAGGTCTGTGTTCATAATTATTCAGTATTTTCAATAATTATTGAAACATATCAACAAAAAATTTAGCGTGTAATCTTACCCAGGATCTTGAAGAACCAGTTCGAGTTAGACTGTATAAAAGTATTGATCACAGAGTCGGCCTGCCTGGCAAAACCCTTCAAATTCGTCGTCACTTTCTTGAACTCCTGCACCTCTTTGCCCTCACCCTGCACAGCCGATACCTCGTCCAGCAATCTGATGATCGGATCCAGCTCCCGCTTCCTACGTTCCTTGGCCACCTGGGTAGCCAGCACCATCGGGTCTTTGTCGGTAACGAAATACTCTTTCCGCTCACCCGGCTTCAGCACTTTCTTGGCAAGTCCCCAGTCTAGCAGCGCCCGAATGTTCATGTTGGCATTGCCTCTCGATATCTTGAGGTCTTCCATGATCTCTTCAGTAGAGAGCGGCTCTGTCGCGATCATTAAAAGCGCGTGTATCTGGGCCATGGTACGGTTTACCCCCCAGCTCGACCCCAGGCTGCCCCATGCTTCTATGTACCGCTCTTTTGCTTCGCTGTATTCCATGACACAATGATAATATTTATTTCATAACTTTCAAATATTATTGAAAATAAAATTACTTTATCCACTTGCCTGTATTTATAAAGGTTACCCAAAACTGATGTAATCTGCAGAAATAAAAAAAGCAGCCCTTTGCAGAGCTGCTTTCCAGTTTATTATATTCCAATCTTACTCTTCTAATTTAAGCGGGTAATTGGTGCAGCGGGCTTCTACTACCCTGAAGTTGCCATAGTGTTTCTTCAGTGAAGCGGTGGGGTCTTCATTTACAGGTATAAGCTGTTTTTCACGGCGCTGCGTTTCTATCTGAAGAGTTTCACCTAAGGGGTTGGCCTCTGAAGCTGCGATCTTAAACACAGTGCCTGGCTTCATGCCTTTCGCCTCAAAAACCACGTTGCTGCTGTTCCCCTCCTGCACCGATTTAACAGTGACGTTAGCAGGCTGCTGACCGGTATACTCCAACCACAGGGTATGCACATCCTGATAGCGGGCTTCATCGTAACGACCTTGTCCTTCAACACAAAGCTGCAGGCGGGCAATGGCACCGGAGCCTGTCTTGCTGCCTTCGGCCCCAAAGGTTACAACGGCTTTGGCCACTTCCGGAACATTGTCAAACCACACGAACGAGACTTCATTCTTGCCATTGGCAGGAATTTCTTTTTGCACCAGCAACTGTCCGGTACGGCTGTATAATGCCACCTTAGAACCTTTGTCCTCTTCGGCAATGTCGGTGAACACCATAGTTTTCATGGTGACGGAGCTCACCGGCGAAAAGTCCAGTGTAATACGGCCGCCTTTACGGTTGGCTTTCATGCCCGACTTGTCTCCTACAGTTAGCAAGCCAGACATGCCGTCAAACCGAGCGTCCATAAAGTTAACCAGGTCCGTTGCTGGGTCGTGCGCGTCGAGCAGTACGGCCTCCGTTTCGGGAAGGTACTTGCCGTTGTGACCACGACGCTGTGCCTTTACAATCATCACGGCACCGTCTTCTTCTATCACATCGGCTTTGCGGGGCAGTTCGCCCTCTCCAAACGACTGCACCAGGTTACAGGTAGTAGGGTCGTAGCCTCTCAGGTCTTGCTGCTGGCTGGCCTGCATCGGCTCAACCTGGTCTTGTTCTGCATTGCGTTCACAAGAGAATAAGAAAATACTGGCAAAAGCTATGGCGAGGGTTTTTGTACTGAATGCTTTCATACGAAATATGCTAGGGTGAAAAATAAAGAGAATACAGCCTGAGAACCTATCACAGGTATATACATATAAATTGTATTATATATTGGTAATTGATTTAACTAATATTAAGCAAAGGCGAACCTTTTGCAATGCGGTCCGACTGACCGGAATGTCTGTTTCTGCAATACGAGGGGATAATCCACTGATTTGAAGCTTCTGAATTGGGATACGTGACTTCTTTTAGAACGGTTTGTAGAATTGTGCTAAAATTTAAATTTTTTATGATGAGCAACTGAAAAAATGCCATGAAGACGATTTCTGATAGAGATCTTTAAATTCAGCTCAGCCAGATAAGTTGTACAGAAACCGATGACAAATAAAAAAGGCAGCCCCGTAAAGGCTGCCTTTTGCTATTGCGTATGTTGTGTGTTAGGGGGCGCTTATTTTTTCAAGCTGCCAATCATGTCCTCTGGCTTCACCCACTCGTCGAACTGCTCGTTGGTAAGATGGCCAAGCTCGATGGCTGCCTGACGAAGCGTGGTGCCCTCTTTGTGTGCTTTCTTCGCGATGGCGGCAGCTTTGTCGTACCCGATGTGCGGGTTCAGTGCCGTTACCAGCATCAGGGAGTTCTCCAGGTTGTGCTTAATGCGCTCTCTGTTTGGCTCTATACCTACGGCGCAGTGCTTGTCGAACGAGTCGCAGGCGTCGCCGATCAGCTGGGCGCTCATCAGCAGGTTGTAGATCATCACCGGCTTGAACACGTTCAGCTCGAAATGGCCGTTCATGCCACCTACCGAGATGGCCACATCGTTACCGATCACCTGTGCGCAAACCATCGTCATGGCCTCAGCCTGCGTAGGGTTTACCTTGCCTGGCATAATTGAAGAGCCCGGCTCGTTTTCAGGTATAAGGATCTCAGCTATACCTGAGCGCGGACCAGAAGCCAGCAGACGGATGTCGTTGGCGATCTTCATCAGGGATACAGCCAGCTGCTTCAGGGCACCAGAGGTTTCTACCATCGCATCGTGTGCGGCAAGGGCCTCAAACTTGTTAGGAGCCGTGCGGAACTCGTGACCGGCATACTTAGAGATTTTGTCAGCAACCAGCTCAGCATAACCAGCCGGTGTGTTCAAGCCTGTACCTACGGCCGAGCCGCCCAGTGCCAGGTCCTTCAGGTGGTCCAGCGTGTTTTCCAGCGCCTTCATGCCGTATTCCAGCTGCTTTACGTAGCCAGAAAGCTCCTGGCCCAGTGTCAGTGGCGTAGCGTCCATCAGGTGCGTACGGCCGATCTTCACCACATCCATAAACTCCTCTGACTTCGCCTTCAGCGTGTCGTGCAGTTTCTTCACCATTGGCAGCGTGTGCTCTACCACCTTCTTGTAGGCGGCAATGTGCATGGCTGTCGGGAAGGTATCGTTAGACGACTGCGACTTGTTCACATCGTCATTTGGGTGGATTTTCTTTTTCTCGTCCATCAGGCTGCCACCAAGCAGTACGTGCGCACGGTTGGCCACCACTTCGTTCACGTTCATGTTCGACTGCGTGCCCGAGCCTGTCTGCCATACCACCAGCGGGAACTGGTCGTCCAGCTTGCCTTCCAGCACCTCGTCGCATACCCTCGAGATAATCTCAGCTTTGTCCTGCGCCAGAACACCCAGCTCAGCATTGGCCTGCGCCGCTGATTTTTTCAGGATAGCGAAGGCTTCAATGACCTCTTTCGGCATCTGCTGACCACCGATGGTGAAGTTTTCTTTTGAGCGCTGTGTCTGCGCGCCCCAGTATTTGTCGGCAGGCACCTCAATCGGGCCCATCGTGTCTTTCTCTACGCGAACTTGCATATCGTTTATACTTAGGTTTAAAGGATCAGTTTAACTGTGGCAAAACTACGAAAAATATTCTTTTACGGCCGCTTTACAGGTATAATCAAGGTATAGCTTATACCTGCAAGTCTAGCGGATCACACGCTTGCCTGAGCGGTCAACCATCAGGGCGATCATATCCAGCGAAACAGGCTTCAGGTAGGCTGTGTTGAGCACCGTCTGGTCATCAAACGTGATCAGGTATTCTCCCTCTGTGCCCATGTAGTGAATGCTTTCAATGGCTTCATGCGGGTAAGTGCGCTCCTGGTTGAGCAGGTTGGTCACCTGCACCTGGTTTTCGTCCACGTTCACGTGCCAGCGCATGGCAAACCAAAGCACAACCAGCGAGAAGCCCAGCATTACGCCAAACAGGATGCTGTAGAGGCGGATGGAGCGAAGTCCCTCCTGCTGACGAAGGTACTGCTTGTACAGGTCATAGTCCTGGTTGAGCAGCGTGCTTTGTGAAAGTCGGAGTGGCAGCAGCGCCATCGTGAGTCCCAGCAGAAGGCCTGGCGCAAAGAAAGCCTTGAAGTTAGGCGTCATCACGAACATGTGCTCAGAAGACAGGTGCAGGATGCTGGAAAGCATGGCCAGTGCCCCTGAGAAGAAAACGGACAGTACCGAAGCGAAAACAAAGTAGGCCAAAGTCAGTTGCCACTCCTTCTTCTGGAGGTAGCGGGACTCGTCAGCACTTAATTGAGCCTGCTGCCCTGCCGGCGATAGCCGGCGAAGCGCATAGCGTAGCACAGGTAGCAATATGGCCACGGCTATGAAGCTCATCAGCAGGCTTTTCAGAATATCTATCATGATAAAAAGGTATTTGCCGTAAAATTAACACGCAATGCCCAATTTACGGCAGAAAAACAGCAGTATCCACTTAATAAGTGGCAGTTCGGGCGTAATGGAACGACAGGGTAAGACTTACTGCAGCGTCTGGATATTAAGCCCCTCAAATGTTGCAGGAGATACAATAATTTAGTTATTTTTGATGATCTAACCATTGAACTAAGTGCTTCTGCCGGCCGTTGTTTTGCGCAAGGCCGGTGTTTTTTTGAATAGCCTGTTCATTTATCTATGAAACTTTCCAAACTGGTAGCGTTTGTCCGGGAGTATCTGATCGCGATCTCTTCTTTTCTGCTTATTTTTTTACTCACGCTTTTTATTTATTCAGAGACAAAAAAGAAGGCACTGGAGCGCAACGAGAAACTCTTTGAACTGAAAGCTACTCAGGCTACCCAGGCGTTGGAATTGCGTATGCGTGACTATATGCAGATTCTGGTGGGAGCCAAAGCCTTATATGTAGCTTCCGATACAGTGACCCGCGAAGACTGGGAGCAGTACTACAGCACACTCAAACTCGAAGAAAACTATCCCGGCATCCAGGGAGTGGGCTATACCCATTTTGTAAAGCCTGACGAACTGCCTGCTCATATTTCCCGCCTGCGTAAGGAGGGGTTTAAAGATTTTGCTATCCGTCCGGAGGGCCGACGAGCTGTTTACACTTCCATTATTTACCTGGAGCCCCTTGATGCACGTAATCGGCGTGCCATTGGCTTCGATATGTTTAGTGACTCTGTAAGGCGCTCGGCTATGCAAATGGCCCGTGACACCCGCAAGCCTGCCATGTCAGGCAAGGTAAGGCTGGTGCAGGAGACAGGCGTGGACGAGCAGGCCGGATTCCTGATTTACCTGCCCATCTACCAGGGCAATGCCGAACCTGAGGCTATAAAAGAGCGGCAGCGGCTGATAGAGGGCTTTGTGTATAGCCCCTTTCGGGCCAAAGACCTGATGATGGCCATCTGGGGGAGCAATTTTAATGACCTGGATATCGAGGTATACGATGGTACTGGCTTAGGGAAAGATGACGTGCTTTACAGCACAGGCGAGGAGCTGTACTATCACGCAAATAAAAAGCGTGAGCTTGATATGCTCAGCACACTCAGCATCGGCAACCATACCTGGCGCGTGTACTGCTCAGCCAAGCCGTCGTTTGTGCGCTCAGCCGATACCGAGCTACCTTACTTTATTTTGCTGGGCGGTACGATCATTAGTTTGCTCATGTTCTTCATTATCTGGTCGCTCATCAACACACGCCGCTCCAACAGCCTCAAGCAGACCATCACCGACAATGCCACTGCCGCGCTGTTTATCATCGACTCAAACGGCAACTGTACTTTCATGAACCCGGCCGCTGAGGAAATGACCGGCTACGATTTTAAGGAGGTGCAAAACAGATCACTGCATGAAATGGTGCATCATAGCAGGCCAGACGGTTCGCATTATCCTGTAGTTGAGTGCCCGCTTCGAAACGCCCTCCATAACCAAAAGTTGAAGCAGGTATACGACGAAGTATTTATCCGGAAGGACGGAAGTTTCTTCGATGTGTCTTGCTCGGTGCACCCGATTGAGGACGGAAGCAGGGATGCTTATGCCATTATTGAAGTGCGTGATATCACAGAAGAGAAGAGAGCCCAGCAAGCTATTATCGAAAGCGAGGCCCGCTTCCGCACCATGGCTGACAATGCCCCGGTAATGATCAGTATACTGGATATCTGGAAGCAGAGTGTGTATGTAAACAGACAGTGGCTCGACTTTACAGGCCGCACCTTCGAAGACAGCATTAACTTCGGCTGGCAGCAGGTTATCCATCAGCAGGATCTGGCAGCATTTGAGGAGCAGTATAACCAGTCGCAGGCTTCGGAGGCCGGCTTCAGGGCTGAGGTACGCATGCGCCGCTATGACGGGCAGTACCGCTGGATGGTAGCGACCTGCACGCCTCGTTTTGGTGCCGATGGCGACTTCCTGGGGTATATCAGCTCTACCATCGACATCACCGATATAAAAGAAGCGGACCGCAAGGTGAAGCAGAATGCCGAGCTTCTGCAAAAGCTATTCGTTGAAGTACCTGCACTGGTGGGGCTGGTACGGGCTTCGGACCAGCAGTACCTGTTGGCCAACCCGCTTTACCGCAAGCTCTTCGGCAACCGCCTGTTAGTAGGCAAAACGCTGCGTGAAGCCCATGCAGAGCTGGCACATCAGGGTATACTGGAAGAGATAGACCAGGTGTTCAGCACCGGCACCCCTTACGTGGGCAAAGAAGTGCCGCTTATGATTGACCGGCATAACGACGGTAAACTCACACAGAGCTACTTCAATATTGTGATACAGCCGCTCATGGATGCCAAAGGCAAGCCAGAGGCGGTGCTCATTTTCGCAGTGGAGGTAACAGAGCTGGTTAAGGCCCGCACGAAACTGGTATCGACCAACGAGGAGCTGAGCCTCAAAAACATGGAACTGCTGCGCACCAACAATGACCTGGATAACTTCGTCTACACTGCCTCGCATGACTTGAAGTCTCCTATCGCCAACATGGAGGGACTGTCCAATATGCTGCGTGATATACTGGAGGGCAAGCTGGAGAGCGAAGACAAGCAGTTGCTGGATATGCTGGCTGAGGCAATCGACAAGTTAAAGCGCACAATTGCCGACCTGGCTGAGATTACCAAAGTGCAGAAAGGACTGCATGCCAAGGTAGAGCCGCTGTCGTTTGAGCAGGTACTGCAGGATGTGATGCTGGATATTGATAGCCTCGTAAAGGAATCCTATGCGAAGGTAGAGGTTGATTTTCAGATAAAAGATCTGCTGTATGCCCGTAAAAACCTGCGAAGTATCATCTACAACCTGGTGTCGAATGCGATCAAGTACCGCAAGGCCGAGGTTGCTCCGGAGGTGCGCATCAGTACATACCTGGAGGATGGCTATGTGGTGCTGCGGGTGCAGGATAACGGACTTGGCATCAAGAAAGGCCAGGAACACAAGCTGTTTGATATGTTCAAGCGCCTGCACAACCATGTGGAGGGTACAGGTATAGGCCTGTATATTGTGAAGCGCATCATCGAAAACAACGGTGGCCGCATAGAAGTAGAAAGTGAGCTAGGCCAGGGTACTACCTTCCGGGTATACTTTAAGCAGGCGCCGGTGCAAGTGCCAGTGCAGTCACAGCAGGTATAGCTTTCATAATCATTTTAAGAACGAGCCAGCTCTGAGCAAAAGGGCTGCATAGGTATAAAGCAGAATGGCTAAGATCAAAACTTCATATTTCTGTCAGAACTGCGGGGCGCAGTCGGCCAAGTGGATTGGCAAATGCCCTGCCTGCGGCGAGTGGAACACCTACGTGGAGGAAGTGGTGCAGCGTGAAGAACTCACCCCCACCAGTGTCTGGAAAGTAGGCAACACCAGTAGTTCGGCGCAGGTAGCGAATAAGCCAAAGCCGATCGCCGACATCAGCTACCAGGAGCAGCAGCGCATCCAGACGGTGGACCAGGAGCTGAACCGGGTGCTGGGCGGTGGCATTGTGCCGGGCTCTATGGTGCTCATTGGCGGCGAACCAGGTATAGGCAAGTCTACCCTGATGCTGCAGATCGCCCTGAGCCTGACGGGGCTGCGGGTGCTGTATGTAAGCGGCGAGGAAAGCGAACACCAGATCAAGATGCGGGCCGAGCGCCTCAATGCCCAGACCTCAGACTGCTTTATCCTGACCGAAACAGGCACGCAGAATATTTTTAAGCAAATAGAGCAGCTGCGTCCGCAGGTACTCATTATTGACTCCATTCAGACGCTGCACTCCTCCTTTATAGAGGCCGGGGCCGGCAGTGTAAGCCAGGTGCGGGAGTGTACGGCCGAACTGCTCAAATTTGCCAAAGAAAGCGGCACCCCCGTTTTCCTGATCGGCCACATCACCAAAGAAGGCAATCTGGCAGGCCCTAAGATACTGGAGCATATGGTAGACACAGTGCTAACGTTCGAAGGCGACCGCCACATGACCTACCGTATCCTGCGCACGTCCAAGAACCGCTTCGGCTCCACCTCTGAACTAGGTATATACGAAATGCTGGGCACAGGCCTGCGCGAAGTAAGCAACCCATCCGAGATCCTGATTTCGCAACGGGAGGATGCTTTCAGTGGCATCGCCATTGGTGCTACGCTGGAAGGCAACCGACCGCTGCTGATCGAAGTGCAGAGCCTCGTAACACCTGCTACTTACGGCACCCCGCAGCGAACCAGCACCGGCTTCGATGGCAAACGCCTGAACATGCTGCTGGCTGTGCTGGAGAAGCGCGGCGGGTACAGACTGGGTACGCAGGACGTGTTCCTCAACATAGCCGGCGGCCTGAAGGTAGAAGACCCTGCGCTTGACCTGGCTGTGTGCGCCTCTATCCTCTCCTCTTTCGAAGACATTGCTATACCCAGCACCTCCTGTTTTGCAGCGGAGGTAGGGCTTGGGGGCGAGGTGCGAGCCGTCAACCGCATCGAGAACCGCATTACGGAAGCAGAAAAGCTAGGCTTCCGGGATATCTACATCTCCAAATACAACAAGAAGGGGGTGGACCTGAGCAAATTCTCCATCAATGTGCATGCTTTTGGACGATTAGAAGAAGTGTTTGCTTCACTCTTTGGGTAGAATTGTGCTTTAAGCAGGAAGTAGTTCTATCTTTCGTATAATTTCAGGGGCAGTATTGGGAATTGGAATTATAATCTATAAAATTAATGTTCAGTGCGTTAGCTGCGATCTTGCTATCATATATGGCAAGCTAGAATTAGCAGCTAATTGGACCGAAAATTAGATTTTATAAGACACCTCTACCCACTGTACCTATGAAACGAATGCTTATACTGTTGCTGGCATGTATGCTGGCAACACATTCCTTGTTGGCTCAAGGTACCGTTACCATTACGGGCAAAGTTCAAAAAGGCCAGAAGGATGACATCTTCATCGCTTCTCTCCCCTCTTTATTATTTCCGGAAGAACAGCACACGTTTGCTGAGATCAGTAACGGGCACTTCAGGCTTGAGCTGCCGGTTAGCAAACCCCTTACGGTAGAACTGGTGTACGGCAACGAATCAGCTCCGCTATACCTGGAACCGGGCTTTGAGCTACAGATAACCTTTACAGCTGGCAAGATGCTCAAGTCACTCAAATACAGCGGACAAGGTGCGAATGAAAATAACTACCTGGCCCTGCATGCCTACCGTTTCGATGAAGAGGAAGACTACCAGACCCTGCCCGACAATGTAAAGCTCTCAGAGAAAGAGTTTCTGCAATTTCTGGATTATCGCAAAGAAGATCAGCTGGCCATCTTTGAGAAGAAAATAGCAGCGAAGCCGGTAAGCGAGCATTTCAGACAGCTCATACTTGCCGAAATTGAATACAGCTACGCCAATGATCGTCTCACCTTTTATGATATGCGTGAGCTGATGAGGCTGCCGGTGCAGCTCAGCCCTTCTGCCAGCTACTTCGACTTTTTGCAGCAGCTGGACATGGAGCAGCCGACAAGCCTGGAGTCCATCAGTTTTCCAGCCTTTCTGCGCAATTATATCAAGTTTATAGGGGAGCAAGCCCAGCTAGAGGCAAGTGACATACATTATTATAAAAAGGTATACGAGCAAGTGAGCCATACCTTGCAGGCGCAGGCGCAGGTAATGGCGCAGGCTTACATAATACGTCAGTCGCTGCAGCAGGGCAATGTGCTGCATGTGCCTGCCATGCTGCAGGATTTTAGCCAACATAAAGCCGTGGCTGACGTGTACGCCACATTGCTGCAGCAGTACGAAAGCCACCCGGGCTTAGGTATAGGCAGTGCGGCTCCTGACTTTAGTCTGCAGGATATAAACGGGCAGTTGGTGTCGCTCAGCGATTTTAAAGGCAAGATTGTATACCTGAGCTTCTGGCGTACCGACTGTGGTCTGTGCATGGTAGAGCAACCGCACGCGCAGGAACTGGCCCGGAAACTACAGCCCCATGATGTAGTGCTCATCAACATCGGAGTGGATGAGAATGAGCAGTCCTGGCGCAGTGTGGTGCAGTCAAGAGGCTTTGGAGGGGTGCAGCTATACCTAAAGGGGCAAGGGCACGAACTGGCTCGTCAGTATGGCCTCAAAGATGTGCCGGCTTACTTCCTGATAGACGAGGACGGCACGATCCTGAGCACAAAGCCCCGCCGACCCATAGACCGTGAAGCCGAAAAGGAAATTCTGCAGCATGTGATGAGTAACAGAGCTTCCCGCAGGTAATAGCTATACCTGACTATATAAAGCCGCCTATGTTCACAAGCATGGGCGGCTTTCTTTTTGAGTCCAATGCCTCCGTTTATGAGGGCATCAATAACCGTGTATTTGTTTAGTGCGTAATTAAAGCCTAACCCCTTTATGCGAGGGGGTAGTAGAAAGGAATTGATTGTTTGAGATATCCTTATTCATTTAACAGCTAGAAAAATATGGCATTAATCAACAAAAGTGACATTGAGAAGCTTCTCAATGTTCAGAACAACACGAAAGACGCACTTTGCATCTCTATCTACATACCTACGCACCGAGCCGGCCACGAAACACTGAACGGTCAGGATCACACACTATTCAAAAACAAACTGAAAGAAGCCCGCGCACTACTGGCAAGGCATGATGTAGCCGATGCTGAAATTGACGCATACCTGAAGCCCGCTGAAGAACTGCTGAACGACACCGGCTTCTGGCGCCATCAGTCCGAAGGCCTGGCTGTGTTTATCACCAAAGGCTTCTCGGCACACTATACCCTGCCGATCACGATGCCGGATGTGGTGTACGTGCTCGACCAGTTTTACTTCACACCAATGCTGCCGATCCTGAGCCAGAACGGCCGCTTCTTTATTCTGTCGCTGTACCGTGAGCGTGTTGGCTTCTTCGAGGCTACCATCGACCGCATCCGTCAGATCGACATCAGCGCCTTTGCACCGGAGAGCATGAATGAAGCCTTGAAATTTACCATCAAAGGCAACGACCAAGACTTCCACCATTCCACTACCACAGTGAATGGTTCTAATATCGTGCACGGTGCCGGAGCTCAGAAAGGCGACGACGAACACGATGAGGTACGGGAGTTCATACATGAGCTGGATAACAGCCTGCAGGAGATTCTGCATGACGCAACCGAGCCGCTTGTGCTGGCAGGTGTCGACCACTACTGCGCTATATTCAAGAAGTTCAGCAAGTATAAGAACATTGTGCCACAGAATATCAACCTGAACGAGACACAAGCTGGCATGAACCCGCAGACCATACACGAGAAGGCGCTGGAGGTAATGAAGCCGCTCATGCAGCAGAGCCACTCCGACTCGCTTACCCGCTACGAGAATGTGGCAGGTACAGGCGTAACTTCTGAGGACATCGCTACGGTGGCCGCCGAAGCTGTTCATGGCCGCGTCGATACACTCTTTATCGCGCCGAGCAATCCGGTATGGGGACGCTACGATGCCAAGAGTGCTGTGGCCGAAGTGCACCAGGACTACCAGCGCGGTGATGATGACCTGATCAACCTGGCAGCCATCAAGACGCTGGCACAGGGTGGCAAGGTATACGTGAGCAGCTACAACGGTCTGGCTGAGGTTGGCGAAGACGGTGGCAGCGTAAAAGCGCTATTCCGCTACTAAGCAAACCTTATTTTGGCCGTTAGCGCCTTAAAGTATAATTTAGTGGGGCAGCCTTAGTAGGCTGCCCTTTCTTTTGCATACCTATACATGAAGCTGCACCTCTCTGATAAGCTTAATTTCCTGTCGAAACTAACGCCGCTGCGCCTGCTCAATGCCCTGCAGGTGGCTGGCAGCTACTGGTATGCAAGGGCTTCGCGCAAGGCCGTGCACTGGGGCGATCCGCTCAGTATCTCGTTCGAACCGACTACCTCATGCAACCTGCGCTGTCCTGAGTGCCCGAGTGGACTCCGCTCCTTTACAAGGCCCACGGGTATGCTGCAGGGCGATCTGTTCAAAGAAACCATTGACCAGCTGCATAAGCGCCTGCTATACCTGATCTTCTATTTTCAGGGGGAGCCATACCTGCACAAGCAGTTTCTGGAGCTCGTCAAATACGCATCGGACCGCGGCATCTATACCGCTACTTCCACCAACGCCCACTTCCTCGACAGCGACACCGCCCGCAAAACTGTGGAGTCAGGACTGGACCGCCTGATTGTTTCCATAGACGGCACTACGCAGGATACTTACGCGGCTTACCGTGTGGGAGGCAAGCTGGACAAAGTGCTGGAAGGTACAAGGCAGGTCGTGAAGTGGAAGAAAGAGCTGAAGTCGCACACACCGCATATTATGTTTCAGTTCCTGGTGGTGCGGCCCAATGAGCACCAGATTTCGGAAGTGCAGGCGCTGGCCGACGAACTTGGAGTGGACGAAGTCGTATTTAAGACGGCGCAGATCTACGATTATGAGCAGGGCTCGCCGCTTATACCTACCATCGACTATTACTCCAGGTATAAGAACAACGGCGACGGCAGTTACTCCATCAAAAACAAACTGCTGAACCAGTGCTGGAAAATGTGGCACTCCTGCGTCATCACCTGGGATGGCCTGGTGGTACCCTGTTGCTTTGACAAGGACGCCGAGTATCGCATGGGCGATGTGAAGGCGCAAAGCTTTCAGCAGGTATGGCGCAGTCCGGCGTATAACCAATTCCGGAGATCGCTGTTACAGTCACGGGAGGAAATAGAAATGTGCCGCAACTGTACCGAGGGCACCCGGGTATGGGCCTGAGCTATACCTGCTGATAATGTACAATGACACCTGACACTATATGAACGATATCAACAATGCAATTGAGTTACTGCTAAGCAAGCTGGAAGGCTGGGGCGAGCATTTGATTTTGATGCTTCCAAACCTCGTAGTAGCACTTATACTCCTGATTATCACTTTTGTCGTTGCCCGATTTATCCGCAATGGCCTTGATAAAGTAATAGGCCGCATATCACATAGCGCCGCGCTCAACAACCTGATATCTACCATTTTATACATCGCCTTGCTGGGTGTTGGCTTCTTCTTTGTGCTCAGCGTGCTGCAGCTCGACAGAGTGGTTATCTCCTTGCTGGCTGGTGTGGGTATTATTGGTCTGGCCCTGGGTTTTGCCTTTCAGGATATTGCCGCCAACTTCATCTCAGGGATCATCATCGCCGTGCAGAAGCCTTTTGGGGTAGGCGATATGATTGAGACCAATGATTATTTCGGAGTGATTGAGCGGGTGTCGCTGCGTACGCTGGACATCCGAAAGCCTTCTGGCGAATTGGTGAAACTGCCCAACAAGATGGTGTTTGAAAATCCTGTAACCAATTACTCAAGCAGCGGCATCCGGCGCCTCGACCTGGATGTGGGGGTATCGTATGGCGAAGATTTGGAAAGGGTGCAGCAAATTGTGATAGAGGCACTGCAGGATGTGAAAAATCGCGTAAAAACCCGTGACGTGGAAGTGATGTACGATGCGTTTAACGATAGTTCTATCGACTTCAAAGCCCGCTTTTGGATATCTTATTCCCGGCAGATAGATTTTGTGTCGGCTAAGAGCGACGCCATCATTAAGATCAAGAAGGCTTTTGATGCGAACGACATCATGATTCCATTCCCGATCCGTACGCTGGACTTTGGTATAAAAGGCGGCGAGAAGCTGAACGAGCATTTAGAGGACTTGCAGGCTCAAATGAAGAATGGCCGCAAGATGTCAGACAATTAGGTATAACTAGTGCAGGTATAAAACAGAAAGGGCCGAGTGATCGGCCCTTTCTGTTTTATTTATCTTTTTTATCAAGGTTTTTGCCAAGGTCTTCCACTTGTTTCAGGAAGTTGTCAATTTTCTCGTCGGCATAAGGGCCGTAGGAGTTAGAGATGGTCCCGCGCAGGCCATTGCTGGTTTCCACGGCATAGAGTATCGACATGTCATCCGGATTGCTTTCACCTTCGAAGCGGTAAAAGTCCACGATGCGTACCTGGTCAGGCCCGAAGTTGTGCTTGTCTTCCATGGTGCAAAGAGTGCCTTCACCTGACACTTTAAAGTCGTAGGTGTAGCCATCTTTGCGGAGGCGGTTGAGCACATTGACCAGGGATCTTTCTTCTACTTTATCTTGCATAGCGTATAGTTTTAAGGGATGTTCTGTTAAGTATAGAACTATACGCAAAATCAGGCAATGGATACGAAAAAGGGTCTGGAATTATTCAGGAAGCAGGCACTGGCAGGTATAGAGTGCGATGAGCAGCGACCTCTTCACAGACACAGGTATAGCGCTATACCTACGAATGCAGGTGAGGCGTTAAACCAGAAACCGAGTAGGGGGAGAACCGGGACGGCTACACCGCCTTCTTGTCGAGTTCTTTCTGAATCTTGCTGAAGTCGATGGCTGAGCAGCTGCCGCAGCCTTTGGCGCAGCCGGCATTTTTGTTAGGAATGAAACTACGGTAAATTACCCAGCCCATGTAGCCCACCGCCACTGCGAATATCAGGAAAATGATGATTTGCTGTACCATATGCTCTTATCAACTGCACAAAGTTACAAAAAGTTTAGGGAAGTGGCTCTTTCCAGTGCTCGGCTATTGTGTCGAGCATTTCCTGGTGGATGTTGCCATTGCTGGCCACAATTTCGCGGCCGAAAATATAGTCGCCGCCAGCCGTGAACTTAGAAACGTGACCACCAGCTTCCTGCACGATAATGGCGCCTCCTGCCACATCCCAGGCGTTCAGGTTAAACTCAAAGAATCCTTCAAAGCGGCCTACCGCCACATAGGCCAGGTCCAGCGCGGCAGAACCAAGGCGCCGCACCCCATGCGACTTGCCCATAAAGGCACCCAGCACCTGCAGGTACTGCTGCGTGAGTCCAAACTCATAATAAGGGAAACCAGTGGCAATGAGCGAATCTTTCAAGCCTTCTGCAGGCGAAACTTTGATAGGAGTGTCATTTAAGAACGCACCGTTGCCTTTGGTAGCATAGAAGCATTCGTCTTTGTTCACTTCATACACAATGCCCAGCACCACCTCGTCACCATCCAGCAATGCTACGCTAACAGAGTACAGTGGCAGGCCGTGGGTGAAGTTGGTGGTGCCGTCCAGTGGGTCGATGATCCAGTTGAAGCGTTCGCCACGGGTGTTGTCCGTTTCCTCTTCAGTTATAAAACCTGCCTCTGGCAACAGATTACGCAATGCCTCTACCAACTGCTGCTCGGCCTCCTTATCCACGTACGACACCAGGTTATTAAAGCCCTTCATCTCCACTTTGCCCCTGTCAAAGCTGGTGGCCTCGTGCTTGATAAATGCGCCTACTCTTTTGACAATAATATTCGCATTCTGGCAAAGTTGCTGCAAGTTCATATACGCTCTTTTACTTTAGGATTTGTGTTGCTGATCACTGCCGGCTGTCGGGCAGCCCAAACCGTATACGCGGCTCTTACAAGGAGGGATAAAGCGATCGGGAAAACTGCGGCATGTAACTGCTGTGGCCACACCAACCACAACAAAAGTGTGATGAAAGCCAGGGCAGCCGTCACCAGCATGTACTTCTGTAACCAGCCCGGCAGTGCCGGCCTGGCCAGGAAAGCAGCGGCTACAACATGGGTAGGCAGTGCCCAAAGCAGGTTAAAGTTATTGGCAGCCGCCTGATGGTCTGTGGCAAACCACAGCAGGAACAGCAGCACACCCAGCAGGCCGGTGATCAGGAACAGGAACACATCAAACGTGCGGCTGCGCTTGCGGCGCTTGTAATCGAGCACGGTAATGGCCAGTACAAGACCGAAGAACAGCCACCATACCAGCACAGGGTTAAACAGGCTGCCAGCTGAGGCCGGCATCGGAGTATTCTGGAAAATAACCTGCGGCTCACCTACCAAAGGCACCTGCTGCCCGTTTTGCTGGATCGTGGCGCTGGCAAATCCCTCTGAAAGATAATCGGGCAGGAACATGTACTCGTAAGGCGTGGCTGTGCGATCGATGGGCGCTCCCAGCGCCAGGTCGATACCAAAGTCGGACCAGGGCTGCGGTGGCAGGTATAGGTCGATCAGGTTGCGGAAACTCATGTCCTGGTCCAGGTGCGCTACATTAAAGGCCACCTGGTTCGGGAAAGTGGCTTCAATGCCATCACGAATACGGGTTGCGCAGTTGTCAAAAAAGAAGTCATACAGGTAAAAGCGGTTCTCGGGCAGGTAATTGTTTGTCAGAAATTGCCAGTACTGCTGTTTCTGCGCTTCCGTGAAGTTCATCTCCTGCTCATTAATGGAGCGGTTGTCCAGGGTATAGCTGTAGGCGAAATCCTGAAAATAGGCGATGGAGAGCTTGTAGTTGAGCTTGCCACGGATAAACTTGATGTAGAAGCCCGGCTCATTGAAGTCGAAGGTACCGTAGTTGAACACGATGTCCATACCTGAGGCAGGGTCATTAACACGCACGGCACTGTGGCCGAATATAGCATAGAGTTCATCGCCCGGTGAGCAGGTGATCAGGCTGATTTTGGCTTCCGGAGACAGACGGGAGCCTTCAAGCTGCGCCTGCGTCTGCAGGGTAATAAACAGCAGCGTGCATAGCAGTGAAAGCTTTTTAAGGTATAGCTTCATATTTATTTATTCGTATTCAGTTTTACTTCGCCCCCGCTCCTGAAACCACCACCACAAACTCTCCTTTGATAGCCTTGGTAGTGAAGATCTCGATCAGTTCGTCGAGCGTTCCGTTGACGGTCTCTTCAAACATCTTGGAGATTTCACGTGAAACAGAGGCCATGCGTTCGCCCCCGAAGTATTCTTTGAACTGCGTGAGCGTTTTGAGCAGGCGGTGCGGGGATTCATAGAAAATCATGGTACGCTCCTCCTCTGCCAAACTGATCAGGCGCGTCTGGCGTCCCTTCTTCAAAGGCAAAAATCCTTCAAATGTAAAACGGTCAGTGCTGAAACCGGATTTGACCAGGGCTGGCACAAAGGCAGTTGCACCAGGGAGGCACTCCACCTTAAGGTCTGCCTTGAGGCATTCGCGCACGAGCAGGAAGCCAGGATCAGAAATTCCGGGTGTGCCGGCATCTGAAATAAGAGCCATTACTTCGCCTGCCTTCATTCGTTCCACCAGATGGGCGCTGGCCTTGTGCTCGTTGTGCAAGTGGTGGCTGTGCATGCGCTTTTCTATACCCAGATGTTGCAACAGCTTGCCGCTGGTGCGGGTATCTTCGGCCAGTATAACGTCTACTTCCTTCAGTATGCGTATAGCCCGCAGCGTGATATCCTCCAGGTTACCGATAGGAGTCGGCACCAGGTATAGGTTGGTTTTTTCAGGTTCCTGCATGCAGCAAAGGTATTACTTAATTGTCGATTGTTAAGGGCTGATTGCTGTGCCAGGTTATAAGCCAGCCCCTGACAGCAACTTTGGTGATAGAGCCTCAGACCATCATCTCGTCATAAAGCTGGTCAATGCGTCGGGCCAGCTCTATATCCTTGTCAGTGACGGTATTGCCGGCATCGTGTGTGGTCAGTTCGATCTCTACCTTGTTGTATACATTGCTCCACCATGGATGATGATTGAGCTCCTCAGCCACATCGGCCACTTTGTTCATGAAAGCCATAGCCGCTCTGAAGTCTTTGAACTTGAAGCTGCGGGTGAGTTTATTGTCGGTTTCTTTCCACATAATCCGGGGACATATTTTAAGGTATAAACGGCTAGCTGCCTCACAAGATACCAGGCTACGGTAACTAGGCCAAAAATGCAGGCGTATAGGTATGGACTGCAAGCACACTAAAACTATAAAAACTATGGCAAACAAACCAAATGAAGTACCTGCCCAGAAACAGGAAGAGCAACCGGGCAAAGAACATAAAATGACTCCGCAGCCGGAGTACATACGCGAAAGCTACAAAGGCAGCGATAAGCTCAAAGGCAAGAAGGCGCTCATTACAGGCGGTGACAGTGGTATAGGCCGCGCCGTGGCAGTGCACTTCGCCCGCGAAGGTGCCGATGTGGCCATTGTATACCTGAACGAGGACAAGGATGCCCAGGACACCCTGCAACTTATAGAAAAGGAAGGCCGGAAAGGGGTGATCATTTCAGGTGATATAGGAGATGAGGCCTTCTGCCAAAAAGCTGTCCAGCAGGCTGTAAGCGATCTTGGCGGGCTGGACATACTGGTGAACAACGCCGCAGAGCAGCACGAGCAGACCGATCTGAAGGACATATCGAAAGACCAGCTGCAACGTACTTTTAAGACAAACATCTTCTCGATGTTCTACATGACCAAAGCGGCTTTGGAGCACATGAAAGAAGGTAGCGCTATTGTAAATTCCACTTCCGTTACCTCCTACCGCGGCAGCCACCACCTCATGGATTATGCCTCTACAAAAGGAGCCATCACTTCCTTCACCCGTTCCCTATCCTCTAACCTGGCGGAAAAGAAAATACGGGTGAATGCTGTGGCCCCAGGTCCAATCTGGACACCGCTTATACCTGCCTCGTTTGATGAGAAGAAAGTAAAAGAGTTTGGGCAGAATGTGCCGCTTGGGCGTCCAGGGCAGCCATCGGAAGTAGCGCCGGCCTATGTTTTGCTGGCTTCTCAGGACGGGTCCTATATAACCGGACAGGTGATCCATGTGAATGGCGGCGAACTGGTTGGAGGCTAATCTAACTAAACCATAGCGGCCGAAATGGAGTAAAAACAGGTATAGCTCTCAAGTGGAGCACGATAAAGACACAACTATGGAAAATAAAGAAAACGATAAACACGCAGGAGAATCGCAGCACAGCGATGCGGCCAAAAACAGGCCAGTGCGCGTGATTGAGGACGATACTACGGATCAGGAATTCCGTGCGGGGCATATCATTCCGGGTGCAGATCCTCCGAAGAACGAACACCAACGCGGGGGCTTCGGTAACCGTGACGGTAAAGAGGGTTTCGGCAGCGACACTGCTTCTGAAGGTCCCTCAGCTACCGGCGTCAACGACTTCGCCGACGACGGCACGCCACCGCCCGACAACATGCGTACCGAAGAAGAAGGTCGTGGTACCTGATTATCAGAACTGATTTTTAAACCAGGTATAGCTGCTTTCAGGTATAGGCCTGAGGAGCTTGCCTTTTATTTTTAACTTAAACAAAAGGAGAACACACTATGCCATCATATAAGCATACCCAGCCCGGTGGGGCTGATTCAGGAAACCCAACAGGACGTGGTCAAAGCAAAGGTACTGGTGATAAGCCGGTAGATCCGAATAGCACACGTGCAGAGCGTGAAGAGTTGGAGAAAAAATATACGGTAGACGACGCGGATGAGACAGGCGCTAATGTGCGTATCAACAATCCGAACCGCGGTCATCACAAACCAGGAATAGATAATAATAAGTATAACTAATCAGTATAACAGCTAAAAAAATAGCACCTGTTTCATGAGCAGGTGCTATTTTTTTAGCTGCTTCAAACCGACTCAGACCAGACGCTCCCCGCCATGGCCCGATACGCGATCAGTGACATACACGGCTGCGCCCGCACCTTCAGAGCGCTTGTGCTCGAGCAACTCCAACTCAAGAAAACGGATGAGCTATACCTGCTGGGCGACTACGTAAACAAAGGCCCCGACAGCAAAGGCGTGCTGGACTTTATCATACACCTCCAGAAACAGCACTACCAGGTGCACTGCCTGCGTGGCAACCATGATCAGATGCTTCTCAAAGCCGCTTCGAAAGGTGAGTCAGCTGTTAGCCTTTCGGCATCTGAAAAACAAATGGTGCTACAAAACTTTGGCATGAGCGACTTCAGGAAATTCCCCGCCACCTACGCCAACTTCATCGATTCCCTCCCTTTCTACCTCGAACTATCCGACTTCTTTTTGGTGCATGCCGGCTTCGACTTCCATCAAACCGACCTTTTTAGAGACAAAGAAGCCATGCTTAACATAAGGCACTACGAAGTTGACTGGGAACGCCTCGATAATAAGAGGCTCCTGCACGGCCATACCCCCACTCCCCTACATACGATCAAGAAAAGTGCTGCACATCAGGATGCCCGTATCAACCTCGATGCAGGCTGCGTGTACTACAAAAACGCAGCTTATGGTAACCTTGTGGCATTGGATTTAGACACTAATTTTTTGAATATTCAGTGCAATTTAGATCGTCCATATATGGTTCGCAGAAAGAGTTGATAATTAATTGTTTGAATCATCATATAGCGCTTGTTAGATTATAAAGCTAAACGATGGAACAGTTGTAAATTAGTACAATTTGTAAATTTCTGATAAAAAAAATAACAATAATAGCATGGAAATTAGCTGTCCTATAATTAATATTGCTTTATATTAATAATTAATTAGACTTAGTTATTTCAGGGGCAAAGTAATTCTTCCGAATATTTTAATAGGTAAAAGTGATCCTATAAGCAGGTATGCCACATATTAGCTTATAGCTAGTCAAAATATATCTATCTCGTTAGATCTCTAAGGTTAGAGTTCTAAAAAATGCTGTAAAAAGTATAGGTGGAATTACTATGTCCATACTTCGGCTCTAGTCAATCCGCCAACCAACCAGAATCTTCTAATTTTTTGAGTTTTTTATGAAACACATCTACAATCCAACCGCCGCCCTCACCCAGCGGCCAACTGCCAACGCTACGGGAACAGCTGCGGCAACTAAAATTTTTATGCTACTGTTGCTGGGCTTTTTCCTGCTGGTGAGTGGGGAGAGTATGGGGCAATCGATTAGTAGTATTTCTCCTAGCTGTGTAGTAGCTGGGGAAGATGTTAACTTGATAATAAGCGGTCAAAAGTTTAATACTGGCGGAGGTAATCCATCTTATATAATACTAAATAACAGTGAAGATTATATAATACCCACACTTATTTCAAAAGATGAAATAAGAGTAAGTATCCCAGGAAGTCGAGTGACTGGAACGACTTTATCCATTGTAGTCGGGCAGCCAAATGGGGTTTCATCGAGTCCAGGTACGGTTAATGTAGTTGCTTTGGTGGGAATACCTGGACAAAGCTGTGAGCCTGGCAATCCTGTTACTCTTTCAGCTTCAGGAACAACAAATGGTAATTACCGGTGGTACTCTACATCTTCAGGAGGCTCCTCTATAAGCAACCAATCTACATTAGAAATTTCTTCGCTTCAAAATAGTGCAACTTATTATGTAAGCGCAATGATAGCAGGGTGTGAAACAGCTAGAATACCTGTTAGGGCAATTGTTGGCAACAATATAGTTCCGACAGTTTTCAATAATGGCAGATGTAATAGCGGACAACTTACACTTAGTGTAACAGGTGCTCCAACAAATACAGAATACCGTTGGTACAAAACTTCAACTGCAAATGCAGTTCATCACAGAGGCGAAACCCTTACAGAATCATTTAATAACACAACAACATATTATGTAAGCATTTTCAATCTTACTGGAGAGTGTGAGAGCGCAAGAGTGCCTGTAACTGCAACCATTGGAAACCCACCAACTCCAATAGTTACATCTGATGGAGACTGTGGAAATGGTAACCCTACTATTACCCTAACTGCCCATGGAGCTGCAGGCAGTCAAGTTTATAGATGGTATAGAGCTTCGACAGGTGGAACACCAATTAAAACAGGTAATACGTTATCAATTAGACGAAACAGTGACTCGGGTTACTACTATGTGGCAATTTATGATGCTAATGGTAATTGTGAAAGTTCAACTAGAGCTGTAATTAATATGACAAACGAGGCGCCAATTGCTCCTCAGGCAATTAACGGAATTAGATGTGGTGAAGGAGAAGTGATGTTAAGCGCTTCTGGCGCTTTGGGTGGAGAAACTTACAGGTGGTATACGACTCAATCAGGCGGAAATTATTTAGAGCAAGGTTCATCATTTACTACTCCTGTCATTCAGGAAGGCACAAGCGTCAACTATTATGTAAGCAAAGTAAATATAGGAACAGGATGTGATGGAGAAAGGGTACTAGTAACTGCTACAGCTAATCCCATAGTTACTGCAAATATAGAAGGAAATATCCTAGGTCCTGTAAATCCAGAAGTAAGCAAGTACGCTGAGTATACTTACAATGTCAACCTACCAGACAATGAAATTATTGGTCATGAGTGGCTCGTCTACTATGATAATACAATAGATCCATTAAGAGTTGTAGGTGGTAAAATTTTTAGTATTGAGTCAGTATCTGCAGAAATGAATAGGGTTGCGGTAGTACTTCAACTTGCCCCTGGAGTTTGCTATTCAACCGCAAGTCTTGATGGTAAAATTGTTATTGATGATTTACCAATAGTTCCTCTCCCTGTAGAACTCATGTTCTTCAGAGCTCAAGCACAAACCAAAGGAGTGAACCTAACTTGGGCCACAGCTTCAGAGCAGGAGAATAAGGGCTTTGAAGTGCAGGTGTCAAGAAATGCCAGAGATTTTGAAGCAATTGGTTTTGTGGAGAGTAAAGTAGGTACCACTGCTTTACGCCAGGACTATAGCTTCCTGGATGCAAAAGCAGTATCTGGAACACGTTACTATAGACTGAAGCAGGTTGACTTTGACGGCACTACTTCTTTCTCACCAATTA
Source organism: Pontibacter sp. LHS1 (assembly GCF_058932855.1). NCBI lineage: Bacteria > Pseudomonadati > Bacteroidota > Cytophagia > Cytophagales > Hymenobacteraceae > Pontibacter > Pontibacter sp. LHS1. The sequence goes on from NZ_JBZYWF010000003.1 coordinate 236,184, forward strand.
GAGCAGTTGCTTTAAACGCAGGTAATGGCACAGCTTCGGCCTATCCTAATCCATTCGATGACGCAGTAGTTGTGACTCTCAATGGTACAGAAGCTCGTAACGTGCAGGTGGTGTTAATGGATGCAATGGGTAAGGTGCTACAGCAGCGTACCGAGGAAACCTCCGGCAACTCCATCACAGTAGATATGCGGAGTGTTACTACCAAAGGGATGTATGTGCTTCATGTACTCGACAATGACACAAAGCATACATTTAAACTTATGAAGCGCTAGAGACAGATAAACTCTCAGAAAACAGAAAAGGGCTGCAGGAAACTGCAGCCCTTTTCTGTTTTCATTTACAGGCAATCTTAAAGACATATATATTGACCTATTCTAGTGTTTTATCATGAGAAATTGAGATTGGTTATACACTTATACCATACTGCATAGTTCTATATATCAACCATATGTGGCCTTTTATGTGATGGGGTTCGTGTTATATTTTAGATTTTTAGTAAAGAGTTCCTTTTGAATGTTGCCTACGTTAGGTTAAAGCAAGTTTAATTATGTTGCAATCCATATAAGCTAAATTTCCTGCGCTATTATGCGGTTTTGAATCTGGCAAACTCACAAAATAAGTTAATGTAATTAAACCGGTATCTAATATATTTAAACTGATACCTGGTGTTTAAAGACATGGTTAATTGCACAGCTTTACAATGTTATAAAAAAGCCAGATTGTATTCAGGAGAGAAATGAAATAATACCGAAAACCTATATATAATATTTTAATGCAAACATAATATAGTTAATATATAACCTTTTTAAATACTATTTTAAAAAAATAAACTTGAAAAGTTTCCAAATAACTTAATCAAGGCACTTTTTAAAAAATAGCCTTGAATGCACTAAAAACGCTATATAAAAGAAGAGAGTTAAAATCAGACAAAAAAACAGGGATTAATATTGCAAAAGTGAAAGATAAATTATCTTATTTTGTGATAATTAACTTAGCATTAAAACTGCACAAAAATTTATTAACTCTTAACTTTTAGCTATGGCACAAATCTACTCCCCCCCATTAGGCCGGCTTATACGTTCTCTGCTCCTGCAGTGCGTGATTATGCTGGGTCTGGTTTCCACTGTAGTTGCTCAGGCCCCCATAACTTATAATGGCCCTTGGCGAATACCAACTTCTGCAAACGTAATTTCAAGCGGGTTGAGCTCAGATGGAGCAGAAATAGCGCCAAGTTCATCTGGCGGTTCTGCTCAATTCAGAACTACAGCAGCCTATGTGGACATTAAGCTACAGGAGGAGAGCCAAATAGGCTCAACAGGGTATAAAGTGAGCTTTAGCTTTTTGGCAAGCACAACAAGATTAGCAGAATATAGTGCTAATATGAAGGTAAGCTACCGTCTACAAGGAGGAAGTATAAAAGAGGCCTCTACTTATGCAGTAGCTGTCCAGCCCTCAAGAGAGACGGTATATCTGCCAAGCAACGCAACAAATGTAAGGTTTGAGCTAGGATCTGTAAATGCAGCCTATGTGTTTCTCGATGCAGTAACAGTGTCGCAAGAGCCAGAGATGACAGGCTTTACTCCAACAGGAGGTGTTCCAGGAACAGAAGTAACTATAAATGGGAGACATCTAAAAGAAGCTACGGCAGTATACTTTGGAGCCGTGCAGGCTACCTCTTTTACCACAGACAGTACTGTTATTACGGTAGCTGTACCTTATGGTGTTAAGAGTGACTTCATAAGAATAGTAACGCCATACGGAGAGGTAACAAGTGCAACAGCGTTTGAAGTGCCGGCTCCATCTCTTGCTTCAGGAGTTGAATTTGCCCCGTCAAGTGCAGGTGCTGGTGAAACAGTAACGCTTTACGGACAGTATTTCACAGGCGTAACCGGTGTGCTGTTCAACGGTGTGGCAGCTGACCCAGCTACGATAGCTTTTGCAGAAGGGAAAGAAGACAGCGAAATAACAGTAACTGTACCCAATGGAGCAACGTCTGGCCAAATTACAGTAGTTACACCAGCCGGGCAGGATGTAAGTACAAATTCATTCACAGTACTTGGCCCACAAATTTTAGCGATTGATCATGACAATGATCAGGAGACAACGAGTGTAGAGTTTTCTCCAGCCGGAGGAAGTGTAGGTGCGACTGTAACTGTCTACGGCCAGTATTTCTTAGGAGTGAACGAAGTATTATTTAATGGTGTGGCAGCTACAAGCTTTACAGTAGTTGACGATAACCAAATCACTGTAACGGTACCATTGGGAGCAAGCACTGGCGTTATTACAGTGAAGAGTCCTGAAAGCCAATCTTCGAGTGTGGCATCATTTGATGTGCCGGCACCAACAATCGCTAGTTTTGAGCCAACTACAGCAGGTCCAAACATGAGGGTGACGATAAAAGGAACCAACTTGTCGGGAGTAAGCAGTGTAATGTTCTTAGGAGGTGAAGGTGTTGAAGATGACAGAGAAGGTACAATTGTTACGCCGGTAACAAACGACGGTGAGCTAGTCGTAATTGTACCGGCAGATGCAAGCACCGGTCTTATACAGGTAATTGCTCCAGGAGACAAGATTGGTACAAGTGCAGAGGAATTTGTTTTTGTGCCAGCTCCAACTATAGCGAGTGTTGCAACTACTATCGGTGGTTTCACATACAGCATCGTAGGAGAAGAAGTGACCATCACTGGTACCAACTTCGAAACGGCAACTGTAGTTACATTTGGAAATGTTACAATCTCTCCAAATGATACAGAAGCTGGAGTAGTTGGTTTTGTGGTAAGCAATGAGGGTACTACTATTACATTCAATATACCTGAAACTGCTACAACAGGCAATGTAGTGGTAACCACGCTTGGTGGTGAGGCTACTTGGGATGGACCATTCGAAGTAATTCATGCCCCAGTTGTAAGCATAGATCCTACCAAAGGCCCAATTGGCCAGACAATCACGATCACAGGTCAGCATCTGAAATATGTTTCAGAAGTAGTATTCTTGGGTAGCGATGTAACAGCGGAAGATGACTTACGCATTGAGCTGACTGCTCCTAACGAGAGCGATACTGAACTTACAGTAACTGTACCAGAAGGCGCTGTAACAGGGAAGCTATTAGTAACCAACCCTGCAGATCAGGTTGAGACAGAGATTTTCGAAGTAGTTGTAACTCCTGTAATTCTGACATTCACGCCGGAAATGGGCGCAGCAGGTACAGTAGTGACAATCACAGGTTATAACTTCATAAACGAAGGAGCAGTAACGGTAACTTTTGCTGGTGCAGAAGGTGCTATACCTGCTGTATTCGAAGTTGCCGACGATAAAACACTGACAGCTACTGTGCCGGTTGGTGCTATCACTGGTGTAATCACCGTGTCAAACATCAACGGTCCTGGCGTAAGCCCTTCTAACTTCAACGTTATTGAGTTGCCAACTATTACATCTATCTCTTCTGGGAAGGGAGTTGTGGGGAATGAAGTTGTTATCAGCGGTACCAATTTCTATGGTGAGGAGATCAAAGTAACCTTCTTAGGTGCAGAAGGCAGTGATGATGATGTTGAGGCCACTACCATTACAGTTAACACCGAGGCGCAAACCATCACTGCAACTGTTCCGGAAGGAGCTGTAACTGGTCCACTGATGGTAACAAACGCGGCTGGTAACAGCAACCCAAGCAACCCTTACACGATAGTTACGACACCAGAGATTATCAGCTTTACTGCGACAGAAGGTATAGTTGGTGATGAGGTAGTAATTACTGGCTGGTTGTTAAATGAAGTTACTGGCGTGAAATTTAACAACGTAGTAGCGGATTTTACTTATAATAGAGCTGAAGGTACTATTACTGCTACAGTACCAACTGGTGCAACGACCGGGCCGATCAGCATAGATGTTGCGGAAACAGAAGTATTCAGAACTACTGATGTATTCACCGTTATACCTGCGCCTACTATTATAGCATTTGAACCAGTAGAAGGTGGTGTGGCAGGAACAGTAGTAACCATCACTGGTACAAACTTCATAGATGTTACAGCAGTTGCGTTCAATGGAATTGCAGCCGATATGGCGACTGTTCAGATAAACGAGACATTTGATGTACTTACTGTAACAGTACCTGTTGCCGCTACTACTGGTAAAATCACTATAACGACACCTGCAGGAGTAGCAGAAAGCACAGATAATTTCGTTGTGCCAGTGCCAGCTAACATTACATTTACGAACAGCACAGACACTCCTACTACTAGCTATGCAAATCAGTTGGTAACCGTTAGAGGTCAGTTCTTCACCAATGCAACAGAAGTAACTTTCAGTGGGGAGTCTGCGACAATCGTAGGTGAAGTTACTAAAGAGGTAGATAGTGAAGGCGCTGAGACAGGTTTTGAGCTGATTACGGTAAAAGCACCGTTTGATGCAGGAACAGGTAAAGTAGCTGTTACCACCCCAGCCGGAACAGGAACAAGTGCTACTGACTATACTGTAATTGAGCCAATTATAACAGCAATAAGCGCTGAAGAAGGTTATGTAGGTCAAACAGTAGTAACAATCACGGGCGAATTATTCACGCAGTACTGGGATGAAACGCTAAACGATGGACAAGGTGGTGTTGCTGAAAAAGCACCAGTTGTGAATTTTAATGGTACCCAAGTTACGGCAACTACTTATACTGCGACTGAAATTACAATAACTGTTCCAAATGGAGCCACATCAGGAAACTTGACTGTGATTTCTGGAAGTGGTGAAAGTAATCCATTTGCATTCACAGTTCTAGCACCAGTCCTTTCGAGCGTAACACCAACTGCTGTATATGCAGGTGAGGAAGTGGTTATCACTGGTACTAACTTTATCAACATTACTGGTATGTCTTATGGTGGTATAGCAATCTCGGGCTACACTGTAGCCTTGACGAACGTAGAAAACGGTACAGGTACTATTACATTTAAAGCTCCAGTTGTAAACTTCAACAGCTCAAACGTGCTGAGCGTTACTTCTACAAGTGGCACAGGTACATCAACTGCCTTGACAGTATACAAACCAGTAATTGCTAGTGTTATACAAACAGGAACAGCAAACGATACCAGAGTATATGCAGGTGTAAACATTGTTACTATTACAGGGTCTAGATTTGACGAATACTTTGACGGAACAAATGTTACTAGAGCAGTACCTACAGTAACTTTTGCAGGTTCAAATAGTACGCGTATTGCAGGTACTATCGTAAACGCTACCTACAGCACGACAGAAGAAGGCACAGACGTGTTAGAAGTAGCAGTTCCAGCAGGAGCTATCACTGGCTCAGTGAGAATATCAAGTGACAGCGGTACAGGGCAGTCAAATGGTAACCTGACAATTATAGGAGCTCCAACTATTACAGGTTTCAGCACTTATGCAGGTGTCGTTGGAACAACCTTCACAATTGCCGGTACAAACTTTGACGATGCAACAGAGGTTAGATTCTTAGGGATTGAAGGAGAGGGTGACGGAGTTATAGCATCTTATACTGTAACATCTCCTACTGAAATTAGTGTGACTGTGCCGGAAGGAGCTACAATCGGTAAGCTTGCTGTTACTACACCATACGGTGGTAGCAGAACAGTGACAAGTTCACAAATCTTCCGAGTAGTGAAAGCACCGATCATTCATGATTTCGTAGCTAAAGAAGGGCCTGCTGGATATGTTGTAACCATCACCGGTGAGAACCTGATCGATGTGACTGGAATGATAAATGTATTCTTCAAAGGCCATGGAGGAGAAATCATCCCTGCGCCACTCGAGAGTCAAATCAACATTCCAGCTACAGTGGAAACGGAAGATCTGACTACTGCCCGTGAAATAACAGTAACAGTTCCAAACAATGCCATAACAGGTATTATCACACTAACAAATGAGGCTGGAACAACAACAACAGCTGAATCAACTCAGACAACTGAAGATGTATTTACCGTAACAAGCCCGGTAATCGTAAGATTCGAGAAGGAGAGTGATGGAAGCACTATTACAGGTGATAACCCTGCTAGACTCTTAGAAAGAGTAGTTGTAAGAGGTTACAAGCTGACAAATGTTGGAACTATCAAAATAGGTACAGTGAATGTAAGCAGCTTCTTCGAAGAAGATGAGAATTCTCTCGAAATGCTAGTGCCACAGACAGCTTCCAGAAATTTTGTGACAATAACCTCTCTGGGTGTAACAACAAGTAGTGAGCCTGAGAGATTGGAAATTGTAAGACCAATTATTACAGTTAATCCAACCACATTAAGCTTTAAAGCGCAAGAAGGAACAGAGTTCGATGTCAAGTCATACACTGTAACTGCTCAGAACTTAGCTATTGGAAGAGACCTGCAACTGTCAATGACAGGAGATGTTACCTTCCAGATATCTTCGGATCCTACATCTACTGAGGAAGGTGCTTGGACAAGAGCAATGAGCTTTACTCCAGACGAAAATGGCAACTTCACTACCTTAATTTCGGTAAGAAGCACTTCAACAGAAATAGGAGCTAGACTGAGTGGGTCAATTGTTAACAGTTCATTAGAAGCATCGGCTACAGTAACATTGGAGTCTGAAATCGTTCCTCTCCCAGTAGAACTGATCGCCTTCAACGCAAGAAAAGAAGGCAATGCTGTTCAACTGACATGGGCTACAGCTTCTGAGCTGGACAACGACTACTTCGAAGTGCAGATGACAGAAGACCTGAAAGGTGAATTTAAGGCAGTAGGCAAAGTGAATAGCAAAGTAAATACGACTTCACTGCGTCAGGACTACCAGTTCAACCACAAAGGCAACTTCAACGGCACACGTTACTATAGACTGAAGCAGGTGGACCTGGATGGTACATTTGAATACAGCAAAGTGGTCGCTGTGTCCTCTACCGGAGCGAACCTGGCAGTTGGTCCAAGAGTGTATCCGAACCCAATCAACGTTGACTCTAAGCTGGTGTACAATGCCGACAGAGCAGGTAAGTTGAATGTGCGTATCGTGAACATGAATGGTTCAGCCGTTCAGAACCTGAGCTACGACATCGAAGAAGGTGAGAACACGATCCTTCTGAACCTGAACAACAACCTGCCAACAGGCATCTACATCCTGATGACAGAGTTTAACGGTAAGACGGAGCAGGTGAAACTCCTGAAGCAGTAATCCAAGTATTACCATCATAAAGAAGGCCCGCCAAATTGGCGGGCCTTCTTGTTTTAAGGAAAATCTAAATAGAAGCTGACTATACCTAACTTAAAAGTAAGGGCATAAGGTGATCTGAATGATTCGAAAAAAGTTAAGGATAAGAGGAGTGGCAGAGGCTGGAGGGTTATAGTTACGCTGCGGCTGATATAAACTTTTGAAACATTGGTTTATTCAGGTGCAAGCTTTAATTTTGAAGGATTATAAAAACAAAGCAGCCATGCAGAAAGACACAGCTATATTTGACCTGATTGCTAAAGAGAAAGCACGCCAGACCCACGGCATCGAACTGATCGCGTCCGAGAACTTCGTTTCGGATCAGGTGATGGAGGCGATGGGAAGTGTGATGACCAATAAGTATGCTGAAGGCCTGCCAGGCAAACGCTACTATGGTGGTTGCGAAATTGTGGATCAGTCGGAGCAGCTGGCGATAGACCGTGCAAAGGAGCTTTTTGGGGCTACCTGGGTAAACGTGCAGCCGCACTCTGGTGCTCAGGCTAACTCAGCTGTGATGCTCGCAGTACTGCAGCCAGGCGACAAGATCCTGGGTTTCGACCTGTCTCACGGTGGTCACCTGACACATGGCTCGCCTGTTAACTTCTCTGGTAAACTGTACCAGCCAAGCTTCTATGGTGTGGAGCAGGAAACTGGCCTGATCGATTTTGATAAAGTAGTGGAAACAGCCCGTCGTGAGAAGCCCAAGCTGATCATCTGCGGTGCTTCTGCCTACAGCCGCGACTGGGATTATAAAAAACTACGTGCAGCTGCCGACGAGGTAGGCGCACTATTACTGGCCGATATCTCCCACCCTTCCGGCTTGATTGCTAAAGGGCTTCTGAACAACCCATTTGAGCACTGCCATATCATAACCACCACTACGCACAAAACACTGCGCGGACCAAGAGGCGGTATGATCATGATGGGCAAAGACTTTGAAAATCCGTTTGGCCTGAAGACTCCTAAGGGAGAAACCCGCATGATGTCATCTCTGCTGGATGGAGCCGTATTCCCGGGTACACAAGGCGGTCCGCTGGAGCACGTGATCGCAGCGAAGGCAGTGGCCTATTACGAGGCGTTGTCTGATGACTACATGGGCTATATCAAGCAGGTGCAGCAGAATGCGCAGGCCATGGCAGCTGCCTTTGTAGAGCGTGGCTATAACATTATCTCAGGTGGAACTGATAACCACATGATGCTGATCGACCTGCGTTCGAAAGGTATAACTGGTAAGCTGGCTGAGAACACACTTGTGAAGGCAGATATCACCATCAACAAGAACATGGTGCCTTTTGATGATAAGTCACCGTTTGTGACCTCAGGTATGCGCGTAGGTACTGCTGCGATTACGACACGTGGTTTGAAAGAGACGGACATGGCTCGCATAGTAGAGTTGATGGACAGTGTGCTCACTAACCACGACAACGAAAGCAAAATAGAAGCTGTGCGCAAAGAAGTGAACAGCTGGATGCAAGACTATCCACTTTTTGCTTACTAATTCAATCATAAGAATTTATTTATAAGCCATCATTAATGGACCAACCACACCTCGAGGGAGCGGAACAGCAGCAGGAGATGTCCTTTGTGGACCATTTGGAGGAGTTGCGGTGGCACATTATACGGTCAGTAGCATCCATTCTGGTGTTTGCTACAGCGGCCTTTCTTGCCAAAGGCTTCGTGTTCCACGATATCATCCTGGCCCCTTCCCGCACCGACTTCTTTAGCTACCAGATGATGTGTAAGGTCAGCCAATATTTTGGATCGAGCGCATTCTGTATAGAAGACCTAGGCTTTACGATACAAAGCCGGCAAATGAGCGGCCAGTTCTCCATGCACATCATGGTGTCGCTGGTGCTAGGCCTGGCATTGGCCTTTCCGTATGCCTTTTGGGAGATCTGGCGTTTTGTGAAGCCAGGCCTATACCCGCAGGAACAGCAAAACTCACGTGGTGCGGTGTTCTGGGTATCGGTACTGTTTGCGATGGGCCTGCTCTTCGGCTACTACGTAGTATCTCCTATCTCGATCAACTTCCTGGCTGGTTATCAGGTCGACCCGTCTATCGTAAATGAGTTTGACTTGTCTTCCTACATTTCAACACTAACCACGCTTTGCCTGGCCTGTGCCTTTATGTTTGAGTTGCCGGTCATTGTGTATTTCTTCACCAAGGCGGGACTGCTCTCACCGGAGATAATGAAGCTGTATCGCCGACACGCCATTATCGTGATCCTGATTGTGTCTGCGGTAATCACACCTCCGGATGTGATTAGTCAGTTGCTGATATCCTTTCCGCTGATCGTGCTGTATGAAGTAAGTATCAGCGTATCAAGAGGAATTATCCAGCGCGATTTGAAAAGACTGAACGAAAATAACGCTTAAAACTATGGGATATAAAATAGCAATCGGCGGCGACCACGCCGGCTTTACATACAAGAGCCTGCTGAAAGAGCAGCTGGAGGCGGCAGGCAACGAAGTGACAGACTTTGGTCCTGGTTCAGATGCTTCAGTAGACTATCCGGATCATGTGCATCCACTGGCGAAGGCTGTGGTGAACAAAGAAGCCGACTTTGGTATCCTGATCTGCGGAAGCGGAAACGGTGTGGCCATGACAGCCAATAAGTACCAGGAGATCAGAGCGGCACTTTGCTGGCAGACAGAGCTGGCTAAGCTATCCCGGGAGCATAACAACGCCAACATACTATGTATACCTGCCCGGTTTGTGTCGCAGGACGTAGCAGCGGATATGACACGTGTGTTCCTGGAGACAGAATTTGAAGGTGGACGCCACCAGAATCGCGTTAATAAAATTCCGGTTTGCTAAGACAGGTATAGCCGCTTAACGGACTTTTTTATAGACTGCCGCTGTTTGCGTAGGCTCATATCCTTCGAAAACGGACGGCAGTTTATGTTTTAATTGCGGCATAAGGCCGGCTTGGTCCACAATGTATACTGGGCTTTCCAGGCGGAAGTTCTGATAGAGGTCATAGACGGCCTGGTACTCATCGAGTCGGCCGAAGTGGCGTTGTGATAGCCGCCAGTTCAGGTATGGCGTAGCCAGTTTGTTGTGCTCATAATAGCTGATGTCATCACCAAGAACCAATACCGAGCTACCCCTGATCTCATCTCCAACGCTGTTGTCCGGCAACAGTAGCTGAGAGTCATCGATCTTTACAAAAGAAGCTAAACCCAGTGGCTGTCGATAACGGATAAGCAACACCCCACCTAACAGGATAAAAAACATCAGGTTTAGTATCCATTTCTTCATGCGGCTTGTGAACAGGAATTCGCCGAAATAGGCGATGGGCGGAAGTATTACTACGAAGGAACCTACTGATAGCTCGTTGCGGCTGATCAACACCACAATACTCACCACGAGCCATACCGTCATGAGTTGCTGAAACTTGCCCTGAAACACCAGGCGCTGAGGCAGTGAGGTCGTGCTGATCAGCGAAAGCAGCAAAAGTGCTGCAGGCAGCGCCAGCGCCAGTGCCAGGTGGGCCGGCGGAACCAGCGGGTTGATGCCAAACTGCCAGGGTTGCAGCAAATGCATTTCTGCAAAATGAGACGTTGTATTGGTATAAAGGTAATAAGTCACCAGCACGGCGTAAGGAAAGGCAAAGCCGCAGAGCATTAACAGGAAGCTCCGGAAAGTGTTGGAGGCGAAGAGCACAACGCCAAAAGCCGCTACCAGCAGAAACAGCGCCAAGGGCAGATAGCTCATAGCTGCAAGCCCCACCATAAACCCTCCTACAAACAAGCGGTTATTTTCAAAGCCCTCCCTTGAGATCGTGATGATATAGGGGAGCGACAGAATAACAAATGTATTGCCAATAAGCAGTGGCGTGAGCATATCAAACTCAAAGGTAAGGCTACCCATGAGCAGGTATAACAAAGCAGGGATATAGCCTTTGCCTGCGTATACCTGATGCCGGTTTAGCGTCAGGTTAAGCATGACCGCCTGAAAGAGGAGCAGGAATGTCGCTGTGAGCCTGTAACTCAGGTATGAGCGCCCTGCTATCACATCGATGGTCCAGTACACAAAGGCAGAAAGGGGTGCCGTGGTGTCGTAGATATCACGGTACATGGCAAAGCCATCTGCCATACGCTCCCCTACCAGCATGTACAGCAGCTCAGATGCAGTAGCAGGTATACCCAAAAAGATGAGCGGCAACCGGATCGCCAGGAACAGTAACACCAGCAAAAATAAGCGGGAAGGCAGTATGCTTCGGAAGTAACTAATCAAAGGAAGACGGAGTTAGAAAGAACTATACACCAGCCTGAGCCGAAATGAGTACGGCACAATTGGGGTAAAAATGCGAAATTAATATGATATTTGCATCTTCAATATGGAAAGTAAAAGACAACAGAAGTTTTCGCGCCTAATTCAGAGGGAGTTGGCAGAGATATTCCAACGGGAAGTGCCACACTTGTTCGGCGGTGCCTATATATCGGTAAGTGTAGTGCGTATGTCGCCCGACCTGGGTCTGGCGCGTGTATACCTGAGCGTGATGAACGCCAAAGACGGCAATGAAATGCTCCTGCAGGAACTGCGCGTAAACACCAAAACCATTCGTCACCTGCTAGCCCAGCGCATCAAGAAACAGGTGCGTGTTATACCTGAGCTTGTGTTCTTTTTGGACGATACTGCTGAGTACGCCGCCAAGATTGACGAACTATTCTCCAATCTGGATATACCACCTGCTCCCGAGGAAGACGAGGAGGACGACACCTATACCCGCTAAGAACTAGCAACACCCTTATGCAGTACGATCCGATTAAGCGCGTGCTGGGCGATGTGTTTAACAAGACCCCATTCCTGCGCCGCGTATTTTATAATTTGCTGGACCTGCTCCTGCTACGTGCCTGGCATGTGCACAAGGAGCTGCGCGAGTGGGCCGCTAACCGTAAAGCCGACGAGCAGCACATACTGGATGCGGGCTCTGGCTTCGGACAGTATACCTACTGGCTCTCAAGCCAGAGTAGCAAATGGAGTATATTGGCCGTTGACGTAAAAGAGGAGCAGATATCAGACAGTAACCGCTTTTTCAGGGCGATTGGGCGGCAGAACGTGCTGTTTCGCATAGGCGACCTGGTGAAATACCGCGAAGAGAACACTTACGACCTGATTCTTTCGGTAGACGTGATGGAGCATATCCTGGAGGATGTGGAAGTATTCCGCAACTTTCAGGCATCGTTGGTGCCAGGCGGTATGCTGGTTATCTCCACCCCGTCTGACCAAGGTGGCTCGGATGTGCATGGCGACGATGAAACATCGTTTATAGAAGAGCACGTGCGCGACGGCTATAACATTCAGGAAATTCAGGATAAGCTTTTCTCAGCAGGCTTCAGCAAAGTAGAAGCGCGCTATTCCTACGGTAAGCCAGGGCAGATCTCGTGGCGGCTTTCGATGAAGTACCCGCTCTTGATGCTCAACACTTCCAAAGCGTTTTTTATCCTGCTGCCATTTTACTACCTGATTACTTTCCCGATAAGCCTCGTGCTGAACTGGTTTGATGTAAACGGCAAGCACGCCTCAGGCACAGGCCTGATCGTGAAAGCCTGGAAATAAATTAAATTGTTGATGGCTTAATTGTTAAATTGTTGATGCCGCAAAATGATTAAATTGCTGGAAAGGCAGGAAGAAACCAAAGACCTGATTTCACATCAGCAAGGTATAGCAGACCTTAGCTCATTCTAAAGCCTAGACAATTAGAAGAGAGTTGGCAGTCAATGAAATTAATTTTTGTAAGAACAATCAACCTTTAGCCCAAGCACCCAAAACTGCTAAATGAACGTCCCTTATCTCATAGCGAAGCGTTATTTTTTCTCTAAGAAGAAGAGGAACATCATCAGCATTATCTCCAACATTGCCATGATCGGGGTGGCGGTGGGTACGGCGGCTCTTATCATTGTGCTGTCGGTGTTCAACGGTCTCGAAGACCTTATTCGTACGATTTATACCAGCTTTGATCCGAACCTAAAGATTTCGTCAGTAGAAGGCAAGTCGTTTGAGACGGATACTGAGTTCATGAACCGCATACGCCGCACCCCTGGTGTAGCGCTGGTAACAGAGGTGATAGAAGACAATGCGCTATTGCGCTACAACGATCGGCAGATGGTTGTGAAAGTCAAGGGCGTGAGTGAGAACTTCTTTGAGCAGAACAGGATTGGCTCTTCAGTAGTGGAAGGCGACTACAACCTGTATGCAAACGACAATTACTACGCTCTGGTGGGCCGGGGTGTTCAGTATCAGCTCTCCATCAGGACGAGCAATCAGTTTACGTACATGCAGTTCCTGTATCCACGCAATACAAAATTTAACCCACTCAATCCCGAGGGGGCCTTTAAAACACTACAAATAAGCCCAGGCGGCGTGTTTGCCATTGAGCGGCAGTACGACGATGCCTATGTGTTTGTGCCTATACAGTTTGCGGAGGAGTTGATGGAGTACGGTCGGCGGCGTACAGCCATTGAGATCAAGGTGGAGGATGGGTACCGCATCGAAACAGTGAAACGCTCTTTGCAGAAAGTACTGGGCGAGGGCTTCCTGGTCCAGAACAGCGACGAGCAGCACACCAGCCTGTTACGTGCTGTGAAGGTCGAAAAGCTTTTCGTGTTCATCACCTTTGCCTTTATCCTACTTATAGCTTCGCTCAACATCTTCTTCTCCCTCTCCATGCTCGTCATCGATAAGAAGAAGGATATCGCAGTGCTTGCCTCCATGGGCGCCACCAAAGAGCAGATCCGCAACATATTTTTGATCGAAGGCGCTTTAGTGGCTTTTATCGGAGCTTCCTATGGCCTGTCGCTGGGTATGCTGATTGCCAACCTGCAGCAGACCTTCGGCATTGTGTCGATGGGTATGGCCACTTCGGTTGTTGACTCCTACCCTGTTAAACTTAAGCTGATGGACTTTGTGCTGACGGGGGGCGCAATCGTGATCATCACCATGCTGGTGTCTATACGGCCGGCCCGCAAAGCGGCTGCCATGTCCGTACGGGACAATCTGTAAGGTATAGCTATACCCTAATCGCCTTATCAGCACTAACTCCGCCTTGATGCTGGGCTACCAATGCTCCAGCCAGCACCTGGACTTTCTGCAGAGGCGGTTCCGAAACGACCAGGAAGTACTGACACAATTGACTTCCTGTCCCCGCATACCTTTTACCGCTTCAAGCCAGCAAACTTTCGACGAGATATACTTGACCACACAAGGCGATACGATCAAAGTATGGTTTGGTGCAAGCGGTGTGAACTTGCCGATGAATGCTACCTGGGAGTGGACAGAGGAAAATGTTTTCCTGGCTCAAGATGATGCGATTAGCTTGGTGAGAGCAGGTAAATCAGAAGTGATCAGAAGCGAGCTTAAATTTGAAGAGGGGCTTTAAGGTGCTATGGAATATATGATATACTCTATATATTGAGATTAAAAGTCTTTAATGTGCCTGAGCGGGTAATTATATACTGAAAATATAAAAATAGTTTGATTCGCGGCGGTAATTTCAAGAGTGTAAGGTAGGAAATCAGGAGTTTTGGGAGTAAATTTGAAGTCCTAAAATTGTACCTGTATGAAAGTATACACCACACAGCCGTTTCAGGTGATCTATTCGTTGTTTGAACACGAATACCTGGGATACCTGTTCGAATCTTTTGTGGTGCAGATCAATACCAAGGGGCAGCTGACTTTACAGCACCAGAATATTTCTGCCAAAAACGCCGATGAATTTGCTTCCCGTCTCGACGACAAAGATTTCAAGCTAATTGCTTTGATCGATCAGATTCAGCAGGACGCTGTACTGAAGAAATTCTCTCCCAAGAAGCTATCTCCTGCTGATTTCTTCCTGAAGGTATACGACCCAGAAAAGGGCGATAAAAACATGCAGGAGGCGATCAGCCATTACATACAGGTGCGTATGGGCAAAATTCTGGAAATGCTCGAGGACCGGCGCACATTCATTATGGGCAAAGACGGTGACCCTGCCTGGAAAGAGATTCAAGTGGCGGCTGACAAGGCGACTGTGCGCTTTCACTTACACCGAAATGAAGACAATACCCACTACTACCCTACCATCAAATACAAAGGCGAAAAGCTGAACTTCCAGTATCGCAATGCTGCCTTGATCTGCTATGAGCCCGCGTGGCTGATGCTGGATGGAGTGGTTTATAGTTTTGAGAATGGCATTGATGGCAAAAAGCTACAGCCTTTCCTGAATAAGAAGTTTATTCTGATTCCGCGATCGGTAGAGGAAAACTACTACCGCAAATTCGTGACCTCCCTGGTGGAGTCCTTTGACGTGAAACCAAACGGCTTTGAGATCAAACCGCAGGAGTTTCGGCCTAAGCCTCATCTGAACTTCTCCGAGATCAAGTCGGCAGAGGTGTCTGCGCTGCTGAGCAACGGAGGCAGTGAGGCGAGCAAAGCAGACAAGGCTGCCGTGGCTGACAAGATCCTGTTTAACTTATCGTTCAGGTATGGCGACCACATGGTAGAGGCCCAGGATGCCAAGCGCATCAGTGTGAGCATGGAAAAGACGGAGGATTCCTACATTTTCCATAAGCTGATACGTGATGCAGTGCACGAAAAGCAGTACGTAAAAGAGCTTGCCAAGCGCGAACTGGAAGTGAAGAACGGACAGGCTGTGCTGGATAAAGGCGCTGCTTTCTCTTGGCTCAACAACAACCTGCAGGCGCTCGAAGAACTGGGCTTTACTGTAGAGCAGTCTGAGAAAAGCGGTAAGAACTATTTCATTGGTGAGATCTCCGTTAATGTAGGTATAACCGAAAACAACGACTGGTTCGACATCTACGGCACGGTGCGTTTCGGCGAGTTTGAGATTCCTTTTATCAAGCTCAAAAACCATATTCTGACCCGCAACAACGAGTACCTGTTACCGAACGGGCAGGTGGCCATTATACCTGAAGAGTGGTTCACGCAGTACATCGAACTGTTTGCTTTCTCGGAGGGCGAGCACCAGCTTACGCTGCGTAAGCACCACATGGCGCTGGTGAACGACTTGCAGAACGGCAACCTGGCGCAGGTGACGATGACGCGCAAGTTGGAGAAACTGCGCGAGTTTGATGAAATAGAAGATAAGCCTTTGCCAGCCGGCTTCCAGGGCGAGCTGCGTCCATACCAGAAAGCAGGTTACAACTGGCTGCACTTTGTAAAGGACTACAAGTTTGGCGGCTGTCTGGCTGATGACATGGGATTGGGTAAGACTGTGCAGACATTGGCCATGCTGCAGCACCGCAAAGAGAACGGGGCCGAGTCGGCTTCGCTATTGGTCATGCCTACATCGCTCATCTATAACTGGATGAATGAGGCCCAGAAGTTTACTCCGGAGCTGCGCATCCTCACCTACACCGGCACTTACCGCGACAAGAACGTGGAGCAGTTCAAGGACTATGACCTGGTGCTGACCTCCTACGGCATTGTGCGCCTCGACACGGAGCTGCTCAAGACCTACTACTTCGACTACATCATACTGGACGAGTCGCAAGCTATCAAAAACCCTGACTCCAACACTTCAAAAGCAGTTCGTTCGCTCAAGTCGCGTCACCGCCTGATTTTGACGGGTACACCAGTGGAGAATAGCACAATGGACCTGTGGTCGCAGATGTCGTTCATTAATCCGGGCCTGCTGGGCAATCAGCACTTCTTCCGAAACGAGTTTCTAAAGCCGATCGAAAAGGAGAAGGATGAGCACAAGACACGCCGACTGCATGCCTTGATCAAGCCTTTTATCCTGCGCAGGCACAAGTCGCAGGTGGCTCGCGAGCTGCCGCCGAAGATTGAGCACACCACTTTCTGTAAGATGACGGAGGAGCAGGAGCATGCCTACGAAGAAACAAAGTCGTATTACCGCAACAAGATCCTGACGAGTCTGGAGGAAAACGGGCCGGGCAATACCCAGTTTATGCTCTTGCAGGGTCTGATGAAGCTCCGCCAGATTGCCAATCACCCTTCCATGACCGATCCAAGCTACGAAGGCGAGTCGGGTAAGCTGAAAGAGGTAATGCGCATGACCAAGAGTATTGTGGCCAAGGGGCACAAGGTGCTTATCTTCAGCCAATTCGTGAAGCATCTGGAAATCATACGGCAGGTGCTGAATGAAAAGGAGATCACCTACGCATACCTGGACGGCAACACCAAAAACCGCCAGCAGCAGGTAGAGCTTTTCCAGAATGACCCAAGCATACAGGTGTTCCTGATCTCACTGAAAGCCGGTGGTGTGGGCCTTAACCTGACCGCCGCTGACTATGTGTTTATCCTGGACCCGTGGTGGAACCCGGCCGTTGAGGCGCAAGCTGTGGACCGTGCCCATCGTATCGGGCAGCAGAACAAGGTGTTTACTTACAAGTTCATCACCAAAGATACCGTGGAGGAAAAGATCCTGGCACTGCAGAACCGGAAGATCCAGCTCGTAACCGACCTGATCAGCACGGACGAAAACATCATCAAGAGCCTGACGAAAGAGGATATCGATAACCTGTTGAGTTAAATTTAATTGTTAAATTGTTGGTTCGGTAACAGGTGAAAATACCGAAGCCGCAGCATGTCTAGTGTTGCGGCTTTTCTTTTGTGCTTACAGTAAGATAGTAGGTATAACCTTATGGTTAATGTTTGGTTATTAGAGGTAGTTCTTAGGTATAGATATAGCCCGGCTTGCAGGTATAGAGGGAAAGCCTATGTTTTCACCGACTTTTGCCAATCACCCCTGGCTCGGCAAGTGCTAATTAAGCTGGCTATACCTGTTTAAAGACACAAGCCACTATTGCCCCCGCTCATTGGAGCGGCGGCAGGTGTAAATGAGGACCAACAATTTAACCATCAGCAATTTAGCAATCAAACAAATGCGCCTTCACCTGAAAACCACTGTGCAGCAAGACTTTTCGAGCGTTTTTAATGCTTTTGACGAGCAGCTGTTCCGGGAGTTGGCTCCACCCTACCCGCGGCTGAAACTATTGCGGTTTGATGGCAGTGCCCCAGGTGACATGGTGGAGGTGGAGCTGCAGACAGGCATAAAGTCCTTTCGCTGGACCAGCCTGATCACAGAGCGGGAAATAACGGACACAGCTGCCTGGTTTGTGGACGAAGGTCAGGAAGTACCCCCTCCCCTCCGCAGCTGGCGACACAAGCATTTAATTACGAAACAGGGCAGTGGCGCTGTTATCCACGACATCATTGACTATAGCACAGAGTATAAAGTACTCGACTTGCTACTATACCCGCTGATGCTAGCTGCTTTTGGAATGCGCGGGCCGGTTTACAGAAGGCTATTCAGGCAGGTATAGTTTAGCTGAAGCCTCAGGTACAGATAAGCTCATCAGGTATAGGTATACCACGGAATCAGCCTGTAGTAAAGAGCCAAATCTTTAAAACCTTTGCTATACCCTTTCAGTTAAGTGCAGAGAAGAAATAATCTCCTTAAATTAGGGTATGACGAAAGCGACCATTATCGGTTCAGGTATAGGAGGCATCGCCACGGCTATCAGGCTGGCGGTGAAAGGCTATGACGTGACCGTGTTTGAGGCCAATGCTTCGTTTGGGGGCAAGATGCACCAGTTCGACCTGCAGGGCTACCGCTTTGATGCTGGTCCTTCGTTGTTCACACTGCCACACCTCGTCGACGAACTCTTTACCCTGGCCGGTCGCAATCCATCCGATTACTTTACCTATACCCGCCTCGACCCGATTACGCACTACTTTTGGCCCGGCGGCAGTCAATTGAAGGCCTATGCCGATGCTGAGGCCTTTGCCGTTGAGGCGGAGCAGCAGCTAGGGGTAAACGCGCAGGATGTACGGGATGTGCTGGCCAAGAGCGCCCGGCTATACAAGGGTACGGCTGATACTTTTCTGCACAAGTCGCTGCACCGGCTCGACACTTACCTGAGCGCTGATGTGCTTAAAGCCTTGGGTTGCCTGTCGGACCTGGGGCTGACGACGACCATGCACGATGCCAATGCCAGGCTGTTCAAGGATCCGCGTTTTGTGCAATTGCTTGACCGCTTTGCTACCTACAACGGCTCCGACCCTTACCAGGCACCGGGTACACTCAATCTGATCCCGCATCTGGAGCATAACATAGGCGCTTTCTACCCCAAAGGTGGTATTTACAGCATTGCCACCAGTCTGGTGAAGCTGGCCGAGGAGCTGGGCGTGGCCTTCAGGTATAACGAACGGGTGGAGCGGATCATTACCCAAAATGGCAAAGCAACAGGTATAGAAACCAGCTCCGGCAGGTATAGCGCTGAGGTGGTGGTGAGCAACATGGATGTGGTGCCGACCTACCGCCGCCTGCTGCCCGACCAGCCGGCGCCGGAGCAGACCCTGCAGCAGCCACGCTCCAGTTCTGCATTGATCTACTACTGGGGTATAGCCCGTGAGTTTCCGGAGCTGCACCTGCACAACATCTTCTTCAGCCAGGACTACAAAAAGGAGTTCGAGCACATCTTCCGGCACAAGTCCATCAGCCCGGACCCGACCGTGTATGTGAATATCACCTCTAAAATGGAAAAGAGCGATGCGCCTGCCGGCTGCGAGAACTGGTTTGTGATGGTGAACGTGCCGCACCACCAGGGGCAGAATTGGGAGCAGCTCATCAGCACCACCCGCCAGGCCGTGACAGATAAGCTCAGCCGTATGCTGCAAACTGACCTAAGCAAACTGATCGCCTGCGAACAGGTGCTGGACCCATTGCTGATCGAGCAGCAGACTTCATCGTATGCGGGGGCACTCTATGGCAGTAGCTCTAACAACCGCATGGCGGCATTTCTACGGCACCCGAACTTCAGCTCTAAACTTAAGGGGCTTTACTTCTGCGGAGGCAGTGTGCATCCTGGGGGAGGTATACCACTCTGCCTGCTTTCTGCCCGTATAGTAGGAAGTCTTCTGCCTGTCGTAACACCAGCTAACAAATCTAAACAGCATGCCTGATACCACACAAACATATCAACCGGCTATACCTCTGCAAGAACGGCTTAAACCCTATGCCTTTGGCTTAGCTTTAGGTGTGTTGGCTATTTTCCATGCGGTGGGCTTTTGGGGGCTGATGTTTAGTGGTGAACCAGAAAAGTTTCAGCGGCTCACACCCATGAACCTGCTCCTGACTAACTTCCTGCTCTTTTCCTTTCATAGGCGCTGGAATGTAGCCTTTATACTCTTCGCAGTTGTAATCATGGTCGCTGGCTTTTTTGCGGAGGTGCTAGGTATACATACCGGCTTACTGTTCGGGGACTATGCCTATGGGGAGTCTTTAGGTCTAAAAGTGCTGGACGTGCCGCTGCTGATCGGGCTTAATTGGCTGATGCTCGTTTACACTTCAGGGCATTTGGTTAATATGATACAGCTGCATTGGCTTGCAAGAGCTGTGCTGGCTGCACTGCTTATGGTCGGGCTCGATTTTTTTCTGGAGCCGGTGGCTGTGGCCTTTGACTTCTGGGACTGGTATGGAGGGCGTATTCCATGGACTAATTATGTAGGATGGCTGGGACTGTCCTTTCTGTTTCAGGTGTATTTTCAGAAAGCCCCTATCTACAAGCATAACCGACTGGCGCCTTATGTTTACCTGGTACAGGCCGTGTTCTTCATCAGTATCTGGACCTTACTGTAGGTCTACTCGGGACGGATTAGAGAATAGCTTGTAAGGCGCCTTGTATTATGTTACATTTGCATGCTTTAAAATACAAGTTAATATATACATCAGGGATCTAACTGCGTAATGAGTATATACCTACTCCATGCATTAGCTTGATGATTTACCCTACTCCATGACTTTTTTAGAAACCATATTAGGTGAACTCCTGCAGATCTTTAAGCGGGATGGCATAGATGCGAACTCAGATGCAGACCTGATCAGGAAGCTTGACATCCGTCAGTCAACTTTTCAGGAGCTTTTCTCGAGCCGTGAGAATATGGTGAAGCAGGTAATTCTGTACGATATAGAAGTAGAAAACAAGAGGCAGATGGAAATGCTCTCCAAGGCTACGAACCCTGTAGAGGAAATTATGCTGCTTCTGCAGGATGGTATCAGAAGTATCAAGCAGGTGAACCCCGTTTATATTGCAGATCTGCAAAGATATCCGGAAGCCTGGAAGTTGAGCATGCAGAATGTGATCGAGAATAACCAGCATGTAAACGCTGAGATTCTGAACAGAGGGATACTGCAAGGTTACTTCCGCAAAGACATTAACCTGCAACTGGTTACAAAGATCATTCTGGAGCAGTTCTTTATGATGATCAACCCGGTATCATTTCCGCCTGAAAAGTATGATCTGGCAGAAGTGTTCCGCAGCATCTACCTGTACTATGTGCGCGGCATTTGTACGGACCTGGGAGGAAAGCTGGCTGAGTCATATTTCGCAAAGAATAACATGTAGACAGGAAGTACGCTATAAAAAAAGCATCAGGCCCCGAAACAATTCGCTTCGGGGCCTGATGCTTTTAGAGATTATCAGTTATAGGTTTAGCTGATAGAAACGCGCACCTTTTTCGTGTACTCACGCAGCGCCGTCTTGAAATCGACGCCGTTGTCGTTCATGTAATTCAGGATCCAGGCAGCAGCTATCACGTGTGTCAGCTGTTCGCCTTCGTCATCTCCTTCTACTTCAATGGCAAGCGGCTGCTCCTCCATCAGGGCCTCTTCGGCTGCCGTCAGGTTTTCCAGCGACTGGGTTTCTACCAGTTTCTTGATTGCGGGTATTTTCATTTCTTAAACAGTCAGTTTGTTGATCAGATCACGTACAGCTTCTTCTTTGCTGGCAGCCACTGTGTCAACCAGTTTACCACTCTTGAACACGGCAAAGAAAGGCAGGTTGGTCACGCCAGCCAATTTGCGGGCCTCTGGGCTTGTTTCAGCATTCACATCCACGAAGGCCACATTGGCAAAAACTTCTTCGTCAGACATGCGCTTGAACTTAGGCGCAAACAAACGGCAGCTGCCGCACCAGTCAGCGTAGTATTTCACTACCACGTTTTGGTTTGAGTTAAGTACGTTATTGAAATCGTTATCGGTTGCTACTATTACAGCCATGTTATTCTTTTTAAAGATTAAACATCAGATCAGGTATTGCCTAATCATACTAGGTGCAAAGTTAAATGTTTCAGACCAAACATGCAGTGATGTTTGTCACCATTGCACGGTTGTCCGGGCTAAAACAGCAACACAGAAGGATTGTTTAGCGGGGGCGGCGGCTTTTCTTGGGCTGGTCGTTGAGGTAAGCCACCAGGTCCATTTTGTCGAATGTAAGCTCCCACATACCCATCAGATCACCTTTCCTGTAGCCAGTGGCCTGGTCCTGTGGGTATTTTTCTTTGATCAGAGCATAATCGGTTTCGCTTACATCCTGCCCCACTGTGCCATGGCAGCTGAGGCAGCTCTCGTCGCGCAGGTAGATCGGGGAGGTATAGCGGATCTCGTCCTTAGTCAGCGCCTCAACCTTTGACGCACGTTCCTGTCCGCTGCTATACCTGGCCAGCACCTGGGCTGTGGCATCCTTTGGTTGGTTTTGCGGGTTGCGTGGCTGCTCGCTGAAGCGGCGTGAGATGGCTCCGAACTTGTGCTGCAGCGCCTCTACTTCCTCGTAGTTCTCAGGTTGGCAATAAGGTATAGCGGCCTCCACTCCTCCCTGCGCAAGGTGCCCGGTCAGGCGTTGGACGTGCAGGCGCTGCGCTACCACCACAATAGAATCACCATGCTTCAGGGCGGCATTGAGGATATCCTGCTGGGTAAGGCGCTTGATCTTGTGACGCTCCAGTTCCTGTGCGATTTCCTTTCCTCCCTCTATTGGTTTTACTTTCACATCGCAGCTTGAAACTAACAGGGATATACTTAGGGTTATGATGGCAGACAAAGAGCGGCTGTTGAACATCTTTCAGAGCAAATTTGTATTAAGATAAGCTAGAGATAAACTCAGTGCTTGATACTTATGTTTTATTACTTCAACGCCAATTTAGTATCTTTGCAGCTATAAAACCATAACAGAACGATGTTAGATAAATTAGAAGCCATTAATCACCGGTTTGAGGAGGTGAGCCAGCTGCTTATCCAGCCTGATGTGGCCAGCGACATGAAGAAATTCAAAGCGCTGAATAAAGAGTATAAAGACCTTGACAAGATAGTAGTAGAGTATAAGAAGTACCTCAACATCCTGAGCAACATCGACAGCGCCAAGCAGGTGATCGCGACGGAGAAAGACGAGGAGTTCCGTGAGATGGCCAAGGAGGAGCTGGACGAGCTGCTGCCACAGCGTGAGCAGATGGAAGAGCTTCTGAAAGAGTTGCTCATACCAAAGGATCCGAACGACAGCAAAGACATTATCATGGAGATCCGTGCTGGTGCTGGCGGCGACGAGGCTTCTATTTTTGCCGGCGACCTGTACCGCATGTATACCCGCTTCGCTGAGAAGATGGGTTGGCGCACCGAATTGATCGATGCTACAGAAGGCACGTCAGGCGGCTACAAAGAAATTATAGTGGGTATGTCCGGTGAGGACGTGTATGGCAAACTCAAATTTGAGTCGGGCGTACACCGTGTGCAGCGTGTACCCGCTACCGAAACGCAGGGGCGTATCCATACCTCAGTTGCCTCAGTGGTAGTGCTGCCAGAGGTAGAGGAGTTTGACATCGACCTAGACATGAATGACATCCGCAAGGACTTGTTCTGTTCTTCAGGCCCGGGTGGTCAGTCAGTGAACACGACTTACTCAGCCGTTCGTCTGACACACTTACCAACCGGCTTGGTGGCCCAGTGCCAGGACCAGAAGTCGCAGCTCAAGAACTTTGATAAAGCCCTTGCCGTGTTGCGCTCCCGTATTTACGAGCAGGAATTGGCCAAGAAACTGGAGGCCGAAGGTGCTCAGCGCAAGAGCATGGTAGGTAGCGGCGATCGCTCTGACAAGATCCGTACCTACAACTACCCACAGGGCCGTGTGACAGATCACCGTATCGGCTATACTGTTTACAATCTGCCTAACGTAATGGACGGCGGTATTGAAGATTTCGTGGAAGAGCTGCGTATAGCAGAGAACTCTGAGCGTCTGAAAGAAGGTGCGACTGCGGAATAATCTGTTTGTGTAAGATATATTTAGGAATGTGGTGCAGCCGAAAGCTGCGCTGCATTCCTTTTTTTATTTTAACTTGGTGGTAACTACAAGAGGAACCATTCTTAGGGAGAAGCGGTATGAAAAGCTTGATCTTATACAGTAGGGAGAAGCTAAGAGGTATAAGTGAAGCCGATAACGTATTTACGGTCTGCTTAGTAGCAGTTGCTCTACCTGCTGGGATTTATGAATATGGTTTGTATGCGACTATACTAACTATGTTCATTCTTTACGCTGCTTTTACTTTATTTGAGATTGTATTTTTGGGCAGGGAGATATTTGCCTTTAGAAACCTAAAGAAGAAGAATTCAATAGAGCAGGGTAGGCTTTTTTATCATCTCATTGCGTTAACCGTTATTTTCTGCGGAATGCTATACCTACATGATAGAGCAGTCTATATTCTTACAGCATCAATTACCATTGTTGTGTGCTTTGCAACAGGTATTGGTCTATTTTCTTTAAAATTTAAAAAATAGCGTAACTAATAACCCTCACTGCCTTTGAAATACCTGCTCGCCATACTGCCCCTCCTATTCCTGCTCTCAATGGTGGGTTGTGAGCCCAAAGACGAGGTTGTAACAAATGACCCGGATGCGATGCTGCGCTTCTCGGCAGACACAGTGCTTTTTGATACCGTGTTTGTGACGCAAGGCAGTATAACGCGGCGACTCAAAGTATACAACCCTCAAAAAAATGCCGTGCGCATCAGCAGTATCAGTTTAGGCGGAGCAAACGCCTCTCCCTACAAACTGATCATCAACGGGCAGCACACCCCCATTGCTAATAACCTGGAGTTGCGCGGTCAGGACAGCCTCTACATATTGGTGCGCGTGAACATCAATCCGGCTGATCAGAACCAGCCTTTCCTGGTGGCAGACTCCATTCTGTTTCATACAAATGGGAATCGGCAGAATGTGAAGCTGGTAGCCTATGGACAGGACGCAGTATTTCATCAGAAAGGAGCGATAGGCAATACCACTTGGGCGGCAGGCAAACCGCACGTGCTGCTCGACACGGTGCTCTTGCACGAAGGAGCAACACTGACCATTGAGAAAGGGGCACGCATATTTGCCACGAACAAAGCTGTGTTGCTGATCAACGGTACGCTGCAGGTCGAGGGCACACCGGAGGAGCGGGTTACCTTTTCAGGTATACGACGAGAGCCAGCCTATGTCAATGCGCCTGGTCAGTGGGAAGGTATACGCATTCTGACAGGTAGCCAGAACAACACCATCCGCTATGCTGACATTCGCAACACGATACGTGGTCTCCGGATCGGCAATCCCGGAAAAGGGGGCACCTTGGTAGAGGGGTGTGCAATACAGTATGCTTTCCTGGATGGCATAGTGGCTTTCACTTCAGATGTGAAGGTGGTGAATACGCTGATCCAGAACTGCGGACAGTACAGTTTTGGGGGCCTGGGTGGTGGTAATTATGAGGTGCTGTACTCTACCATCGTTAATTACCAGAACCAGATGCAGCGCGAGACACCGGCTGTTGTGATCGCTGACTTCATACCTGGCACTGATATTCGCAACCAACCTACGCAGCTGCGCCTGGTCAACAGCATCGTGTACAGCGACGGCTCCAATTACGCAAACGAGGTGCTGCTGGAGGGCGATATATCCGCAGAGGTAGCGCACAATATCCTTCGCACAGAGGCTTACAGAAACACACTCAACATCAACGGGAACCTGCTCAATATCGACCCCAAGTTTAAAGACGTACGCAAGCAGGACTTCAGACTCGACACGCTCTCCCCTGCCAGCAGTGCCGCCCTGCCTTTACCAGGTATAAACAAGGACTTCAAAGGTATAAATCGCAGCACCGACAAACCTGATATTGGTGCCTTCGAGCGAGTTATTGATTGAGGCAGGATCGTTTCATTCTAAGAAAACAGTTCAAAACTTGTTGTCATTCTGTAGATAAACTTGTTTGAAAAGAGGCCCCTAGCCCAGGAGATTAAGCCTTTGCTACACGCGGGGGTAGTGGCCCTCTTTACCAAGATCCTTTCAGGATGACAAAAAGTTGAATGAAACTAAGAGGGCTATTGATTACTAAATAAGCGAATCAATTGATGTATGCTATAACGATTAACTGAAGGGGCGCGCTTTGGGTATTTAAATCCACCTGGATGGTATATTCGCGTATGAACCATAATGATCGAGTATTTCAAAAAGTTATTTAAAAATCAATCACTCAATCACTCATTCACCAATTCAAAAATCAAACTCCATGTGGTTTCAGAAAGAGATACGCTTGCCAGCCGTGAAACGCGGTTTTCATTTGATCACCGACCTGCTTACAGCCCAACTGCCTGAGTTGGAGAATTACAGAGTGGGGCTTGCGCATATCTTTATCAAGCATACCTCCGCTAGCCTTTGCATCAACGAAGACGCAGACCCTACCGTGCGACAGGATTTTGAAAGCCACTTCAATCATATGGTGCCTGAAAACGCGCCTTACTACCGCCACACCATGGAAGGCCCAGACGATATGCCGGCGCACCTGAAGGCTGCCCTACTGGGTAGTTCTGTTACAGTGCCGATCTCGGATGGGGAATTTAATATGGGAACCTGGCAGGGCGTATACCTGTGTGAGCATCGCAACCATGCCTCTAAACGTACCGTGGTGGTTACCCTGCAGGGCGAAGGGTACTAAGGTATAGACACCATTACTTCACAATACTCACTTTCGTAACAGCAATGCCATTGGTGCTGGTCGTGCGCAGGAGGTACATACCGGCCGGCAGGTGCTGCACATCCAGTTGTATCACCCTATCTGCTACTTGTTCACGCAGCATCACCTGCCCGTGGCGGTTCATCAGTTCTACTAACTCAATCTGCTGACGGGCTGCCTGCTCCACTATGATATAGCCTTTCGCCGGATTCGGGTATACCTTCACGTTGTCTGACGTCACGTAAATATAGTCTTCTTTGGTGAGGGTATGGCTTGAGTTTTCGTTGGAGGTAGTGAGCGTAACGCGGTACCTGCCCGGGCGGTTATACCTGACGGTGGGGTTCTGGGCTGTGGAGGATGTAGGCGTGCCGCCCTCAAACTCCCACAGCCACAGTGTAGGCTTAAAGCCAGCAAATGAGCCCAGAAACTGTACCTGATCACCGGGAGCCAGTAAAGTATCCTGAGGCTGGGCGGTGCTGAAACGGGAGCGCAACTCACCGGTGCAGGCCGTGGACTCGAACAAATACCCGCGTGCCGATTGCAATATACTTTGCATGTAGGTGGCCTGACCTTTGGTGAAAAGGCTCATGCAGGCATCGTCGGAGTAATCCATGTAGTTTTGCCACATATTGCCATAAGGGCCATTGTCACACGATACCTCTATTCCGTCAGGGCAGCCATCCGTCTGTGTGAGCTGGTTGGGCGTGTCGTCAATGTCATCGGAGTCGTTGCAGGTCATTCCGTTCCCCCAGATGTGCTTCAGGCCCAGCCAGTGCCCTACTTCGTGCGTAGCGGTGCGTCCTCGGTTATAGGCCCACAGGCTGTTGTTGAATAGGGCCGCTCCTACTGTACGATAGTGCAGCACCACTCCATCGCGGTCGGGTGAGGCGCTGGGTGAGGAGGCATATCCGATGCTGCTGGTGCCCAGGTTGCCTATCCAGATGTTCAGATACTGTTTTGTATCCCAGGCATCGAGGCCGCCGTTGGCCGTGGACTTGATCTGATCAGAAAAATAGCTGAAGCTCTCTTTGGTAGTTTGGGTGCGGGTGATGCCTGATGTTGGATTACCGTTCGGATCTACTATGGCCAGGCAGAATTCGATGCGGGTGTCAGCGGCGAAAGGTTGGAAGTAATCGGGTGTGTTGGCAGTGTCCGCATTGAGACGACGAAAGTCCTCGTTCAGCACGGCCAGTTGCGAGAGCACCTGCGCATCACTGATATTTTCGCTGCCGGTTTTATAGACTACATGGAAAACCACCGGTATCGTGATGGTGGCTTGCTGCATGGCCTGGCCGGGAGGGCGCTGGCGCATGAGCTGCTGCACAGCCTGCTGTGTTCTTAAGCTTCGCTCCTCAAAGCCAGGGTCCTGTCGTTTTAAAATCTCCAGGTATGCCTCTGTGCTGCAGCCACGGCCTTGTTCGGTTGTTTGCGCAAAAGCTAAACGAACAAAGGCAAGGATTAGAAATAGGGCTACGGTACAGACACGCATACACACAGATCAAACAGGCATCAAAGAGCACAAGCGCAGATAAAGTGCATGGCTTGAGCGGCTTAGTAGAGCAATATACGCAATTTAACCCTTAAAAATGAAATCAGGCATGAGGGAGCTACTTGTGCAGGTATGCTTATAGATTGGCATCAACGCGATAACGGAGCGAATCCCCGAAAATAAGCTTCTGCACACCCTCCACCCGGTAGCCAGACAGATTACCAGAGCCAGGCTCTGCAGTCAGGCTGATGTTTCTTTTAGAGTAAAACAGCAGATTCTCTTCCAGCACCACCGCTTCGAGGCGTTCCAGCTTCTGGAACGGCGACACGGTAAGCTGCAGGCGTTCTACAGGGGCGGCTGCTTCGGCATCTTTTGTGAAAATACTCACCGTGCTACCATTGGGTAAGGTATGGCGCTCCTCTTTATAAAAATCGCGCAGGGCAGGTCGGCTCAGGTCTACCTCCTGAAAGATGGCAAGTTCTTTTTCCCAGTCCATCTCCTCCATCTGAGCGGTTTCAGTCGGCTGCCCTTTTGTAATAACCGACTTCAACACGGGCGGCTGTTCCTGTTGCAGGCGGGCCGTCTGCTCTTGCAGGTAACCCGTCAGGTCGTAGGCAGGTTCTTTCCCCTCTGCAAGTGGCGGCGTAGGGCGCTCGCAAGCCGTGACACCCCACAGCAGGGCAAATAGTCCGATGATGCGATAGCTGCTCAACTTACTGCGCTTTCTGAAGAAGTGATTCGCCGGTCATCTCTGCTGGCTGCTCTATACCCATCAGGTCCAGTATAGTCGGGGCGATATCGCCCAGTTTTCCTGGCTTCAGAGTGCCTTTGTAGTCATTGCTCACCAGTACGCAAGGTACCAGGTTGGTGGTGTGGGCCGTGTTTGGCGTACCGTCCGGGTTGATCATGAAATCGGCGTTGCCATGGTCCGCTATCACTATCACGTCATAGTTGCTTTCCAGGGCTGCCTTAATTACAGCTTCAGCGCATCGGTCTACTGCTTCACATGCTTTCACAGCTGCATCGAACACGCCGGTATGGCCCACCATGTCCGGGTTGGCGAAGTTGAGGCAGATAAAGTCGGCTGTTTTCTGCTGGAGCTCCGGCACAATTGCGTCGCGAATCTCGTAGGCGCTCATCTCCGGCTGCAGGTCATAAGTGGCTACCTTCGGAGAAGGGCACAGCAGACGTTTCTCGCCCTCAAAAGGAAGTTCGCGACCACCTGAGAAGAAGAAGGTGACGTGCGGGTATTTTTCTGTCTCAGCAATGCGGATCTGCTTTCGACCGGCTTTGGCCACCACTTCGCCAAGGGTATTGTTCAGGTTGTCTTTTTCAAATATAGCATCCACGCCCACGAAAGTCTCGTCGTAATTGGTCATGGTGATGTACTGCAGGTTGAGCTTGTGCATGTCCTGCTCCGGGAAGTCCTGCTGCGTAAGCGCCTGTGTGATCTCACGGCCACGGTCAGTGCGGAAGTTAAAGCAAAGTACCACGTCCCCGTCCTTGATAGTCGCGATTGGCTGCTGCTCGTCATTTACCTTCACGATCGGCTGAATAAACTCGTCCGTAACTCCGGAGTTGTAAGAATCCAGCACTGACTTGATGAGGTTCTGTGAAGGTGTACCTTTGCCGTGCACCAGCAGGTCGTAGGCCAGCTTCACACGCTCCCAGCGGTTGTCGCGGTCCATGGCGTAGTAGCGCCCGATCACGGAGGCGATGGTGCCGGTTGTGTTCTCGAGATGTTGTTCCAGGTCGTTGATATACTTCACGCCCCCTTTCGGGTCTGTGTCGCGGCCGTCCATAAAGGCATGGATGTAAACCTTGTCCAGGCCATAGTCGAAGGCGGTGGTGCAGAGTGCCTTGAGGTGCTCTATGTGAGAGTGTACGCCCCCGTCTGACAGCAGACCGATCAGGTGTACGTCTTTCTTGTTTTCCTTGGCAAAGGTATAAGCGCCAGCCAGTGCCGGCATGGAAGCCAGTTTATGCTCTGCGATGGATTTGTTGATGCGCACCAGGTCCTGGTACACCACACGGCCAGCGCCCAGGTTCATGTGGCCTACCTCTGAGTTGCCCATCTGCCCCTCCGGAAGTCCTACCGCCTCGCCAGAAGCCTGCAGCGTTGTGTGCTGGTAGGTCTGAATGATGTGATCGTAGAAGGGCGTGTGCGCCTTATGAATAGCTGAAACCTCTGGGTTGGTGGCGATTCCCCAACCATCCAGAATCATGAGCATTACCTTTTTATCCATAGTGCAAATATAAGATAATCTGTGGTGCCTTATGGCTTATATGGCTGATTTATGCTTTGATAATGGGAAGCCTCACCATAAATGCTTAAATTGTAGCTGATGCCGGGAATAATGTCCCGTTTAGGGCTTTAAAGAGCAGCGTTGTAGCTGCTGACTTGATGAATAGAAGCTACAACGGATATGCGTCTGTAACGGCAGATATATTAATCCCGTTACATCGGCATATATTGATTATTCCTAATAAATTTGGGACCTTGCTTATGACTTTTGTTGGCATAGTTTTAGCTAATATGAGGACGAGATTACTTACACACCTTATGAAAAACTTTAAAAACATTGCTGTAGTACTTTTCTTAGCTTTTGTCACGTCATTATTTGCATCCGGACAGGCTATGGCCCAGAAGGATGTGTTTGACGGAGTGGAGGCTGCCATGCGTGCAGGATCGGCTAAAGACCTGGCCAGGCACTTCGACAGCAAGGTAAGTTTGTCGTTTGCCGATGAGAAGGCCACTGACTACAGCAAGACGCAGGCGGAGTTTGTGATGAAGAACTTTTTCAGCAAAAACCCGCCTACAGGCTTTGCCTACAACTTCCCGACTCCGAGTGAGTCTGTTCGGAAAGACAAGCGCTATGTGATCGGCACCTATACGCATCGCAACGGTTCTTATACCGTTTTGATCCGTGTGAAGGACGCGGGAGGCAAATTCCTGATCCATTCTGTCGATTTCATAAAAGATTAAGCAGATAATAGTGAGATTTTTAGCAAGGCTCGGGATATATACCGGGCCTTTTTTTATTTTTGCACCGTGAAAGCATCATACCTGACAGAACAAAGCATAGCCGAGTTTATATCCAGGGCCCTGGCCGAGGATATAGGCGATGGCGACCACTCGTCGCTGGCTTCTATTCCGAACGATGCCCAGAACCAGGCAAGACTGCTGGTGAAGGGTGACGGCATACTGGCTGGCGTGGAGCTGGCTGGTTACATCTTTAACCAGGTAGACCCCGACTTGCAGGTAGAAGTACTGCTGCAGGACGGTGCCGAAGTGAAGTTTGGCGACGTGGCCCTCACCGTGAAAGGTAAGGCGCAGTCCATCCTCACGGCCGAGCGACTGGTACTAAACTGCATGCAGCGCATGAGCGGCATCGCGACCTATACCCACTACCTGAACACGCTGATTGCCGGTACCAAAGCAAAACTGTTGGACACCCGCAAAACCACGCCAAACTTCCGCATCATGGAAAAGTGGGCGGTGCTGATCGGTGGCGGCATGAACCACCGCTTCGGGCTGTTCGACATGATCATCCTGAAAGACAACCACGTGGACTATGCCGGCGGTATACGCGAAGCCATTGAAGCGACGCAGCGTTACCTGAAGGAGAAAAGCAAGGACCTGCGCATTGAGGTGGAGACCCGAAACCTGGAGGAGGTGAAAGAGGCGCTTGAGGCCGGTGGCATTCACCGGATCATGCTCGATAATATGACCCCGGAGATGATGAAGGAGGCGGTAGCCCTGATCGGCGGCCGTTATGAAACAGAGGCATCGGGTGGTATTACAGAAGCGACTATTGCGGAGGTAGCCAAGTGCGGTGTGGACTTTATCTCGGTAGGTGCTTTGACGCACTCTATCAAGAGCATGGACCTCAGCCTGAAGGCTTATTAATTGAACTTATACCTGCCAGCTGAGGCGGGCGCTTATTTTTTATTTTTTATGCAACAAAATCAACGTTACCGGATGCAGTCAAGTGCTGCTCCGAATGCCATTCGCACCAAAAAGTACCAGCTGGAGAAAAATACTTTTACAGGTATAGCCCTTGCCAAGGTATGGCGCAAAGACTGGTGGATGGCCCTTATTCCGCTGGTGCTTTTCCTGCTGCCGGCTGTGTTTAGCTTCTCCTGGTGGTGGGTAGCAGGTGCTATTCTGGTTACCCTTATTTTTGTGCTGCTCCGTTCCGCTCAGGTGATGGGTGTAACGCAAATGGAGCAGGGCAATCCGCTGTTCGAGAAATTGAGCTATGAGATTGACTCCCGCCAGATCATCCTGAAGCGCAACGAGCGTGAAGGCATGACTCTGACCTGGGATATGATTGGCTCAGTCGAGCGTAAAGGAGAATCGTATCTGCTGTGGCTGAAGCCGCCAAGTGAGGCCCAGTTCCCGGGCGGGTTCAAAGGCTGGTTGGCCAAAACATTCCAGGCGCCGGTGTTTGTGATGCTGCCTTTCCGCATCTTCAACAACCCGAACGACATCAAGTTGCTGGAGTCGATGCTGCGCCGCAAGGAGTTGATCGCCTAGTTGCTTCAGAACCTACGCCTATCTACCTATCGTAAGAATAGATTTGCTCTACTGCGCTGTGTGGCAGAGCCTTATAATAAAGACCTATAACCTAAAAATAGAGATGAATAAGAACGTACTTGCAGTATTTTCAGCAGTTTGTGGCCTGGCAATGATTTCATGCGACACGCCAAAAGATGACAGACCGAGTGCTAAGACCTCTGTAGACTATGTACAGCCTGGCACCCGCAGCACTTACAATGTGTCTGACTTGAGTGGAGATGAACATCCAGTACAAGGCACCGTTCACGAAGAAGTTGTGCCAGACAGAGATACGGGAGGTAACACGATCCAGCCTGGCGATAGCATTCGCGAGACAGAGGAAACTAACTCTCCAGCCGGAGCTGTCAAGCGATAGTCCTGTGCAAAAAGGCTGAGGCCTGCCGTCGCTGATAGTAGACAGCGGCGGCAGGTTTTTTTATGGCTTTTGCTTTACAGGCAAACTGGCTATACCTTGCTTGTGCTGTTCCGTATACCCATGTTCCAAAAATAAAAGGTATATTTGCACCCTTATTGCATTTTTATTGCTCCTATGGCCCAACAGGAAGAGTGGTTCAGCACTTGGTTTGACTCCCCTTACTATCACATCCTTTACAGCAACCGCGATGACCGCGATGCCCGGCTGTTCATGGACAACCTGCTGGCCTATCTGCACCCCAAACCACAGCACAAAATACTGGACCTTGCCTGCGGCAAAGGCCGCCACTCACTTTACCTCAACCAGCTAGGCTACGATGTAACAGGTATAGATCTGTCTGAGAAAAGCATTGGCTATGCACGGCAGTATGAGAACGAGCACCTGCACTTTGATGTGCACGACATGCGGGAGGTATACAAACCCGAGGCATTCGATTTTGTGCTGAACCTGTTTACCAGCTTTGGTTATTTTGAAAGTGAGACAGAAAATGTGGTGGCCCTAAAGGCTGCGGCGGCTAACCTGAAGTACGGCGGCAAGCTGGTGATCGACTTCATGAACACTGACCGGACCATCGAGCGTTTGGTCGCGCATGAGCAAAAGGAGGTGCAGGGAATTCTGTTTGATATCAGCCGGAAAGTGGAGCACGATTTCATTGTGAAAACTATTCGCTTTCAGGACAAAGGCCGGGATTACTGCTTTGAGGAGCGTGTGCGGGCGCTGCGGCAAGAGAATTTCATGGAGTACTTCAGCATTGCTCAGTTACGCCTGGTGGAGATATTTGGTGACTACAGGCTGCACCCTTTCGATCCGGAAAAAAGCGAGCGAATCATTTTCGTGCTAAAAAAGTAACGCGGTATGATCATAGCTATACTTGTGCTCTTCTTCACGGTGGTGCTCTCGAGCTTCCTCGTCAAGGTGTTTCCGCCAGATAACAGTCGCTGGCTAAAGATGGCGCTGGCTTTTAGCGGCGCATACCTGTTCACGATCACAATCGTTCACCTGCTGCCTGATGTGCTGCTGGGTAACCCTAACCCCCATCGTGTAGGGTATTGGGTGCTGGCCGGTTTTTTTCTGCAACTGGTGCTGGAGCTTTTCTCTCATGGTGTGGAACATGGGCACATGCATACCAACCACCATGGCCATAGCCACGTGGGTTCGATGCCCTTTCTGCTGTTAGGCTCACTATTCATACATTCTTTTCTGGAAGGTAGTATACTGGTAGAAGGCGGCGAACGACATGTGGGGCACCACCACACGGGTGAAAACTTTTACGCAGTACTGCTAGGTATAGCCATACACCACGTGCCGGCTGCCTTTGCGCTAATGTCGGTGCTGATGTCGCGTATCGGTTCTTTCCGCAAGGCCTTTTTGTGGCTGCTCATCTTTGCCATAGGCTCTCCGCTAGGGATACTGGTAAGCAATTACATCATAAAAGATAACATAGGCGGTGAGGTGGTCTTTACTGCACTTACAGGTTTGGTAGCCGGTAACTTCCTGCACATCTCCACCACCATTCTCTTTGAGACAAGCCCTGATCACCGCTTTAACCGAAACAAGTTGCTGGCAACCCTTTTCGGGTTAGGGCTGGCCCTGCTCACTGATTTGATGTAGATGCAATAGGTATGGGCGCAGAAGTATAGACCTTTACTCCTGTCAGTCCTCTACTGATGCATATCTTGAGGTATAGCAGGTATGCAACCGACCAGAAACAAAAAAGGCTGATCTAAGTCAGCCTTGCGTCTTGTATAAAGTGAGTAAAGGGCAATTACATGATAGTGGAAAGCAGTGTAGCAGCAAGCGCCTTCAGGGCAAGTACTACTGTGCTCGACTTCACAGTTACATCAGACGAGTCATCTTCGTCTGAACCAGTAAGATCTTTGAAGAAAGAAAAAGGGCTATCGAGTACATCAGCATCCAGAACCGATTTCTGCTTTTTAGGAGCGGCAGGCTTTGTGTCGTTGGTAGCAGCAGGGCCGTTAGCGTTAGGCGCTACAACAGTGGTGGCTTCAGTGGTGGAATTGCCGTTGTTCAGGTGAGCGGCATTAGGCGTAGCAGTTACACCCAGCAACAATAATGTTGCTAAACCAGTTGTCACTGAAAGGGATTTCCACTTTTTAAGCATGTCCAAAATTATAATTTAAAATACAGTATTCCAAATGTTTAGTTGGAATATTTGTAGACTTTTATGAAGATCAGGGTAAGAGTTGTCGCAAAGGTGGTAAGTGTAGGCAAGTCATGTGTCAGCGTACAGGAGCAGGCTTCACTACCTTCACTTCTACAGGCACTATACCTGCGCTGATGTAGTCTAGCCGTTTGGCTGCGGCCTCACTTAAATCAATCACACGTCCTTTTACAAAAGGCCCCCGGTCTGTTATACTCACCTTCACGGACTTGTTTGTCTGCAGATTGGTGACTTTCACTTTAGTGCCAAATGGAAGGGAGCGGTGTGCGGCCGTCAGCTTTCTGCGATTATAGGCTTCTCCATTGGCCATCTTACGGCCGTGCAACTTGTTGCTGTAGTAAGAGGCTTTTCCTGCTTCGGTATAGCCACGCTGTCCTGGCATGGGCTTAGAACTGGTGCAGGCACTAGTCGTCAATAAAGCTGCTGCTATCAGTAAGGTGCCAGAGATGTGTTGTAAACGCATAAGTACTCGCAATAGGTATTGTTAATGACCTAATATAGACTTAAACGGCGGGTTTGCCAAAGAATTGTCGTATCTGGTGCTGAAGCTGATCTAGGTTAACCTTCTCCAGCGGGTGATGCGTGTCGGGGAACACCTGCAGGCTGGCGTTAGGCAACTGCTGGTACGCCCAGGCCGTTTCTTGCAGACTGACCATATGGTCACGGTCGCCCACACTG
This sequence comes from Pontibacter sp. LHS1, assembly GCF_058932855.1. Lineage (NCBI taxonomy): Bacteria > Pseudomonadati > Bacteroidota > Cytophagia > Cytophagales > Hymenobacteraceae > Pontibacter > Pontibacter sp. LHS1. The sequence goes on from NZ_JBZYWF010000003.1 coordinate 272,467, forward strand.
ATCCGGACAGGCACCTGTATGCGCGGCAGATTTTCCTCGGTGAGCAGTGGACTGTTGCCTAAGTGCAGCATCATATCCGCTGTGCGGCGCATGACTTCCTGCCAGTCAGCGGGCTTGTGACGCTCGGCAAGTATAGCAGCAAATGCTGGTACCTTCTCCTGTACCTTCTCCGGTTGCAGCATTTTCACTTCTTTGGCTGCCGTGTCCGGGCTCCAGGCAAATTTGGTGGCCAGCGTGAAGATGCTCCCTAGCCTTTCAGGGTGCTGAAGCGCCAGGTGTAGCGCGACATAGCCTCCCATGCTATACCCAAATATATCTACCTGCTGTAGCTGATGCTGGTCCAGGTAACGGAGCACATCCTCTGCAAACAGCTCAATACGAAATGGTTTATCAGGCAGTGCATTGCCCCCATGCCCCTGAAAATTCAGCGTGTGCACTGTAAAGTTTGTCTTGAGCAGTTGCTGTAAGGGTTGCAGGGTGCTGGCAGCCCCCAGGGCACCATGAAGCAGGAGCAGATCGGGCATAGGCTGTGCTACTGTTTTACCTGATAGTTGTACACATCAACGGCTTGTGTCAGTTTGTCTTTTCGGAAGAGCTGAATAACCAGTGGTACGGCTATAAGGCCAGCTCCGGCATACACAGTCGGCGATACATTAACAGAATTCGGGTTGGTAGAGCTTTGAGAAGAAGAAAGCAGGCCATAAGTAAGCAGACCCGCACCCGCTATACCCATCACTGTCGAAATAGTCTTTTCGCGTTTATGACGCTGAATCAGCAGCATACTGGAAGAGTTGTCAGCCAGCGCCTGCTCGAGATTTTGCTGGTTGAAAGTCATTAGTGGCCCATTGTCTTTGGAGAAGAAGTAAATGCGGCGACGGCTGGTGCGGGGCATCCCATACCCATACGGATGGTACCCCATGGCTGCGTAATCAATTGTTGTCGTGAAGAACTTAGAGATACGCGGCCCTTCCATTATTCGCTTAGCGAAGGCATCAAAGCGGTTGCCGGCAGCTACTCTGGCAAAGTAGCCGTCGTTGTTCTGGTATACATCTACCAGCTCAGGAGCGTATTTCAGCGTATCATCGACCAGGAAGAAGTCCTGCTTGAAGAGAGGTGACTTATACTGTACCCTGTTGCCATACACCACCTGACCATTGCGCAGCTGCAGAAAGTGGCGACCTTTCTGGCGTTGTGGCTGGTAGTTTTCCTGAGAGTACTCCTGCGCTTGCAAACCAAAGCTAAACAGCAGGCAGGCAATAAGTGCAAAAATTGTCTTGTTCATGTGTGGGTGATTTCAGCTAAAACTTAAAATAGGCTTAGACTTAGAAAATAAGCGCGAGCATGACGAGCATGCCTGCCAGCGCCAGGTATACCCAGCTCATCAGCTGGCCCCTGTGCTTGCTGGGCACAACATTGCTCACAAATACAACGGCTATCAGTACGCATAATATATACAATAGTATAAAAGTAACCGCTTTTACCCAATTTGGCACTATGGTATTCTCTGCCTGATACTGGTTGTCCATCCCTATGTCTGACACCAGATTGCTCAGCAAATAGAAGACCAATACTTCGAACACTATAAAGAAAAACAGCCCATAAAGTCTGTTGCGTTTGTGCTCAGCCATGTTGCAGGATCTTTTTATAAGAAAAACAGCTCTGATTGTAGCGCGCTTTGGGTGTTAAGCAAAGTGAACTATGCTGTTGCGAGTGTAAGCACCCAGCATACCTTAAATATAGCGACAGGATGCTAATATTTTGCTAGGGAGGTTTATTTTCAGGATTGTCCGTATACTTAGTGTAATGCGTTAAGCAAGTATAGTTTATATTGCTAGTGATATATATATTGGGCCTGGCATGTTGTTTGCTTTTTATTATCAGACACATAAATAGATTTAGTTGCTACTAGTATTGTCTATATGTGTCTGATTAGTGCAATTTATGGTAAGATAAAAAGAATATGGTTGCACATCAGCAATAATGTGAAACAATTTTAGCGGCACAACCCGTTAAAATACCAGATGAATGTAGGGATATGAGGTTATTAAAGAATGTTAAATTAGACAATCACTATTTTAACTATGGTGATAAGACACGAAAGATCTTTAGCATAGGCTATGAAGATCTGACGACGCTCATCTATTATCAGGATAACAATAACAACTACACGTTAGTAATATCGAAAGAAGACGATCCACCGCTGATACTGGAAAAAAAGATATCGCGCGCGGAAGCGTTCAGATTAATGAATACCCGGCCCTGATGCCGGGTATTTTTATTAACACCTTATTATGAGTAAATGGAATAAGTATTACAGAATTGCTTTTTGGGGAGCTGTTCTCACATTTATAGCCCAGTTAACTGTCTCTATAGCGGTAGACCCATACCTGGCTTCGGTATTTACCCCTTTTTATGCCGTGTGGGGCATTACAGCCGTGGTAGGCTGGCGGAAAGAACATCCACGGCGGTAGTGGTAATTAAAGCTGCTGGATATCAATTTGGCGCGGATGCAGCGCTGCTTCATGGTAAGGCAGCTTTACTCGCAGCTCACCATCCTTATAGATTGCCTCAATCCGACCCAGGTCTACCTGAGGTGGCAGCATAAAGATGCGGTTAAACATAGGTACCGCCATCTGTGGGTCTTCCTGGCTCTGCAAAACAGAGAATATAGTAAGTTGATTTTGGTGCAGCACCACTCTGAATGACTCTGGGTTAATGCCAGCTGCCCATATATTAATGACAGCACCTTTCTTTTTCTTCTTTACCTCAGTATATGTTTCGCTCACACCGCCGCCTACTGTATTCAGTAAGTCAATCTGGTGTGCAATTGATCTTAAAAACTCTTTATCTTTTATAATTTTCATCTCTTTCTCCTCTAAAGTTTTCAACGAATAATGATGCAAAACAAATGCCAAGAACTAACACCGTCAAATTGACCGTTAAATCAGGGTGAAAGTGCTTATTATATGCCAGAATGACCTTTTTGTGCGGGAAGTATATAGCTTGATCAGGAAAGAACTTATGGGTGAATAGTATTATGTAGCCTAGAAGTTAATACAATACTAAGGGGATACCAATATGGAAAACATTCCCATATTGGTGCAATTTTTCCCATGCGCGGAAAATGTGTCAGTTTATACTTCTTAAAAGCCAATTCCCGGGTTGTATTCAATAAAAATTAATTTAATCGGGTTTTCGATAAGTGATTGAAAGGCATGTTTTTATGTGAAATCAGTGAGATTGAGTTTCTATTTTTTTTGCACTTTATAGAAATAGAATTGGTCTATGGCATGCTGGCATGTTTCTTTCATATATAGTGGCATAAGGAAACAAGCCATGAAACACATTTACACAGTAATTTTTGCCCTTTTTATTATCAGTTCTTCTGCCTATGCACAGGTTTCAGTCTATAAGAATGACTTCACCAATGGCACTACTGATCTAGGTAGATTAACTTACAGCTTCTCTAAAGCTTTTAGAACAGATGCTCCTGCTGAGATTAGTGGCACTACTCTCAGCATCAGAGGGAATAATGGAAATGGTGCAGCAAGGGGATATACAGGTTATATCACAACTTCGACTGCATTCACATTCAATCCTGGTAACGTGTATACAATCACGGTCAGAGCCAGAGCTGTCGCCCAAAACACACACCTGCGATTCCAGAGAGGAGCCACAGTTGCTATCGCGGCCAGCACGAGCGGAACGCATATCCCTGGAATCTCTCCAAGCAATACGGTAGATGCTACTGATATTAACTTTACAAACTTTACAGTATCATTTACTGTTAATAGCGTGCAAACCGAATATTTGTCTTTTTATGTGAATAGTATTCTGGATGAGAGCAACAAAAATAACGAGTACCTCTACATAGATGAAATAGCTGTAACCACAGCTTGCAGTACTATTACACAACCTGCAGTATCGCCAGTTAGCCGTTGTGGGGCTGGTCCAATTGCGTTGACAGCAACGGGAGCGCCTGTAGGAGGCGGATACAGATGGTATAGCACTCAAAATGGTGGCACTTTGTTATCGTCTTCTTCAACTTACACAAATACTTATTTGGCTAATACCACTACATATTATGTAAGTGCTGTAAACGCGGATGGTTGTGAGAGTGCACGTGTGCCAGTAACCGCAACCATTACCCAAAAAGAGATTGCAAACACAGAATTCGTTAAGCAGAGCTACGAAGCAGGTAAGCCTGGCATAATCAAAGTGAACTCCGATCTTTTCGACAAAGGACATGCAGTTAGCGTAAAGTGGCAATCGGTAAATACTATAACAAGAGTAGTAACTGATCTGGGAACTACTGATGCCCCTGCTACCTCACCTGCATCACTTGCTGTTGCATCCATGCCTGCCGGTGATACATACTTTCAGGTTACAGTCACTCCGATCAGCTCTGTATGCTATGATGAGTCAGCCCTTTTTGTGACCTCTCAGGAAATCGTTTCCCTCCCTGTCGAGCTGGTTTCTTTCAAGGCTCAGTCAACAAAGGATGGCATACAGCTTAACTGGAAGACGGCTTCTGAGCAGGACAACAAAGGTTTTGAGGTAGAGGTATCAGCGGATGGCAGAAATTTCAGAAAGATAGCCTTCGTTGAGAGTAAGGTCGGCACCACATCCCTTGTGCAAAACTATAGCTACCTTGACACAAGAGCAGCAGCCGGTACCAACTACTATCGCCTGAAGCAGGTTGACTTTGACGGAGCATTTGAATACTCTAAAGTAGTTGCTGTTAACAATACCCCTGTTGCCTCTTCCTCTGTATACCCAACGCTGGCCTCGCATGAAGTTACAGTAAGAGTAGCAGCATCTGATGAGCAGGTGATGATCGCAGTGGCTGATATGGCTGGAAAGCAGCTGCTGGCGGTTCAGAACCCTGCAGCGCGTCAAGTGGTGTTGCCGGTGCAGCACCTGCAGAACGGTGTTTACTTTGTCACAGTCGTCTCCGGTGCGCAAAAAGAAGTGTTCCGTTTCGTAAAACGTTAATCACAGCTATACTGCGAGGTAAGCAAAAGGGGGTAACCTGTAAGGCTACCCCCTTTTGCTTTATATGTGAGCATGCTACATACAAGATTACTTGAGTTGTGTCTTATTGAACGAATCAACTTTAACCCCGTACGGTTTAGTAGAACTAACCACAACAAAAGATATGAGAAAAGTAATAACATTCGCATGCTTGATGGCTGCAGTTGCTTTTACAGCCTGCGGTGAAACAGATAAAAGAGTTGAAAATGCCGGAGATGTGCAGGAGATCGCCTCGGCAGACACAGCTGTCATGTATGGAGACTTACCAGGTATTGTGGAGGCTGATGGTGCCGAGATCATTAGTGTAGATGAAAACTTCTGGTCCAGTGTAGACTATAGTGCTCCAGTTGTAACGGACCGACGCGTGCAAGACCGCGATGTGGAGGTGCGAAGCAACCCGGGCTATACTATTTATACCATGGAAGATAAGGTACTTTTTGACCTGGACAAAGCTACACTCCGCGATGGCGCAGAAGATAAGTTGCGCAGCATTGCCGAATCAATCAACGATATGAGTGCACGTGGTCCTATCCGCATTGTAGGCCATACCGACTCTACTGCAAGCGCTTCCTATAACAAGCAGCTGGCCGAAGAACGTGCTAATGCTGTAAAAGACTGGCTGCAAAATAACACAGATATAGATGCTTCCCGCATGTCAATTGAGGCTGTTGGTCAGGCAAGGCCAATTGCTACTAATGAGACTCCTGAAGGAAGGCAGAAAAACCGCCGTGTGGCCATAATGGTGGCGACGCGCACTGACAACGGACAGAATATGCAACGTCAATAGTTGCTGATAGATAAACATTTATGGTGCTGGGCTTCTGTTGTAAGACAGGAACCCAGCATTTTTATTTAAAGAAATCAGTAGCTGTTCCATTAACTTTTGGGCAAAGCAGGTTATATTTAGGATGACGGAATCGATGGGCTCCTTAAATTATTTTGTAATGTAAAAGTGCAATTTTAAATATTGCTCGTATACGGTTACAAAGTATATTTGCACCCCGGATGTAGTTGCAGGGACAGCCTATGATGATTACCTATTTTCAGAACGACGTAGTAACGATCTCTTATGATTTGGATCAGCAGCTTGGTATGGCTGTCTGGAACGGATTTTTGAGTAGTTCGGAGTTTAGGAAGGCAGTGGAAATCTGCCTTGATTTGATGGATGAGCACAGACTCCTGCGTTGGCTTGGCGATAACCGGAAGCTAAGGGCTATCCGACAGGCTGATCAGGACTGGTTTGTGGAGTATGTCATACCCAGGCTTGCTGCTGGCACCCTGCGTCGTAATGCATCAGTCGTGTCAGAAGATCTATTCAATAGGATGGCTGTCGAGCAGATCATTAAACGGGCTGACAATTTGGGAGACATGGCATTAAGGGATTTTGAAAGTGTAGAAGCCGCTATGACCTGGTTGCAAGAGCCGCTGCCTGTGCAAGTCCAGGCTTAGCTTTAAGCAGGCCTTACCGCACAACCATCTTCATCCATGAGCTACTCCAAATCTTATTTACAATTTTACCTGAGAGGAAATTCTCTTGATGCAACTTTACTTTCAAAATAGCTTTGTCAAGCTTTCATACGACAAAGTTCAAAAACTAGGCAAAGCCGAATGGCGCGGTTATTTACATGGCGCCGAACTCAGAGAGGCTTATCTGCTATGTCATGAAATGATTAACCGTTTTGCGTTGACCAGGTGGCTGGCCGATGACCGGCTGATGAGCAGTATATCCCCTGCAGACCTGAAATGGAGCCTGGAGGTGCATGTGCCGCAAATGGCTAAGAGTTCTTTGAAGCGACTCGCCCGTATACCTTCACAATTCGAGCATAACCGGAAGGCTGTCGGGGCCATGATTAACAAGGGATACACGTTAGACCTGTCCCTCGAACTACGGGATTTTGAGGATGAAAAAGAGGCGATGCGATGGTTACTGGAAACGCCTAAAACTGCTGTTCAGCATCATCAACTTACTAACTTAGAATAGGGAAGCGGTGCGCTTGTTGTTAAGGAGTACTTCCTGCCCTTACCAGCCGCTCTTCTTCATTACCTTTTCGAATTCTGCTTTGGCTTCCGCCATTATTGTATCCTTGTTCAAGTGAGTAAGGGCATGGTTCCTTTTCACTATTCTCCCGTCGATCATGACAGTGTGCACATTGGCAGGTTGCGCAGCCTCTACAACAAGCTGGTACGGTTCCGTAACATAGCCCAAATTCAAGGCGTTGGTGGAGAGCATGATCAGATCTGCACGTTTGCCTGGCGTGAGTGAGCCTGTCTGATCTGAGAGCCCAAGAGAACGGGCTCCTTCGATTGTGCCGATTTCCAGGGTGCGTTTAGCGCTGAGCGCAAACTCATTTCTATTAAGTGCATTGGCCAGGTTCAGAAGTATTTTGAGTGCCGCAAACAAGTCAGCATTACCTGTAAGCGTAGTGGTGTCCGCCGAGATGCCAATGGTAACCCCTGTATCCAGCAGCTCTTTTACGGGAGGTATGCCATAACCAATGCGCAACTCCGAGAAGGGCGATAAGCTGACGACGGCACCGGCCTTTGCTATACCTTGTATCTCACTTACAGTGGCGTCTTTGCAATGGATGAGCTGCATACCTTCGGCGAGTAAGTTCTCTCTCATTAATCCGCTGATCACTCCTGCAGTGCTGGCATGCACTGACACCGGGATGCCAAGCCGTCTGGCAATGTTCAGCTCTTTTATGCCTTGTGCTTTTCGGTCGTTTATACCTGGCCAGGCTAATCCAAGGTGTAAGGTATCGCTGGCGAGCCTGGGCCAGTCCTTTTTCAATCTTTCAAGCAGCTGCAGGTCGACTATCCCGCCTTTGCCGGCCGGTACACCAAGCGAATAGCGTCCCCGTATACCTGCTTCGCGCAGGGCTTGCAGGCTAGCCTCCGCAAAGGCCAGGCTTCGGGCATTGTGGCTCCAATCGTGCAGAGTTGTTATACCTGAGTGGATAGCTTCCGCGATCGCCAGCCGGGTGGCGGCGTACATGCTTTCCGGGGTGTAATGCGGGCCTACTGTGCGGGTGACATCAAAGTAGCCTCGCCCCTCTTTTGAGCCCGACATGCTGCGCAGAAGGGAAGTCCAGAGGTGCCAGTGTGTTTCCACCAAGCCCGGCATCACGATCATCCTATCACCTGGCAATACCTCTGCGCCTGTTGCGCTTAGCCCCTTCCCCACTTGCTTTATCTCCCCGTTCTGCACCAGCACATCGCCTTGCTTCAAGTCTCCCAAGTTTGCGTCCATGGTGAGGACATAGGCGTTTTTGATGAGGTAGTGGCCTTGAGGCGGAAGACTTTGGTATTGCTTCTGCAGGGGTGCTGATATTCTACCGGCAAAGGCGTTAGTATAGCCTGCAACTCCTGCCGCCCCAAGCAGGATGGATCTGCCTAGAAAACTGCGGCGGCTTATACCGTGTCGGTTTTTATCGTTCTGATCAGGTTGTGCGCTCACAGGTATAGCTTCAGTATGATAGGTATAGCCCTTTCGGCTTATAAGGTATAAAAGCTTTTACTGAAGCAAATTGTTTAGTGTTTGGTTTGGCTTTCAGAATGTATCTATACTAACGGCCTTTAAATATCTACTCTTATTGTCTAGATTACTTCAACTTGTTTTGTAGTATAGATAGCAGGTGATGGACGCTCGAGGGTTGTAGAGACTCTGTGAGCATCAGTGTATTTATTATAAATTTTAACTACGCTGTAGCAAGCATATCTGTACTTATTGCACCAAACATTTTATCAAAAAGTTGTACAAGTTGAATCTCGGATTTAATGTGTCCTGTTGATTGGGTTTGGATGGGGAAATTATAATATGGCCCTAATTCAGAAACTACTTCAACAGGTCTATCTGAACAAATTATCATTTTTGTATTGGGCCTATTGAAATGGGTACTTATGAGATGCTTTAAGTGTGGTTCTGTTTTAAATGAATTTCCTAATACAACTACTCTATCGCAGTTAGCAAGTTTCTTTGCGAGCTCATCTAAATAAACGGACAAAACATCATTCTCTAATATAGCTCCTTCCTTACATTGTTGACTATCGTATATCATTACTGGACTTGGATTATGCTCACCTCTACCTAATTTCTGTGTTGATTGGCTACCAACCCTACAAAAGCGATGTGACCCATGCATGTGAGCTATACTGTATGATGCTTGCCTATAATTTCTTTCAATAAAGTCTTTGTAGTAAAATCCATCCTTTAAAAGAAATTGTCGACTTTTAAAGATTGGATCATAGTACGTTAGTAGAGATTCAAAAACACCGTCATAATTTGTTGTGCAGACATGTAGGTTCTCAATTCTATTTATTTTTATCGCTTCGTGGAGAGAGCGGCCAAGATTAGGAAAGAATTTATAAATCTCTCCATATCCTCCGGCCTTTTCAAATTCTCTAAACTTGTTACCCACACTTCTCATTTCATTTCTTATGAGATTAAGGCGGGTTTTAGGTATGCTATCTTCGCTTGATATTTTGAAATTGTTTTTAACAAGTGGTGAGTCTAATATCTTTCGCACATCTTCCATGATTTGTTCATTGTTCCTGTCTGGAAGGAGGTCCCGCATTGGAAGGAAAATAGGGTCAAGTTCTCCCCATAAGTTGTTCAAATTCAAGAGCTCATCATGTAAAGGGATTGTGTTTTGACGAGAGTTAAAAATAAAAGAATCTTTTGATTGTTTTTTTATGATGTCTGCGATTAGGTAGATAAACCCACTACCAATAAACCACACTATTTTCATTTCTTATATTTTATAAATGGGCTAAAAGTCTAAACAACAGTATTCCATCCACTGACGGGGAATCAGTGGTAACACAGGGTGCACTTGCGTAGGGCAAAAAAGAAGGAGGACAATAAGCCCTCCTTCTTCGGTTATTTACGATCCGCAAGCTTCGCAAGCGTCTGGGTTATCCAGGGAGCAGCTCATGTCGCTGCGATTCTGGTCCTGGCTGTTGTAGACTGGCTCTAGCGTTTCGGCGGCTTGTTTCTCCACCGTGAACTTGATGGCGTCTACAGCGGCTTTGGTGCGCAGGTAGTACATACCTGTCTTCAGGCCTTTCTTCCAAGCGTGGAAGTGCATCGAAGTCAGCTTACCGAAGTTCACGTTCATCACGTGCAGGTTCAGTGACTGGCTCTGGCAGATGAAGGCACCACGGTCAGCACTCATGTCGATTACTGTACGCTGGCTGATTTCCCACACCGTCTTATACAGGTCTTTGATGTTCTGCGGAATGTTCGGGATGTCCTGCACCGAGCCGTTGGCTGCGATGATGGCATTCTTCATCCTGTCATTCCACAGACCCAGGCTGATCAGGTCTTTCAGCAGGTGCTTATTCACAACCATGAACTCACCTGAAAGCACGCGGCGCACATAAATGTTAGAGGTATAAGGCTCAAACGACTCGTTATTGCCCAGGATCTGTGCTGTTGAGGCAGTAGGCATAGGCGCTACCAGCAGGGAGTTACGCACACCGTACTTCACTACTTCCTGACGCAGCTCTTCCCAGTCCCAGCGGCCGCTGTCTGGTGTTACACCCCACATATCGAACTGGAACTTACCTTCTGACAGCGGAGAACCTTTGAATGTTTCATAGGCCCCGTTTTTCTTCGCCAGGTCCTTAGAAGCCGTCATGGCAGCAAAGTAGATGGTCTCGAAGATGTCCTTGTTCAGGCCTCTTGCTTCGTCGCTCTCAAACGGCATACGCAGCGCAATGAAAGTATCCGCTAAGCCCTGCACGCCCAATCCGATCGGACGGTGGCGCATGTTGGAGTTGCGGGCCTCAGGCACCGGGTAGTAGTTGATGTCGATTACCTTGTTCAGGTTCTTCGTCACGTGGTACGTCACGTCGAACAGTTTCTGGTGGTCGAACGTCTTATGACCGCCTTCTTCTTTGATGTAGCGCGGCAAAGCAAGCGATGCCAGGTTACATACCGCTACCTCGTCTTCACTGGTATACTCCATGATCTCGGTGCAGAGGTTGGAGCTCTTGATCGTACCCAGGTTTTGCTGATTGCTCTTGCTGTTGGCGGCATCCTTATAAAGCATGTAAGGCGTACCTGTCTCAATCTGAGACTCCAGTACGGCAAACCACAGGTCCTGCGCTTTTACCGTCTTACGGGCACGGCCTTCGCGCTCATACTTCTCATACAGGCGCTCAAACTCAGGTCCCCAGCTATCACCCAGTCCAGGTGCTTCGTTCGGGCAGAACAGGCTCCAGTCGCCATTTTGCTCCACACGCTTCATGAACAGGTCTGGCGTCCAGAGGGCATAGAACAGATCGCGTGCGCGGTTCTCTTCTTTACCGTGGTTCTTCTTCAGGTCCAGGAACTCGAAGATGTCGGCATGCCATGGCTCCAGGTAGATCGCAAAAGCACCTTTGCGCTTGCCACCACCCTGATCCACGTAGCGGGCCGTGTCGTTAAACACCTTCAGCATCGGGATGATACCGTTAGAGGTACCGTTCGTGCCTTTGATGTAAGAACCGGTCGCACGCACATTGTGGATGCTCAGACCGATACCACCGGCGCTCTGCGAGATCTGCGCGCATTGCTTCAGCGTGTCGTAGATGCCCGGTATGCTGTCGTCCTTCATGGTGAGCAGGAAGCACGAAGACAGCTGCGGCTTTGGCGTGCCGGCATTGAATAATGTTGGTGTGGCGTGCGTAAACCACTTCTCAGACATGAGATTATAAGTCTCGATGGCAGATTCGATGTCCTCCTTATGGATACCCACGGCCACACGCATCAACATATGCTGCGGGCGCTCTACAATCTTGCCGTCGAGGCGAAGCAGGTATGAGCGCTCCAGCGTTTTGTATCCAAAATAATCGTAGTTGTAGTCCCGGTCGTAAATGATTGTCGAGTCCAGCGTAGCGGCGTGCTTGCGAATGATCTCGTACACATCCTTGGCCAGCAAGGAAGCATTCTCACCTGTTTTCGGGTCCTCATAGGTATAGAGGCGCTTCATGGTGTTGGAGAACGACTTGCTCGTTACCTTGTGCAGGCTCGAAATAGCCACACGTGCCGCCAGCACTGCATAGTCCGGGTGCTTGGTCGTGAGCGAAGCAGCTGTTTCTGCCGCCAGGTTGTCCAACTCTATCGTGCTTACGCCGTCGTAAATGCCGTCAATTACTTTCTTGGCCACCTCAATCGGCGACACATAGTCCATGTTCAGACCATAGCACAGCTTCTCGATGCGTGCGGTAATTTTGTCGAATTTGACGGATTCGCGTCTGCCGTCTCGTTTAACTACTAACATAGCGTATACATTTAGCGGGAGTCAAAAGCCCGGGTTAATTATAAGGTATAGGTATAAGAGAGCCGCTACCGATGCAGCGGGTTGATACATGCTAATATTTTCATAAGGAGATACGTGTATATAGACGTAATCCGTTGAAATACTATAGTTTAACAGCTAAAGCCAATTGCTTTCACAAATTCGGAGGCGGATGCTCCGTCTGGCGATTGTTGCCAGGTATAAGGTCCGGTGTTGCGGGCATTGGCGCGGTTGGCTATACCTGCATCCGGATGGTATAAGGTAATTTAGGAAGCGGCCGGACAAAAGCCCGGCGCCCTTTATCTCCTAAACTTACGACAAATTTTGTTTGCTAAAAATCTTCGTCGAGCGAAAAAACGTTTTTGTCTTTGTCGCCCATCACGCCAGCTTTCTGGTACTCACCCACGCGCTTCTCAAAGAAGTTGGTCTTGCCCTGCAGGGAGATCATTTCCATGAAGTCGAATGGATTGGTGGCGTTATAAATTTTGCTGCAACCAAGTGACACGAGCAGGCGGTCGGCCACAAACTCGATGTACTGGCTCATCAGTTTGGCATTCATGCCAATCAGGTCAACCGGAAGGGCGTCTGTCACGAACTCCTGCTCTATTTCAACGGCGTCGCGGATAATCTCGTGCACACGGCTCTCCGGCAGCTTGTTGTTGAGCATAGAGTAAAGCAGGCAGGCGAAATCGCAGTGCAGGCCTTCGTCGCGGCTGATCAGTTCGTTTGAGAAAGTCAGGCCTGGCATCAAACCGCGCTTCTTAAGCCAGAAGATGGAGCAGAAAGAGCCGGAGAAGAAGATACCCTCCACAGCCGCAAACGCGATCAATCTTTCCACAAATTTCTCGCTGTTGATCCACTTAAGCGCCCACTCCCCTTTTTTCTTCACGCAAGGCACAGTCTCGAGCGCATTAAAGAGGTAGTCTTTCTCAGACTGCTTCTTTATATAAGTATCTATAAGGAGTGAGTAAGTTTCGGAGTGGATGTTCTCCATCATGATCTGGAAGCCATAGAAGCAACGGGCTTCCGGTATCTGTACTTCCTGCATGAAATTAATGGCGAGGTTCTCGTTTACGATGCCGTCGGAGGCGGCGAAGAATGCCAGTACGTGGCTGATGAAGTGGCGTTCGCCGTCGTTCAGGTTTTCCCAGTCTTTCTGGTCCTGCGACAGGTCGATCTCCTCGGCAGTCCAGAAGCTGGCCTCTGCCTTCTTATACATCTGCCACACCTCGTCGTGCTGTATTGGGAATAAAACAAAGCGATTCGGGTTTTCTTGTAGTATTGGCTCCATACGCGTAAACATTAAATGATATCTAAAATTCAGAATGACAACATGTTAGGCTGTTGTAAAGCTCTTTGATGATGTCAGACCTGTTTATTAAGTCGTCTCTCTGCCGCCTGATAAACAGGTAACAGGTCTTCAAATATAGTGATAAGAACTTGAATTTGAGGGCTAAAGTTGTTCAATTTATACACACTTTGTTAAGTGTTTGATTGTCTGAAAATTGGCTTAAAATCAACAGGCTTATCAACATGTGTTTGTTGATATATATAATTCGCTAAATATATGTAATTCAATATTAAATCGTTGCAGAGTGCTGCAAAGTGCAAGCGACGGCAGTGTTAAGAGATAGTGGGTGTGTTTCTAGGGGTGTAAAATCCAAGATTCAAGACTTGTGTTCAGGCTAAATGTGGCGGACTGTGATGGAAAGTTTCACAGTTTGTGGAAAACATGGGGCGGAGGAGTTGTCTGTAAGGGTTTGCAGACTAGTGTGTTATGAAGGTTTTGGAAAGGTGCAAAATTATGGGATGTGGATTTCAACATCGTTATCCACATGGTTGTGCATAAGGCCTGGAAAAACAGAAGGAATTAAGGAACAATGATTTGCATATTAATTTTTAGACTGCTAATTTTGCAGACTTAAAATTTTTTAAATCATACATTGAAGCTGATGTACGCAATTGTAGAAATCGCAGGTCAACAGACCAAAGTAGAGGCCGGAAGGTTCATCTACGCTAACAAGCTTTCCGGCAATGATGGTGACGCCGTGGAGTTCACCAATGTTCTTCTTACTGATGATAACGGCACTGTTACTTTAGGTGCTCCTTTCGTTAGCGGTGTTAAAGTGGTTGGAAAGATCCTTGGCAACGTGAAAGGCGACAAAGTGATCGTTTTCAAAAAGAAGAGAAGAAAAGGATACCGCAAGAAGAATGGTCACCGCCAGCACTTCACGAAGGTCCTGATCGAGAGCATTGGATAAGCAGTAAGAAGAAATTAAACGTTGAATTTTTCAGGTGTTTCATCGCCCTGAGTAAATAGTTAAACAAAATGGCACACAAAAAAGGAGCTGGTAGTTCTAACAACGGTCGTGAGTCGCATTCTAAACGACTTGGCGTTAAGATTTACGGTGGCCAGGATATCATCGCTGGTAACATCATTGTAAGACAAAGAGGTACTGCACACCACCCAGGTAAGAATGTGGGTATGGGCAAAGACCACACACTGTTCGCTATGGTTGACGGTGTAGTTCAATTCAAAAAAGGTGTTAAGAACCGTTCATTCGTTTCTGTAGTACCTAAAGTAGAAGCAGAGGCTTAATTCTGACCGATACTAAAGAGAAGAGAGGGCTGCCAAACGGTAGCCCTTTTGTTTTTAGTAACTATCGCAATGATGGCTTCGTATAAAAAGCTATAAAGAGTTATAGAGTGAAAACAATTAAACTCTTTTAGGAAAGGGACACTTTTAGTGTCCCTTTCTGTTTTTATACCTTTTATACATGGCTGTAAAGCCTGATTTCATATGTATTCTCGATTTCATCCTGTCCTCGCGCAACAAAAATTTGCCTTTTTCGGATAAGTGTGTATCTTTACAGCATTCTTATCAAGAAAGACCGAGGGACAGGGCCCGATGACGTCTTAGCAACCTTGTACCAGCTTGGTGCTAATTCCCTTCTCAGCCATACCTTGGCCGGGAAAAGATAAGAGAGTATATCCTTCCTTGGGTGTCCTTCTTGATAAGCGCGTATGTAGACTTAACCAAGAGGGGGAACACCAACCATGACCACATCACACCATCCGATCCATACCTTGCTGCAGGAGCGCGTACTCGTGCTCGACGGCGCCATGGGCACCATGATCCAGCGCTACCAGCTCTCCGAAGCCGATTTCCGTGGCGAGCGTTTCAAGGATCACCCATCCGACCTGAAAGGCAACAATGACCTGCTCTCCATTACCCGGCCGGATATAATCAAAGCCATTCATACCGAGTACCTCGAAGCTGGCGCCGACATCATCGAGACCAACACCTTTAGCGGTACCACCATTGCGATGGCGGATTATAAGCTGGAGCACATAGTTTATGAACTTAACTACGAGTCGGCAAGGATAGCACGTGAGGCAGCGGACGAAGCCGAGGCTAAAGACCCGGCGCACAAGCGCTTCGTAGCAGGCGCCATCGGCCCGACCAACCGTACGGCCTCGCTCTCCCCGGATGTGAACAACCCAGGTTTTCGCGCCATCACCTTCGACCAATTAGTGGAGGCTTATTACGAGCAGGTGCGTGGTCTCGTAGAAGGCGGTGCTGATCTGCTATTGGTGGAAACTGTGTTTGATACCCTCAACTGTAAAGCAGCCCTTTTTGCGATACAGCAATATGTAAACGACGGTGGCAAAGAACTGCCGATTATGGTGTCCGGTACGATCACGGACGCCAGCGGCCGTACCTTGTCCGGGCAGACAGTGGAAGCTTTCTGGAACTCGATATCGCATGCGCCTATCCTGAGCGTGGGCTTTAACTGTGCGCTGGGCGCCCGACAACTGAAGACGCACATCCAGGAGCTGTCACGCATCTCCAACTGTTACATCAGCGCCTACCCGAATGCCGGTCTGCCGAATGCCTTTGGCGGTTACGACGAGACAGCCGAGCAGATGGGTGCCATTGTGGAGGAGTATCTGAAGGAGGGACTGGTGAATGTGCTCGGTGGTTGTTGTGGCACGACGCCAGTACACACCAAAGTAATCGCAGACCTGGTGCGCAGGTATAAACCGCACGTTCCCACTCCCGTAGCACCTCTTCCCCGCTACAGCGGCCTTGAGCCCCTCACCATCACCTCTGATACCCTTTTTGTGAATGTCGGCGAACGCACCAATGTAACCGGCTCCAAGAAATTCTCACGCCTGATTGTCGATGGCAAGTTTGAAGAAGCCCTTTCGGTTGCCCGACAGCAGGTAGAAGGCGGTGCCCAGATCATCGATGTGAACATGGACGAAGGTATGCTCGACTCGGAGCAGGCCATGACAGACTTCCTCCACCTGATCGCCTCCGAGCCCGACATTGCAAAACTGCCTATCATGATCGACTCTTCCAAGTGGAGCGTGATCGAGGCAGGCTTGAAATGTGTGCAGGGCAAATCAATCGTCAACTCGATCTCCTTGAAAGAAGGCGAAGAGGCCTTTAAAAAACTCGCCCGCAAAGTGCGCCAGTACGGAGCGGCCGTGGTGGTGATGGCATTTGACGAGCAGGGCCAGGCTGACACTTTGCCTAGACGCATCGAGATATGCGAGCGCTCTTACCGCATCCTGGTAGACGAAGTAGGCTTCCCGCCGCAGGATATCATTTTCGATCCGAACATACTCGCGATTGCCACAGGTATAGAAGAGCATAATAACTATGCTGTTGACTACATCGAGGCGGTAAAGTGGATCAAGGCCAACCTGCCGCATGCGCAGGTGAGCGGCGGCGTGAGCAATTTGTCCTTCTCTTTCAGGGGTAACGACCTGGTGCGCGAGGCCATGCATACGATATTCCTGTACCACGCGGTGCAGGCAGGTATGGACATGGGCATCGTGAACGCCGGTATGCTGGGAATTTACGAAGAGGTACCGCTCGAACTGCGCAACCTGATTGAAGATGTCATTTTCAATCGCCATCCGGATGCCACCGAGAAGCTCGTGAACTATGCCGAAACCATCAAGGGCAAAGGCAAAACGGCAACTGCCGCTGACAATGCCTGGCGTGAAGCTTCGGTAGAAGAGCGCCTCAAACATGCACTGGTAAAAGGCATCGTCGATTATATTGAAGAAGACACCGAAGAGGCTCGCCAGAAAGCTACCAAAACACTGGATGTGATCGAAGGGCCGCTGATGGCAGGTATGCAGGTGGTGGGTGACCTGTTCGGAGCCGGTAAGATGTTCCTGCCGCAGGTGGTGAAGAGCGCTCGCGTCATGAAGAAGTCTGTGGCCTATCTGCTGCCATTCATGGAGCAGGAGAAGCTGGCATCTGACACATCCAAGTCAACGGCGGGCACTATCCTGATGGCCACGGTCAAAGGTGACGTGCACGACATCGGTAAAAATATTGTGGGTGTGGTGCTGGCCTGCAACAACTACGAAGTGATTGATCTTGGTGTGATGGTGCAACTGGATAAAATATTATCAGAAGCAGAAGCGCAGCAGGTTGATATTATTGGCCTGAGCGGGCTAATTACACCATCTTTAGATGAAATGGTGTATATCGCGCAGGAAATGGAGCGTCGCGGCATGAGGATTCCGTTGCTGATCGGTGGCGCGACTACTTCCCGTGTACATACCGCTGTAAAGATCGCGCCGCAGTACAGCGGCCCTGTCGTGCACGTGCACGACGCCTCCCGCAGCGTAACGGTGGTGAGCAACCTCTTGAGCAGCAACCGCGATAGCTACATTGCTGAAATCAAAGCGGAGTACGAGAAGTTGCGTGAGGACCACCTGAACCGCACCAAAGACCGTGCTTTTGCCAGTATAGCCGAGGCCCGCGCCAACAAGTACCAGATAGACTGGGCAGCGACAGAAGTAACGAAGCCAAGCTTCATCGGCAACAAGGTATACACCAACTACCCGCTGCAGGAGATCATCCCGTACATCGATTGGACGCCATTCTTCCATACCTGGGAACTCAAGCGGCAGTACCCGAAAATTCTGAACGATCCGGAGCTGGGAGCGGAAGCGACCAGGCTGTTTGCCGACGCACAGTCCATGTTGCAGGAGATCGTGGACAAGCAATTGCTCGAAGCCCGCGCCGTAGTAGGTTTCTACCCGGCCAACGTGGAGGCTGACGACACGATTGAGGTATACGCGGATGATTCACGTGAAAACGTGCTCACCGAATTCCACACCTTGCGCCAGCAGGGCAAGAAAGGAGCGAACGTGCCGAACCTGGCCTTCTCTGATTTCTTAGCACCGAAAGAAACAGGTATAGCCGACTACATCGGTGGCTTTGTGGTGTCAGCGGGTTTTGGCATCGAGAAGCTCCTGGAGCAGTACGAGGCGGAGCATGACGATTATAAGTCTATCATGGTCAAGGCGCTGGCTGACCGTCTGGCTGAGGCTTTTGCTGAGCACATGCACGAACAGGTGCGCAAAGAGCTGTGGGGCTACTCACCGGAAGAGCAATTGGATAACGAGGGCCTGATCAAAGAGCAATACAAAGGTATACGCCCGGCCCCTGGCTACCCCGGTTGCCCTGATCATACCGAAAAGATCACGCTGTTCAACTTGCTGAAGGCAGAGGAGACTGGTGTAATCCTGACAGAGAACCTGGCCATGCATCCCGCATCTTCAGTGAGCGGTCTGTACTTCTCCCATCCGGAATCACGCTACTTTGGTCTCGGCAAAATAGGCGAAGACCAGGTAGCTGATCTTGCCCAGCGCAAAGGGATGGCCAAAGAGGAGTTGGAACGCTGGCTCTCACCAAACCTGAACTACGAGCCAAAGGTCATGGCGCAACAGGCAGTCTAGTCAGCCAGCAATTTTAAAATACAGCAATTTAACCATCAACATAAATTGAAAGTAACCAAGCACTTCCAGAACGCCAATGGCAAGACGCTGTTCACCTTTGAGATCTTGCCGCCGCTCAAGGGCGAGAACATGAAAACACTCTTCAGCCACATCGACCCGCTGATGGAGTTTAAGCCCCCCTTCATCGACGTGACCTATCACCGCGAAGAGTATGTGTACAAGCAGCGGGAAAATGGGCTGTTAGAGAAGCGCAGCACGCGCAAGCGACCGGGGACGGTAGGTATTTGTGCGGCCATCCAGAACCACTACAAGGTAGACACGGTGCCGCATCTGATCTGCGGTGGCTTCAGCAAGGAGGAAACAGAAAATGCCCTGATTGACCTGCACTTCTTAGGTATAGACAATGTGCTGGTGCTTCGCGGCGACTGTGTGAAGAGTGAGCAGCGCTTTATACCGGAACCTGATGGACACACCTATGCAACAGAGCTGATTGGGCAGGTCGTGAACATGAACAAGGGCTGTTACCTGGATGAGGAGCAGGCATACCACAATGGCACTGATTTTTGCATTGGCGTGGCGGGCTATCCGGAGAAGCACTTCGAGGCACCTAATATTACTTCAGACTTGCGCTGGCTTAAAAAGAAAGTGGAGCTGGGGGCAGAGTACATTGTGACGCAAATGTTCTTCGATAACCAGAAGTATTTCGACTTTGTGAAGCGCTGCCGAGAAGAAGGTATAAATGTGCCGATCATTCCGGGCCTGAAACCGATGACCACCAGGACACAGCTGACACTGTTGCCGAGCCTGTTTCACATCGAGATCCCTTGCGCACTAGCCGATGCCATCGAGGCCTGTCCGGACAATAAGGCCGCGGCACAGGTAGGAGTGGAGTGGGCGATACAGCAATCGAAGGAGCTGATGAAGTTTGGCGTGCCTTGTCTGCACTACTACTCCATGGGCAAATCGGAGTCGGTGCGGAAAGTAGCTGAAGCCTTATTTTAGAGAAACCTCAACCAAACTAAACCTAACCTTAAGGCTGGGGCTTTTGGCTCCAGCTTTTTTTTCGGGTTTTGCTATACCTGTCACATGACCTCGTAGTGTCTTCAGACTCACGAGTGTCTCAAGTAACAGCCATCTTGTTTATGTTTAACAGTGGCATTTGGCAGTAGAAACTCGCAGGAGCTGCGCACACCGCGAGGTTTGACAAGGTATAGCTATACCCTACAAAGTCGGGAAAACAGGCGACAGCTTATACAGCACTGGCTTGCTGGGGCTGGCGTCGAGTTGCAGACTGGCGATTTGCAGATTGAGCAGGTATAGCCCATCGTCTACCTGATCCGGTACATAGATCAGTTCGGTGATCGTAGCGCCGCAGCGGGTGTTCTTTGGGTACTGCCAGAAAGCATGGTGGCAGAGCAGTTTGCCTTCATCCAACTCCCGGTCTACGGAGGGCAGGTCGAGGAGCAGGTGCTGTATACCTCTTTCAGCGAGATATTGTCCGATGTTGTGCTCCAGGTAAGGCGGATTGGTACCGGAGTAGTGGCGGGTGAGCTTCTCATCGGAGTTAGGCAGGGTACGAATGATGAGTGCTTCGCACTTTATACCTTGCAATTTGGCTTTTACATCTTCGAGCATTACCACTTCATCGCCGTTCTCCTGCTTTTGCGGCTGCACCGTAATCAGCTGCGCCACAAACAGGAAGCGCTTCAGGCAGTTGTAGATGGTGGCGTTTTCATCAGCAGATATGTGGCCATAGCACTCGGTGTGGGTGCCGTTGCCGTGTGGTGTTACATGTATGCGCTTGTAATTGGTGCTGCCTCCTTCTGCCACGCTTCCCACAAAATTTCCGACCCGGATCACATCAAAAGCCACCGGCTCAGCCCAAAAGCACTCTGGTTGCGGCTGACGGTCGTGCAGGGGCATCGAAATGTCGAGCGGCTGCAGCGGATCAAAAGTAAAAGGTTGATCGCGGTATGTGATGGAGGCTTCCATGGAGCTAAGGCTTTTAATCCCGAAGCCACCGCAAGGCAGCTTCGTCGCTGGTAAAGTTTCTGACTTCGTAGTTCACGCAGCCCAAGGCTTCAGCCCTTGTTATAACAGCCTCAAACGAAAGTCTGTTAAACACATTCTCGGGCAGCACACGGGCCAGTTTTTTCAGGCCCAGGTCCGAAAGCGACTTGTAATAAGTCGTGGATAGCCATTCTTTGGTGTGGGGCAGTAGCTTGCCTATGGCCATGGCGTTCAGGAGCAGCTTGTCAGTCCTGGATTCCTGCAGCAGCTGGCTTATCCTTTCTGCTGTTTGAAGCATCTCATTGTGCTCCACAGGGCGCAGCCAGGTATTTGCCAGAATGCCGTGCTTGCGGTCTGCTGCGATTCGGCTGATGTCATTCAAGTAAAGTGTTTCCAGTAGCTGCATGGTGGTGTGGCGCGGGGCTATATCCGCCTGATATCAAATCTACGAATAAATCTGAAATAAACTGCGAAAGCTATTCCACCATCAGGTCCAGTGTGACCTGGTCGGTAAGCAGCTTGCCCTGATCGGTTAGGTATAGCACATCAGCTTCGATCCTGGCCAGGCCTTTATTGTGAAGCTGCTGTAGGTATAGCTGGTGTTGTGACTGCAGGTCATAGCCATACCTGTCTCGCATCACTTTCAGGTCGCAGCCCCAGATGGTGCGGAGTGTGGTGAGCAGGAAGTCGTTGGCCTGGTCTGCCAAGGTAAGCTCTTCTACTTCGGCAGGTATAGTGCCTTCGCTTATGGCAGCGGTATACTTGCGGTTGTTGGCCACATTGTACTGCCGGCTATGCCCGTTGAAGGAATGCGCACTCGGCCCCACCCCCAGGTAATGCACCCCACGCCAATAGTTGCTGTTATGCCGCGATTCGCAGCCAGGCTTGCTGAAGTTAGACACCTCGTACTGCACATAGCCCTGCGCCTTCATCTGCTCGAGCAGGATCTCAAACTGCTCCGCCGTAAACTCGTCTTCCGACGGTTTAAAGGTCCCCTTCTTGCTCCAGCGCCCCAAAGCCGTGTCGGGCTCAATGGTGAGGGCATAGCAGGAAACATGCTGCACATTAAGCGAGAAGAGCGTTTTCAGGTCCTCTAGCCAGATGCTGTGGTCCGGCGCAGGTATACCGTAGATCAGGTCCACGGTAATATTGTCGAAGCCGGCGGCCTGGGCGTCTTTCACGCACTGCAGGCTCTCAGTTGCATTGTGGGCGCGGTTCATCATGCGCAGGTGCGGTTCGTGAAAGGACTGCAGCCCAATGCTCAGGCGGTTTATACCTGCCCCTTTCAGCTCCCGCAGCTTCTCTGGCGAAAGGTCATCCGGATTGGCCTCAAGCGTTATTTCTGCCTCCTCCGAAACTATAAACAAGTCTTTGATGGTTTGCAGTAGAAGTTGCAGCTCTTTCTGGGTGAGCAACGAGGGCGTACCGCCTCCGAAGTAGATCGTGCCGACCTCTTGTCCCTGCAGATACTCTCGACGCAGCTCCAGTTCCCGGGCAATGGCTTGTATGGTGACCTCCTTGTGCCCCATGGAGGTGCTGAAGTGGAAGTCACAGTAGTGGCAGGCTTGCTTGCAGAAAGGTATATGAAGGTAGATGCCGGACAATTTTTTAATTGTTAAATTGTTGATGGTTAAATTACTGTTCAGTTCGTGCAATAGATAAAAATAGCAGGCGATAATCCGTTCAGGCAGTCATACCTTTGCAGACATGCCATTGAGCCAATGCTTCTTGTTAATAGAGAAACAATTTAGCCCTTAAACAATTCAACCACTTAGCGTACAAATGTACAAAATCGCTGTCTTAGTCTGGTGCTTATTCCTTTGGCTGCCCCTGTTGGCGCAGGCGCAGGACAAGCCGCCTGTGCCACAGCAGCAGGTACAGCCACCAACGCCTAAGTTGGTAAACCAGACAAAAGCAGCGTTAAAGATATACACGACAGGTGCAGAGCGGTCTGTACTGCGGCAGTATAACTTCCGCACCCAGCACACCGATACCGTAGAAGCCCGCAAAGAAGTCACGGCACTGGTGCACCGGCTGCATCAGGATGCTTACCTGCTGGCCTCGGCTGACAGCTCGTACAAACGCGGCGACACGCTCCACGTG
Source organism: Pontibacter sp. LHS1 (assembly GCF_058932855.1). NCBI lineage: Bacteria > Pseudomonadati > Bacteroidota > Cytophagia > Cytophagales > Hymenobacteraceae > Pontibacter > Pontibacter sp. LHS1. The sequence goes on from NZ_JBZYWF010000003.1 coordinate 295,668, forward strand.
AAACTGCACATCGGCAACCGCTTCGACTGGGCCGAACTGCGCAACGGCAACCTGAGCGAAGGTATACTGGTGGAGTCTGGCTTCCGGGAGAAGTTTTACCGCAACACACCCTTTAAGCCGGCTGAGTATGCCCGGCTGCAGCAGCGTATCCTCGACTACGCCGAGCGTAATGGCTACCCCTTCGCTTCTGTCTGGCTCGATTCCATCCAGATTGTAGATAACAAGATAAGAGCTGCCCTGATGGTTGAGAAGGCATTTATCGTCACTTATGACTCCCTTCAGGTAATGGGGGGTAGCAAAACGCAGCCTAAGTTTCTGATGCGCTACCTGCAGCTATACCCGGATCAGCCCTATAACCAGGATCAGGTGGAGGCTTCGCAGCGGATGCTCACCACCCTGCCCTACCTGAAGGTGGTGCGTCCCCCGCAGGTGCAGTTTTATCGGGACAAGGCGCGGGTGGTTTATTTCCTGGAAGACCGCCAGACAAACCAAATAGACGGTGTGGTCGGCTTCCTGCCCGACCCGAGTCGCTCGGGCAACAAACTGCTTATCACGGGCGAGGCCAACATGAACATTCGCAATATCAAAGGCAGCGGTAAGCAGCTGGGCCTGCAGTGGCGTCGGGTTAACAAAGGTTCTGTGATCCTGAACGGCGAGTACCTGCACCCTAATCTTTTTGGAACTCCCTTTGAGCTAGGCACCCGCTTCGGGCTGCTCAAGCAGGATTCCAGCTTTATCACCATACAGCCGCGGGTGCAGCTGGCTTACAACACCATGCGGTATGGGCGCTTCAGTGTGTTTACGGAGTGGCGCAATTCCCGCATCCTCTCCACTGCCAGCCCGCAAAGCCTGCGTGCGCTTGATCTGGCTGATGCGCGTACCAACACCTATGGCCTGAACTACCTCTGGAACAACCTCGACGACTTTTACTTCCCGCGCAAAGGTCGCTTGGTAGAGCTGCAACTGGCAGCAGGACGCAAAAAGCTGTTGCGCAACCTAAGTCTGGAGAAAGAGTTTTACGATACCCTGGAGGTAAATACCACACAGCTCAGCCTGGGTGTGCGTCTGGAGAATTTCTTCAGGGTGGGCAAAAACAGCGCCCTCTTGGCCAGGTTGCGTGGTGAGGCACTCCTTAACGACCAGATCTTTCTCAACGACATGTACCGCATAGGTGGACTGTCTTCTTTGCGGGGCTTTGACGAGTATTTCTTCTTTGCTTCCACCTATGGCATCGGCACGCTGGAGTACCGCCTGTTCACGGCCGAAGACTCCTACGTGCTGCTCTTCTACGACCAGGGCTACTACCGCAGCGACCTGGAACAGTCGAAGGCCGAAGGTCTGCCGTTGGGTGTTGGCGGCGGTATAAGCTTCAGCACCGGCGCGGGTATTTTTCAATTAGTGTATTCTGTCGGAAAATCGGAGCAGCAGCCTATGTCACTGAGAGCCTCGAAGATACACTTCGGAATCACAAGCAAATTCTAAGGAGGTGCTTTTTTTTTTTGAGGTTTTTAGTAACCTATGCTTGCATTGTAAGTATGTTTATACTACTTTTGTAACACAATAACAGTGCGGGATGGAGCAGTTGGTAGCTCGTTGGGCTCATAACCCAAAGGTCACAGGTTCGAGTCCTGTTCCCGCTACCCAAGATTAAGATAAAGGCTTGTAGGTGAATAACTTACGAGCCTTTATTGCTTTACAGGTGACCAATTTCACTTCCAACTGTAGTACGCTGCATTAAAGTTAAGCACGCTTTGCGTGAAATAAAAGCTATTCAGTTCTCCTGTCAGTCTGTATTTACAGCAAAATAGTTTGCTCCTGCTCACATTTATATCGCCAAAAGCTTCAGATTTAAGTCAGCTTGTGTCAGGTTTATATGAAGGTTTCTTCATGTTTTGATAAGCTGGGTAGGCCATTGTGCTGCCAATTTGCATCATAGTTAAAGGGTAAAGCATACATTGGTGCGTTTTCTCAAATTTAAATTTAAAATCTGGCGGAAAACCATGTGATGTATCCGCTTGGAGCCAGTCTGAAAAAAGCAGGTTAAATCTGATAGACTATTTCTCAGCTAATTTACTTCATAGCATATATAGTTGGTTTTGTATAAATAAAGATTTAATTGTAAATTATGGTTGTTGCCACTTCATGTAGATTAACTGCTGTGCCCCTGCAGCAGGATACACCTCAAGTTTAAATAGCCATGTTGATAATTGAATGTCTTAAAGCAGGTGACTTAAAAATAAATCCTAGTCTGAAACAGCTTGAAATAGCAGAAGGTCAGCTTATTTATCCCTTTGATAAAATCAAAGGCAACGAATGGGGTTATATCTATGAAAAGTTTGTGGGGCAAACTCTAGAAAGTGAAGGCTTCAATGTTACCCACAACGGGTTTAACGGATATACAGACAGTGGCATAGATTTGATAGCTGAGAAGGGAAACACGATCACCTTCATCCAGTGCAAGTATTTACAAGCAAAGAAGCTTTCTAAAAGCCATATCAATAACATCCTTTTCAAGGCTTCAAGAAAACTATTGGAAGCCTATAAAGACAAGGAAAAACAATTCGCCTTCGCATTGGTAGTGCATAGCACTAAAAGTAACTTCAGGCGTGCCCCACTTAAAGATGACCCAAACAAGCGTGAATATCCTTGGCTACATTACTTTAAAAGCCAAGACGGTAGATACCAAAATTTAAGAGTGGGATTCAGAGAAATAGCAATGCATACACAAGATTAGTCACATAGCAGGAATAGCCTTTCATGCTACAGTACTCCCTGTTCAATATCAGAAACGAAGATCTCTGATATTGAACACTATATTATGCCAGGTAGGTGTGAAGAAGTTTGTAGCGGGTATACAAAGCAATTGATGAACTGGAGCTATGCCAGTAATGTGTCTGCAAAAACATGTCTCTAGTAGCTCGTGCTGCTTGAGCTTAAAATAATGCCGGACACAAATATTTAGCAACAATGCAGGTAGAATTTGTGATGCATATTAGGAAAAAGTACTTTCATAAAATTAAAAGCCTTGCATACTGCTAGTGAACAGAGCAGGAGGCCCTCCCTCTGCTCAAGTTTCTGACAATAGAACTCAATTCTGTAATGAAAAAAAGTTTTGCCCTGCTCTATCTTGTATTCGCTCTATTGGCCTGTGACAAAAAAGATACTGCCCCTTCATTTGAGGGGTGCCTGCTGAGGGAGATCATGTTCGGTGATATTAAATACGAGTACCTTTATGATAGGCAGAGCAGGTTAGTCGAGGTAAAAAGGTCGGCTTCAGTATCTCCGCTCATGACAGAGAGCTATAAGCTTGAATATGACGAGAAGGGAAACCCTGTAAAGTATGCCAGATATGGTCGTGATGGCAATCTGATCGACTATTTTACCTATGAATATAACGCTTCACGCCAGTTAGTAAAACGGAACGTCTATAAAAGATGGAACGGATCAAATTTCGAAGGGTATATAACACATCTCCAAAGCCACGAATATAAGTACTCGTCTACAGGCCAGCTCCAAAGTGTGAATTATGGCTTGCATACTTCTGAATATGAATATCTGGGCGGCAACAGGATAAAGGTGACTTCACCTGGCCACTCTTACCCAACAGCTGAAATAGAGCTTGATGAGGGAATAAACCCATTCTACCAGTTGTCTCCTAGTTTGCAAATGATAATTGATAACTTTTCAACGGGATTTCCAGAGATATATACTCCACATAATATAGCAAGGCTTACACTCTGGGATGCCCACCAGAACTTAAGTGACGATCGTTCTTATGTGAAGGAGTACGAGTACAATGCGGAAGGTCTTCCCGTCAAAACATACAAAATGGTTTTAGGCAGTAGTCGCGCAGTAGAGGAGCTAGCCTATACCTGCAGTAAATAGTTAAGCCCAGTGAAGCAGTTGTTTTGCCGGATATCAGGTACGTTTATATCGAGTTTAGCTTTGAGAAAGAGTAGTTTGGGATTATCGACGTTTTCTCCTTGATCCATCATGACGAATGGAGGATGTATTATTAAGCCTTTTCCACCATTTTTAATTTTAATATCGCAGCAGATTAAAGGTAGCTATCATTAAATGTAACTAGTTTGTAGATTTACTGCCGTAACATCGGGTGCCCTTGTCTTGGGTATTGCTCGACATTGACAAACTTAATTAGAATGAGAAGACTCTTTACCGTTGCTCTCTGTCTTATGGCTTCGCTTGCTTTTGGGCAGGATACCACTTACTACAATCACGACTGGGAAATAGTAAATTCGCCAGCCCAAGCACGCTTCTTTGAAGTGGCTCAGATAGAAGCCGCCGACACATCGGAGGCCTTGGTCAAAACCTACTTCATTTCAGGTCAGCTGAAGTTAGAAAGGCACTACTCAAATTACAGGTACAGGGTGCTTAAGGGTAAGCTAAGGGAGTTCTATGAGAGCGGGCAATTGCGCAAGGGCGTTAACTATCTAGACGGTAAACTGCACGGGAAGGTACTTACTTTCTGGGACAGCGGTGCCCTAAAGCGCGACGACACATTTGACAACGGAAAGCTTGTAGAAGGCAAATGCCTAAACTCTGATGGCACAGAGTCACTCTACTATGCTTATCAGATCCTCCCAGAGTTCCCAGGTGGCATAAACAGAATGGTTCAGTTCATTGCCACGGAGACAAAGTACCCGCCAAGAGCAAGGAAACAGGGAGTGACAGGATTGGTGGTAGTTAAATTCGTCGTGAACAAAAGCGGAGACCTGACGAAAATTGAGATTGATAAAAGCGTCAGCCCAGACCTTGACAAGGAAGCCTTACGGGTGGTGAAAAAGATGCCGAAATGGACTGCTGGCGTGGTTGATGGTGAAGCAGTGAAGACAGAATACTTCGCTCCTTTCAGATTTAGCATACAATAGGTAGGTGCCTCTTACCGAATAATGGCAAGCTATTATTCGAGCAACTCCATTACGAAATAAGGTAAAAAGAGCGAAGATGCTGTAGTGATAAAAGTTTAGCTATAAAATAGGCGTTAACTATGGCATCACCTTCTGCCAACGGTTTAAAATCTACCGCCTGTGTAGAATGGTAAAGCTAATCACAGCATTGAAATCGTTATTTACAATGTTAAAATTCCTGTGATTTTCCGTTCTACTGAAAGCCTGACCCATTTTTAAATCAGGCTTCTTTGTTTCTCAGGCTGCCGGTTATCCGATCAGCACCGATGTCATGGTAAGGGAACCGCCTACTACTTTGTCGTTGAAGAACGAGACATCGTCTTTGCTGCCTTTCAGCCCTAAGGTATACAGCAGCGGCCAGTAATGTTCCGGAGTTGGGATAGAGAGCATCGCTTCTTTTCCCAGTTGCTCATACCTGATCAGCTTATCGTGATGGCCGTTACGGATCAGGTCTTTAAAAGTGGTGTTCATCTGTACAGCCCAGTCGTAACCGTACTCCTCCTCGTTGAGCCTGTTCCAAGCTATCATCCCCAGGTTATGCACCATGTTGCCGCTACCCATGATCAGCACACCTTTTTTGCGCAGACTATACAGCTCCTTTGCCAGATCGTAGTGGTACTGGGGACCTTTGGTGTAGTCTATGCTTAGCTGCAACACCGGAATATTAGCTTCAGGGTACATGTGCCGGATAACGGTCCAGGCGCCATGGTCCAGGCCCCAATCGTGGTCCGGTTCCACCGCTGTTGATTTGATGATGGAAGCTATCTCTCTGGCCAGTTCCGGGTTACCAGGCGCTTTGTACTGCACGTCGAAGAGCTCCTGCGGAAAGCCGCCAAAGTCGTGGATGGTCTTTGGGAAATCCATGGCCGTGATGCGGGTGCCTTTGCTCAGCCAGTGCGCCGATACCACCAACACCGCCTTGGGCGCAGGGATATCTTTTGCCAATTGTCTCCATTTCTGGCTGAAGGCATTGTCTTCTATGCCATTCATAGGTGAGCCATGTCCCATAAACAGGACTGGCATCAAACTTTCCTGCTCGTTAAGGTTATCTGTGAATCTGTTAAATGCCGATAATGTGGTCATGCCTACTGCTCCTGTAATAAGTGTTTTAATAAACTGTCCACGTTTCATAACAGCCTGTTTTTTTAGGGTATAGGGTGCAGGCATACCTGCCCCTTATATTACAAAGTTAGCAGCCCGAGTCCTGTGGTGCATTGACATTTGATAAGAAAGACTGTTGGGTTTAGCTGGCGATTTGTCTGCGGATGCGGCTCAGGGTTTCGGGAGTAATACCCAGGTAAGAAGCGATAAGGTGTTGTGGCACGCGCTGCAAGATGGATGGAAATTGCTCAAGCAGGCGGCTGTACTTTTCTTCGGCACTGAGGCCAATGGTGCTCTCCACGCGGCGCTGCAGGGCGATGTAGGCATTTTGGTAAAGCAGACGGATATAGGTTTCGTATTTCGGGACTTGTGAGAGCAGTTGCTGGTGACGCTCCCGGTCAATCAGTAGGAGCTCTGAATCTTCTAAGGCCTCTATGTTGAGTACAGTGGGCTCCTGTGTGAAAAAACTGAAGAGGTCTGCTATCCACCAGCCGCTAAAAGCAAACTGTATCACGCGTTGTGCTCCTTTGGCATCTACCGAGTAAGAATACAGCGCACCATGTTCCACATACGCCAGTTGATTGCACACATCCCCTTCCTGCAGCAGCAACTGTTTTTTCTCTAGTTTTCTATGAGTGAAAAAGCTTTTGCATACCTGCAGCTCTTCATCAGTTGCAGCTACTTTTTCCCGGATAGCTTGTAAGAGTAGCTCCGCCATTTTATAGTTCTGATTAGAAGAAAACAGGATAAGTTAATGCTTAAAGTTACGCACTTGTTCAAATTTAGAAACAAACCGCTATACCTGCACCTTCCTGCTACTTATATGCAAAGCTTATGTTGGCTAAGGTAGGCTCTCTCTAAATTCCTCTACCAGGTAGGCCAAAACATCCTGATGAAGAAGCTCCGGATAAATATTATTGCTACTATATTTAAACAGAACTATACCTGCCACCGTAAATAAGGATCTTCTACTATGATGAAATAGCTAAATAAAGCCTAAACAATAATACGTTTAGTTTGTCAGCAATTCTGGAAAGTGTCTTTATCAATCACTGATTAGGGTATATATGCTGTTATTTAATTGTTTTGCTTATATTTAAGCACTATTTGCTTTAAAGCCATGCTCTGATAAATCATAATGAAAGGTTATATCGTTATAGTTTAGGCGCAGCCCAAATTCACCCTTAAAGCTTTCCTGATGCGGTTCACTTCGTATAAGACTTTTACCTGGTTTTTACTCTTACTCCTCGCTATAGTCCAGCAGGCTTCTGGAAGTGTGGACAACTGCCCTTCTCCGACTGCAACGATCGATAATAACGTAAGTGTATGCCTTGGCAGTCAGCCTGCAGTCATTACAGCTAATGCAGCATTTACTGTGGATACCTGGCAATGGTACAAAGATGACCAGCCAATAAGCGGCGCTCCCAACGCCAATACGCTTTCAGTTAGCGAACCCGGTTCTTATTACGCCATCGCCACCCCGGCTGCAGGCGCCTGCGACAACGCTACGCCGCTGCGCACTAATCCGGTTGTGGTATCAGCAACACCCCCTGAACCTGTAATTGTAGTTGACCCTAATCGGCCTATTTGCTCAGGACAGGAGTTTACTTTCAATGTCACGAACCTTTCGGATGATGCCTATACATTTGACTGGGATTTTGGCGATGGCAATGTAATCGCAAGGGGAAGTGCGACTGAAACGCATAGCTATGAAAGTTTTGGAACCGCTGGAGCGCCTTTTACAGTAAGAGTTACCGCTATTAGCAGAACGGGTGGTTGCCCGTCTCCACAGGGCCAGGCTGCAGTATCGGTGCAGCAGCAGGCGGAGGTTTCCTATACCATTGAAGGCAAGGATAAAGACGGTGAAACGTTTACCCAGTGCCTCCCGGAAGACGAAGACCCTGCTGAAGCTGAGGTGCGTGCCGTAGTGTCGAATCCACAGTCGCCACAACTTAACAACATCACGGAATACTATATCACCTGGGGGCTTGGCGAAGACGAGGAAGAGCAACGCGTAACCACTTTTCCTATCGAGGGCCCTGTGTACGAAGAGCTGGGGGCCTATACCATCCGCATCAGGGCGGTAAACTCAAATAACTGTTCTACTATCTATGAAGAGGTGTTTGAGTTTCTGCAGAAGCCCAAAGCTGGTTTTAGCCCCGCTAAAAACGACCCCGACAAGCCTGCCGAAATAGAGCCGGGTATAGGCTGCCGACCTGTTTATGTGACCATGACGGAAACAGAGGAGACGGAGTTTGAGGAGGCCAAAGAGTCGACTGGCGGCGGACTGACCTACAAGTGGGAGATTACATCGCCGCCAGGGGTGCGCCCTTACGAAATTGTAGAAGGCGGCCTGGAGCAGAAAGACCTCAAAGTGCAGTTTTTTGATAATGGTGTTTACATGATCAAGCTGATCGTGGAGAATGCCTGCGGCACCGACGAAACAGAAGAGCAAGTGGTGGTGGGCTACCCGCAGGCGTTCCTGCAGGAAGTTCCTCCTTCATGCGGGCCTGTAGAAATTACCTACACCGAGCAACAGAATTTCGACAGGAACTTTGGTAACGAGTTCTCCGTGGCCTGGACCATAACTGCTCCCGATGGAAGCACCAGAAACGAAACAGGTGCTAACCAAACATTCCGCTTTGACCAAGTAGGTACTTATCGCGTGCGTGTGGTGGCCACAAACGAGTGCGGTAATTCAGACTTCCAAGGCCCGACAGAGCAAGAGATCGTTATTCTTCCGCCGCTCACCGCACCCCCTACGGTCGAAGCGCCTGCTCCTGCCTGTATTGGTGGCACTACCGTGTTGCGAGCCTCGGGCCCATCCACTGGCTTGACCTACCGCTGGTACACGGAGCCAACTGGCGGCGACCCTATTTTTGCAGGCCCGCAGTTCACAACCCCGCCGCTTACATCTACTACCAACTTCTATGTGGAGGGCGTTAATGTGAGTGATTGCGTGAGCCCGCGCGCCACGGTAGTGGTAAATGTAGTGCCAGGTATAGCCGACAACACGATCAGCGAAGACCAAGGTATTTGCGTGGGCGACCGCCCTGCCGAGTTAGAGGGTAGTGAGCCTACAGGCGGCAGTAACAGCAACTATACCTATACCTGGGAGCTAAGTACCACTGGCCCGGATGATGGGTTTACGGCGGCGCCTGGAGTCAATAATAATCAGAATTACAGTCCGGAGGCTATTAGCGCCAATACCTGGTTCCGACGTGTCGTTCGGCAGGGAGATTGTGAGCCAAGCATCAGTAATGTAATACAAATACAAACCGTACCGCGTGTAGAGAACAACACCATCAGTTCGAACCAAGAGATATGCGGTGGTGAAGTACCTGCTCAACTGGTAGGATCAAGACCAACAGGAGGTAGCGGGGAGCCTTACATCTATCTTTGGGAGGAAAGCACGACCGGTCCTAATACAGGATTTGTGGCTGCAGCAGGCAACAATGCCGGCGAGAACTATACCTTTGCTTCCGCGCTAAGCCAGGATACGTGGTACAGGAGATCAGTTACTTCGGGCGGTTGTACAGTGGTGTCAGAAGCAATTAAGATTTCTGTTTTCCCGGCCCTTGCCAATAACACGATCACAGCGCCGACCCAGGACGAGTGTTCGGGTGCCGCACCAGGTGCTATTACCGGTTCTGCGCCTTCTGGCGGCAGCGGCAACTATACCTACGAATGGTTAATTAGTGGAACGGGTAATCCCGGAAGTTTCGTGCTGGCGCCTGGTACTAACAACCAGCAAAGCTATACCCCGGGCGCTATTACCCAAACTACTTACTTACAGCGTGTTGTGCGATCCGGGCAGTGTACGCCAAACGAGAGTAATGTGGTGGAGATACGCATACGGCCTGCCATAACAGGCAACTCCATTTCAGCTGCTCAGGAGATATGCTCAGGTACACAGCCGGCGGCTTTGACAGGCACTACTCCTTCTGGCGGCACCGGCGGCTTTACTTACCGTTGGGAAAGCAGCATCAGCGGACCGAATGCAGGTTTCAATCCTGCGCCAGGCCAGAATACAGGGGCAGGTTATTCTCCTCCTGTGCTGACCCGTGACACCTGGTTCCGCCGAGTGGCTATTTCTGGGGGCTGTGAGAACCCTTCAGAAGCAGTGCTGATATCGATGCTGCCTCTGCCAAACGCGCCTATCCTGACAGTGCAAAATGCACGGGCCTGCGTGGGTGGGTCTGCTACGCTGACAGTAGCCAATGCCAACGGCAATACAATCGAGTGGTTTGATGCTCCAACTGGCGGTTCACCGCTTTTTGTAGGTGCTACTTTCGTTACACCTGAGCTTAGTAGCAATACCACCTTTTATGTACAGGCCAGAAACAATAACAACTGTACGAATGCTACCCGCACGGCAGTAAACGTGACTGTGGTAGAGCCTGTGGCTGATGCCGGCCCGGATGTTGAGATTATTCAGGGGCGTCCTGCAGAACTGCGTGCTTCAGGCGGAGTGTCGTACCAGTGGGAACCTGCTGAAAGCCTGAGCAATGCCAATGTGTCTAATCCAGTAGCCAGGCCAGACGTAACAACCACCTACACGGTAACCATCACTACAGAAGAGGGCTGTACGGCAACCGATGAAGTGACCGTGACGGTTATACCTGCGATCACAGCGCCTAACGCTTTCTCTCCAAACGGTGACCGGGTGAACGATGTGTGGGAGATCGAGAATATCCAGAACTATCCGGATGCCCGCATTGAGATCTTCAACCGCTGGGGTAACCAGATTTTCAGTTCGACTGGCTATGCTACACCTTGGGACGGTACATACAATGGCGAGTCCCTGCCAGTGGCGACTTATTACTACATCATTTATCTCAACAGCTCCGAAAAACCAATTTCAGGGCATGTGACCATTATTAGATAATGACTATGAAAAAGCTGTCTCTCCTGTTGGTTGTATTAGTGGGTGTTGTTACGCAGGCTTTCGCACAGCAGCGTCCGCAGTATAGCCAGTACATGGTCAATAACTTTCTGCTCAACCCTGCACTGTCAGGTATAGAAGACTACGCCGACATACGCATAAGCAACCGGCAACAGTGGGTGGGGCTCGACGGAGCGCCTGTTACCTACTATGCTTCTGCCCATATGCCCCTGAACAAAGGCGCAGCCAGTACCAAGTATGCGAAGGCACTGGCTCATCATGGAGCAGGCGTGATCATCCATACCGATAAAACGGGGCCATTGCGTAGAACGGGGCTCTCAGGCACTTATGCATACCACTTACCCGTTACGCGCACCATCAACGTGTCGGCAGGCGTGGCAGCGGGTCTGGTGCGCAATACCATCAACAGTTCAGAGTTGGAGTTCACCAACCCGGCGGAGCCGCTTATAGGTGGAGGTCGGGTGAATCAGAATGTGCTGGACCTGTCGCTGGGGCTGTGGGTGTACTCGCGTAACTTCTCTGTTGGCCTTGCGGGTGCGCAGCTGCTTGAGAATGCAGGCACTTTCCGTTCCGCTGAGGAGAACAATGTATCACTTGACTTGCAGCGTCATTACTTCCTGACGGGTAGCTACCGCTTTGCTCCTGGAGGTCGCATTGACCTGATCCCTTCTGTGATGCTTAAACTGGCCTCGCCTAGTCCACTTTCTGTGGATGTGAATCTGCGTGCGCTTTACGATGAGCGCTTCTGGGTAGGGGCTTCCTACCGCCACAACGATGCCATAGTAGGTATGGTAGGCGTATACGTTAGCCCGCTGATAGATATCTCCTATTCGTACGACGCCACTACATCGGGCCTCAACCGGGTAAGTGCCGGAACTCACGAGGTCGTAGTAGGTTTTAAGCTGCTCAATGACCGCCGCATTATCTGCCCGCAATGGGTATGGTAGCGTAAGAGCACTTTTTGTTTTAGTGCAATTCTGAAAGAGCCTGTACAGGAATATTTTTTTTATGTCGCTGATACAGAGTGTGCCCAATTGTGCCTACTTTTGCACCCGAGTCTAAAAATACTATTGTGAAATAGCTTGTAAGACGTGATCAGCCAGCGTGTAATATTGTACTGGCAGATGTTTAAACGTGACATAAGAAACATAGGACTTTGCCGTAATTAAGTTTAAACTTTAACTTAAAATTTGGTACTTAACAAATTTTGTTAAATTTTAGAGGTTAATATAGCCCCAAATATATGCAATATACTTTTGAAGCTTCTTAATGTACTTTTTTAAGTATATACTTGCGAGTTATTTGGCTGAGAGATGTGGAAAGAAAAGAGCTACGGAAATGGCTGTCCGTAGTTGCAAATTGTTGAATACTTAAACGCCAAGTTCTATAACAAACTTATACTCATTGATTTCATGACAAGCTTCTTAAGTAGAGCCTTGCTCTTAGTGCTGGGCTTATGGCTGGTTACGTTTGGCGTAAATGCGCAACAAGCGCCCACACTGGGGGCCTTTTACGAGTATAACGTAGCAGGTAAGCTGGGGGTTACAAATACATTGGAAACCACCATGCCCGGCAAACTTGCGTCCGTTGATACTCCTGCCGAAGGCTTCCCGCCTGGCGTCGTGCTGCGCGGCATCGATAATCAAAATGCGGCTGCTTCTCAGGCAATTGCAGATGCCCAGGCTGTTTACAATACGGCTATTAACTCTCCGAACAAAACTTCTGTTGATAACGGAAGCTTTAACAGCCCCTTTACGCCCGGCGTGTATGAGTTTAGTGGGAATGCTACACTTAACAACAATATAACCCTAAACTCTCAGGGCAATACTAATCCGGTTTTTATCTTTATCATCAGAGGTAGCCTTACGGTGAGGGCGGGTGTTGGTGTAAACACGGATGCAAATACCCGAGTGGGGAATATTTTCTGGATAGTAGAAACAGACCTGATCGCGAACAGCAATGCTAGCTTACGGGGTAATTATATTGCGCAAAGTAGTGCTACCCTGGCAGAAGGGGCAAACGTCAATGGTCGTGTCGCGGCACTAAACGGTACTGTCTCCCTTAATAAAAATACCTTTACTATACCTAACGACCTTGAAGTTGATGTAGCCAAGACGCCTGGTAGTATGGGGGAGAATTACTACATGGTAGGCGAGACTATCGTTTATACAATTACAGGCAAAAATAACGGGCCCATTGATGATAACAATGTTACCGTAACATTCCGCTTTACGGGAACCGACCATGTCTTCTCTCCTTCGGTGGGAACGGTATCGCCGGGGCCGGAAGGCAGTTGGGTATGGACCATAGGACGGTTAAATGTGGGTGAGGCAAGAACACTTACAATTACGGCCAAAATGCCAGCCACTAATGCTGGTGAAATAAGTGTTACCAGCATTAGTGGTAGCTATGTAGACGAAATCAGGTCGAACAACGCCAAGTCTATACAGAACCTATGTACAGTACTGCCAAAGCCAGGCGATATAGAGGGCCCTGCCGAGATATGCGTGGGTATGACAGGTGTTTACAAAGTGCCGAGAATTCCAGGCATAGACGTGTACAACTGGGAAGTGCCGTCTTTCCTGAAAATTGTAAGCGGCGGCAACACAAACGAAATTACAGTTGAAGCCGAACGCGAGAATACAAACGAGGACGCTTTAATTCAGGTATACGTTACTAACGACTGCTTTCAGAGCCCGAGGAGTTCTATTCGCATTACCAATGCTCCGCCAAAGCCGGACCAGCCCGGCCCAATAGACGCGCAGGAAGGCATTTGTACCGGCACAGTAGCCTTCTATTCGATCGCACCGGTTGATAGAGCCACTAACTATATATGGAATGTACCCACTGGCTGGGAAATTTTAAACGGGCAAGGCACTACTCGTATTGAAGTGATGCCTGGGGAGTCGGAAGGCGATGTGTCTGTAATAGCGGAGAACTCCTGCGGCGAGAGCCCTAACCGAACCCTGGCTGTGAAGCCTTTTCTGAACAAACCTAACCAACCTACATCTGTCTCTGGCAACAGCAAAATGACTGTTTGCTACAATGTGGATCGTGTAACTTTCAGTGTGCAGGCAAGTGGCGACGTGCGGGAGTATGAATGGAAAAACTGGCCTGCCGCTTGGACACTGATAGAAGGTCAGGGTACGAACAGTATCACTTTTAACCCCAATGGTGTAGCTGGTGAGGTAACCATCAGTGGTATAAACCCATGCGGTAGCAGCGACCTGAAATTTGAGCTACAGATTATACCTGATCAACCTGTAGTGCCCGGCGATATTTTTGGAGCATTCCCAATATGTAAAGGAAGCTCAGGCACCGAGTATTGGATTGAAGAAGTGCCTTTTGCAACCGAGTATAGTTGGTCTGTGCCCAACGGCTGGACAATTACTTCGGGGCAGGACACACGTAAGATCACAGTAAAGCTGGACACGGATGCACAGAGTGGAGAAATATCTGTGATGGTGATTAACTCGTGTGGTGCAGAAGGAAGGACAAGAAAAAATGTGGAAGCTACTACCGCAAAACCGATTGCCCCTGCTTCAATAACGGGCGATCCATTTACCTGTATCACAACTGAGGCATATTATTCCACCAATGCAGTTGAAGGCGCACAGAAGTATGTGTGGGAAGTGCCACAGGGCTGGCAAATACTCGATGGTGATGGTACAACCCGCATCAAGGTGAAATTTGGTACAAACGAAGGTGATATAAAAGTAAGCGCCAAGAACTCTTGCGGCATCAGCGACCCGGCTGTATTGCGTGTAAAGCCTTTTAGCCTCATTCCAGACATACCGTTTGTGATTACAGGCCCGGATAGAGCAATATGTGTGAACCAGACAAATGTGGAGTTCCGGCTTGACCCCGTAGACCAGGCCCAGCGCTATACCTGGTCCTTCCCTACAGGCTGGAGAATTGTAGAAGGACAGGGAACAAACAGAATTGTAGTAGATGTAGGCACGCAGTCAGGTACAATACGGGTTACGGCCCAAAACCCTTGCGGTGAGAGCCAGGCGGCCACGCTCAACATCACGTTGCAGCCTGATGTGCCGACACCTAAGCCAGGCCCTATAACCGGGGAGACGCAGTATTGCGCAGGCAAAAACCAAACCTACTCCATTAGCCCTGTAAACGGAGCTGTTTCCTACCAGTGGACTTTCCCAGGCCCAGACTGGGAGGTGATTGGTAACGCGACTGGCACCAGCATAACAGTACGAGCCGGAACTACGCAGGGGCAGGTAAGAGTAGCTGCCATTAATAATTGCGGCTCAGTGGGCGAAAGCAATACCTTGGCCCTCCAACTGGTCGGTGAAGTGCCGGTTGCTCCAAGTGCCATCATTAGCGATACAGAATCTTACTGTGGTAATGCTACAAACCTGGGCTTCCGCATCAATCCCGTGCCAACTGCCACCAGCTATGTATGGACAGTACCAGCAGGGTGGGAAATAACCTCAGGAGAGGGGACAAACGAAATTAAAGTAACAGCAGGTATAAATGGCGGAGAGATTACCGTAAAGGCTGTGAACTCATGCGGTGAGAGCAATAGTGTTAAGATTGTCACATCGCCTCAGCGTCCGCTCATGAACCCGGAAGCTATAAAAGGACCGGAGCTGGCGTGTGTGGGTAGAACGGATGCCGTGTATTCTATACCTGCTATCAGTGGTGCCGAAACATACCTGTGGACACTGCCAACCGGCTGGGAAATACTTGCCGGCGAAGGCACCAACAGCATAACAGTAAAAATAACGGGCAGAGGCGATGTGATAGTAAAAGCACAGAATGCCTGTGGCGCTACAGCAGAAGCTAAACTGACAGTCGAAGTTGTTACCTCACCACCGCTTGCACCTGCTGCTATCAAAGGAGAAACGCTGACTTGCGCAACCCGCATCACCACTTACTCCATCGACGCAGTTGCCAACGCATCTTCTTATTCATGGAAAGTGCCGGCCGGATGGATTATCTCTTCAGGCCAGGGCACGACACAAATCACAGTGCAGATGGGCACAAGCTCCGGAAATATAAGTGTGGAAGCTATGAACGACTGTGACAAGAGCGACGCAACGACACTGGCTGTTACTACCAGACCGTTGCCTGTGATCAGCCGCATTGTAGACCGCACGCTAGCTTGTTCTGATATAGCTACTTTCGAGCTCGAGTCCAACAGCCCATCGGCACTGTTTACCTGGGAAGTTCCGGCTGGCTGGGAAATCATGTCAGGGCAGGGCACCAGCGTGATCACCGTAATGCAGGGCAATGCCAAAGGAGAAATAACTGTAGTAGCCGACAACGGCGAATGTAAGAGCGACCCGGTAACCATGATCTCGGACCCAGGTTTGCGCGAAGCCGCCCTGAATGTGCCAAACGTGTTTACACCTAACAACGATGGTGAAAACGACACCTGGGTGGTAGGAAACCTGACAAACTATCCGGATAACGAGGTGGTAGTAGTGAACCGCTGGGGTAACGAAGTGTACAGGAGCAAAGCTTATCAGAACAACTGGAACGGAGACAAATTAGCAGAGGGTACTTATTACTACCTGATTCGTCTCACGCTGTGCGATGGCTCTGAGAAGACCTACAAGGGTTATGTGATGATCGTCCGATAAGAAAACAAACGAATTAAGTGATTACCATGCGAAAAATAGGGGTACTTCTGGTGTTACTGCTGCTGTCCTGGGAAGGCTATGCGCAGCAGGCACCGCAATACACTCAGTACATCTTCAACGAGCTGATCATCAACCCGGCGTATGCGGGTAGCAAAGAGATTATCAACGCAAATCTGACACACCGCAGCCAGTGGGTAGGTATAGAAGGGGCTCCCACTACACAGACTTTCAGTGTGGACGGTTCTTCGCGTAGCGGCCTCCTAGGCTTTGGCCTCAATGCGATGAATGATGAGCTGGGAGCACAGCGCCAGATGGGACTTCATGGCAACCTGGCTGTCCGCTTGCAAATGAGCGAGACGTCCAAATTGGCGCTAGGCTTTGCGGCAGGTTTGGCGCAGTATACCCTCGATGGCACCAAGCTCAACACCGGCAATACAAGACCTGATCAGGCCCTGAATCCCGGTCGCGTTTCAGAACTGATGCCTGATTTCCGTATCGGAGCGTTTTTCAATACGGAGCGCTTCTATACCGGGCTTTCAGTAGCCAACCTTATCAATACCGGCGGTGACAATCTGGAAGTGACCATGCCGAATCGCCATTACTTCCTATCGGCAGGATATGTGATGGACCTCTCGTCGACGCTTATCTTCAAGCCTAGCTTCCTGGTAAAGGAGGACTTTAACAGCCCGACCAGTCTGGATCTGAACGCCTTTTTCCTGCTGGGAGAGCGCATCTGGCTGGGAGGTTCATACCGTACGGCCGTGAAAGTGCACAGCAACTACTCTGACGAATACGAACTGGACCGCCGCAATGCCTGGGCTGCCATCGCGCAGCTGTATGTAACTCCTAAGCTGCGACTGGGCTACTCTTACGATGTGAGCTTAAATGCCTTGCGCCAGCATGCCAGCCACGAAATTTCATTGGGTTACTCCTTCTTCAAGAAGCAGGATAACCGAATGCTGACACCTCGTTACTTCTAAATTCACCCAGAAAGCAAACATGAGATTACGATTCCTATACCTACTGATTCTTCTGGCTACAATATGCGCGCAGCCACTTGCAGCGCAGAAAAAAGAGATAAAGGAGGCTGATAAATACTTCAATAGTTTTGAGTACGCCCTGGCGCTCGACGCGTACAAAAAGTTGATGGAGCGTAAAGAGCCGGACGCTTATCTGCTCGAGCGCATAGCAGACAGCTACCGCCTGATGAACAACAGCAAGGAGGCGGAGTTTTGGTATGCGCAGGCTGCCGGCTTTGAGAATGTAACGCCAGCCAGCCTTTACTATTATGCCGAAGCAGCCAAGCGCAATGGTAACTATGAGAAGGCAAAAGAATTATATACCAGCTATGCCCGCCGCGTGCCGGAGCAGGCTAACAGGGCGATGGCACTGGCGGCCTCATGCGATACAGCTATGTTCTGGACGAACAGACCGCTTTCCTACGAAATTTCTACCGAGCAAAGCCTTAATTCCTCTGGAGTTGACTTCAGCCCTATTCAGCTTCCAAATGGCGACATGGTATTCTCGTCGGACAGACTGCCGACTGACGACAACAAGAAAAAAGAGCGCTTCAACTGGACAGGTAATGGCTTCGTGCAGCTCTACTACGCCAGCATGAACGAAGACTCTACTTGGAACGAGCCGAGCCCACTTAGCAAAGAGATCAACACAGACTTTCACAATGGCCCGGCATCTTTCCTGCCGAAGGAGAATACCCTTTACTTTACACGTACCAACAGTGTGAAGCGTAGTCATGCCAAAGTGAACACCGACCCAACCAGTTGGGTGAACAGAGGCAATGGCAAGGGGGCCGGAAACATTAACCGTCATGAAATATTTATGGCGCGTCGCAATGGCGATGAGTGGGTGGATGTGAAGCCTTTCAAATACAATAAGCCACAGGAGTATTCTGTTGGGCATCCTGCCATTACACCAGACGGGAAGGTACTTTACTTTGTGTCTGACATGCCGGGAGGAGCGGGTGAAACCGATATCTACTACTGTGAGCGCCAGCCTGATGGCAGCTGGGGCGAGCCTGTAAACGCAGGAGATGTGATCAACACGAGCGGCCGTGAAAGCTTCCCAAGTATAGGCGGTGATGGTAAACTCTATTTCTCGTCTGACGGACATGTAGGCCTTGGAGGTCTGGATATATTTAAAGCTGAGGGTGAGCACGGCAACTGGACACGCGTGCAGAACCTGATGTACCCGCTCAACACTTCCCGCGACGACTTAGGTATCGTCGTAGACAGTTCGGGCACCAAGGGCTGGTTATCATCAGGCAGAACAAGCGAGACAGGCTACGACAATATCTACAAGTTCAGAGAGGTGAATGTGGAGTGTACGCTGGTAGGACAGACTTACGAGATGGTTGATCAGCCAGGAACGCACATCAAGAAGCGTGTGATGGTGGACAATGTGCTGCTTCAGTTATTTGAAGAGAACGTAGGCTCCATGGTCGAAACGCACTCCGACTCTACTGGTAACTTTAACTACAAAGTGGAAGCAGGTATGCAATACACCATCCGTGGCAGTAAGAAAGGTTACCTGACACAGACCATCCTCTTCACACCGGATTGCCGCTTCAGCATAGACTCGCTGTTGGTGGAGATGATCATGTACCGTGACACGCCGAACGTACCAATCGTTCTGGAGAACATCTTCTACGACCTCGACAAGCATGACATTCGTCCGGATGCTGCCATTGAACTAGACAAGCTGGTGCGTATACTCAAGGCCAACCCGACTATCCGCATTGAGTTGAGCTCACATACTGACAGCCGCCAGACCCGCAAGTATAACCAGGATCTGTCGGATCGTAGAGCGCAGGCTGCAGTGGATTACATTGTATCGAAAGGTATAGAACGCAACCGCATGGTAGCGAAAGGATATGGCGAAACCAGGCTGCGTAACAAGTGTGCTGACTTTGTAGAATGTTCGGAAGAAGATCACCAGGTGAACCGACGTACCGAATTTAAGATTATCAGCAAGTAATAAATTAAGGTAAAGCAAAAGCCCCGGCACTCCTGAGAGAGCCGGGGCTTTTGCTTTAAGATCAGCTGTGGGCTGAGATAAGGTATAGCTTATTGCGCCGACCAGCCACCATCTACGGGCAGCATGGCGCCTGTCAATTGCCCGGCTGCATCGGATGCCAGGTATAGCGCCAGATTGCCGAGTGCTTCAACTTCCACAAATTGCTTAATAGGCTGTTTCTTCAGCATCACTTTTTCGATGACCTCAGTTTCTGACATCTGGTGGGCACGTGCCTGATCGGCGATCTGTGCCTCCACAAGTGGAGTGCGTACATAACCCGGGCAAATAGCATTGCAGGTAATGCCGTAAGGAGCTCCCTCCAACGCCAGGACTTTGGTTATACCTGCCACACCGTGCTTGGCTGCCACATAGGCCACCTTAAACTCCGATGCACGCAGGGCATGGGCTGAGGCGATGTTGATGATGCGGCCAAACCCACGGGCTTTCATACCTGACCACACTGCCTTGGAAGCATGGAAGGTAGCCGACATATTAATAGCAATAATCGCATCCCAACGATCTTCCGGGAACTCGTCTACAGGAGCGACATATTGTATGCCTGCGTTGTTGATGAGGACATCAATTTGCCCAAACTCCTGCTCGGCCTGCTGCACCATTTCTCGGATCTGGTTAGGGTGCTGCATGTTAGCAGATGAGAACACTGCTTTTACATCGTGCTCCTGAGCCAGTTCTCTGGCAATGGCCTGGCCATTCTTTTCAAGCCCGTTCAACAGTAGATTATAGCCTTGGGCAGCAAATAAGCGGGCTATACCTAAGCCTATACCGCTGGTGCCGCCTGTGATGATCGCATTTTTCATGTGTAAAGTTCTTGTAATGAAACTGCTGTAAAAAAACAGAGCGCCCTTTAGGGGCGCCCTGCTCTTACCTTAATCTATCTACCTAACATCATTTGTCTTTTTCTTTCCGCCAAAGTCGAAGCGCAACTCAGCGGAGTACAGACGTCCGATCACCGGTGAACCTACAAACTCGCGCTGCTCAACATCAAACAGGTTGGATACGCTGGCTCCTAATGTGATCATTTGCGTGAAGCGATAACCAGCGCTCACATCCACAGACGTGAAGCCGCCCAGTGGACCATAGTTGTAAAGGAGCGGTGCCACACGCTGCTCGCGGTTTTCGCGGGATGCCACCTGTGAGCCAGAGAAGAAATCATACTCCGGCAGGATGCGCACATTCACAGAGCCAAAGAATTTGTTGTTGAACAGGTCTCGGGCCGTGAAGTTGAAGTTGTAGCGGTGTTTCGGAGCATTCAGGCTGCTCTCGGCCGGCGTCACTTTGCCATCGCCGTTGGCATCGTTGTCCAGGTTATCGCGGTCTGTAATATCGGAATTGAAATAAGAGTACTTGGCTCCCAAGCTGAATTTATTGCTCAGGTAATAATTTATACCCAGATCGGTTCCCCAGGAGTTCACATTACCATAGTTCAGGTAAGTGAGGTAGTAGTTGAGGGCATTAGAAGCAGCTTCCGTCACATCTTCGCTTCCCTTGCGGATTACTTTCTCTTTGCCCATGATCGGGGTGATGCCTGTTAGTGGGGAGATAAAATCCTGTGACATGGAGTACCAGGTGCTCAGGTCCACATAAAACTTGTCGGTGGGAGTACCTTTGTAACCGAGTTCAAAGGTCTGTACACGCTCTGGCTCCAGCTTCGGGATCTCGCGAGTGGCACCTGTCTCCGTATTCTGAATTGTCAGACCTGCGCCGCTACCCAAAATGGCCAATGCGCCATTGTTCAGATAAAACTCCTGGAATTGGATAGAGGGAGCTGCATAAGCACGGCCATAGGTAGCTCTGAAAGTACCTGCCAGGGCATTCAGCGTCAGGGCCGCTTTCGGGCTGAACTGGGTGCCATAGTTGTCGTGACGGTCCAGGCGAGCGCCTACGACGGCACGCACTCTGTTCCCAAGGCTGCGCTCGATCTGAGCCACAGCACCATACTGGTTCAGGATGATGTTGCCGTTACGGTCGTCGAGGTAGGTCTGGCGGCTATAGGCAACATCGCGCTGGAAGCTAAGACCTGTGATCACATCAAAACCGGCGTAGCTGTTGTTGTATTGTACCTCACCGTTCATGCGGTGACTCTTGTCTATAAAGCCTGGGAAAGCGATGGCAGGTGAGCCAGGGTAGAGCGAACCTGCCGGAGCACCGGTTTTAGACTTTTCGTGTGCTACGTCCTGTGACTGGCCCAGGGCACGCAGGGTATGGTAGTTGGTTGTGCGGGCATTAATCTGGTAAGTATCACCGGCATCGTTCCAGGTGTTGTATACCTGTGCGAAGATGCGGGGCGTCACAATGCGACCGTGCAGGTACTGGAAGGTCCAGCCGTTGATCTGGTTACGACCGTTGTTCGTCACGCCAATGTTAGAACCCTGCCCGATGCCATAGTCCAGAATGATGTCCATATTCTGTCTGGGTGTGTAGTACACGGCGGCGCTGGCACGCTTGAAGTTGAAGCCAAAATCCACGTCATACTCAGGCTTAGGGCCCAGCGTGGTATATACGGTGTCAATGAACTCAAAATCCTTACCCTCGGTATACTCTGCATTTACCTTATAAGCGAACTTGCTGTTGATGACACCTGCATGGCGGGCTCGGGCTGTCAGCACGTTTTGATTACCGGCGCCTAATGTTACGGTTGTGCCTGGATAGCGCCGCGGATCTTTGGTGATGGTGTTGATGATACCGTTGTGCGCATTCGGACCGTAAAGCGCCGAAGACGGGCCAAGAATCACTTCTACACGCTCAATATCTTCCTTTATCACGGTGTTATAAAGACCAGCCGGAAGACCTGTACCACCTGGTAGCATCGAGTTACGGCCGTCGGTCAACTGGAACATCTTCACGTTGAAGGCATTGTTGAAGCCGCGGGCGTTGATGCCGATACCAGCCACACCCGAACGCACTACTTCCACACCCTGTACCTTGTTGAGCAGCTCACCCACGTTGAATGAAGGCAACTCCGTCAGGTCGCGCGACGAGATCACGCTGATGGCAGCAGGGGCTTCTGTCAGTTTCTCGGGTCTGCGGGAAGCCGTTACCACAATCTCTTCGCCCACCATATTGGTCATGTTCATGGTGACAGTGCCGATGTCGGTGGTGCCGCCTGAAGTAACAGTGATGGACTGCCGTGGGAAATTATAGCCTACATAGGAAATGCGCATATTGTAGGTCCCAGCCGGCACATCCATGATGCTAAACTCACCGGCAGCATTCGTGGAAGCCCCTTTGGTTGTTCCTTCGAGCAAGACAGTGGCCCCGGTCAGAGGCTCCCCGGTGTCGGCCCCGAGCACGCGGCCTTTGACACTGCCGCTTTGGGCGAGTGCTACCTGTGTCACTGCAAGGAGTGCGAACAGGAGTGTGTAAATTTTTTTCATGGCAATGTAGGTTAGATGTTTAAGGTTATCGCTTAGGTGCTATTTCAGGAAGCTCCTGATAGCTTTGTTGAATGCATTGGCTTGCTCGTACTGCAGAAAATGCCCCGCTTCGGGCAGCATCACCAGTTGGCTGTTGGGAATGCGGTCGCGGGCAGCTTCTGCGACTGCCTGGGTAGTCAGGTTCGGGTTAAGGTAGCGGTTCGGTATAAGGGCGTCCTGCGCACCGAAGATGATCAGCGTCGGTACCTGTACCTGTGGCAGTTGCTCGTACACCGGCTCGTCGACCATACCTGCCACACTTCCCGCCACGGCTGCGGAATAAGCTCCAAACTCAGCTGACTCTGTCATTTTCAGGCGATCGTCGATCATGTACTGCACATCAGCCGGCATCTGGTGAAAGTTGACTTTAAAGTTGGCCGTTATCTGTTCTGGCGTGGTTTTCTGCACGCTTTCCGGCGTCACCGTCATTTTAAAGAGCTGTTTTTGTTGCTCCGTGAAGGTCTCTATACCTGCAGGAGCAGCCAGGATCAGGTGCTTGATGCGCTGCGGTTCTTTCAGGGCGGCGGTAATGGCAATCTGCCCGCCCATGGAGTGGCCAACCAGTGTGGCTTGTTGCAGCTGAAGCGCGTCCATCAAGGCCAGTACGTCATCTGCATAACTGGCCATACCTGCGGTCACGCCTGTTTTGTCGGACTTACCGTAACCGGGCAGGTCAATGGCGATGCAGCGGTAGTGCTGGCGAAGCTCGGCCACGTTCTTGTCCCAGGCCGGCAGGTAGCTGCCCAGTCCATGGATGAAGACAAGCGTTTCGGAGCCTTTGCCTTCGTCGGTATAGGCGATTCGTGTACCGTTAGGCAGCGTCACTTTCTTAGTGGCATACTTGTAGCTCAGCCCTTCAAACACAGGATCGGCCGCTGGTGCAATGGCAGTAGCTGAGGTGCTGGCAGTCGCTTGTGTGTTGGCTGCTTCTGTGCCAATGGTATTGTCCATACCTGTTGATGCTGGCACAGGCTGTGCCGACTGGCAAGTTGTGTGCAGGTACAAGAGACCTAATGAAGCTACTAATAGCCTAGTTTTTGAGCTCACTTTCATAGCTTGGTTTAATCAAAAGTGAAGGGTCTATAATTTCTGCTTTTTTAGCAGGCTGACGGAACACATAGTAAAAGATGAGACCCACCGCTACTGATGCCAGGATGGCCAGGGCGGCTGCTATACCTGGGTTTCGCACAGGTGCTTGCATGTAGGTAGTGAGACCGCCATAGTACACGCTAAAATGCACGATGACCGATGTAAGAGAGGCTGCCACTGGGGCAATAAGCGGCACGCGGCGCAGGAACATGCCAAACAGCACTGGCACAAAAGCGGCCGAGAAGTAAGCGTACACCCCGTTCTGTGCAAAAATACCCACGCTCAGGTTCGGGTTCTGCAACTGGTCGAAGGTCAGCCAAATGGTAACCCCCGCCAGCACTACGATGACAAGCCGGTTAATCATCACACCCCGTGCTTTAATGCTATCGCCCACAATTGGGGTTAGGATATCAGAAGTGATGGTGATAGAGAGCGACTGAATAAGGCCTTCAAGAGTAGAGAGTCCTGCTGAGATCAGGCCCAGCACAAGCAGCAGGCCTACATAAACCGGAAACTCACGCACCACATACGCTGACATGATGCCATCGACAGGCAGCGGCTGGCCATTTGCGGTGAGGTCGGGAAAAGAAATACGGGCGTAAAGACCGGCAAACACCACTAAGAAGAACAGCGCCTCGGCTAGCACGCCCGTCAGCAGGTATAGGTTCACATCTTTCTCGTTCTTGAGCAAGAGCGACTTGGTGATGATGTGCGGCTGGCAGACAATGGCCACCCCGATGATCATCTGGCAGAAAATGATCTCGAAATTATCGCGGAAAAGGAAGCTCTGCGGGTTGGTCGGTGAGATTAGCAAAGGGTCGATGGCGGCCAGTTTGTCAAGGAAGCCGTGCACGCCATCGCTGAAATGCTGATAGCCGGAACCAAGAAGTATAAAGGCCACAACCAGCATCAGCACCGCCTGGATCATGTTAGTGTACACCATCGAGTTGGCGCCCCCGAACATCATGTAGCCGAACACAAATACCACGATGCCCACGCATACATGCAGCTCGTTCAGGTTGAGCACACTGGCCAGTACTTTGGTAAGGCCTACACAAATCAGGACGATAAAGGTGATGAGCAAAAGCGACAGGAAAGCAAAGAACATGGCATAGCCACGGCTTTTGTAAACCAGCCCCATCCACTGGGCCATGGTCTGGGCCTTTACGGCGGTGCCCATCTTGCGGAAGCCTTTGGTGAGCGCCACCAGCGACACGAGCGCCGCTATCGGCAAGGCAATGGCCATGGAGATGACCCCGCTTATACCATATAGCGCCACAAAGCCTGGGTTTATAATGAAGGTGGCAGCACTTGTCATAGAAGCAGCTAATGCCAGACCCACGGCAATTGGTGAAAAAGCCACATTGCCAAGCGCGTAATCAGAGATGGAGCGAATACGCAGCGCACCCCGTATCACAAAAAACAGGATAATGCCTGCGTAGGCGAGTACAAGTACCCAACCGGCTGTTACAAGCTCCGATGATGCCAGACTATTCATGCGTGAATGGTATTATTGCTAAAGAAATATTGAATTAATTTAGCTAATATTAAACATTAACAGAAGCCTATACTTGCCAAACGGGAATAATTTAAGGTGAAATCGGTGAGGTGGAAGGTGGGGTGTTATGGCAAGGCAGTGACACGACTACTAGTGAGCTATATTAAGCAGTGATAGCCATAAAGTTGATAAGAGACTTATCACTGGCGTCGAACTTTATTTTTGATCAAGGAATAAAATGCGTGCATTAAAAGTGTTGAAATACTTCCAAAGATCCAGAATGCAAGGGTGATGCCTAAAACAGGCATGCCACAGTTGGCCCCGTCAGGATCTGGATCCGGATAAAAATATCTTGGCAAAATAAAGATGTGACTTACTAACAATGCCGTCAGTAAAACAATTTTTCCATAGCTAAGCCTTAACTTATCGATGACCAAGTAAAGCATTAACTGACCCAAAGGGATCAAGACTATTAGCTTTAAAATCATGATTTAGATTAGTTTGAGATAAAGCTATAGTTAGCAGCTTGGTTTAATAGATGCATTACAATATCTGCAACCGCTTCAGCAGAGCATCCCGGTGCGTGTTGCCGATGGGGATCTGCTTGCCGCCGATCAGGATGTTGTTGTCTTCGATGGCTTCGATGGCAGTGAGCTGCACAATGTAGGAGCGGTGCACGCGCATGAACTGGTTGGCGGGCAGGCGCTGCTCCAGGTTCTTCAGGCTCTGGCTCACCAGGTGCAGGTGCGTGCGGGTCTTGATGTTGCAGTAGATGTCCTGCGCTTCGGCCCAGATGATGTCTTCGAGCATCACTTTCTCGAGCCGGTTTCGCACTTTTACAAACAGTGCGTCATGCAACAGAAAATTGTCGGCCTCAACGGAGTCGATGCTTTGCGCAGGTATAGCCGGCGCAGCCTGCTCGGGCTGCCATTGGCGGGTGCCGGCATTGTGGATGGCCAGCTCGATGCTGCTCTGTAGAGTGCGGGCATCAAAAGGCTTCACCAGGTAGGCATGCGGGTTGGTTTGCTTAGCGCGGTCGATGGTCTCCTTATCCGAAAAAGCCGTCATGAAGATGAAGGGCACTTTTGTCGCTTTGGCCAGCATGGCGGCTGTTTCGATACCGTCGAGTTTGCCGTCCAGCGTGATGTCCAGGATGATCAGGTCCGGTTGGTGCTGATGTACCTGTAGGAGCAGCTCTTCGCCCGAACTCACAGCCTGGCACACTTCATACCCCATCGACTCGAGGGAGAGCGACAGGTTCTGGGCAATCACCACATCATCTTCTGCAATCAGTAACTTCAGGCGAGCCATAGGGAAGGTATAAGTGAAATCGGTCAGGTACGTCAGCTAAATATAGCAAAATGATTCTATAGGCAAAATGCTCAGCTTACGGAAGTATAGTGGAATTGAGATTATTTTGTAAATTGACGTATGCACTCGCTCCGCTATATCTGTTGTTCATTGCACCTGCTCAAGTTGCTGGTCCTGCTGCTGTTCCTGGCGGCAACGGTGCAGGCACATGCGCAGGCACCTGACACGGTGGATGTGTCGGCTTCGGAACAACTGGTGGCGGATGCCCTGCAGGTATACCACGACCCGAGCGCCAGACTGAAAGTGGAGCAGCTGCAGAGCCGGTCTTTTGCGCCCAACAATCCCGCTGCTGTGCTGGAGCCGGGTAAAACGGTGCACTGGGTACGGGTGGTGTTGCGAAACCCGACCAGCCGCGAACTAACACGCCTGCTCTACGCTGGCGACTGGAGTCACCTGGAGCTTTATCAGCAAAATGAAACAGGCTATACCTTGAAGCGAACGGGGCAACTGTTGCCTATAGGCGAGCGCGACGTGCCTTCGTACAAACCTTACATCCGGCTGGAGCTCCTGCCTAACAGCACCACCACACTATACCTGCGCCTGCAGGGCGATATCAACCTGTACAAGCCGCAGGCGCTGCGTATGCAGTTGCTGCAGCCGGAGCAAGTGGAAGCCGCCAACCGTAACAGGTTGTTCGTTCAAGGCATCTTCATCGGCATCATTCTCGTGATGACGCTCTACAACCTGGTGCTCTTCGCTTCGGTGCGCGACCGCAGCTACCTGTACTACGTGTTGGCCCTGCTGGGCACAGGGCTGTACTTCATGTTCTACCACGGCTTCGCTATTGAGCTGCTCTGGCCGAACGCCCCACTCTGGAATGCGCACAGCTTTCCATTCATCGTGACCTTCAACGGACTGTTCCGGGTGCTGTTCACACGGCACTACCTCAACACCCAACGTACCATGCCGCTTTGGGACAAAGCACTCACGCTGCTGGCGCTGCTTTACATACTGCCGGTAGGTATGGGCCTGCTGTCGTACTTTACCCCACTCGACCTGCTGCAGGCCTGCGTGAGCCTGATCGGCATCATCGGGGGTCTGGTGCTGGTCGCCATGGTTTTGACTAGTATTCAGTCGCTGCGACAAGGGTACAGGCCGGCACTCTACTTCCTTATCGCTAACATCTTCTTTGTGGTTGGGGCCCTGCTGTTTATTCTGAAGGAGAATCATTTGGTTCCCGATACCATCGTGACCGTGTATGCGGCGCAGGTAGGTATGGTGGCGCAGGTGGTGCTGTTCTCGCTTGGTCTGGCCTACAGGCTGAACACCGTCACGAGCGAGCTCAATGCCAGAGTGCTCGAAAAGGAGCGACTGGAGCGCGAGAAAGAGACCGAGCGTAAGCTGCTGATAGAGCAACAGAAAAACGAGCTGGAAGTGACGGTCGCCAATCGTACGGCAGCACTCCGGCACCGCACGCAGGAACTCAAGGATACGGTACGCAAACTCAAAGCATCGGAGCACAAGCTGCGGCGGCTCAACTTTTTCAAGGATCGTTTTTTCTCCATCATCTCCCACGACATCCGCACGCCCCTGGCTACGCTGGAGTCTTTCCTGAACATACTAGTGAACTTCTCCGACAAGATGAAGCCCGACCAGATGCAGAAACTGGCCACCCACACACAGGTGTCGGTGCGCAACCTGCAAGCCCTGCTCGAGAACCTGCTGCAATGGTCGACGGCCCAAACGGCTTCGGGGCATCATGTGCGCTTTGAGCCGGAAGTGCTGTCGCTGGCCGAGCTGGTGAACCGCAATGTGGCCCTGCTGAAAGACACAGCCGATACAAAACAGATCACCTGGCAGGTACAGGTGCCGGAGCTTTTGCAAGTACGGGCCGATGCCCACATGCTCGACTTTGTGGTGCGCAACCTGCTGCACAACGCCATAAAGTTCTCTTACCCCGGCGGGCTAATTCAGGTAGCTGCAGAAGTAAGTCCCGGCAACATGACAACCATAGCTGTAACCGACCAGGGCACCGGTATAAGCCCTGATGTGCTGGCGACGCTCTTTAGGCTGGAAACACCCGCCATGGCGACCAAAGGCACTGTAAACGAGAAAGGCACAGGTCTGGGGCTGCTGCTCTGCCGCGATTTCGTGGAACGGCATGGCGGCAAAATACAGGTAGAGACGCAGCTGGGGCAGGGTAGCCGGTTTTACTTCACGATACCTCTGGCTATACCTGAACAGGCGACCGATAAATCCTTATTGATAGAAGGGGAGATATGCTAGCCGCTTCTATACCTGATTCTGCGTTTTGCATACCATGAACTACGGGCCGGTTGCCAACTGGCACTGTATAAGCCTACCCGTTATACATGCAGGGCAAGTAGCTTAGGTATAGACAGCCGGTTTTCATAAGAAGTTTACCACGAAAGTTTGTGCCTACACCTGATACAGGTACGGTTTGACCATACCTCACACGGCGCCTTTCACAATTTTCCTTTAGATTTGGTTATCATCTTTCCACCCTAAACCCACAGCACCATGCGACATCGCCTACCCGACGGATTGGAAATGCATTACGAACTGCACGGAAATACTGACGCTTCACAAGCAATGGTTTTCCTGAACGGACTCTCACAGTCGACCGCTGCCTGGGCGGGATTGGTGCATGCATTGGGTAAGAAGTACCGACTGGTGCTGGTGGACCTGGTGTTTCAGGGGCAGTCGGATGAAGCGCCGGAGCACCGCAGTTTCGAAGGCCATGCCGCTGATCTGGCTGATCTACTGCGGGCGCTGCAGCTCCCAACTGATACCATTTTGGTCGGGATATCTTATGGTGGCGCGGTGGCGCAGCGCTTCCTGGTTAACTACCCGGAGCTGGTGCAGCGGGGCGTGCTACTCTCCACTTTCCCCTACAAGGATGCTTATTTCGATGCCATCGGGGCCAGCTGGAAACAGGCTTTGCTGGCAGGTGGCTATCCGCTGATGCTCGACGTGATGCTGCCTTTTGTGCTGGGGCGCAGCTATTTCCTGAACCCGATCATCACAATAGAAAACCTGAAGAACAGCAAGACAAGCCAAAGCCCAACCCCGGAGCGACTGCTCAAGTTGGTGCGCGCCACCGAAGAAAGCGGCAACTACCTGGAAGAGCTGAAGAAAGTGCAGCTGCCGGTGCTGGTGGTGCATGGCCAGGAAGATATGCTCTGTACTCCAGAGATGGGGCAGGCCATGTATCAGGTTTTGCCGCACGGCGAGTTGGAAATTCTACCTCACGTGGGCCACACGCTCAACTTGGAGTGTATACCTGACCTGATCCAACTGCTGGATACTTTTGCGGCGAAGGCAATAGCAGTTGAGAAGTAGACAACGAGGGGCTACAGCGTACAGGCATATAAAATAAATATCTCAGAAGCAGGCTTTACAGCTTCTCTTCCAGCCACAAGAAGCTGCTGCTGAGCACGAATAACAGGAAGAACCAGATCACCGGCACCTGCTCTTGAGCATACGCTGTTGTGCTTGCCACTTCTGTGCGCCGTTGCTGCGTAGCAAGCTGCAAGGTCGCTTCACGTTTGGCCTGTATACCTTGGTGCTGCCAGGCGGCGGTATCCTGCACCAGGAAATAAAACGGTTCCACTCCCGGTGACTCCACCACATGCCATCCCGTTTGCCGTGGCCAGAAAGTGCCTTCGTATACTTCCGGCTGATGCACGTTTTGCTGTAGGGCTATACCTGTGCGAACGGTGTCGGCTGCGCTGCGGACAGTGGCCTGAGGTATGGCGGAAGCTTCGGTTAAGGTATAGTCGGTGAGCCGGAGTGCAACAGGCTGTTGCTGCTGCGGAATTTGCGGCTGTGCGAGTTGCCAGAATTTTTCCTGAACTTCCCGCTTGGCCACTGACGAAAGCAAGTGCGCCCAGTAGCTGGCGTAAGTGCTTTGCTTGCCTTCGAGCTGCCAGCTAAAAGTCTGCGGCACCACCGCCATGGCCACAGTACCCCAGCCCGCTTTTCGACCTGCTGCTAACAGGTTATCATTTTGCTCTTCTATAAGGCCTGTCACAGCATCGCTACTCACCAAGGTATAAGGCGATGCAGGTATAGCGGCGGCACTGGCGTTGGTCCAGTTGGCGCGGGCGGTACGGGCATCCTGCTGCGACAGGCGCTTGCTCTGGAAGCTCGTGAAGAAAGCTGTCGTACGGTTGCCCAGTTGCTCGCCGGCGATGGTGAGCACGCCCAACCCGTCATCAGTAACAGCCCGCTGCAGGATAGCACGTTCGGCGTTGCTGAGCTCCTGCAAAGCCTGTGGCTCCGTGATCACCACATCAAACTGCTGGAGCAACTTAGGCGTGATGCGGCTCAGGTCGGTCTGCGCCATGTTAAGCCATTCGCTTTGGTACATGCCTCTGCTGACTGTGCTGCGCAAGGCGACTTTATGCTGCAGCTGACCCAGGTGGTTTTTCAGAAATTTGAACTCGAACAGCGGGAAAGAAGAAACGAGCAGCACGGTCGGTTTAGCGGCAGGGTATACCTGCACCGGCACCTGGCCCAGCGTGTCGGCGCTATCGCCTGCTCTGGCCACCAGGGTATAGGTATAGCGACCTTCCTGTTTTGGGGTGTAGCGCAGCTGGAAGGTATGCTGGCCAACTTCTTCCAGCGTAACAGAATCCTGCGCCTGCCCGGCAGCCCGAAGGTATAGGGTTGTTTCTTCCGCAGTTGATAAGGTATACTGCCCCGCCACCGTCACCGCCTCTCCCAAAGAGACATGCTCCGGCCAGGTAACGGAAGCTATACCTGCCGGCATACCGGATAGGTGTGGCATCAGGTTGATATCGTGCAGGGCCTGTAGCTCCTGCTTTTCCAGGCCATAGCCCAGCATATGCATGGTCTGAACCTGCGGCTGCTCCTGCCGGAAGGTATAGAAGTCGGAGATTTGGGCTGCTCTTGGAGTTTCTGTTTTATAAGTATAGACAAGCGGCTTTGGCTCCAGTTGCTCGAGAAGTTTATCAAGTGAGTCAGGTTCGTAACCCTCTGTTAAAAGTATAGCTGTGCCCGGATCAAGTGCCCGCTCGTAGCTGGGTGGGAAAAGCAACAGCACCAGACTGATACCTGCCACCGCACTCGCCAACAGCCGCCACACCAACCGCCTGCGGTCTGGTCGCCGCCAAGCCAGCCAGCCAAGCAATAGCACAGCTATGATAGCGAGAAGGTATGGGAGGGTGGTGAGCATGTTTGTCTGAATCAGGATTTACAGGATTAAAAAATTTTCAGGATTGATATTGTGGTTTAACATGTGAGATCGATTGCTAACTGCTTATTGTTTACTAGTTACTGTTCTCTGGTAACTGCTTCAGATATTCTCTCGCCAGTTTGCTCCTTGTCGTGCCTTGCTTTTGTGGTGAAGGAGCCGCAGCTGGTAACAATTCGTGCCATGCCCGCTCTACCGTCACCAGGCAGTCTTTGCAGAGCGCCCGGTTGGTGTTGATGTCGGCGATTAGCGTGCGCAGGTCCTGCATGGCGCGGAGGTAGCGACCGGGTTTGGCTAGTGCCTCCTGGGCCAGTTCCCGTCCGGCCCGCTCCAGCACCGCCACATCCTGGTGGCTATACCGGCCTCCCTGCTTTTGCCGCTCCAGCCACTGCAGGGCCTGCCGGGTTTGGGGCAGCTTCGTTTCAGTTTTTATCGTTCTACTTTCAGCCGGCGCTTTTATTTTGCTTAACTCTCCCGTCAGGCGCTTTTCGGGCTCTTTGAGTGGGGGCGGATCGAAGCCTGTTTTGGCGGCGTAGGCGCGGGTGCTTTGCTGCACCTCCTTGAGCATGCGCAGGGCCTTGTACTCGTAAGGCAGTGCTTCTTTCGGACGATGGGTGCGCAGCCGCAGCTCGGCTTCCCACATTTGGGCCAGTGCGCCTTTGAGTTTGGCTTTCACGGCAGGCTCGAAGAAGGTAGCTGCTTCTTCCTGGTCGTGTTTGTGCAGGTAGGGATCGAGCAAGGCTTCCACACTGGTCTGGTCTTCGAACTCGGGGTGGTCATGGCCGTCGCCGGCAAAGTGCTCCTCTTCTTCGTGGCCTTCTTCACCCTCCGGTATACCGCCGCCGGGGCCTATACCGGACTCAAATTCCTCACCCAGAAACTTGCCGTAGCGCAGACGCAGCAGCTTTTGGTCCACACCCAGGTTGTTGCCGCGCTCTTCAAAAACAGCCCGGCTAAGTGTTTTTTGTTCTTTAATTAACTTCTCGGTGTCAATGATGATCTGGCGTTGGCTGCGGAAGTACTCCGGCACCGGGTTCACGCCCATGGTCAGGTCGTCCATGCTTTCCACGATGGTGGTGTCTTCGATCTGCACAAAATAGGTTTCAGAACGGGTATAGCCGCGGTGATTGTCCCAGGCCTGCACATAAAAGTAAAGCTCGTCGCCGTACGTCATGCCCAGCTTTTGCAGGTCGATGGTCTTGTTCACGCTGAAATTGCGAGTCTGCCCACTAAAACCTAGGCTGATCTTCTCTTCTCGAAACTTCACAGCCTCACCTGTACCCTTCGCCACGGTGGCGATCATGTTCGCGTCGCGCAGACCGTAGTTATCGGAGAGTTCAGCCCGGATGGTCACCCGCTGCGGGTCACCGAACAGGATCTCGGTATACTGCTCCGGCTTCGTGATTTGGATGATTGGGGCTTCGTCCGGAATGATCTCCAGGGTATAGTAAGCCGATTTCTGCCCGTTGACAGTAATGTGGTACAGTGCAGGTTCTGTAAAAGTCTGGGACAAGGTATAGCTGCCGTTCTGCGAAGTGGGCGTGATAGGTTTGCCTTCGTTGAGAACAAGTTGCAGGGTGCGGGCAGGGCGGTTGGTGCTGATGCGCCACGTCACAGTAGCTCCCTGCTCCACCCGCAGGTTGGGCTGCTCGGCCTGGTAGGCTTTGTGGCCGGTATAGGCAGGCGGCGTAACGTTGATCTCGATCTTCTGAATCGTGACAGCTGTGTCGGCCACTGCCTGTGGCGTGTTGGGGAAGTCAAGTTGCAAGGGAGCGGGCGATGTGGCGTCGGCCACGGACTCGGCTGGCAGCGCGGCTATACCTGCCGCTACCAACAAGGCTATACCTAAAGCCAGGTAAGTTGGCTTTTTGCGCAGGTGAAACAGCGACTCTTTTTCAGGTATAGCAGTTTGCAGCTGACTCGCCACCCGCTGCTGTTGCAGGCGCTCCAGCAGGTTGAGCTCGGCAGTGGGGCGGAGCAACAACTCTGCACTGTCTTCAAGTTGCGGATAGGTGCGGTTCAGGTGACGCGCCACCTGCTGCAGGTCCGTCTGGCTTACCTTGCGCCAGGCCCAAAACAGGTATAGCAAAGCGCCCACGATCAGCGAGACAGCCATGGCCGCTAGCAAAGGCACCTCCAGTCGCCACTTGTACAGGATGGCAACTCCCACCAAGGCCACAGCCAGCGCCTGCAAGGTATACAGCCACCCCTTCGTCCGGATGTACTCCCGGCGGATGCGCTGCAAGGTATGGAGACTGCTTTGCATTAGACTGCTTTTCGTTTACTGGTGATCAATCGCTCCGCTAAAAATAACAGAAATGCCAGCAATACCAGCCATGGGATCAAGCTGTGCTGCTGCCTTTCCGACTCGGCTTGCTTGCTGATGGACTGTATTTCCGGCTTCAGCTGTGATTCATCTAAAGCACGGGCATCGTACTGATTGGCACTTTGTTGTGGTAAAAGCAAAGGCAGCAAGAGCTCCGGCAGTTGTGCGCTCTGCCCCAGCTGGCTCCAGGCTGGACCAAAGCCGCTCCTGAAATGATAGACCTTGCCTAGCCCCAACCTTTGCATTGTCAGTAAAGGCTCTCCGGCTGTGGTCTGCCAAACTGGACCTGCCATGGCCTGATCTATACCTGCTGTTGAGAGCAGGCGTATTTTGATTTTTTCTGCACTTGCTGAAGTGAGGCTTGCATTAGTGGCTACAGGCTCAGTAGCTGCCTGCACCCAAAGCTGAGTGCCCTTCGCCTGCACCTGCTCCAGCCATGTCTCCGGTACTTCCTCGCTGCTAAGCCAGAATAGCCAGCTGGCGGTGGTGTCGGGCTGAGTGTCTTTTGCGAACGGCCGGAGCTGGAGTAGTATACCTGTGTAGTCGCTGATCGCCTGCACTGCTGCTTGCAAATAGCGCACTTCTGGCTGTTGTACTTCGTCGTGTGCTATACCTAGCAGGAGTGGTTCTCTGTGAATCGTGACCTGTTGCGGCACGTTTCCGTTCCACTGCGCCAGCAGTACATCGTCTTGCAGCGTCAGCTTTACCTGACTGCCATTTAGGTTCAGCGTTTGATTAGTGTTAGCAATACGGGTATGGCTATACCTGGAGCCGTCGCGGTTACCTGTTCCGGTAATCAGCAGCAGGCTGTCCGCTGACAAAGTATAAGCGGCCTGCACCCAATTGACAGATTGCTCTAGCGCCACAGGCACCCAGCGGATGTTCTCCTGCAGTGGAGCAGGCGTGCCCATGAAGTGCCGCTGCTGATCGGAGGTGAAGAGCCAGACACTGTCCTGCGGCTGGTCGTACTGCTGCGCCAGTGCAGGCAGCAGGCCCCAGTGGTTGCCGCTGCTCACTACAGAATCAGTTGGGTTGCTGCTGAGCGTTTGCCAGGCTTCGGCAGGTATGGCGCCAAAAGCCGGGGTATAGCGGTGCAAGGTATAGCCGCGCTGC
Source organism: Pontibacter sp. LHS1 (assembly GCF_058932855.1). NCBI lineage: Bacteria > Pseudomonadati > Bacteroidota > Cytophagia > Cytophagales > Hymenobacteraceae > Pontibacter > Pontibacter sp. LHS1. The sequence continues at coordinate 331,252 of NZ_JBZYWF010000003.1, forward strand.
AGCAGGATGTCTACTGTTGGTTTGATGTCACGCAGGGCAGTGCTATGCAGCAGTTCCGGGCTAATGAAAACCGCCTTCTGTGCCTGGCGGGCAGTAGGGCTTCCTTCCCAAACAGGCTTTGCCAAAGCCGCTGCCAACAAAATGAAAATAGCGCAGCGCAGCACCAGCAGCCATACATCGCTAAGTTTTATGCTACTCCAGCGCCTGCTTGCTGAGGGCTCCAGCCAGCGTAGACTACCCACCTTCACAGTTTTCCCCTGCCGCCTGTTCCACAGGTGGATCGCAATCGGCACCAATATTGCCGACGCCGCCAAAAACCAGTATGGAGAGAGGAAAGTCAAGTGAGTTTAAGAATTTGAGAGTTTAGGAGTTTGAGAGAGACGCACTTTGCCTACTCTGGTTAAAATATTAAAAGTTACAGCAGTGGTTTGGCCCTCGAATGCATCACGTAGCTGCTCTTCTATCAATTGCACGGGGTTATGGCCTTGCTGCTTTTCGTAGTGCTTCACGGCCGACCAGGTGTTCAGGTAACCGATCAGGTCATCAGGAGTCCAGGTATAGCTGCTGCTAAATTTCGGCAACTCAAGCTCCTGAAAAGGAAACGGAATAGTACGGTAGCCTTCGTCGAGGTACTGCCGCTCCGGATCCCAGTATTTGTCGAGCAAATCGCTGTATAAATGTTGTATTACTCTATCCAAAGCAGGAGTTGTGCTAAGTAGACCATAACCGATCACTGCAATCAGGCCTTCGGGCTTAAGCACACGCCTCACCTCCTGGTAAAACCGCTCAAAATCAAACCAGTGCACAGCCTGCGCCACCACGATCAGGTCTGCGGACTGATCTGGCAGGGAAGCCTGTTCGGCCTGCTCCACTCTGTAGCTGATGTTGGGTAACTGCACAGCATTACGTAGTTGCTGCTCACTTATATCAGTAGCAACCACCTCAACAAAGTGCTTGGAAAGCATATTGGCTACCTGTCCGTTACCTGTGGCACAATCCCAGGCAAGCTGCAGGCCTGGTGCTAAGCCTGCCAGGTGCGCGATGAGTGCACCTGGATAGGTAGGCCTAAACCGGGCGTAGTCTACGGCATGACCAGAAAAGTTATCTTTCATCTGTATTACATTCACTAAGTCACTCATTCATTTAATCCCTACCCTAATACCAGCCTGTTCTTCAGAAACGCCCTCAGGGCTTTGTCCAGCGGCTCGTCGGTGACGAAACGGTCATAAGCGATCTGTCGGTTGCGCATGGACTTCTCGGTTTGCTGGAGCCAGTCCTGCAGCTTGGCCAGATAAGTTTTGCGTTGTTCAGCGGTGCCTACCTGCATCGTCTGGCCTGTTTCCAGATCCTCAAAAGTAAGCGTGCCTTCAAACTTAAAATCCAGTTCGTTGCGGCTCATCAAGTGGCATAGCAACAGCTCGTGCCGCTGTGCGCCCAGTTTGTAGAGCAGGTCTGTTATTTCGTGCCCGTGCTCGTACAGGTCGGTCACAAACACGGTCAGCTCCTTTTGGCGGCGGTCAGCGAACAGGTTGGCAGCTGTTTCGGGATCGGGAAAGCGGCCGCTGGGTCTAATCTCAGCCAACTGGTGCCAGAAGCGCTGCAGGTGCATGTTGTCGCTGCGGGGCGTCAAGTTAATCAGCTGCTGCTCATGCAGTACATACAGGCCTACTGCATCGCCTTGGGTAGTGGCCAGGTAAGCGAGTGACGCCACCAAAAAGAGGGCATAGTCCATTTTGGTGAGACCGTTCTCGTCCTCGTGCGCCATCGAGGCGCTGCCATCCACGATAAAGCGCACGGTGATGTTGGTGTCTACTTCAGCCTCGCGGATGTAATAGCGATCGGAGCGCGCAAACATCTTCCAGTCGAGCTGGCGCAGGTCGTCGCCAGGCTGGTAGCTGCGGTACTGACTAAACTCCAGCCCTGCTCCGCGGCGTATACTCTGGTTCTGACCGCTCAAGAAGCCCTCCACAACGGTTTTGGCCAGCAGTGGCAGGTCCCTGATAGTTGCCAGCACCTTCGGGTCGATGAACTTGTGTCCTGTTTGCGACATGGGATGTTGCTGTTAAACCAAACTCTGGCGTAGCTTCAGATCAACCAGTTCTGCTTCGATCGTAGCTTCATCCAGTATGATATCTACGCCGCCAATGAGTTCTTCACGCACTTTCAGCATATACTTTTGCGATTCCGTGTACAGCACAATGGCCGCATCGTATGCAATAGCTTCGTCAAACTCCTGATTCCAGTCCTGGTATACCTCGATCATCAAAACAGGCGTCGATAATACCCGAATTTCAGAATGCTGTCCCGACTGCAGGAGCTTTTCACAACGTAGTGGTGTCCGGCTTTCCCCGATCTCAAATTCATAAAACGTGGTAGAAGAACGGGATGTCAGCTTATAGTCGGCACTGACGTTGATAAAGCGCTGGTCCTGCTTGTTTTTGGTCAGGCCAATGGCAAACTCAGGTGCCCAATAGGTGACTTTGCCACCTGTCGCCTGTATCTTTATATTATCAGTAAAGAAATAACAGATTCTCTCCCCTACAATCCTTTTCAGGAGTTGCGTATCCGTGTCCGTCAGCTTTATGTTCTCTATTTCTTCCATCTGTTTTCAGTTTCTGATTGTCCTGTCGATCTGCAGTGTACCTGCTAACTCGCAACGAGCGACTTCACTCATAGAGCAACCTATACCAATACCGTTTGAGGTAACTTGATATGCTGCAATAATTCTTCTACCACCCTATCTGGTGTGATGCGCTCGGCCTCGGCCGTAAAGTTGACCAGTATGCGATGGCGGAACACCGGGTAGGCCATGGTTTGCACGTCGGCGGCCGTTACGGCAAAGCGGCCCTGCAGCAAGGCCCGTGCCTTGGAGGTGAGAATAAGTGCCTGCCCCGCCCGTGGACCTGCTCCCCAGCGGACATAGCTCCTGATGTGCTCGCTCGAGGTGGTGTCAGGTCTTGTCGCCCGCACCAGCTGGTTCACGTAAGTCAGGAGGTCTTCGCTGATGCTCACTTCGCGCACCAGTTGCCGCAGTTGCAATACCTCTTCGCCAGTAATGGCCGGGTGTACTTGTGCCTGCCGGGTGCCGGTTGTGCTGGTGAGTATGTTAAGCTCCTCCAGTTCGGTCGGGTACTTTATTTTGATGTACAGCAGGAAGCGGTCTAACTGCGCCTCGGGCAGCGGGTAAGTACCGGCCTGCTCGATCGGGTTTTGGGTGGCAAGCAGAAAGAAAGGCTTCGGCAAGGTATAGGTGGTGCCCGCATAGGTCACTTCATACTCCTGCATGGCCTCCAGCAGCGCCGCCTGCGTTTTAGGCGGCGTCCGGTTGATCTCGTCGGCCAGCACGATATTGGCGAAGATCGGGCCTTCATTGAATTTGAAGAAGCGTTTGCCTGTAGCATGATCCTCTTCCAACACCTCGGTGCCGAGTATGTCGGTCGGCATCAGGTCAGGGGTGAACTGGATGCGGCGGAAACTCAGGTCCATGGCATTGGACAAGGTGCGTACCAGCAAAGTCTTCGCCAGACCCGGCACGCCCTCCAGTAAGCCGTGCCCGCCAGCCAGAAGGGTAATCAGCACCTCATCGAGGACTTCCTCCTGCCCCACGATCACTTTTTGTATCTCCTGCTTGAGCTGTGGCAGCTTGCCGAGGAGTTGGTTTATGTCTTGTTCAGTCACTGTTTAATGAGTTAATGACGTAGTATTGTTATAGTAATGGCTGCAGCAGGTATAGCAACCTAATTTGTTTCATAGTTTGCCCTAGCCGGGCGGGCCCTACTTTTTTCTTGATAAAAAAGTAGAGGGGCCCCTACCCCCAGTAGGCAAAAAAATCAAGATGCTCCTTTCTCGGGGGCCCCTACCCCCACTCGCTGAACGCTCTTGACAGGGGGACCCCTTCACCCCCAACAGTGGAGCGTCGTTCTGCGCACCTGGCAACGCTAGTTGCTGCGTAGTCTCCGTGCGAGTTAGTCTTACTATACCTGCTAGGGGTCTGTGACTCTAGCAGAAACTACAGCGCTTATACCTGTGAATTAGCAGTACAGAAAAGTCCCCCTTGGCAGGCAGGGGGAAGACAATCATGCACCGGAATCCTGTAAATCTTCTAATCCTGTAAATCCTGATTCAGACAGTTTAACTCGTCAGCGCATACATGATGATGTTGACGCCAAACTTCGTGTTATCTTCTGCCAGCCAGCGCTTGTTCCGGAAGTCATAATCCCACTCACAGCCGTAATCTTTATTACTGTAAAGCACCCCGATTCTGCCGTTGATCTCAATCGCTTTCAGGTAGTCATGCACCAGGTCATCGCCCCATCCGTTGAGTTCAAATGAAGTCGTAGGTGGACCATCGTCGAAAGTAAAGAAGCTGCGGTAAATTTTGTGGTTGTTCGGTATCTTCTTCAGCGCACTCTGTCCGAATATCTGCTTCATCTGCTCCTCAAACGACCTTGCAAAAAGCCCGTCGATGTCGTGGTTGCAATCGTCTACAAACACGAAGCCGCCGTTGCGCACATACGTCTCAAAGTTCTGCCGTTCCTTCTGGTTGAACTGCACCAGCCGATGCCCGCTCATATAGCTGAAGGGGTAGTTGAACAATTCGGCGCTATCCAGCGGAATCACCTTCTCCTGCTCGTTCACCTTTACTGTGGTATACTCGATCAGCGAATGCAACAGATTGCTTGGCATACGCGGGTCAGTATCCCAGTTGCCGGAGCGGTATTGCAGTCGTACGAAGGTGAAAGGTTGCACTTAGGAGTTAAGAGTTATGAGTTAAAAGTTTTTTACAATAAGCCTGCAACAGACAAATCTTCGTCAATATCTTCCCAGTGTATACCTATGCCCCCACCAATTAATCGCCAATTCATACGCTGTTCTTCAGAGGCATCCCGAAGCCTTGGGAACCACTCCAATGGTATACCTAGTTCACGACCATCTGTGAGAAGTACATACATTTTGGCGTCTGTAAACCAGATTTTCTGTGCTTGTGGTGTAGTTTTTTTAGCTAAAGTACTCATGCCATTTTTGCTCGAAGAGCGCTTTGTTTTCTATTACTAATTTACGAAGCTCATTGAGCTCTCTCGCATTAAAAGCATAGGAACTCGCCAATTCAACTGGCTCCAGCCAGTATTTAGCATGTGCTTCTGCTTTCTCAATATGTATATGGGGCGGCTCATTTCCTTCGTTGCTGAAGAAGAAAAACCTATAACCAAATATCCGAAGTATGGTCGGCATAACTGATTTCTATCTAGAAAATGAATGCCGTACACAGATTTGCATACGGCATTCAAGGTATAAGTTGTAGTGACTACACCGCGTCAGACAAGCTGGTGAAGGTGAAGTCGCGGATCTTCATCGGCGGTACCAGGTTGCCGTTGATACGTTGCGGTCTTCCCAGGGCCTCCAGATTGTTAAGCATGATGATCGGGCTCTCGTTGAAGCGGAAGTTCTTTACCGGGTACTGGATCTTGCCGTTCTCGATATAGAAAGTGCCGTCGCGGGTGAGGCCGGTGTAGAGCAGCGTCTGCGGGTCTACAGAGCGGATGTACCACAGGCGTGTCACCAGGATGCCGCGTTTGGTGCTCTTGATCATGTCTTCGAGCGTCTGGTTGCCGCCCTCCATTACCACACCGCCCGGGTTTGGCACTGACTTGGCGCCAGTTTTTTCAGCCCAGAAACGGGAGTTGTACAGGTTCTTGATCACACCTTTCTCGATCCAGGTTGTCTTCTCACGCGGACGGCCATCGCCAGCAAATGGAGCAGAGGGAATCTCAGGGTGCGCCGGGTCAGAGTATACCGTGATACGCTCGTCTACCAGTTTCTCGCCTACTTTTGTCTTACCGCCAGCCTTGCTCAGGAAGCTACGGCCCTCTTCTGCGTTACGCTGGTCCATGTTGCCGAACATGTTGCGCAGCAAATCGATGGAAGCGGCTGGCTCCAGAATAACCGTATACTTGCCCGGTTCCAGTGCTTTGGCGTTGCGGGAGTTCACCGCTTTGCTTGCTGCTATTTGTGAAGCGCTGCCAGTATCGAGTTTACTCACGTCGCTGAAGTCCTGCGTCACATAACCGGAGCCCGTGCCATCCTCTGTACGCATGGTCACCGAGAAATCAACTACAGTAGACGGGTGATAAGCAAACAGGCCTTTGGAATTAAGTCGGGCCATAAAGCTGGTGGAATGCTCCAGGAAGCCGGCGGCGGTCAAACCTTTGTCGGCGGCTGCTTTGATACTCTTGGCGGCTGCATCAGCACGGTAGGCCGGGTCTATCTTGGCGGTGGAGTCAAAGTGTGCTTTGGTGGTGATGTATTTCTGAGGACCCAGCATCGGCATATACTCCGGGCTCTCGGGTGCAATGCGTGCGATCTCCTCGGCACGACGTATTACTTTCTCCAAAGAGGCATCGTCAAACTCATTGATCGTGGCTACTCCGGAGCGTCTGCCGAAGCGTGACTCTACCGACATGGCCACGTTTTCTTCGGCCCCGCTGGTAGATACTTCATTACGGGCATAGCGGATGTTGCCGCCATTGTAGCCGCTTAGCGTGACCTCACACTCGTCGGCTTTTGAGTAAGCCAGAGCCTTTTTCAGCAAAGCTTCTGCTTGTTCTCTTGTATATATTGCCATCTTTTCTTTTAGTTAAGAGTTATGAGTTCAGAGTTAAAAGTTAATAAAGGAAAGTGGGTAAAAATTACTTTACCTATCACATGAGTTTATCCAGTGTAAGAGTCCAGGTGTGAGCTCTTCACTTATAAATTTCAACTCTTAACTTATTTAGATTTTACGAGCTGTATTGATCACATTCACGCCGTTGAAGCGGGTGTGGGCGGAGCCGTGCGAGACAGCGCTGACCTGGCTTGGCTGACCTTTGCCGTCGAAGAACGAGCCGAACAGGCGGTAGTCGCTCTCGTCGCAAGAACCCGCACATGAGTTCCAGAACTCTTGCGTGTTGCTCTGGTAAGCCACATCCTCCAGCATACCTACGATCTTGCCTTTGCTGATCTCGTAAAACGCCGTACCGCCAAACTGGAAGTTATAGCGCTGCTGGTCGATTGAGTAAGAACCGCGCCCGGCAATGTAGATGCCCTTGTCAACACCGCTTATAAGCTGATCCACGTTCATCTTCTGCTTACCTGGCGCCAGCGATACGTTTGGCATACGCTGGAACTGCACCGAGCTCCAGTTGTCGGCGTAGCAGCAGCCATGCGACTCTGGTTCGTTGATGATGTGCGCCTGGTCACGGATGGCCTGGTAGTTCACCAGTATGCCGTCTTTGATCAGATCCCACTGCTTGGTCTTCACGCCTTCGTCGTCCCAGCCTACCAGGCCAAGAGAGCCTTTCTGCGTTTTGTCAGCGAAGATGTGCACCTTGTCGGAGCCGTATTTGAAGTTCTTGGATTTCCACTTGTCGAGGGTAGCGAAGGAGGTACCGGCGTAGTTGGCTTCGTAGCCCAGCACGCGGTCCAGCTCCAGTGGGTGACCCACTGACTCGTGGATGGTCAGGCCAAGGTGGTTCGGGTCAAGTATAAGGTCGTACTTGCCAGCTGCCACTGACTTGGCTGTTAGTTTCTCTTTGGCTTGCTTGGCAGCCAGGGCGGCGTCTTCGAGCATGTCGTAGGCGTAGCGATAGCCCATCAGCCCTGTGCCTTCCGGTCCTTTTATCTTCTCGCCGGCTTTCGGCACCATGTATTCCCAGCCCATACCCATCGGTGCGCTCAGGGCCTCACGGGTTCTGAACTTACCGCTTGCTTTATCTACAGCCGTTACCGTAAAGTTTGGCCAGATGCGGTGGATGTCCTGGTCGATATAAGAGCCTTCGGTAGAAGCGAAGTATTTCTGCTCGTTTACCTGAAAGAGGGCCGAGTTCACGAAGCTGGCGCCGTTCTCCATTGCCTTGGCATTGGCAGCCAATAACAGGTCAGCTTTCTCACTAACTGGTACCTCAAAAGAGTTTTTCTCGATCGGCGTTTTCCAGCTTACCTCTCCGTAGCTTTTCACAGGAGCCAGCCTAACCGGCTCTTTCTGCAGCTTTGAATTGGCTTTGGCAATGGCCACGGCCTCCTGAGCAGCTTTGGCTATACCTTTATCAGTTACGTCAGAGGTGGCAGAAAAGCCCCAGGTGCCGTTGGCCAGTACTCGTACACCTACGCCATAAGACTCGGCGTTTACGATATTCTGTACTTGTTGCTCGCGGGTGAAAACATACTGCTGCAGGTAGCGGCCTATGCGTACGTCGGCATAGGAAGCGCCGCTTGACTTGGCTGCGTTCAGGGCTACATCAGCCAGACGCTTTTTCAGGGCTGGGTCTACCTGTTCCAGCGCTCTCTCGGGTGAGATGATATCGCCGAAAACAGGTATGGAAGGCAACATGAGCCCACCAAACCCGAGCGCCGATAGCTCGATAAAATGACGTCTTTTCAAGTTCTTTTAAGTTAAGGTTTAGAGAAGTTTAGTTTTAGGTAACTAAGTTTAGGCATTTACACAATTAAATCAAAGTACAGACAAGAGTTATAAGCCTGATAAGGCTTTTTAATCGATAAACAGGGGGTTATACTCTACTAGCCAAGCATGTGTGGGTAAAAAATTGCTATGTTCAGTGCAAAAGCGAAGTAAGCGGTGTAATGTTTGCTGGGTTGCATCGTCTCTCTAACTGGAGGGGTCAGCCGCAGTTTCCGTGCCCTGCGTTTATACCTGACTTTGTTACTATGAAGAATTCATTCCTAGTCAGTTGCAGCTTCCTGTTGGTGCTGCTTATACCCGGCCTGGTGCAGGCTCAGCCCAAAGTACTCAGTGTAACCCAATGGCAGCAGGATGTCAAAGCGCTGGCCGAGCAAATGCCTAGAATGCACAGGGCTCCTTTTAATAAGGTGTCGCAGCAGGCGTTTGACAGTGCCGCAGCAGTGCTGCATGCACAAGTGCCCAAGCTGCAGGATTACGAGATTGTGGTAGGCCTTACGCGCCTGGTCGCCATGATTGGAGATGGCCATACCCGCCTGACGCTGCCGCAGGACATGGCAGTAGCTTACAGCCGGGCACACTCCTCCACGCCGCCACCGGCTGACTCCAGTTTGTTTCTGAACCACCTTCCTGTAAAGCTCACCCTGTTCGACGATGGCCTGTTCATACGGGAAACAACGCCTGAGCTGATGCACCTGGTAGGAGCAGAAGTGTTGCAGATCGGGAATGCCGCTGCAAAAGAAGCACTGGAAAACGTGAGGCCGGTAGTGCATTACGATAACGAAATGGGATTCAGGCAGCTGGCTCCCACCTTTCTGGTTGTGCCGGAATTTCTGGCGGCGCTAGGTATAGCCGGTGATCCGGAGGAAGTGACATTCAAAATAAAAACACGCGATGGAGCTACAACAGATATAATGCTCTCTCCGACTACGCCATTCAAACAGGTATACTTTGTAGGAGCAAACGAAGCGCTGGGTATAGCAGCGCCTATGGGCCAGTGGAACAGGAAGGAGAAGTTCTGGTTCCACATGCTGGAAAAAGAAAAAACGCTGTATGTGCAGCTCAATGAAAGCAATGACAAAGAAGATGAATCGCTTGCAGCCTTCGTGGCGAGGGTAGAGCGCATCACGGCGGGTTTTCCAGTCGAGAAGCTGGTGCTGGACCTCAGGTATAATCCTGGCGGAAACAATCACCTGAACCGCTCCCTGGTGCTGGCCCTGGCAAGATCGGAGCAGATCAATCAGTTTGGTAAGTTCTATACTCTGATAGGGCGGGAGACTTTCTCGACTGCCCAGATGCTGGCCAACGATCTGGAATACTACACCAATACTCTATTTGTGGGAGAGCCGTCGGGCTCCTCGCCCAGCGCCTACGGCGACTCCAGGAAAATGCAGTTGCCAAATAGCAAACTAACCATACGTGTCTCCACTATTTACTGGCGCGACTGGGACGTGGACGAAAAAAGGCCCTGGACAGCACCCGATATACCTGTCGGCTATACCTCCGAAGACTATCTGCAGGGAAGAGACCCTGTGCTCGAAACTGTTCTGGCCATGCCGACAACCACCAGTGTGGCCAGTGTGATACAGCAGGTATACGAGCGTGCAGGTTTTCGGTCTGCAACATGGGTCTACTTCCGGTCTGTGCAGGATGCCCGCACAGACCGGGATGAGGTGATCATAACAGAAAAGTCATTCGGGGATTACCTGCTGCAAAGCCAGAAAGCACCGGAAGCGATTGCATGGTACAGCCACATCAGTAGCCGGCACAAATATGAAGTCTGGCCACTGATTGAACTGGCAAAAGCACACTTGCTCAACAAAGATCGTCAGAAGGCAACAGCTACACTGGAGCAGGCAATGCAGTTGCAACCAGCCAACAGGCAAGCAAAAGAACTGCTGGCAACCATAAAGAAGATGCCGCAGAAGGGGTGAAACATGCTGGTACGCAGCTATTTATAAAGAAATAAGGTGCTCCTGTACCCTGAACAGATAAAATTTTGATAATATGCTGTAATGTTTCCCACCCGAGGTCGTCTTTGTAATTGAATGGATCTGCAAGAGTTTAAAATAAAGGTTCTCCCTGCAAAGCAAAAGCTTTACCGGCTTGCGCTGTTCCTGCTTCATGACAAAGATGAAGCGGATGATATTCTGCAGGATGTATTCCTCAAACTCTGGACCCAGAAAGACAAGCTGCACGCATACGACAGCATAGAGGCATTGGCCATGCGCATCACCAAAAACCTATGCCTGGATAAGCTGAAAGCAAGCAAAAGAAAACAGATGGTCGATGTAACCGGCATTGACCTGAGCTCAGGAGATATCACCCCCTACCAGCATTCGGAGCTGACAGACAGTATGGGCAATGTGCAGATGCTGCTAGCCGCCCTCCCCGAACAGCAGAAACTGGTGCTGCACCTGCGGGATGTGGAAGGGTACTCATTTGATGAGATTGAGCAGATCACAAACCTGACGGTGAATAACCTGCGGGTGATTTTGTCGAGAGCCCGCAAGAGTGTACGTGACGGCTTTTTAAAACTGGAGAATTATGAAGTTAGATAAAATAGAAGAGCTGCTGCAGAAGTATTACGAAGGCGACACAACAGTAGCCGAGGAAAGGCAACTGCAGACCTTCTTTCGCGAGTCGGCAGACTTGCCCGAGCACCTGAAGGCACATGCCGCCCCATTTCAGTATTACGCCAAGCAGCAGCAGCAATCAATTAGAGTACTGTCGGATGACTGGTTGTTTGAGAAGATCGAGGCGCAGGAAACAGAGCAGCAGGAGCCAAGAGGCAGGCAAGTGTTTTTCCCGATCATACAGGAATATGCTACCTACTGGCGGGTGGCCGCAGGTATACTGCTGGTGCTGGGAGCCTTCTGGGCCGGAAGCCAGTACAAGCAAGGTGCCACAACTGAACCTGGTGCAGAGATAGCCGCGCTACGGGAAGAGGTGCAGGAAATGAAAAGGGCTATGACAGCAGGAGCCTCTGCCAGTGAGCGCATCCAGTTGGTTAGCCAGGAATTTGAAACAGAGCAACCCGACGAGATCATACAGGTGCTGATCACAACCATGAACCAGGACCCTAATGTGAATGTGCGTGTGGCAGCAACAGAGGCCTTATACAAGTTCCACGACAAGCCAGCGGTACGCCAGGCGCTTGTAGAGTCGCTTAGGCGACAAACAGACCCGATCATGCAGCTCACGCTCATCGACATGCTCGTCAGCATAAAAGAGAAAGAGGCCGTGATGGAGCTGGAAGAGCTAACCAAACGCGAAGGCCTGCTTCCGATCGTGAAAGAGAAGGCCACAGAAGGCCTGGGAATACTAATGTAATATAACAGCAAAAAGAATATGAAAAGATTAACACTAGCAGCAGCCTGTCTTCTGCTCTACCTCACAGCCGTGCCTGTACTAGCGCACGCAAGCAACAATAGTAGCAATACAATGGTAATTGCCTCAGGTGATCCATCTGAAACTTCTCAGGAGAAGCCTCTTATTTATAAAACCAAACTTGGTAACAAAGGCGGAAAAGTGGTGATCATGATGCAAAGCAGCCATGTGCAGGTAGTTGGGCATAACTCTGACGAAGTAGTGGTGGAAGCTGTCGGCTACAAAGCCCCTCCAGCGCGTGCCGCCGGACTGAAGCCCTTATACAACCAGGTGGAAGATAATACGGGCCTGGGACTGTCGGTAACAAAGGATGGCAGCACACTGCAGATCGCAAAAGCCTCCAGGCACGACGGCAGGTATACGATCAGAGTACCTAAGAGTGCCTCTGTGATGTATGAAGAAACAAACTGGACCGGCGGTGATCTGAGCATAACAGATGTTGCAGGGGAGATCGAGCTCAAACTGAACAATGGCAACGCAACGCTTACCAACATCTCTGGCCCAATAGTAGCCAATGCCACCAGCAGCGACATGGTCATCAAGTTCTCCAGCCTGAACCAGTCCAAGCCGAGCGCCATCTCTACCGTGGCCGGCACGGTCGATATCCACTTGCCTGCCACCACCAAGGCCAACTTTAAGCTCAGAACAATTCAGGGCGAGATCTACTCCGACTTCGACATGAACATTGCCAAAGACTCCAAGAACAACATGCCGCGTGTGAGCGGTGGCAACAACATCGAAGGGAAGACCAACGGCGGTGGCGTAGAAATGAACCTCTATACCATCAGTGGCGACATGTTCATTCGCAAAAGCAAGTAATTCATCAAACTTAACCTTCTAAGACTATGAAAAAGTCATTTATCCTCGCCCTGTTATGGTTTGGTTTTACGACCACCGTTTGGGCTCAGAGCAAGACAGTAGAGCGAACACTGGCGGTGCCTGCCAATAACAAAGTGGAGCTGAACCTTAAGTTCGGCGAGGACATCAAGATCAGTGCCTGGAATAAAAAAGAGGCCTACATCAAAGTAACCTATGAGATAAACAGTGGCAAGCTGAATGAGGCGCTGCAGCTTAATTTTGAGAGCGACAATGCCAGCGCCCGTGTAAATGTAGATCTGGACAAAGAGTTAACTAAGAATGGGCAGGCAGTGGATTGCCCGGACAATAACTACAGCCAATACAATGTCAGCAAGAACGGCAACCGCAACTTTGTCTGCGCGAAGATCAATTACGAAATTTTCCTGCCGCCTAATGCTGACCTGACTGTAGAAACCATTAATGGTAACATAGAGATTAGAGGGTTAACAGGCCCGGTAAGCGCTAAATCTATCAGTGGTTTTGTGGATATGAACTGGGCTCCGAACAGAGGGGCTGCTGTGGCACTGAAAACCATCACAGGCGAAGTTTACTCCGATCTGGCCATCGACTTGATGGGCAGTAAACAAAAATCGCCTATGGTAGGGTATGAGCTGAAAGGCAACGTGAGCGGCGGCGGTTCCCCTATTAAGTTAGAAAGCATCAGCAACGACATCTACCTCCGCAAGAAGGACTAGGTATAGCCAGCAGCAAAATAAATTAAGAGTCATCGCTGTGAGCTGGAAACAAGGATGACAATAGGTTTTGAAAACAAAAAGCGGGATACCAACCATGGTATCCCGCTTTTTGTTTATCAGTAATCTTGTAGTCGTTTAGGCTTCGCTAACCTTACCTGCCAGGCCTTCTTCTTCGAGTAACTCGTTGAAGGCTTCGGCTTCGTTTCTGGAGTTGAATTTACCGGCTCTCACCAGCACTACTTTTCTGCCATTTACCTGCTCCTCGGCTATCTCCAGCGGAAGGTGCTTGTCAAAGGCTTTCAGTTTACGGCTGAGCTCTTCAGCCTGCTGGTGGTTGGCAGCCGTTTGGATGGTGAAGGCTTCAGGCTTCGTTACTGCTGTTGCAGCAGCTACATCGCTCTTGTCCAGCACTTCTACCTTCACTTTGGCCACGCCTACCGAGTGCATGCCCAGTTTGCGGGCGGCTGCTTCTGACACATCAATAATGCGGTTGCCCACAAATGGGCCGCGGTCGTTGATGCGTAGTATTACCGATTGGTCGGTAGCGGGATTGGTCACTTTGACCATCGTGCCGAAAGGCAGGGTTTTGTGCGCGGCGGTCATCTCATTCTTGTTGTAGCGTTCGCCGCTGCTGGTTTTTCTGCCGTGGTATTTGCTACCATACCAGGAGGCAGATCCTACTTGGGTTTTGTCGTTCTTTTGTGCGAAAGTTGGTTGACTAACTCCGATAAATAGAAAAATGATTACTGTTAAGATAAAGCACTTTCTATCGTTCTTCATATAGTTTTTAGTTGGTGAATCCGCAAAGATACGGAAATATTTTCAAACGAGGCCTTATACGTGCGATTGTGGCCCTGGTTGTAGGGGGATACACGCTGCCTCGAAAAATCGCTATAAGAGCTATAATGACAAAAAGTCCATTTTTTGCTCATATGAGCATATTTTCATATATTTTTATAGCGATGAATAAATCGTTTGAAGCCATAAATTATTTTCGTTTCACCGGCCAAACTGTAGGCATAACGGGAACTTTTGGCGTGATATTTTGTTTAAGCCGCATCTTCTGCCAAAGCGTATACTTTATAAAAGCATAGTACCATGGACTTTGGAAAACTCTCTGATATCAGCCGCGTCGATTTCGCATTACCCCCCGACCATCCTGATACCCTGCCGCTTCTAAACAGGTATAGTACAGACCCTCTGCAGAAGCCGAAGATATACGTAGGCCTTCCAGTTTGGGTAAACAAGCCTTGGGTAGGAGAGTACTATCCTGCAGGTATGAAAGAGAAGGAGTCGCTGCTCTGGTATGGCAGGCAGTTCAATACCATCGAGCTGAACAGCACGCACTACCATATACCAGGACCGGACACGATCGATCGCTGGCGCCATACCGTGCCTCAGGGCTTTACCTTTTGCCCTAAGTTCCCGCAACTGATCAGCCACGAAGGACCGCTCGTGAGCTCGCTCGACCTCACAGCCACGTTTTGCGAGTCCATCGCAGGTTTGGAAGATAAGCTGGGCTGCTCGTTTCTGCAGCTGCCGCCCTACTTCGGACCAAAGCAGCTGCCCGATCTGGAGAAATTTGTGCAGTACATACCGGAGAGTGTGCCGCTGGCCGTAGAGTTGCGCCACCCTGATTGGTTTGTAGACAATGTGGCTTCGCTGGAGCTGTTTGAGGTGCTGGAGAAGGTCCATGTTAGCACGGTGCACACCGACGTGTCAGGTCGCCGCGACGTGCTGCACATGCGCCTGACCACGCCCACCGCCATGGTGCGTTTTGTGGGCAATGGCCTGCACCCCACCGACTATACCCGCATCGACGACTGGGTGGCAAGAATCAAGGTGTGGCTCGAAGCTGGTTTGCAGGAGCTCTACTTCTTTGTACACGAGCCCGACAATGTCACCTCGCCAGAGCTGGCCTCCTACCTGATCGATAAGTTGAACAAGGAATGCGGACTGGATATTAAACCGCCGAAGAAGTTTGTGCAGGCGGTTCAGGGCGAGCTGTTTTAAAAGATCAAAGCTGCTGAGGCAATGGCTATGCCTGTGCTTCTTTAATTTTACTCCTGCTATACCTGGCCCTCGTTGGTCAATACCTGTTCCAAGGTATAGCAAGGGCCCGAAAACATCTTAACAGGTATAGCTAAAACAAGAAAGCGGCGTGCCCATCTGGACACGCCGCTTTACTTTGGGTTATTGGGTAAAGGGTATTAAATTTTGAAGGCGTCGTCGCTGATGCCTTTGTTTACTTCTACGCTCTGCACCTCTGCTTTGATCACCTGAGGACCAACAACGGTCTCAATCACGTGTGGGTACTTCACGCCATCTACTTCTTTGTAGTTCTTGTAGCTCTTGGTCTGCGTGATAGCGCCCTGTGGCGTCTGCATGTTCTTCACGTCTTTCAGAAGCAGGCCTGTTGCCTTATCGAAGTAATGAAGCGTCTTCTGACCATTTGCTGCTGTGGCTTCCACGATGTAAGCGTCAGCACCATCTACTTTCTCCTGACCAGTAACGGCTGTCTTGATGCCGAACTTTTCGAAACGGGTCATCGAGAACATGTCAGACTCAGCCTTAGAAGAAGCAAGCTCTTCGGCGGTCATGTCTTTGTTCAGGCCCTGCATAGGAGCTTCCATTTTGCCTTTATCGCCATTGATGATCACGCGCTGCATCGGGCTGTTGTTCATCAGAATCTGGATCAGCATTTTGTCGGCACCTTTCTGCTGCTGCTTGAAAATAAGCGGCATGCCCTGTACGCTGGCGTTCATGGTCACTGTCACGTCTTTCACTTTCTCGATGTTCGCTTTGCCACCAATCGCCTGAATGTACTTCGCGATAAGCTGATCTGCAGTAACATCCGTAGGAACTGTCTTGGCAGCTGCCATATCTACTTTCTCGCCTGTAGCGTCGAAGTACGTGATGGTGTTGTCATCTTTGTCGAACGCTACCAGCTTGTCAGCGATATCCTTGGCATTGCCCACTGCCAGAATGTACTGTTGGTCAGGGCGTACGTACTTCTGTGCTACACGCTGTACGTCGGCTGTTGTGATGGCATCTACTTTCTTCAGGTAGTTGGCATAGTAATCAGCTGGCAGTTTGTAGCGGGCAGTCGAGATAGCGTACATGGCTACAGTGCCTGGATTCTCCAGGCCACGGGCAAAGTTACCCGTGATGTAAGCTTTTGCATATGCAAGCTCCTTGTCAGTTACAGGCTCCGTTCTGATCTTGTTGAGTTCGTACATAAACTGGGTTGTGGCGCTGTCAGTTACGGCATTGCGTACGCTGGCAGAGGCATTAAAACGACCCAGGATCTTGTCAGATGATAGTGAGGAGTAAGCACCGTAGGTGTAGCCGTGCTTCTCACGCAGGTTCATAAACAGACGAGCCGTGCTACCACCACCCAGAATTGTGTTCATCACCTGAGTGGCTACGTAGTCATCGGCACCCGGCTTCATGTCAACAGGGTTTGTAAACGAAAGCACGCTCTGTACCGCGCTCGGACGGTCTACGATCACTACCTGAGTCTTACTGTTGTGCTTCGGCAAATCGTAGTTGTGAGTCGGCACGTTGCCTTTCTTCCACTTGCCAAACGATTTGTTCAGCAGCTTCTTCATCTCCTTCGGCGTCACGTCGCCTACTACAGCCAGGTAGCCGATGTTCGGGCGGTAATACGTGTTGTAGTAGTTCTGAATATCAGCCAGTGTTACGTTTTCTACAGATTTCTCAGTAGTCAACTCACCGTTCGGGTGGTTCTTGCCAAAAAGCAAAGTGTTACGGATTTTACCTGCAATAGCGTCTGGGTTGTCTTTCTCAGACGCCAGGTTAGCAGCCATCTGCTTTTTCACCTTATCCAGCTCTTCCTGCGTGAAGTTCGGGTTCAGGAGTGCATCTGCAGTCAGGTCGAGCAAAGTCGGCAGGTTCTTCTTAAGAGAAGAAGCGCTGAACCCGGTCGAGCTGAACGAAAGGTTGGCGCCGATAAAGTCCACCTGCTCATCGAACTGATCTTTGCTGCGTGTTTTAGTGCCTGTACGCATCATCTGACCTGCCATCGTTACATAACCTGCCTTGTCGCCTTCCAGGATCGGATCGCGGTCGAGTACCAGTGACATGTTTACCACTGGCAATTTGTGATTTTCCACAACGTATACCTTCAGACCGTTTTTCAGGGTGAAGTGCTCGTACTTGCCCAGCTCTATTTTAGGAGCCGGACCAGCAGGGGGAGGCGTTTGTTTTGTTTGAGCTGTGGCTACCGTAGTGAGCGCCAGCATCAAAAGGAGTATGTTGTATATTCTCTTCATCGTCATCTAAAATTAATTGCTTTGTTGAGCTGACTTTGGCAGGTAGTGCAATACCACACGGTTGTTCTTGGTGAGGTACTTGTTGGCTACACGCTGGATGTCTTCTTTCGTCACTTTCATGTAGCGGTCGATCTCGTTGTTGATCAGGTTTGCGTCGCCGTAATACACGTGGTAGTTGGCGAGGTTCTCGGCGCGACCGGCCACCGTGCTGTTCTGCTGCACAAACTGGCTCTCCATCTGGTTGCGCAGTTTCTGGAACTCACGCTCGCTAATCAGCTCTTTTTTCACAAGCTCAATCTCAGCATCCACAGCGGCTTCCAGGTCCTTCACATCCACACCCATGTTAGCGATAGCATAAGTCAGGAACAGGCCCGGATCTTCAGTTGGGAAAGGTATAGAAAGGGCGGCAACCGCTTTCTGCTGCTTGTCAACGATCGCTTTCGGCATACGGGCACTCTTGCCGCCAGAAAGCAACGTAGTTAGCATAGACAGCGCATAATGGTCTTCCGTGCCTTGCGCCGGTATGTGGTACGCTTGGATCACAGCTGGCAGCTGGATGTTGTCATACACGATCTTGCGGCGCTCTTCGGTCTGGGCAGGCTCCACAATGTTTGGTCTTGGGATAGCCTGCGTGCCTTTCGGGATCTTAGCGAAATACTGCTCGATCAGTTTCTTCGTCTCATCGATGTTAATGTCACCGGCGATAGAAAGCGTAGCATTGTTAGGCACATAGAAGGTTTTGTAGAAGTCGCGGAACTCTTCGATTTTCGCGTTGTTCAAGTCTTCAAACGTGCCGATCGGTGTGATCTTGTAAGGGTGCTCCGTATAGGCAAGGCCAAATGTGTTCTCGAGGATAGTACCGTATGGTTGATTGTCTACGCGCATACGCTTCTCTTCCTGCACTACTTTGCGCTGCGTCTCCACGCCTACTTCGTCTACTTTAGCACCTACCATACGCTCGGCTTCCATCCAAAGGCCAAGCGCCAACTGGTTAGAAGGCAACAGCTCGTAATAGTACGTGCGGTCAAACGACGTGTTGGCATTGAGGGAGCCGCCAGCTGCCTGCACCATGTTCATGTACTGGCCACGTTCTATGTTCTCTGTGCCTTCGAACATCAGGTGCTCGAAGAAGTGCGCAAAGCCTGTACGGCCTTTCACCTCGTTTTTAGAACCCACATGGTACAGCACCGACACTGCCACGTTAGGAGTGGAGTTGTCCTGATGCAGGATCACATGCAGCCCGTTCGGGAGCGTGTACTCCGTGAATTCGATCTTATTGCTCTTAGTCTGGGCGAAGGCAGCAAAGCCTGTAGCGCACCACATAAGGCAAAGGATAAGCTTACGTTTCATAAAATGATTGTTTAGGAATAGTAATGCTCTACACACAATATGTGTTATAGAAACTATAAAATTAATCTAAATACCGGATGGTTTTTCCACAAATAGCTGAACACAGAGGATTGCTCTACTAACCGGGGAGAGAAGCAGATGAATGGGGGGATTTTGGGGGGGAGTAGGTAAAACTCCAGCAGCTCGATGAGGCATTCTTTCTTAGCAGAGTTTGCAAATTCTTAATGTCATGCCCAATCCTTAATACATCCTCGGTAACTCAATTCCCTTTATCTTCCGATACAGCCCGAGTGCAGCCTGGTCGGTGAGGCTGGTCACGTAGTCGGTGATGTGGATGATGCGCTCGTAATCGGAAGCGCCTTCGGGTAGCTGCAGATAGTGTGGCGGAATGAGGTCGGCTATTTTGCGGTGGTGCTTAGAATCGTGGCGGAAAGCGGCTTTCATACAGGCATCCAATAAACCACCCAACACCTCAAAGCCTGCTGCTTCTATCTCTAGCACTGGCTTGTTGCGATAAATCAATTCTATGGAGAGACTTTTGATTTCGTCTAGCACGGATTTACAGCTGAGCTCGTTGATAAGGGGCTTGTCGTAACCCCCTGCCAAAATAGATTCTTCGTGCTGCAAAAAGATTTGCGATGTCTCTTGAATCAATTTCCCAATGATACGGGCCCGCAGATAACCGATCTCTTCGCGCCAGTCATAAAAAGTAAGGCTGGAAACACGGTTGGGGTCATCGTTCAGGATTTGGCGCAACAGGGCTATACCTTGCTGGTGCGGCACCAAACCGAGCTTGAGCCCGTCTTCAAAATCGATGATGCGGTAGCAAATGTCGTCAGCGGCCTCGACCAGGAATGCTAAAGGATGACGATGGTAAAACACCTGGTCATCTCCTTTTGTGAGCAGTCCCAGTTCCTGGGCAATCGTGTTGAACCAGGCCTTTTCAGTCTGAAAGAAGCCATATTTTTTTTCGCTGGTACTCTGGGTGCCAACGATTACCGGGAGTGACTCTTTTGGGTATTTGGTGAAAGTGGCGAGTGTAGTGTAGGTCAGGCTAAGGCCACCCGGCAAATTACAATGTGCCGGGTAGGTATAGGTAAGTATCCTGAAGCCTGCCGCATTGCCTTCAAAGCGTTGCAGATCTGCTCTCTGGGCATCTGTCAGGTTTGTTAGGAAAGGCTGCGCGACTTCACTCAGAAAATAAGCCGAGATGGCATCTTCACCGGAGTGACCAAACGGGGGGTTGCCAATATCATGTGCCAGGCAGGCCGCCGCCACAATGTCGCCGAAGTCAGCTTCCTGTATGTTCTTATCGCCAGTGAGATCCGGGTAGCGCTCCAGGATGTTCTTGCCTACAATACGGCCAAGTGAACGTCCGACCACCGAAGCTTCCAGGCTGTGCGTTAGACGAGTGTGAACGAAGTCGCTCTCAGGCATCGGCATCACCTGCGTCTTGTTCTGCAGGCGACGGAATGCTGAGGAGAATACAATACGGTCGTAGTCACGCTGAAACTCGCCGCGCACCGACTCATCTGAATTGTACTTGCTTTCGGTTGTTTCGAAGCGTTTCTTTGAAATTAAGCGTTCCCAGGTGGTGGTAGGAGTCATGCAGTAATAAGGTATAAATTAACTGAGCAGCACGCTAATGCCCACAGTCGCTACAAATAATATGGCCAGTGATACCAGGTAAGTCAAGCCGATCGGTATTAGTTTAATCGCTGTGCGCAGGTACGATTCCTTGTATACATTGCGTAGCGCAAAGAATAAATAAGCCATGCTGATCAAAAACACCAATCCATTGGTGTCCATATTGCTAAAAATCACCTCTACCAGTATGGCAAGCATGATCAGCAGAAAGACAAAGGTATGGAAATGAACAGAGAACATCAGGTGCTCCACGTAATTGCGACGCTGTGATCGGTAAAACAGGTATAGGATGAACCCAAAGAACGGCATGAGCACAAACATCATGAATGAAACGTTCTTCAACAGCTTTTGTCGTGCCTGTTCCTGATTTTTAACAAAGTTTCTAAACTTATTGTCAACCTCCTTATTAAGTATAACAGCTGCTGTATCGCTCGGGGTTAGTCCAACTAATGGTCTGGTCACCGAATCTGCTTTCATGACCTGGGCGGCTGCTTCAGGATTGGTGGTCTCGAGCTTTTCTATTGCACCTTCTCCATCATTCACCACAAGCCCTTCTGAGGCAAACAGGGCGATAGCGGTAAAGAAAAAGATGCTCACAAACACGTATAGCCTGAACGGCGGAACATAAGATGCTCTCTGGCCTATATTGAATTTCTCTGTCAGGTAACCTGGGCGGGTAATCAGGTACTTGAGTGTACGCCAGAACTTCGTGTCATAGTGTAAGGTGCTCTCAAAGAACTCTTCCACCAGGTGCTTCACTGGAACGTTCAGGTCGTGGTTTTCCTGCCCGCAGTTGGGGCAGTAGTTGTTTACCTCCTCAAAGGTATAGCCGCAGTTAGGGCATTGTGTAAACTTTCGTCTTCTCTTAGCCATAGGTATGCATTAAGCGATACGCTTAACTTGTCAAATATAGCATACTCACTATTATTATACTACCATACTTTTTGTCACAAGGATTATAGTTAGTTGTAAAGATTGGCTGTTGCAACAATAACATAGGATTTCCGAATGTTACCTTTGGTGTTTTTGTGGCTGTCAAAGGCTTGCCTTGTTATGTAAAAAGGGCTTTTATGTACTAATAGTTAATGTTTATAGCTCTATTTTTAAAGTTACTTTGGAGGGTAAACTCTCCTTTTTGTACTGATAATGTTTTACAACATTTGTATAGTTACTCGAGCCTATTCCGAGCAATGAAAAACAGACTGTCCCTTTCCAAGCTGTGAAAACAACATGCGAGCTACTGACTAAACCCTGCGTCGGGTATGCGCTTATGCTCCTGGAGTGTATGCCCTGACATCTGAAAACAAACCTTAACCCTGAAAATCACCCAGAAACAGACTATTGTTTCTGGGTGATTTTTTTATTTTTATTCAGGGGTAAACTATAAAAAAATCAAGGCGTAGAAAATAGTGGGGTCAACCCGTTCCGGTGGGACTAATGACCCAGAATGTTCAACCAAAACAAAAGGAGGTACCACTATGAAGCCAATGAAAAAAGAACGCACAGGAGGAGAGAGCCTCACACCCAGGTCTTTCTTCACAGACTTTTTCAGCGACGTAGATCGTTTTTTTGAGAATGACCTGCTAAGAATGCCGGCGCAGATCGGGCGGCAGATTATGCGGAATATGCCTGCCACTAACATCCGTGAGAACGACAGAGAATACACTATTGAATTGGCTGCCCCAGGTATGGCAAAAGATGATTTTGAAGTAGATGTGGACGAAGGTATGCTGACTATCAGCAGCCAAAAGGAGCAGGATACTACAACAGAAGAGGATAACTATACCCGCCGTGAATATAACTACAGCTCATTCAGCCGTTCATTTAAGCTACCGGATGCCGTAAAAGCAGAAGAAATAAAAGCACGCTACGAAGAGGGGGTGCTGAAAATAACGGTACCGAAACAAGAGCAAACAAATACCAACAACCGCAAGCGCGTAAGCATCGAGTAAAATGTTTAGTAACAAACAAAAAGGGAGGCCGACAGCCTCCCTTTTTGTTTACTGCACTTTGACTACTTTCGTGACGCCGCTGTTGTTGCCCTCGCTCCAGCGCAGCACGTACGTACCCGTCGCCAGGTCAGATACATTGATCTCAATGATGTCGGTAGCGTCGGTTACAGTTGCTTCCATGTCACGCACGAGTCTGCCCTGCAAGTCGTATAGCTGCAGGCGAAGGTCGGAAGTGCTACGTACCAGGTACTCAACCCGGAGGGTTTCGCTAGGGGTGCCGTCAGCATTCGCAGTCAGTCCGATCGGGTTAGGGTATACTCTAAAAATGCGCAGATCACTCGGATTAAGCACCTGCACCCTGCCCGAAAATGCTTCAGAACTATTGCTGTAGACTACACGCAAACGGTAATAGCTTCGGCGAGGCAGCGGATTGCTGTCTGTGAAGGTATAGTCACGGGCTTGTCCGGAGGGAGGAACTTCACCTACGTCTTCCCACTCCTGCCCGTCCGGGCTGCGCTGCACCACGAAGCGGGTTATGCCTTGTTCCGTGCTGGTTGTCCAGATTACTTCCACGGCACCGGCATTTGTGAAGGCAGCGTCGAAGGTAAAGATCTCTGAGGCCAGGTTGCATTCGCCATCCAGCTTTGGTGTCATAGCTGAACGCCCTCCACAAGCAGGAGGGGTAAGGCTCCGGTTTAACACCAGGTTGGCTCCTGCTATATCAGGAGGAGTCAGGTCACGGATTTGGGTCCTGCGGCCTATATTATAGTGCATCAGGGTATTTGGCAAAATTACATGGCCAAGCTGGTGTGCATGGCCCAACTCGTGCAGGATCACAGTTTCGAAGTCGAATTGATTGGTGGCTGGAGCGCCTGGGCCGTACTGCCAGGTGATGCTGCTGTTTATCTCCATGTCAAACTCAGTAAGCCAGAAGGTCGTGTCGCGACGCGTGCCGCTGATGGCCACGCAGCCTCTGTACTTGCTTATTGTACGGGCCAGTACACCCTGACCTGTTACAGCTGAGGACGCAAAGCGAATGACGCTACGGCCATCGTCAGCTGAACTCTCTGTTGTGGTAGTGGCTCCGATTATCCAATTTACGTTCGTGGTGCATACCCAATTGTTCACGGCGCGCCTGAAGCCTTCCTGCGCAGCCGCTCTGTTTTGTAAGCTAGGGGCAAACTGTATGGTATAGCCGCCGCTCCTGTTTGCATCAATCAACACGGGCTGGAAGGGCGTATTGCCACCCTCAGCCACTACATTGGAATAAGCGAATTCGATTATAAGCGTACCGGCACTCATGCCTGAAGTTCCATCATTGGCCGTAACTTTTATCTGGCCTGTGCCAGCTGTACCGCCTGTCTGGGTATAAGAAGGCACCCTCACTCTAATCTGGTTATTGGTCCATGACAGGTAGTCAGAGGCATAAGGGCGGACTAGAGTAGTGCCTCCGTCGTCGGCATTGGGAAACTCCACAAATCCGTTGCCTCGTGAACTGCCGAAGCCTGTGCCGTTAATGGTGAGGATGGCGCCGGTGCCGGCACTGGTACGGGCAGGGCTAAAGCTGGTTACCACCACAGCCTGCGTTGCCTGAGTGCTCTGCTGCTGCAGCTGTGCCTTTATACCTGATTCCAGCCGGTCATTCGCTACTACAGTTTTATATTGTTGCCCCATGCGGGAAGTCACCGTCTGGTATACCTCCTGCACCGACTTGTACTGCCTGAACGGATCGGCGGCCGTACCCCGTTCTATATCATAGCGCACAAAACCCTGCCGACTGGCGTATGGTCTGGCAATGATGGAAGCTGCACTGGCAACTATACCTGTAGGAGCACCTCTGCTCAGAAAAAACATGCCCTGTTGCCCTTTTTGCAGCTGAAGTGCTGATGAAACGGTGTGCATCGCCAGGCCAACGGTACCACCATCCGTGATCACCTCTACCTGACGCTCCTTTACCTCTCCCTTGAATATTTTGAAAAGCCGGACAGTATGTGCTGTGTAAATAAACTCCTGTTTGGCATCCCAGAATGATCTTTGAGCTACTACTTCGCCCTCCACAATGATGTCAGCCGCTTTTATGCGCTCCTCAAGTGGGATAGGCACCATGTGCAGGTCTTCAGAGGCGCGTGCCGCAAAGGAAATCACCGAAAGAAGGAGTGCCAACAGGATGGCAGCGCTTCGTGACCACAAACGGTCAGGTGTTGGGAGTATGGTGGTCATAGACTGGTGCGGATTGTCAGTTTTGCTATCGATAAAATTAGGATGTCGCATTCCTAAGCGGCCATAACGTTCTATTACGCAAAAGGATGTGCAGAGGTATGCGTGGTTTGTTGCCAAATATAATAAAATTGTGTGTCAGGAGCAGTAAATCAAGTATAGCTTTTGCCAGGCAGCAATAGTTTTAAATTTAATGAGCCAAGGCAGATTTTATCAGAATGAATTCATTTATATTATCCCTGTTGATCACGCCGGCGAGACGGCCGTTTTCGAGTACCGGGTAGAGTGGAGCCTTGGTTTTCTGAAGTTCCGTGTAGGCCTCGGCTAGCTTGTCCTGCACGTTAAAGGCCCTTACTTCCTGCGTCATAATATCCGACACGGGACTCTCTATCTTTTCTTCTTTTACGGCCTGTATCAGCTGCATGCGGGTGAGCGTGCCAACCACCTGTCCTTCCTGCTCCACCACAAAGTCGTGCTCCGAGCCATTGAGAAGTTTCCCTAAGGCCTGGCGCACCGTCTCAGTAGGCGCAAGGGTAACAAAATTGGTCATCATACCTTCGCGCACCAGGTGGCCGCGCAGGAAGTCAAGATGCTGCACGATCATGTTCTCAGACCAGGCGCCAAAGAACACGAAAATACCGATCAGGATCAGGAAAGGGTTGTAGAAAAAGCCGATAAACACAAAAAACATAGCCAGCATCTGCCCCAGGTTGGCGGCTATCTGAGTAGCACGCACACGGCTCAGTTTGAAAGCCAGCAAAGCCCGCAGCACACGACCGCCATCCATCGGGAAAGCAGGTATAGCATTGAACACCACGAGCATCAGATTTACAAAGAACAGCAGGTATAGGAAGTTAGCCGGTGTGATGCGGCTGAAAAACTCTTCGCCGGGTAGCTCATTTAAAGAAGGCAGTATCAACCATAGCACAAACGCGATCACCACATTCACGGCAGGGCCGGCGATGGCGATCATAAGTTCCTGCTTCGGGTTTTCAGGTATACGCTCCAGACTAGCCACACCGCCTATAGGGAGCAGGGTGATCATCTTGGTGCTGACCCCATAGCGCCTTGCCGTAAGGGCATGGCCCAGTTCGTGGAGTACCACGCATAGGAAAATGGTCATCACAAACGCAACCGACAAAAGGGTGGTAGTCAGATCAGAGCCGCGCTGCATTTCCGAAAACACGATCCAGCCGATCAGGATCAGGAATGTCCAGTGCACCAGAATTTTGATTCCCGCTATTCTGCCAAGGTTAAGGGACCATTTCATAGGGCGTTTATACGTGACGTGTTATACCTGTAACGTGCTTATACGCTATAAGTTAATAGCCAAACATGCTTTGTGGAAGTGCTATACCTTATCTTAAAAGCTGCGGCACAACCTTGTCGCCAAACACCTCAATAAAGCGCTCCTGCCCCAGGTTCACGTTGTGCAGAATCAACTGGCTAAAGCCCAGGTCGATGTCCTGCTGCAGCCACTCGATGTGCTGACTTGGATCGGCTGATACCCGAACATGCTCCCGAAGGTCCTCTTCGCGCACAAACATGGCCGCCTGCTCCAGCTGCTTGGCCGTGCGCAGGTCAGATAGTACAGCGCTCGGAAAGATGTTGGAGCGCCACTGTTCGTGAGCTCCCTGCAGTGCCTCCTTTTCGTCTTTGGCGTAAGAGAGCTGCACTTTCAGGTACATAGGTTTGCCTTCGCCCCCTCCCCTATGGAAAGCCTCCACCATTTTCTTCAGTTCCTTCGGAGGCTTGGACACAGTGATCAGGCCGTCTGCCCAGCTGCCCACCCACTCCGCTGTTTCTTCGGTTATGGCTGCCCCGATGATTTTAGGAGCTACCTTGGCGCGTGTATAGAGCTTGGCCTGTTCTACTTTCACCAGGCCGTGGTGCGTTACTGTCTCGCCGTCCCAAAGTGCCCGGATAATGTCGACACACTCCTTCAGCCGGTTGTTACGGTCTTGCTTCACGGGCCAGTGATCACCGGTAATTTGCTCGTTGATGTATTGTCCGCTGCCCATGGCTACCCAGAAGCGCTCCGGAAACATCTCGGCAAGCGTGGCGGCGGCCTGTGCGATGATGGCCGGATGGTAGCGCTGCCCTGGCGCGTTGACTATACCGAATGGCAGTTTGGTGGCCTGCATTGCAGCTCCAAGCCAGGACCAGGCAAAACCGCTTTCGCCTTGGTCGAGGCTCCAGGGTGCATAGTGATCGGATGACATGGAGGCATTGAAGCCCGCTTGCTCGGCCTGTTGCACATACTGGAGGAGCTCACTTGGCTTAAACTGTTCGTGCGAGGCATGGTAGCCGATTCGGAGCGTGTTGTTGTTTTCGTTCATAGGTATAGCCACAAATTTATTCTATGGCATACGGCGATGCTTCGCGCTTTGGTTTCGTGTGAGGCTGCTGGCACAAAAAAAGGAGCAAACCGATGCGGCCTGCCCCTTCTTGCCTAGGTAGGTAGACTTGATTACTTTACCTTCGCCAGGAAGGACTTTACATGCTCGTGAAAGAGCGCCGTTTGTTCCTGATAAGGACAATGGCCAGTGTCCATCGGTCGGTAAGTAGCGTTTTTGAATTTGAAGAGACGATAGTGCTCGGGGCCGACCGACAAGTCGTTGTTTCCCGATATAACCAGTACCGGCATTTTGAGCGAGGCGCTTTTGATGGTGAAGTCTTGCGCATATTCCGGGAAGTCCCATACCTTGGAGCCGAAGTCCCAGTTGATGGTGGTGTCCATCACAGCGTTCATCTGGTCAAACATTTCCTTTTTAGGATACATCATTTTGTACATCACGCCCTGCTGGTTAAGCTGATAAGCCACTCCGTTGAGTGCTTCGCCAATAGAGCCGCCGGTTTTGCGGAACTCTGTCTCAGGCTTGCCCAGCAGGCGTGCGCCGTTCTTGATGTAACTTTCCAGAGCGTCGTTCAGGTATAGGGTAGAGTTTACGAAAATGGCAGCGCTTACACGCTTCGGGTGCTGGTAGGCGTATTCAGTTGCGATAGTGCCCCCGAATGAGTGCGGCATGATCATCCACTTGTCATAGCCGAGGTGCTCGCGCAGCTCCTCAAAGTCCTGCACAACACGGGCCAGGGAGTAATCTTTGGTTTCGGAACTGGAGGAACGACCGCAGCCCCGCTGGTCTACGTAGATCATGGTCATGTTCTGCTCTACCACATCGCCGCCGAGGGCATAGAAATACTTGCTCCAGGAGCCGGGGCCACCATGTATGAAGAGGCAAGGCTTGCCCTCGCCTGCCATACGCACGTATAGCTGCACACCGTCAGAAGTAGTGAAGTAAAACGACTTGTTTACAGCCTGCGTGAGTTGCGGAAGTGCAAGCAGCATAAACAGGCAGACAAAGCGTAACATTTTCATAGAATAAGTATAAGGTGATCAAAAATTTCACAAAAGACGCTTAAAAACTTGAAAAGACGCATATTTGCCTGATATTATTAGTAAACAGGTATAAAGGAGTGGCTATAAGGCAGATTTGGAAGGTATAGCATAGGTATGACAGATATAAGAGAACGTGAATTTGAGCGGGAGTTGAGCTTTCAGGCTTCACGAAGTGGGGGAGCCGGCGGGCAAAACGTGAACAAGGTAGCCAGCAAGGTTGAGCTGCGCTTCCATGTGGGCGACTCAGAGCTGCTGACGGACGAGGAAAAGGCACTGGTGCAGGAGAAGCTAGCCAGCCGCATCAATAACGAGGGGTTTCTGCAGATAGTGTGCCAGGTGGAGCGCAGCCAGTTGCAGAACAAGGAGCAGTGCATCGAGCGCTTCTATGAGCTGCTCCGGCAGGCCCTTACCCGACAGAAAAAGCGCAAAGCTACCAAGCCCACACGAGCATCCGTGCGCAAGCGCCTCGAAAGCAAGCGCCGCCAATCCGATAAAAAAGCCAGCCGTGGCGGTTTTAAGGGCGACTATTAAGGTATAGCTATCATCAATTTCTCCGCTCAGGTATACCTGTCTGGCCAATGCTGGCGTTCCCATAGTCCAGTTCTCGCAGTAGTGCATTACGGTATCCATGAGTTCTTTTCAAAAAAACATCGGCGTGCTGACATTGCACTGCACTATTTGTACAGAATAGGTAAGATATTTGCAGCGGCAGGAGTCAGACTCCGGATACAAACCATGAAGAAGATTTTTATTACGATACTATTGATGGCGGGTGCGGCTACGGCCAGCCAGGCGCAGAAGTACAGAACAGCAGCAGGTATACGACTCGGTGGCGACCAGTTTGGAGCTACCGTTCAGCAGCGCATCGCAGAGAAAACCACACTGGAAGGTATAGCACTGGTAGGTTCGCGGGAGTATAGCGGCACCTTGCTTTACCAGCGCCACTGGCCTATGTTGGGTAAGCGCTTCAACTACTACCTGGGCGGCGGCGGCCACATCGGGAACCTGAAAGACCAGGGCGTGTTCACGGGCTTGGATGCCATCGTGGGAGTGGAGTATAAGATAAACGGCTTGCCTATCTTGCTCTCAGCCGACGTGAAACCAGCCCTGCACTTCAACCACGAAGACTGGGTAAACCTGGCCACAGGCATTTCGATCCGTTATGTGATCCTTCCCGAGAAAAAAGAGAAAAAGAAACTGTGGCCTTTTGGCAAGCAGCAGGTAGAAGAGGAGAAATCCGGTTGGCCTTTTGGCAAGAAGAAAGAGCCGGAGCCGCCTAAAAAGAAGGTATGGCCATTCGGTAAAAAAGAGGAGCCTGCTCCTGAGCCTGAACCCGAGAAGCGCATTGACCTGAACAAGATTTTTAAGAAAAAGGAAAATTAGCAGCAATCGCCTGACCCCATTCAGGTCGGGCGATTGCTGTTATAAGGGCAATATCTTTCTGTTCGCCCCTGTCTGTGCAGGAGCGTAACGGTGGTGCAGGAAATAACTTAATAGATGCTGGGCCCAGATATAAGCTTTGTTATACGGTTTGGCGCAGGCCCTGAAAAAGGTGGCGGTGTTACAGCATGGCCACAGGCTGAGAAGCAGGAGCTTCGGTGCTATAAAGCAAGGTGAGGCGCTCCTGTTGCAAGCGATCAGCCAGCAGCATACGCTCGTCAACGGTTTTTTTCATGGCGAAGCCAAAGGCGGCTACCAAGGCTAACAGAAGAATGATGATTTTCATGGTTTTATTTAGTACTAATGGCGGGGTTAAGAAACAGGTATAATCAGGTATGCTACTTTATCAGGGAGTCACGCGAAATGGTAATCACTACCTCAGGAAGCAGGTTAGGATAACGCTGCAGCTCCTTTAGCTCCTGGCGATGCTTCATCTCTTTCAGGTCGCTGGTTGTTTTTTTGCCAGCAGCACCGAAGGCGGCTGTAAGTCCAAACAAAAGAATCAGGATTTTCATAGTCATTCAGGTTAAGATGATTTATTTTGGGTTGAGATCGGTCAGGATGTTAGGCCTTTGGTGCTACGATCAGCACTTCTGGCAACAGGTTAGGGTAGCTGCGTAGCTCTTTTTGCTCTTGCTGCAGTTTGTACTTGGCGGCTGTTACTCTGATATCGTCTGCTGTCTTTTTGCAGGTGGCTCCGAAGCCGAGTACTATGGCGAATAATAAGATGATGATTTTCATAATTGTTAATATTTAAAAGGTTTTTCGTTTCATGTTGTAAGTACTTAATAGATAGAGGAGTTAAGTAAAAGGTTGCTTGGCGCTCCTAAATTTTTTTTTATTTATGATTAGCATATTGCATTTTATGTGCCAATCGGATAAAGTGCTGATAATAAGCAATTTGTGAATTTAAGGTAATGGTTTGTCTACTTAAATCGTCCAATAGCGTACAGGTGTTTGTTCGAAAACGAACAGGATTCTAACAGACTGTCGTGCTGTTCAAATCTTTTCGGATACTTAATTGTAAAGTATAGAGGCGTTTATCGTGAAGAGAACGTGAATAGTCAAATAAACTGGAGCACCAATGTATAAAGGTACCTTAATAGCGCTCGGAGGTGGGTATGATGATGACTTAATTAAGTTGATCAGGTCTGAGATATGTCCGATACATTCCCGTATCGAAGTAATAGCAACTGCTACCAGTGACCCAGAAGAGTCTGGGAAGGCATACAAAGAAGCCTTTGAAGAGCTAGGCTGTGACCGTGTGCAGTTCATGCTCATCGACGAAAACCACGCCGCTGACCAGCCAGAGTATATCAGCCGCATCCAGCAGGCTGACGTTATCTTTTTTACGGGAGGGGACCAGGTTCGTTTAACTGAGTTTCTGAACGGGACCCAGCTGCTCGAGATCATGCGTCGCCGTTACCACCAGGAGCCAATCATCATAGCCGGCACCAGCGCAGGGGCCGCCGTCATGTCAGACCGCATGATCTATGATGGCTACGGTCACTACTCGCTTATCAAAGGAGAGATGAAAACCACGATCGGCTTCGGGTTTATCAGCCATGTATATATCGATACGCACTTTGTGGAGCGTGGCCGCTTCGGGCGACTGGCCCATGCTGTGGCACACGATCCGGCATATGTGGGAGTAGGGCTAAGCGAAGAAACCGGTATTATTATCAAAGAGGGAGATAAAATAGAAGTGTTCGGGACGGGAGTCGTGACGATCATTGATGCCAGCAAGATCCGGTTCTCTAACACAAGGCAAGTGTCCGAAAACCAACCCATTGCCGTGGAGCACCTGATCATGCACATGTTGGTAGAAGGATACCGCTATTGCCTGAAGGAGCACCTTTTTCAGCCTGTGGAGCAGCATCTGCCAAGCCCCACCCAGGAAGCCAGCGATGCTACTGCCAACATGGCCTAAGGTTTTACTCTGTCTTCCTGCTGCAACTCCATGTTGATGGCCACCCCGGCCTTTGCGCCCTCAGCTGCCGCCACAATCACCAGCTGCATGTCACGGGCTGCATCACCGGCCACATAAAGGCCCGGAATGTTGGCTTGCTGGAGGCGTCGCGTCTTGATGACGCCTTTGCCGGTAAATTCACAGCCCAGCTGCCGGCCAATATCTGACTGCTGACTGGTTTCGCCCGAAAAGAAAAGCGCCCCCTGTTCCTTCGACTGACCGTTCTTTAAAACAATTCGCTGCAGCATGCCCTCCTCACCCTCCAGACGTACAATGGCTTCCGTGCATACCTTTACCCCGTTTAGGTTGAGCAACTCCATGTCTTTGTTGTTGAGTTTCTGGGTGCCGTCGGTATACAAGGTCACATCATCACTCCAGTTTTTCATGGCCAGGGCCTGGCCTATGCCGCTGCGGTCTTTCCCGTATACAGCAATGGCTTTGTCACGATTTTCCCAGCCGTCGCAGTAAGGGCAGTGGTGCACACTCTGGCCGTACAGTTCTTCTATCCCTTCCACTTCGGGCAGGGCATCTCTGAGGCCGGTAGCCAGCAGCATCTTGCGTGAGTGGTATACATTTTCGTCCTCGTCGTCTACTACATACTGCCCTTTGCTATAGGTGGCAGTTTTCACGGCACGGTCTATTATCTGCACGCCGTACTTTACGAGTTCTTCGCGCCCCTTCTTTATAAAATCACGCGGGTTCACCCCGTCACTGGACAAAAAGCCATTCATGCTGGTGGCCCAGCGGTTGCGGGGCTTGCCACTGTCAAACAAGAGCACCTTGCGGCGCGAACGCCCCAGTATCATGGCGGCATTCAGACCAGCAGGCCCCCCGCCAATTATAATCACGTCGTATTGTTCCTTCATTTGGGTTTCAAGTTGAGACTCTATAAACGCAGAATCCCCTTCTGGGATAGCTTTCGCATCAAAAAAACTACTTTTTGGAAGCTTTATTCAGAGCAGTCCGGAGGGAACAGATTATTTTTCGACTAAAGACTGATTTTATTTGAAAAAAGGTAGTGTATGTGCTTTAGGAAGTATGAATGTTTTATATATTTGTTTTACCTTATTAACACCCTACATTTAAACAAGTCGCATTTTATGAAAAGCAAAATCTTAGCCTTATTAGGTAGCGCCCTGCTCTCAGGTACGGCCATGGCCGGCGGATACCAGGTTAACCTGGCGAGCCAGCGCCAGATAGGTATGGGCCACACGGGCACGGGCCTTCTGACAGGTACGTCCAGTATCTTCTTCAACCCTGGTGCCATGAGCCACATGGGCTACAGCGGCGTAACGATAGGCGGTAGTGCGCTTGTCTCCAGAATTGCCTATTCAGCTCCTGAGTCTGCGGGCGTTACGGCTCGTACTGATAACCCGTTGGGTACTCCTTTCCAAGTATATGGAGTTTATAAAATAAATGAAAAATTCTCTGCCGGTCTTGGCGTGTATACTCCTTTCGGTAGCACAGTGAATTGGGGCAACGAATGGAGCGGCCGATACGGCCTAAATGAATTGCAACTGCAGGCAATCTATGTTCAGCCTACTGTTAGCTACGCTATCACCGATAAACTAGGTATAGGCGTGGGTCTTACCTATGTGGCAGGTAGCGTAAACCTGCAGCGTTCGCTGCCAGTGCAGAATCAGGACGGCACAGAAGGTGCTATCGAATTGGATGGCAATGCTGAGTCGGCGTTTGGATTCAACGCGGGCATTTTCTTCCAGGCAACCGATAAGTTATCGATAGGTGTAAACTACCGCTCTAAAGTAGATATAAGCGTGGAAGGTGGCGATGTGATGTTCAGCAACATTCCTACGGCTGCACGTGCCAACTTCCCTGAGGGTACTACCTTCAATGCAGAGCTGCCAATGCCTTCAACCTTATCGGTAGGTATAGGCTTTAAGCCAAACGAGCGTTTGACACTAGCCGCTGACGTGAGCCATGTAGGTTGGAGTGCTTATGAGAGACTTCGCTTCGACTTTAGCCAACCTGTAGCCGGAAGCCCTTCATCTGAAGCCGCCCGAAATTATGAGAACACCTTTATTTACCGTATAGGTGGTGAGTACATGGTGACAGATGCGTTAGCCCTGCGTGCTGGTGCTTATCTGGACAAAACACCTGTGCAGGAAGGGTATTTAACCCCTGAGACACCAGACTCTGACTCACGCGGTCTTTCTGCAGGGATAGGATTTAATGTATCTGAAAGTATCAGCATCGATGCCTCTTTCCTTTATATCAATAGAAAAGAAAGAACAGATAACGCTGATCTGTCTAGTGGTATACCTGGAACATTTAAGGCGGTTGCCTACATCCCAGGTATTGGTGTTAACTTCAAATTCTAATTTTCTTTAGTAAATTATATGAAAAAGTTTTTCTATAAATCGAGTGCGCTGGCTGTATTGGCTGGCGTGCTTTTGTCAAGCTGCGACCCTGAGATTGACACCCCCGCGGCCAGTTCAGGGGAAGCAGATTTTAGTACTTATGTGGCTTTGGGTAACTCTCTGACAGCTGGCTTCGCTGATGGGGCACTATACCGTGAAGGGCAGCAAGCATCTTATCCGGCCATACTCGCACAGCAGTTTGAAGCAGTAGGAGGCAGTACCGACTTCAGACAGCCTTTAATGCCGGAAGGTATAAGTGCGGGTAGCCCTAGGTCCAATCCTTCGAATCCAAGCATCGTGGAGGTTCCACAAAGAAGAGTATTGCGACTGCAACCTGACTGCAATGGAACTGTTGGCTTAGCACCGGTGGAAGCAGGAAATGCTCACTTGTTTGACCAAAGTTTCTTCGGAAAAGTTATACCAACTGTGCAGGGGCCTTATAATAACTTAGGTGTACCAGGTGCAAAGTCATTCCATTTGTTGGCTCCTGGTTATGGCAACCCGGCTGGTCTAATGACGCAACCAGCTACTGCTAACCCGTTCTTTGTGCGCTTTGCTTCAGCTCCATCCACAAGCGTGGTGGCCGATGCGATGGCTCAAAACCCTACCTTCTTCACTCTGTGGATCGGTAACAACGATGTGCTTGGCTATGCTTTGGCTGGTGGTACACCGGCACAGGGTAGTGCTGACTTTCCAACTAACAAGGATCAGTTTACAGCTTACATTGCTACTATCGTAAACCAGCTTACTTCTCAAGGAGCTAAAGGGGCTTTGGGCAATCTCCCTGATGTTACAAAAATCCCTTACTTTACCACTGTGCCTTACAACGCATTGGTATTGACAGACCAGCAGGCGACACAGCTAACTGCAGCGTATGCAGCCCAGAACTTGAACCACATTACATTCCAGGCAGGTCCTAACGCATTTGTTGTAATGGAAGATGGTATACCTCGTAAAGCCACTTCAAAAGAACTTATCCTTTTGCCTGCTTCCGATTTGATCAAATGCCAAGGCGCGGGCTCGAGAACACCGCTTCCAGATCAACTTGTTCTTTCCGAATCTGAGCTAGCTATCATCAAAGAGTACACAGACAGCTATAACGCATCAATCAAATCAATTGCAGATGCTAAAGGTTTGGCACTGGGTGACTTCAACGCATACATGAATAGACTGGCCACAGGTTTTACTAAGAATGGCGTAGCTTATAACTCAACCTTCGTGACAGGCAACGTTTTCAGCCTTGATGGCATTCACTTTGCGCCAAGAGGAGCCGCACTCGTAGCAAACGAGTTCATTGATGTAATTAATGCAAAATACGGTGCCAGAATTCCTAAGGTAGACGAGACACAGTACAACACTGTAGCGCTACCGTAATCTCCTTAGGTTCAAACGCTCGTAAAAGCGAAAGGCGCCTTCTTTGCGGGAGGCGCCTTTCTTTTGTATCAGGTATAGAGGTATAAGCTACAGGTAAAAACAGCTATACCTTAATGTGCCTCCAGCCAGTTCTTGCCAACACCTAAGCCTACTTCCATCGGCACGCTAAGCGGCAGGGCGTTGGTCATTAGTTCCACGATCTTCGGCGTCACGATGTCTACTTCCTCTTTCGGGGCGTCGAACAGAAGTTCGTCATGTACCTGCAGGATCATGCGGGTCTTCAGGTTTTCATGGCGCAGGTACTCGTGTATGTTGATCATGGCGATTTTGATGATGTCGGCGGCGGTACCCTGTATCGGGGCGTTCACGGCGTTGCGCTCTGCGAAGCCGCGCACAGTGGCGTTGCGCGAATTGATGTCACGGAGGTAGCGGCGGCGGCCCAGCACAGTTTCTACGTATTCATGCTCGCGGGCCTTTTCAATGGCGCTGTCCATGTACTCCTTCACAGCCGGGAACTCCTCAAAATAAGCCTCAATGATGTCAGCAGCTTCGCGGCGCGGTATACCCAGTCGCTCCGACAGACCAAAGGCCGAAATGCCGTAGATGATGCCGAAGTTGATCGTCTTGGCTTTGCGGCGCATTTCGCTGTCTACCTGGTCGAGCGGCACATGGAACACTTTGCTGGCCGTGGAGGCGTGGATGTCCAACCCATTTTTGAAGGCTTCTTTCATGGTCGGGTCTCCGCTGAAGTCAGCCATGATGCGCAGCTCGATCTGGGAGTAGTCCGCTGAGATGATCAGGTGCTTGCTGTCGCGCGGCACAAAGGCCTTGCGTATCTCACGGCCCCGCTCCGTACGGATCGGGATGTTCTGCAGGTTCGGGTTGGTCGAGCTCAGGCGCCCAGTGGCTGTTACCGCCTGGTTGAACGAGGTATGCACGCGGTTATCCAGTTCGCACACCAGCTGCGGCAGCGCATCCACATAGGTAGACTTGAGTTTAGAAAGTTCGCGGTGATCCAGGATCAGGCGCACGATCTCGTGCTCGCCGGCCAGTTTGGATAAGATCTCCTCACCGGTAGCATACTGCCCGGTTTTCGTTTTCTTGATCTTGGCTTTGCCGTGCAGCCCCATCTTGTCGAAGAGCACTTCACCGAGTTGTTTTGGCGAGCCGATGTTAAACTCTGTATCGGCAATTTCAAAAATTCGGGTCTCTATACCTTTAATCTCCTGCTCCAGCAGCAGCGAAATGTCGGCCAGCGCATTGGCGTCGATCGATATACCTTCTTTTTCTATACCTGCCAGCACCTGCACCAGCGGGTTTTCCACTTCGTTGAACAGCTTCATCAGTCCCTGCTCCTGCAGCAGTGGCTCAAAGTATTGCTTCAGGCGCAGCGTGATATCGGCATCTTCGCAGGCATAGTCCTTCACCTCTTCAGGCTTCAGGTCAGCCATCGTGATCTGATTCTTACCCTTTGGCCCGATCAGGTCAGTGATAGGTATAGGGCTATAGTTGAGGTAGGTTTCTGCCAGTACATCCATGTTGTGGCGCATCTCAGGCTCCAGCAGGTAGTGCGCCAGCATGGTATCAAACAACGGACCGTTCACCTCAATCCCGTAATTTTTCATCACCAGAATATCGTACTTGATGTTCTGTCCGATCTTGGCGATGTTAGTATTCTCCAGCACGTCCTTAAACTCCGATGCGATGCGCATGGCCTCTTCGTCATTTGGTGGTACAGGCACATAATAAGCCTCACCCGGGAGGTAGCTGAACGACATGCCTACCAGCTTGGCCGTGATCGGGTCGATGCTGCTGGTCTCGGTATCGAAGGAGAACTCCTGCTGCTTCTGCAGGTAGCGGATCAGGCTCTGGCGCAGGGCCGGCGTGTCGATCAGGTGATAGTCCTGCACGGTGTTGCTGAAGCGCTCAAACGGCACATGCTCAGTGGCTATACCTGCTTCTTCACCGGCCACGGCTGCATCAGCTGGGGCAGCCGCATCAAACAGGGAGGTCTGCTGTTGGTTAGAGGGCTTTGCTCGTCGAGTAGCGGCTTTAGTAGCTGGCGCCTCGGCCATGGAGATACCCAGCACACGCTGCATCAGCTGACGGAACTCCAGCTCGGCAAACAGCTCAGCCAGTTGCTCTTCGTTAGGTCCGTCGTAGTGCAGGGCTTCGGGTCTAAACGGCACTGGCACATCGCAGTGGATGGTGGCCAGCTCTTTGGACATCATGCCTTGTTCGGCAAAGTTCACCACGTTTTCTTTCTGCTTGCCCTTGAGCTGATCTGCATTGGCAATCAGGTTTTCCACGGAGCCAAAGCGTTGAATCAAGGATTTGGCAGTTTTCTCGCCGATGCCCGGTATACCTGGTATGTTATCCACGGCGTCGCCTTGCAGACCGAGTATGTCGATCACCTGCTCCACCCGCTCAATTTCAAACTTCTCCAGTACCCGCGCCACGTCCCATACCTCCACGGCATTGCCGAGGAAAGCAGGCTTATACAGGAAAACATGCTCCGTCACCAACTGGCAGTAGTCTTTGTCGGGCGTCATCATGTACACATCAAAATCATCTTTTTCGGCGCGGCAGGCCAGGGTGCCGATGATGTCGTCGGCCTCGTAGCCATCCATGATGAGCACGGGTATGTTGAAAGCCTCTACAATCTTTTTGCAGTAAGGTATAGCCAGCGAGATATCTTCGGGCATGGCTTGTCGGTTAGCCTTGTAGGCAGCGAAATTATCGTGGCGGAAAGTTTTGGCCGCTGAGTCGAAAGCTACGCCAATGTGTGTGGGTCTTTCTTTCTGAAGTACTTCTACCAGGGTGTTGGTGAAGCCGAGCACAGCGCCCGTATTCATGCCCTTGGAGTTGATGCGCGGGTTTTTGCTGAAGGCAAAGTGTGCCCGGTAAATCAGGGCCATTGCATCAAGCAGGAATAATTTTTTACGTGGTTCGCTCATGTTATAAAGGTATAGGCTGAGGGCTTGCTTTGCAAATTTCTGGTGGTGCCAAGGCATTAAGTTTGTGCCATTCGGGCTTTATACGCCACATTGCTACAACTTGTCAGGAAAATAATTTTAATGGAGAAATAAAATATAGAGATTAGGCAATAAATGGAATAGTCTTTGTATCTTCCTAGTCCAAGACTGAAAATAAACAAAACAAAAATTAAAAGAGCAGGATGATGCACCTCATGACATGGAAAAGAGCGGTACTAAGTGTATGTTTCGTACTAACCGCCATGCTTGGCCACAGCCAGGATCTGATCGTTAAGAAGAGCGGTGAAGAAGTAGTAGGTAAAATTGTGAAAGTGGGGGAAGACACCATCCATTATCGCATGCTGAGCGAAGAGAAAGGCCCGTTGCGGTTTGTACTCCGAAACGATGTGTCCTCTATGCAGTTTGCAACCCAACCATCGCAGCGACAGCTAAACCAGTTGCCGCAGAGCAACGACGAATATGCCACCGCCTCTGCCACGCCAGCAGGTGCCGGAGCGTCACGTAACTATACCCCCGAAGAACTGATGTACCAGGGCCGTCACGATGCGCTGATGTACTACAAAGGACAAGGACCACTCTGGGGTACGGCCGGAGCGACCTTCCTGCTTCCTCCTGTTGGCTTAGTCACTGGCATTGTGACAGCCGCAATTCCACCCAATGTAGATAATCTCTTTCACCCGAACTATCAGTTAATGAAAGAGCCGGTTTATCGTGAGGCTTTTAAGAAGCAGGCCCATAAACGTAAAGTAGGTAAAGCCGCGGCTGGCTTCGGAATAGGTTTCGGCTCTCTGATCGCATTGGCCCTCATGCTAGGCGCATAAGCCCCGCTTATACCTGATTACCCAGTTTTCATTCCCCAACCTGTGGAATTTTCGCTACACCTCATGGCGAATTCCACAGGTTGGGGATTTTTATTTTTGTATGTAACATATTGATTTAAAGGTGTTTGATTATTATATATAGTTTTGGCACAGTTTTGACTAATAGGCTTTATGAAAAAATTAAACTTGAGCGACAGAATAAAACTATGAAAAAAATAACCTACCTGGCAGCTGCCATTGCTTTCTTTGGCTTTGCCTCACTTGACGCTAACGCACAGACAGATAAGAGTAAGAAGAAGTCGAAGAAGAAACAGCAAGTAGAGCAAACTACTGAAACAGAAACCGAAGCGCAGGCCGGAACTGAAAATCAGGTAAACTATGAAGAGCAAGTACAGACTGAGACGCAGGTAACAACTGAAACACAGACACAGACCCAAACTCAGACTGCAACGCAGGAAGAAAATGTAAAGCGTGAAGCAATCACGCAGGAAGAGCTTCCGGAGCCTGTAAAGCAAACCCTGACTGCTGAAGCATTCAGCAGCTGGCAGATTGTAGAGGTGTTCCGCGTAACACCTAACGGAAATGCCGCTGGTGCTAACGCACAGGGTATGGAAAACCGTGCCGAGCAGGCGACACAAAATGCGCAGAACACCAATACACAGGCGAATGCGCAAGGCCAGGGTGCCAAAACAATGTATGAGATCTTCTTCTCCAACGAGCAGCAGCAGAGCGCTAAGGTTCGTATTGATGAACAAGGTAACATTATCCGCGACCAAAAATAAGCCACATAGATTAGATATTAGCGACCCTAATATCTATGGAACGAGCCTCCGCCTAGCGGGGGCTTTTCTGTTTTATGCCAACCTTAACAGCTGCTTTTCGGTAAACAGTCGGAATGCACGCCGGAGTACGAATTTCAGGGCAAAATTTCCCCACTGCCCCACGGTTGTGTATATTGCTAAAGATTATGCCCAGAATACTCTTAATCGACGACGATCCTACCTTTTGCCTGATGCTGAGCACGTTCCTGAAACGCCAGCAGTATGAGGTCAAAACTGCCTATACCGCCAGCGAAGGCCTCAGTCAGATCAAAGCCGGTTCCTTTGATCTGATCCTGACCGACTTCAGGCTGCCCGACAAAAACGGGCTGGAGCTGCTGGAGCAGATTCGCGTGCTCGATACCCAGGTGCCCGTCATCCTGATGACGCACTACGCTGACATCCGCACGGCTGTGAAAGCTATTAAAATGGGTGCCTTCGAATACCTTGCTAAGCCAATCAATCCGGACGAAACGCTATTGACCATCCGAAAGGCCTTGACTTACGGGCGCGAAGGCAATGTTGCTACGAAGCCGGTTATACCTGCGCAGGGCGGTTTTACCTTTGTGAAAGGTGCCAGTCCGCAGTCGGCGCAGCTAGAAGAGTACATTGCGTTGATAGCGCCTACCAACATGTCGGTGATCATAGAGGGTGAGAGCGGCACCGGCAAAGAATATGTGGCCCGCAAGATACACCAGCGCAGCAAGCGCCACGACAAGCCCTTTGTAGCCATCGATTGCGGTGCTTTATCGAAGGAGCTAGCCGGGAGCGAACTGTTCGGGCACGTAAAGGGCTCGTTTACAGGAGCTATGGGCGATAAGGAAGGACAGTTTGAAGCAGCAAATGGCGGCACACTCTTTCTGGATGAGATCGGCAACCTATCTTATGAAATACAGGTGAAATTGCTGCGGGCCATACAGGAGCGCAAAGTGCGCAAGATCGGCAGCAACACCGACCTCGATGTGGATGTGCGCATCATTGTGGCTACTAACGAAGACCTGGTGCAGGCTGTGAGCCGGGGCGAGTTTCGGGAAGACCTGTACCACCGTCTCAACGAGTTCAAAATTAACATCTCCCCACTTCGTGAGCGCACAGCCGACATCATGCAGTTTGCCAGCCACTTTTTGCAGGTGGCCAATCATGAACTGGAGCGTAACATAGCAGGTTTTGATGCAGCCGTAGCCATGGCTTTGGAAAGGTATAGCTGGCCGGGAAACTTGCGGGAGTTGAAAAATGTGGTGAAGCGGGCTGTGCTTTTAGCCAAGGGCGGCGAAATCAGCCTCGACGACCTGCCACCCGAGATCGCCTACCATATACCGGAGCCAGCCAACATGGTGGCGCAGCCGGATGCAACGCAAGTGGCCATGCCGGTGACGGATCTGCGAACAGCAACCGAACGCAGCGAGAAGGAGCTGATCCTCGAAATGCTGGAGCGGGTGAAGTACAATAAATCCAAAGCAGCCCGTTTGCTCAACATCGATCGTAAGACGCTTTACAACAAAATG
This sequence comes from Pontibacter sp. LHS1, assembly GCF_058932855.1. Lineage (NCBI taxonomy): Bacteria > Pseudomonadati > Bacteroidota > Cytophagia > Cytophagales > Hymenobacteraceae > Pontibacter > Pontibacter sp. LHS1. The sequence continues at coordinate 372,809 of NZ_JBZYWF010000003.1, forward strand.
CGGCAGTACAACATCGAGGCCTAAGCGGCAGCTTCTGCGGGCTTTTTACGCTTGCTAAGTTCAGCTTCGAGCGCTGTGAGCACAAGGGTAGCCTCGTGCTGCAATGCTGTAGCTGTGGCAGGCAGACTTTCGGTTGGCAAGCCCGGCTGGTGCAACACTTGCTCGAGCGTATCAATAGCCGGGAGCACGGTATGGGCCTGCAAATGACGGAAAGCGGTTTTCATCTTGTGCGCCAGTTCACCTGCCTGTTGCCAGTCCGCAGTGGCGGCTGTGCTTTCCAACTGCGCAAGAGAGCGACGATTATCTGCTATCAGTACTTCCACAATATCCCACAGCGCCTCCTGATCCTCTCCCACAAAAGCCCGTAGCTCATCCAGGGTATAAGTAGCAGGTATAGCTTCGTCTGTCTGTTGTGCTTTGACTTCAATTTCTTGTTCGGCTTTATCAGCTGTGTTTTGCATCTCAGCTATACCTGGAGGTATGGGGATAGCCTGAGCATCTGCTATACCTGCTGTTTTTACGCTCTTTTCCTTTTCAACTGTAGCCTCAAGTGCAGGCGCTGCCTCGGGTATAGCCTGAGCAGATAGAGCTTTGCTGAGTTTCAGGTATAGGTCCTGCTCCGTGAAAGGCTTGAGCAAGTGTTCTGATATACCTGTTTTGGCAAAGAAGCGCTTGTTGCTGCTCATGATGTTGGCCGTGAGGGCCATGATCGGTATGGTAGCGTTCTCCTTCCGGATGGCTCTGGCTACGGCCTTCCCGCTCATGCCTGGCAACTGTATATCAGTGAGTACGATGTCAAAGCTCTTCTCCTTGATCAGCTGTAGCGCCTCCTGGCCATCGTTAGCCAGCGTGACCTGCATACCTTTGCGGCCCAGTATCAGCTGGCAGAGGGTGCGGCTGTAGGCATCATCGTCAATCACCAACACGGCTTTGCCAGCCAGTACATTGGTGGCAGAGAGTTGAGGCTCAGGTATAGCCTCAAGCTCAGGGGCAGCTACCCGCTGCATCGGCAGTACAATGCTGAAGGTGGTGCCTTCGTTAGGTACACTGCGAAGGGTAAGTGAGCCTTCCTGCATCTCCACCAGCTTCTTGCTGATAGACAGCCCCAGCCCGGTGCCGCCATACTTCCGGATGATCGAGTCGTCAGCCTGGTTGAACTCCCCGAATACATGCGCGGTCTGTTCCATCGGTATACCTATACCTGTATCAGAAACCTCGATCAGCACCACAACACGGTTACGGCGCTGCGACTTAAGCCTGCAGCGTACCTGTACCTCCCCGTCGTGGGTGAACTTGATGGCATTGTCCACTAAGTTGAAAAGCACTTGCCGCAGCCGCAGTGAGTCGCCCAACAGGTGGCCGCTCAGCTGGTTATCTATGGTGCAGGTGAATCCTATACCTTTGGTGCTGGCCTTGAGTCGGAATGTGCGCTCCACCTCAGTCAGGAGCTGTTTCATCTCGAAAGGGGCCATGTGCAGGTGCAATTTGCCGGCTTCGAGTTTGGAGAGGTCGAGCACGTCGTTTACGATGTGCAGCAGGTGCTGACCGGCACCGTGAATGGCCTGCAGGTGTTCCTGCTGCTGCTCCTGCAGCTGAGTATGGCCCAGTTGTTCTGAGAAGCCCAGCACTACGTTGAGCGGCGTGCGTATCTCATGGCTGATGTTGGCCACGAAGGCCTCTTTGGCACGTGCCAGCTGGATAGCCTCTTTGCGGGAGCGCTTCAGTTCAGCCTTATACTTGCTACTGCGGGTGAGGTCGCGCAGGATGATGAGGATAAAGGCAATGCCACTGGCCAAACCGAAGATACCGACGAGCAAGAGCACGAGCGATGTTTCTTTGGCAACTTCCTGTGCCTGTGCTGCATTGAGGCGGGCCTGCTGCAGCTCGTATCGTTCCAGGTTGTATACCATGCGGCGAACCTGGTCCATGATCTGTTTGTCCTGCTGCAGGAGTGCCAGCTCTTTGGCTACCATGGCGTCTTGCTGCTGCTGTAGTTCACGCTCCACATCTTTGAGCACAACGCGCACTTTGGCAATGGAAGCCATGTTGGTTGGGGTTGCTTTGCTGGTGTCGGCGGTATATTCCTGTTTTACATTCAGTTGTGGAACCACTACAGGCTGTGGCGGCTCCTGCTGTTTTGATTCGTTGCGTTTACCAAAAATCTTATGCAATATACCTTTTTTACTCTCGCTCTGGGGAGGTCTGCTGGTAATGGAGTCCGTATTGTAGGCCAGCCTGTCCGATATGATTGTTTTGGTGCGCTGGTTGATCGTGGTAGTGGCAGGTTGACGGGAAGCTGCTGAGGCAATCTGTTTCAGCGCTCTATCGGTATAAGCGTTGTTGCCGCGCTGCTGTTTTTTATTGTTCACGTGCTCTTCCAGGCTCTTTTTCTGAGCCAGCAGCAGCGTAGACACCGAGTCGATCTGAGCCAGTTCGGCAGGATTGTCCTGCATGAGCGAGCATAGCGAGTCGAGTTGGCTGTTGATGTTGCCCAGGTTGTCGAGGTACTCCCTGAAGTGCTTGTCTTCAGTGGTGAGGGTATAAGCCCGGATAGCGCTTTCTGCCGTGGCAATGTCAGCAAGGGTGTGCTGTAGCTTGGCTAGTTTAGCGTTTGGCTCCGCCAGCACATTGACGGAGCTGAGTAGTTGGGTGAAGCTGTTATAAGTAAGGTATATGGCAAAAACCACCACCGAAAGCGCCAGCGTGAAGCCGATAACGACCTTCGATTTAATGTTTCCGTTGTTTATTTTCATACGCGCAGATCCCCCTCCGCCTGCAAAGGTACTAATTTTTGAGGAGCTATACTTTCTGTAATGATAAGAAAGCCAGAATCATAGGCTGAGGGATATACCGCCTGTACGAGTTTGCAGCGGATAGCGTTGAGGAAATCTCCGGACGAAAGCCTGCAGGTATAGCGGCCTACCAGCTACTGCTAGCCCCGCCTCCGCCAAAAGAGCCACCTCCGAAACCACCGAAGCCACCGCCCCCGCCGCCAAAGCCGCCTCCTCCGCCAAACATGCCGCCACCGGTACGGAATGTGCCAAAAGAGCCTGGCCCCAGGATAGGTCCTCCGAGTGTGCGCACACCGCGGCCTCCTCTGCCGCCACCGCCTTTAAAGCGTGACATAACGAATACCAGCACGATCACGATCAGGATAATGGCTATCAGCGAAGGTCCTTCACCTTCGCCCTGGCTAGCCTGTGGATCGGCCTGGTACTCACCGCTGGCCAGGCTAATGATCAGGTTCGTCGCTTCATTCAATCCTTTGTAAAACTCCCCCTGCTGAAAATTGGGCTTGAGCGTGCGTTCGGTAATGCGTTTGGCAATGGCGTCAGGTATGATGTGTTCCATGCCATAGCCTGTCTGGATGGCTACTTTGCGCTCATCGAGTGCTACCAGTATAACTAAGCCATTGTCGTTCTTGCTGCCGCCCACGCCCCACCGCTCACCCAATTCGGCCGCGTACTGGTTTGCGTCATAGTCGCCTATGGATTTGATGGTGACAATTGCGATCTGGGTGGAGGTGGTATCGTTGTAGTTAACCAGTTTCTGTTCCAGTGACTGTATCTCGCCCTGGCTCAGGATACCGGCCAGGTCGTTTACCAATCGCGGTGGGTTGGGCCTTGGCGGGAAATCATCGCTTTGGGCTACCGCCAGGATACTTAACAAAGTAAGGTATAGGAACAGAATGGATCGTTTCATGGTGCGTTATTTTCCGAACGATATATCGTCGCTCAGTTCGTTTAGGTCGCCTTTGTCGTCGTACGGGAAGTGTGATTTGAGTTGCTCACCCGCCATGATAACGCCTTTGGCAAGACCGGCGGCATATTCCTGCTTTTTGAAGTGGGAAATCACTTCGGCGGTAATGTCTTCCCAAAAGTGGTCGGGTACGATGGCATTGATGCCTGCATCGCCCAGTACGGCAAACTGATGGTCTTTGATGGCCACATAAAACAGCACGCCGTTGCGCTGCTTGGTCAGGTGCATGTGGAGCTGGGCAAACACTTCTGTGGCACGATCGAGCACATCGCCTTCGCAGTTGTTCTCGATGTGCACACGGATCTCACCGGACGTGTTACGCTCCGCCTCCTGTATGGCCTCCATGATGACCTTTTCATCCGCTTCGGTTATGGTATCTTTAGGCATGACTTGAATTGTTGATCGTTTATTGCTGATTGTTAATTGTTTTTACTCTCGCAGGGAAAGCAATCAACAACTAACAATCAACAATTTATACTTTAAAACTGCACCGTAGGAGCTCGTTCAGCACCAGGGTCGGCCTGGAAGTGGCCTTTACGCTCAAAGCCGAAAATGCCTGCCATCAGGTTGTTAGGGAAGGAACGCACCGTAGTGTTATAGTCCTGCACGGCCTCGTTGAACTTACGCCTCTCCACCGAAATGCGGTTTTCGGTGCCTTCCAGCTGTGCCTGCAGTTCCAGGAAGTTTTGGTTTGCCTTCAGTTCCGGATAACGCTCCACAGAAACAAGCAAGCGGCTCAGGGCACCACCCAGTTCGTTCTGGGCAGCCTGGAAGCGCTGCAGGTTTTCAGGTGTCAGATCGTCGGCATTGAGTTGTACGCTGGTTGCTTTTGCGCGGGCGTTTATCACACTCTCCAGGGTTTCGCGCTCAAAGTTGGCAGCGCCCTTCACAGTGTTCACCAGGTTTGGTATCAGGTCAGCACGGCGCTGGTAGGCGTTCTGCACGTTGGCCCATGCGGTTTCTACGGTCTCGTCTTTCTGCACCATCGTGTTGTAACCACAAGAAGATTGAGAGGCCAGAACGATAAAGCCGATCAGGTAAAAGAAGATTTTTTTCATGTTTATGGAAGGGTATAGTTTGTATACGATATAAGTACAAAGCTAAGCGATATGATTACGGAAAACATAGTGTGACGTTGTGAAATTGCTAAAACACTATACTACTCCCCCTAATCCTCAAAACTCTAATCAAAAATTACTATATTGCTGAAAAAGTGTAGTATATGAAAGTCGTTATTCCTGTTGCTGGTGTTGGTTCTAAACTCCGTCCGCACACGCACACACAGCCTAAATCGCTGGTGCCGGTGGCGGATAATACGATACTGGGGCACATCGTGGAGCGACTGATACAGGCAGGCGTTCAGGACTACGTGTTCATCATCGGCTACCTCGGCGACAAGGTCGAAAACTACGTGCGGCAGAAATATCCTCAGATCAAAGCAGAGTTTGTGGTGCAGGAGCCACGTGAGGGTTTGGGGCATGCGCTCTGGATCGCCCGCGAAACCTACCGCCACGAAGACAGTGTACTCATCATGCTGGGCGACAACATTGTAGAGGCGGATTTGCCCGCCATTATTGCCTCTACTAAGTCAGTGCTCGGTGTAAAAAAAGTAGCCAAACCTTCGCTGTTCGGGGTAACGGAAGTGGGCATGGACGAGTACATTGTGAAGGTGGTCGAGAAGCCGAAAATTCCGAAGTCGAACTTTGCGCTGGTGGGGCTCTACAAGATCATGCAGCCTGAAAAACTAGTGCGCTCGCTCGAGCATATCATCACCGAAAATGTACGCACCCACAACGAATACCACCTTACCGATGCCCTCATGCACATGATCCGGCAGGGAGAGAGAATGGTGACCTGGAACGTGGATAATTGGTTTGACTGCGGCCGCAAGGAGACGCTATTGGAAGCCAATGCGAAACTGCTGCGGCACCCCCGCTTCCGGGAGTTGGATTACTCAGGTGAGTATCCCGGCAACATCATCATTCCGCCTGTGAGCATCGGTTCTAACTGCAACATCACACATTCCATCATCGGGCCCAATGTAGCGATCGGCGACAATACCACCATCTCGCGCTCCTCACTGAGCAACTCTATCATTGGGGCTTACTCCGAACTGCAGAATGCGGTGATGCACGACTCCATCATTGGCTCAGATGCCAGCTTTAAAGGACTTAGCCATAGCCTGAATATCGGCGATAGCACGGAAATCAACTTCGCACAGTAGTCGCTCTGCCTCACGACAGCCCATGTGGCAAAGGGCAAGAGACTTTCAATAATCCTTTGTTCTTCGCCGAGCAGCCTTTTGTCTGCCTCAAAACGTTGATCTTACAAAAACGTCAGCTCATTCAGCTGGTCCAGCATCCAGCCCGTCAGGCTGTAGCGGTGGCGGTTAGCAGCGAGTACCTCGTGCGGGATTATGTCAGCGCGAAAACAGGCCAGGCGACCGGCAATGGGCAGCACATCCACCTCTTCTTCCGAGTCATCGTCGTTGGGCAGGTATAGGCGCAGGTTGCCGCCGTTTTCTGGTAGCCAGTTTTCGTTGAGGTAGCAAATGAATGACAGACGCCGGTGGTCGTTGGTCTGAAACTGGTCAAGGTGCCGCTGGTACACGGTGCCGGGCGGGTATACCGTAAAGTGGAATTCGAAATCCTTTAGTCCCAGAAAGCAAGTGCGGTTAATGTAGCGCATCACTTCGTGCATGCGGTCCAGGAACACCTGAGTTGGGGGCAGCGCCTGCGATGGCTCAATCCAGCGGATATAGTCGCCACGTACCTGCTTGTCCACCGTGAACTGGTCTGCCGTGCCGATGCCTGCTTTTTTAAACGTCCCCTGTTCCTGATGGTGCTGCAGCACCTCCAGCAGGTTGCGCACCTCCTCTGGTTCCAGAAAGTTATCTACTATAGCATAGCCTTTATCAGACAGGCGGTCGGCTATCTGCTCAAACTTCTGTAACAGTTTCTCGTCTTCTACTTCTTCTATCATCTTCTAAAACAGCCTAAAACAGCCTAAAACCCTAGTGTTAAAAGCGCGCAAATGTAATGCGCAGGAGCATTGCTTGTATACGGTGGAGCAAAGAAATTTTGGTTGGAAATAACTGATAATAAATGAAAAAGGAGACTGCTCTTAAAGCGCCTTGTGATTTAATTTGTATAAAATGCGTATCTTAGTTCCTGCTATACCTAAACCAAACAAATCAATAGGAAAGCTATTATGAAAAAGACAACTGTTCTATTGCTGGCAGGCGGCCTGACCGCCGTATCGGCCTGCAAATCCACCCAAACCGAGAGTACCGCCACAGGCATGAATACCGAGACTACAACTGCAGCCGCTGCAACGGCTGAAACTCAACTGAATTACCCTGAAACCAAGAAAGTAGACCACGTAGACGATTATTTCGGCACGAAGGTAGCCGACCCCTACCGCTGGCTCGAAACCCACAACGAGGAAGTGGATCAGTGGATAGAGGCGCAGAATAAGGTGACCTTCGATTACCTCGACGGCATTGAATTCCGTGACCAGATCAAAGAGCGTCTGACCAAGATCTGGAACTATCCGAAGTATGGTGCTCCGTTCAAGAAGGGCGGCAAATACTACTTCTATAAGAATGACGGTCTGCAGAACCAGAGCGTGCTCTACGTGCAGAACACACTGGAGAGCGAGCCGAAAGTGTTCCTCGACCCGAACAAATTCTCTACTGACGGCACGGTAGCTCTCACAGCCCTGGCCTTTGATAAAAACGCCAAGTATGTAGCCTACGGCACTTCTAGCGGTGGCTCTGACTGGAACACCTACGAAGTGATGGAAGTGGCCACAGGCAAGAAGCTCGATGACAAAGTGGAGTGGGTGAAGTTTTCCGGCCCAAGCTGGTACAAAGACGGCTTCTTCTACAGCCGCTACGACGCTCCGACCGAGGGTAACAAATTGGCGAATAAAAACGAGTACCACAAGGTATACTACCACAAGATAGGTACGCCGCAGAGCCAGGACCAACTGGTGTACGAAGACAAGACCAAACCGCTCCGTAACTTCTACGGCCAGACCACTGATGACGAGCGGTTCCTGATCCTGAACGTGTCGGAAGGTGCCAGCGGTGCCAACGCCCTGTACTACCGTGACCTTTCAGATCCTAAGTCTACTATCAAGCCGATCGTGGATAACTTTGAATCGGAGTACAACGTGGTGGAAAATATTGGCGATAAGCTGTTGGTGCGCACGAACAAAAATGCGCCTCGCTACCGCCTGGTGCTGATCGACCCGAAGAAGCCACAGGAGCAGAACTGGAAAGTAGTGGTGCCGCAGAACGAGAACGTGATGAACGGCGTGTCGCTGGTAGGTGGCCGTATCATTGCCTCTTACATGAAAGACGCTGCCAGCGAAGTGGTGGTGTATGACACCAACGGCAAGCAGATGAACAAGGTAGAGCTGCCGGCCATCGGTACAGTAGGCGGCTTCAGCGGTGAGAAAGACGACAAAGAGACCTTCTTTACTTTCACGTCCTTCACATACCCACCGACGATCTTCCGCTACGAGATTGCGAGCAACAAAGTAACCATGTTCCGCAAAACGGAGGTGGATGTGGATACTGAAGCGTATGAGACCAAGCAGGTGTTCTATACTTCGAAGGACGGTACCAAAGTGCCAATGTTCATTGTGCACAAAAAAGGTCTGAAGTTAGACGGCAACAACCCGACATACCTGTACGCTTACGGCGGATTCAACATCTCCCTGACGCCAAGCTTTAGCATTGCGAACATGCTGTGGCTGGAGAACGGTGGCGTGTACGCCATGCCAAACCTGCGTGGTGGTGGTGAGTACGGCGAGGACTGGCATAAGGCAGGTATGACGCCGAACAAGCAAAACGTGTTTGATGACTTTATCGCGGCAGCTGAGTACCTGATCGACAACAAATATACCTCCAGTGAGAAACTGGCTGTAGGCGGTGGCTCTAACGGTGGCCTATTGGTAGGTGCCTTCATGACACAGCGCCCGGAACTGGCAAAGGTTGCCCTTCCAGCCGTGGGTGTAATGGATATGCTGCGTTTCCACAAGTTCACCATTGGTTGGGCTTGGGTACCAGAGTATGGTTCTTCTGATGACGAAGCGCAATTCAAGAACCTCTATGCCTTCTCGCCGCTGCACAACCTGAAAGAAGGTGTGAAATATCCAGCTACACTGGTGAAAACAGCCGATCACGATGACCGTGTGGTGCCGGCGCACTCCTTCAAGTTCATCTCTGAGCTGCAGGACAAAGGCGCTCCGGGCAACCCATACCTGATCCGTGTGGATGTGCGTGCTGGCCACGGTGCCGGTAAGCCGACTTCTCTTGTTATTCAGGAGTGGGCTGATACCTGGGCGTTCATGTACAAGAACATGGGCGTGAATCCGTACGCACAGCAGCAGCAGCCATAACAGGTATAGCTGATAACTGAACCAAAAGAAGCCAGTGCTGCAGAAATGTGGTGCTGGCTTTTTTGTTAGATGGCCGACCCCTGTTCCATTTGATTTCTATAGATGTATTCCTATATTTAGATAATCAATCAACCTTAAATGATAATTGAATGGACACAGAATTTTACAACGAGCAGCCTCAAGGGTTAAGCATTAATTTAGAGTCAAGAGATTTCTTGCAGAACACGGCGAGGTGGGGCAAGTTTTTAGCTATAGTTGGGTTTGTAGGTGTTGGCATCATGGTCCTGTTTGGGGTTATTGCCTTAACTATGGGAGCTAGCCTGGGCGGTGGAGCCATTAGCGGGACTTTCCTGAGCCTGTTTTATCTGCTATTTGCTGCGTTGTATTTGTTGCCAGTTTTATACCTGTACAGGTTTTCTAGCAATATGCAGACAGGCCTTCTAACTGAAGACGAGGTGACAATAGCAGAATCATTCAAAAACTTAAAGTCCCTTTTTAAATTTATGGGTGTTCTTACAATCGTCTTCCTTGGATTTTATGCGCTGGCGCTGCTGGCCATGTTCTTTGGTGTAGCTATTGGCTCCTCAATTTAAAGCAGCCTTTAATCTAAAACAGAAGAAGCACATCCCCACGATGTGCTTTTTTTATACCTACACCTCCTGGTCCCCTCCCTGATTCTTGCGTACCTTGCAACACGAACCATCTTATACGCAATGAAATCAGTTACCGGGCAAAGCGAGTTTATTGTGCGCTCCACCGAAACCGATCAAAACGGGCAGGCGACCTTACCAGCGCTGGTCGGTTACATGCAGGAAGCCGCCTGGGACAATACAGCTACTATGGGCATTTCCATGTACGAGCTGCTGGAGCGGGGCCTGACCTGGGTGCTGCAGCGCATGCGCGTCGAGATATTCCGCTACCCCAGACACCGTGAAAAGATTACCGTCGAGACCTGGGCCTCGGGCCGGGAGCGGGTGTTCTTGCACCGCGACTTCAGAGTATACAGCGCCGACCGGGAGCTACTGGGGCAGGCGACGAGTGTTTGGCTGGTGATGGATGTGGTGAAGCGCCAAATGGTGTCTGTGCCCGATTTCATTACAGCTGTGGAAGTAGTGCCCGGTGAGGAGCCATTGCCCTTTGCCAAAGGGAAACTGCCGCAGTTGGAAGAAGTCAGGTATGAGGAGCAAATGCCCGTCCGCTGGCACGACATCGACCTGAACCGCCACGTCACCAACACCCGCTACCTGCAATGGGTCCTCGAAACACTGCCAGCCGATGTGCTGGAGACGCAGCAGTTACAGGAGATAGACATCATCTTCAAAGCCGAAAGCGCCTTGGGTGACACTGTACGCGCTACGGCAGGACCAGCCGGGGAGGCCAATAACTTCCTGCACAAACTCACCAGCACCGAAACAGGTAAGGAATTGGTGCAAGCCAGAAGTAGGTTTTTGGGTTAGGAAGTTGAGAAGTTAGAAAGTTTGGGCTTCGGTTCTAATTTCATTTAAATTGCGACGATGCGTTGCGCAAAAGACACTGTGCGGTCAACACGTTTCAGCAGACATTATCAATCCTGAAAAATCCTTTTAATCTTAAAAATCCTGTCTCAATGCTAAACATCAGAAAAGGAACCATAGATGACCTGTCGCAGGTACACGATTTAATTAAAGAGCTGGCGGTATATGAAAAAGCGCCAGACGAAGTGACTAACACGCTGGAGGATATGCATTGGGACGGCTTTGGGGAGAATCCGATCTTTAAATTCTTTGTGGCCGAAACGGAAGAGGGCATTGTAGGTATAGCGCTTTATTACATCGCCTATTCCACGTGGAAAGGCAAGATGCTTTTTCTGGAAGACCTGATTGTAACCGAAAGCCTGCGCCGCAGTGGCATCGGCAAAATGCTGTTCAATGCCGTTGCCCGCGAGGCAAAGGAGATAGGTGCCAAGCGCATGAAGTGGCAGGTGCTGGACTGGAACGAACCAGCAATTGCTTTCTACAAGAAAATAGGTGCCAACCTCGACGGTGAGTGGATAAACTGCAACATGACCGAAGAGCAGATCAAGGCCTACACCGCGAACTAAGGTTATTCAAATGGCCTGCAAAAGCATTAAAGCGGCGAATCTGGCAATGGCTTTACCTTGCGCAAATTCTTACCAACTCAACTAAATAAGAACAGGCCCATGCTCAGGTATAGCAAGGGCCTGTTTGTTGATAAGATAAGTTGACTTATTGATCTTTCTCCACATCTCGGCCTACAATCTCCAGCAAAGAGCGGAAAGCCACAAATTTCTCCGGGTAGCGCTTCAGCACCTTGGCCTGTAGTTCCGGGGCATGATCGCGCTGGTACTCCTCCAGGTCTTCCAGGTTGCGGCAAGTGTACTGCACGGCATAGGTAGTGCCGCCATTGTCTTCCTCGTGCAGCAGGCGGGCGATTTGGTTGTTCAGGAAATAGCCTGTTGCCATCACCTCCGGTATATGCGTGCTCTTCATCCAGTCCAGCCACTCTTCGGCCACGCTGTTGTCGATGTTGATAGTTACGTTGTATATAATCATACTCAAAATTACGATTTCGGCAGCTTTTTGTAAGGTATAGCGCTGAAAATTTGCTGAAATGCCTATCCTGTGAAGGCAGCAAAAGGCAGACAGTAACGCATGTGGCAAGGTGTACCTGCAGCCTCCAATGCTCTTTAGCTTAATGCTTGGTACTGCCAGCGATTACAGCGGCTCCATGTAGTTCAGGTCTTTGCCATAGGTTTCGTCCAGCGTCAGGATAGAGTAGATGGCAATGGCCAAGCAGAGCACGGCCAGTAGTATGGCGCCCGGTACCAGCCCGACACCGTCTTTGAGGTAAGTAAAGGCAATGGTGAGTGGCACGACGGCTCCACGCACGAAGTTAGGTACGGTAGTCGTAACCGTAGCGCGTATGTTAGTACCGAACTGCTCGGCCGCTATGGTCACAAATACAGCCCAGTAGCCGCCCGCAAAGCCTAGGGCCACGCACAAGGTATAGAAGGCGGTCAGGCTGAATTCCCTGCCCAGCAGGTATGTACCTATAAAAATGCCGGTGAGCAGCAGGAATGCCAGCACAATGTTTCGGCGGCTCTGGAAGCGCTGGCTCAGGAAGCCGCTGGCAAAGTCGCCGAACACCAGCCCAAGGTAGCAGAAGGAAACAGCGCGTGCCGCCGACACGGTGTCCGTTACACCCAAGGCCACACCGAACTCAGGCGAGAAAGTGATGAGGATGCCCACCACATACCAGATCGGCACCCCGATCAGGATACACTTGAGGTACTTCCAGAAACGCCTGGCATTGGTAAAGAGTGACAGGAAGTTGCCGCGTGTCACATTGGTCTGCTTCAGGTTGTTGAACATGCCCGACTCGTATACCCCAACCCGCAGCAGGAGCAGCAGCATGCCCAGTCCGCCACCGATGAAATAGGCCGTGCGCCAGCCAAAGTACTCGCCCACTATACCTGCCAGTATGGCCCCTGATATCCCGATGGTGGCCACTACCATGGTGCCATAGCCGCGTTTCTCCTTTGGCAGCACTTCCGATACCAGGGTTATACCTGCGCCCAGTTCTCCAGCCAAACCCACGCCCGCTACAAAGCGCAGCACCGCATACATGGGTATAGTGGTCACAAAGCCGTTGAGGATATTGGCAATAGAATAAAGAAAGATAGAGCCGAAAAGCACCGAAAGCCTTCCCTTTTTGTCACCCAGCACACCCCAGGCTATACCGCCCAGCAGCATACCGGCCATTTGCATGTTCAGCAGCATCACGCCGTCTTCCAGTAGGGCGGTAGGGTCCGTTACACCCAGCGACTGCAGGCTGGGTATTCGCACGATGCTGAAAAGCACCAGGTCGTATATGTCGACAAAGTAGCCGAGGGCCGCTACAATAACTGCCGTATTGAAAAGGTAGTGCTTTTGAGGTGATGATTGCAGGGTGGGCATAAAGTTCAGGTTATGACAGCTTTAAATATAGTATTTTGCTGATAATTGTGAAAGACCTGGCCGTGGAGGTATAATATTTTGACGTTTTCCCTTAGATTAGTGTGTTCGATCCAATCAGAAACCAACATGCAGGGTATAGCCAAAAAGTTAAATTTAAAGTCGGGGTGGCAGGTGCTGGTGCTCAATGCACAGGCAGGTATAGCAGAGGCGCTGCAGACCGAAGGTATACAGGTACACACCAGTCCTGAAAAGGGGGTCTTGTATGATGCTGTGCAGGTGTTTGCCACCGACAGCAAAGAGCTGAACTACTATGTACCCATGGCGGTGCCGTCACTCAAGCGCAACGGTATCCTTTGGGTGTCTTATCCTAAGAAATCATCTGGTATTAAGTCGGATCTGAACCGCGACAATGGATGGGAGGCCGTATCAGAGTTAGGTTACTCTCCGGTGAGGCAAGTGGCCATAGATGACACCTGGTCGTCGTTGCGTTTCAAGCACGAGTCAGAGCGAAGCGCTCCTTCTAAATTTGGAGTAGACGCCCCAGGTATAGACCGCAAGAACAGAACAGTGGAAATTCCGCAGGACTTGCGTGAGGCACTGGAGTCGGCGGGGCTGCTGGAAACTTTCGAAAAGCTGGCCTTTACGCACCGCAAGGAGCATGTGCTCGCCATACAGGAGGCCAAGCGCCCTGAGACAAGAGCTAACCGCATCGGCAAGACCATCCAGATGCTGATGGGCCAGCAGTTGCTGGGTCGCTAAGCAGGTATAGCAGTCCTGGAAGCGGCATATTGCACTTTGCTGCAGGATTGTCTGAGCCGGCAGGTAGAGAAAACAAGAGCAGAAAACAAAAGACCGCAGCAGGCTATACCTGTTGCGGTCTTTTTTATGATACTTATCGAAACAGCTTAGTTCGCTATGATCACATTAAAGCTTACATCCACATCAGTTTCGCCTGCGGTGGTGTTTGTGCCTGTTTTCAGGTTACCTGGCTGGTGCTTCAGCATAACTCTCAGTTTACCGTTACCAGTACCTGCGCCGGTTGTCACAGTCGACTCCAACCCTACAGGACGGTTGTTACGGTCAGTATCTGTAATGTTTACGGTCACATTTGCATCGCTTCCTGAATCAGGTGTAAAGGTGTACACTAACAAATGCTCGTCACGCTCCTCATAAATCTCAGTAGTTATGTCAGCCACAGGTGTCTTGCTTTCGTCAGCAAATGTTACCACGGCTGTGTACTCTGTGCCTGGTCTTAATGTAAGAGGTGCATTCTGTACCGGAGAGCCTGAGATGGTGCTAATTGTAGCCTCTGCATCCTGACCTTTACCAGTAGGCGTAAGCGAGATTGTCACCGCGGTTATCACCTCCTGCTCATCATCCGGACCTGGATCATCATCATCTTTGCAAGATGCAAAAGTTAACAAGGTACCCATCAGCAAGAAAGTAAGGTATGGCCTGAAAAGCTTGTTCATACAGTAGTTTGTTTAATCGTGTTACACAATCTTTAGTGAACTGTAAATATAGGGATATATTATTAATTAAGGCAACGCGCTACAAAGGCCATAACGAATGCACTTGGGAATAACCGGATTTACGCCAATTGCACACATGTAGTTGCAAAGTTCTATACTATGCCGATGCATGCCGCATGAGCAATTGAATAATGGGGTTCACAGAGTAAAAAAGAGCGGGTACCAACTAGTACCCGCTCTCAAAATAGTTGATAGGCAAACTATTGAACTCTGGTGTCGAATGTAATATCTACATCTGTCTCGCCAGTGTTCTCGTTGCTGGTGTTGCTCTTAGTGCCTGGCTGGTGCTTAAGCAGAATGCGTACCTTGCCTGATCCGGTTTCAGTGGTGGTAACTGTTGTTTCCAGACCAATCGGGCGATCATTTGCGTCTCTGTCTGTTTTATTAAAAGCAACCAAGCCTTGTGGCGTTACCAGATAGAAAACCTCATGCGCTGTTCCTTCTTCACGAATATCTTCTGTCAGGTCGTGTGCGTGATGGTGATCACCGTGCTCCTCTTCAGAGGCAAAAGTCAAAGATCCGGTGTAGGTGGTGTTGGCGCTAAGCACCAGTTCGTCTACTTCAGGAGCGTTGCCGCCCGGGCCATCATGGTCTTCCCAAATAGCTGTAACTGCCTGGCCACCATTGGTAGGAGTCAGGGTTAAAGTTACCGTTGTAACAATATCATGCTCATGATCTGGCTCTGGATCCTCCTCGTCTTTACAAGCTGAGAAAGTAAGTAAGCTACCCATTAATAGAAAAGCGATATAAGGTCTAAATAATTTTTTCATGATAAATTAAACTGTTTGAGGTTTAAATAATTTGAATTCTTTGAGGTTGACTACAGCGGGACCTTGATGCGGAACATGACCATGCGGCCCAGTTCGTCGGCAAAGTAGCGGAGTCGGTTCTGGTAGTCGCGGTAGCTGGTGTTAAGCAGGTTGCTGCCCACTATACCTAGCTCCACCTGTTGCTTGCCAAACTGCACGTTAGTGCCGGCCTCTGCATGCAGCAGAAAGTAGGCAGCAGGTGCCGGTAAAACAGGATCTGACTGCTCATCAGAACGGTTCTGGCGGCCCACGTACAATCCTCCCAGCGCCAGGTAGCTGTCAGAGAGTTTTGATGTACTTTCGTTTCCGAAGCTATAGCGGAGGGTGTTGTCAGTGCGGCCAGGTGTAATGAATGGCAGGTAATTACCTGTTTCCCGGTTGATGGCATAAACCAGTGACGTTTTGCTGTTGAGCTCAAGCCGGTTGGTAAAAGCATAGTCGAAGCTGATATCCGCTCCCCAGAACCGGGCATCGGCCTGCATGTAGTCGGCTTGCAGGTAAGCACCACCTATACCCAGCGCATAGTCTGGCGCTATCTGCAGGTAAATGTAGTTGTTGATGGTATTGTAATAGAGACTAACTTCTCCGTTTAGCCGGAGGTTAGAATGATAGCCAAGTGTGGCCACTGTGTTCCAGGCATCTTCCGATACCAACTCCGGGTTGCCCCGCTCAAAGGAGGCTGCACTGTTATGCAAGCCGTTTGCAAACAACTCGTAAGAATGCGGCGCTCGGGAGGCATAGCTAACATTTCCGCTCAGCGTGAAGTGGTAACCCAGGTCGTAAAGAGCGCCGAGGCTACCCGAAAAGTTGTGGAAGGTATAAGATGGGCGAAGTACACCCTCTGTACGGTTCCACCGCTTTATGTCAAGCGATTTATTGTCGTAGCGTATACCTGCCTCCAGCTGCAGGTTGTCTTTTCTCCACTTCTCCGATACAAAGGCTCCCACTGTGGTATTGATAAAATAAGGGAGCAAGGGCCTTGTATTGGCAGCATAAGAGTTGTTTTGCCAAATAGTGCTGGCCCCTATACTGCCGGAAATGTTGGCAATCGGCTTATGTTCCCATACAAACTCGGTGGTGTGCGTCTGCAGGTCGAGGTCCAGTTGTGGCCGGTCGCCAGTATTGCGGTGGCGGTCATACTCCTGCCGTACGTTCTGCTGCAGCCCGTATGTAAACTGCAGCTCGCCCGCTTCGCCTGTTTTGTAGTAGGCTTTGGCTTTGAGCAGGTGGTGGGTTACATCCTGGTAAGGGCGGGCAATGGTATAGGTAAAACTGCCCGTCTCCTCCGGACGCTCCCGGCCTATGGCATTGGCCAAATCTGTCAGGTTGCCGATGTGAGCCGAAGAAAGAAAGCCTAGCTTACTATGGAAATAACTGTAGTAAAGCTCGGCCCCGAACCGCTGCTGCCGGTAACCCAGCGTGGCCGCCAGGTTCTGCTCCTCAAAACCCGTGTTGTCCAGGTTATACCTGGGAGCTTGTGCACTACCTGCTTTCTTAAGGGAGGTATGCAGGCGCCAGCTCAATGGCAACTGACGGAGCCGGCCCTCTACCATGCCGGCCACCGTGCCCATGCGGTTGTTGGTGCTCCCGATCAGAGTGAGTTCGCCGTTTATACCGGCAGAGTCTGGTAGCGCTCTGGGCTCCACCAGCACAATGCCGCCAATAGCGTCGGAACCGTAACGTACACCAGCAGCACCTTTAATCACCTGCATCTGCTGCGCATTCATCGGATCAATTTCCGGAGCGTGTTCATTCCCCCACTGCTGCGATTCGTGTCTTACTCCGTTATTCAGGATTACCACGCGGTTGCCGAACAAGCCGTGTATAACAGGCTTAGAGACAGTGGGCCCTGTTTGCACAGAACTAACGCCCGTCAGCTTTTTCAGGGACTCCCCCAGCGAAAGACCACGAGTTTCCTCCAGCTCGCGCCCCTGTAGCGTTTCGGTTGCCTGTGCCTGCTCCTGCAGACGATTGCCTGTGATCACTACCTGTTCGAGCTGTCGCGCATCGACGTGCAGCGTGAGGTTACGCACTGTAGAGGTGGTCATCCGCAGCGAAGGCCGTTCCATCACATAGCCGATGTAGGTGACCTTAAGGGTATAGCTGCCACGGCACAAGTGATGAAAATGGTAATTGCCGTATTCGTCCGACAAAGTGCCACGCTGCAGCTCTTCTATATAAATAGTAGCGCCAATAAGTGGCTCCCGGGTGTCATGGTCCAGCACCTTACCAGAAAGGGTAAGGCCGCAATCCTGCTCCGGATCGTCGCTGTCCAGGTATAGCTGTTCCTGCGCCACTGCCATAGGGGCTATCAGGAGTAGCTGCCACAACAGCACGATGATAAATTTAGATCTGAACACAGTTTGTGTAAAGTTTAGGTATAAGGTGTTGGCTACAGCCTGCCAATAACCCGCCAACTGAAAAGCAGCCACAGGTATAGGAACAGCCCTAATGCCAGGAAAATAAATAATGGGAATACCAGGGGACAGTACCTGATGCCCATAGGGGAACAGCAGGTATGCTATACTGATAAGCCAGTCTGTAAACAGATGTCGGGAGAGGCGACACGCCGTAAGACTGGAAAAAGAGTGGAAGGTTTAGCCGAGAGCCGGCGGGCCGCGCAGCTTGAGGCGGGCAAAGGAATCGAAAGCCGAGTGGTGGCTATACCGATCTGTATACTCCGGCAGCATAACAGGAGCCCTGAAAGTATAGACGATGGTGGCGCTCTGATAAGGCGCTCCAAACAGGTCCTCTACCGGACAGTGGCTGTGCTTTTTCTCAACATGCGCATTTTTCTGATCGCCTGGGTGGCTATGCTCCGTGTGGGCATGGCTGTGCAGGCTCAGTAGCAACTGATCCGGCACCATGGCGCGCGTGAACAGCAGCAACAGAAAGAGGGCGATATATGTCGTGAAACGGTGCACCTAAAGCATGGCTTTAAAACAAAGATAGGACTTTTTTGTCAATGTTGCATGTACGCACAAATGCGCTGCTAGTTAAGTTGTGCCTGGGCTATCACGAAAAATATGCCAAAACAGACCAAGGCTATACCTGAAACTGTTCTGCAGGGCTAGTTTTCTGACATCATGTCACAAATGGGCAGTGAAGCCTCCTGTGGAACAGGATTTGAAAGCGCTTGGGCAGACAAGTCACAGGTCCTTTTAGAGGCATCGATTTTGAAGACATCACTTATTAAAATATAGATTTTAAAAGTATAGCACATGGAAGAAAGAGGTAATATTTCGATTCACACCGAAAACATTTTCCCGATTATCAAGAAGTTCCTTTACTCCGACCACGAGATATTTCTACGTGAGCTGGTGAGTAATGCCGTGGACGCCACCCAGAAAATGAAGCGTCTGTCCGCCATCGGCGAGTACAAAGGCGACCTGGGCGAGCTGAAAGTGGTTGTGAAAGTGGATAAAGACGCCCGCACCATCACCATTTCGGATAATGGTATCGGTATGACGGCCGAGGAGATCAAGAAGTACATCAACCAGATTGCCTTCTCAGGCGCTACTGAGTTTGTGGAGCGCTACAAAGATGCCGGCGAGCAGAACCAGATCATCGGGCAGTTCGGTCTGGGCTTCTACTCTGCCTTTATGGTGGCCGACCGTGTGGAGATCATTACGAAATCATACAAAGAAGGCGCGGAGGCAGCTCACTGGACCTGCGATGGTAGCACCGAGTTTGCCATCGCCCCGGCGCACAAGGAAGATCAGGGCACTAATGTGATCCTGCATGTGGCACAGGATTCAGAGGAGTTCCTGGAGGTGGCCCGCATCCGTACCATCCTTGATAAATACTGCAAGTTCCTGCCGGTGCCTGTGGAGTTTGAGGGCGATGTGATCAACAACCCGAATCCGATCTGGACCAAGCAGCCTTCGGAGCTGACCGACGAAGACTATAAGAACTTCTACAAGGAGCTATACCCGTTCTCAGAAGCACCACTGTTCTGGATTCACCTGAACGTGGACTATCCGTTCAACCTGACCGGTATCCTGTACTTCCCGAAACTCAAAAACGATTTCGAGATTCAGCGCAACAAGATCCAGCTCTACTCCCGCCAGGTGTTCATTACCGACGAGGTGAAAGACGTAGTACCGGAGTTCCTGATGCTGCTGCACGGTGTGATTGACTCGCCGGACATTCCGCTGAACGTAAGCCGCTCCTTCCTACAGGCTGACTTCAATGTGAAGAAGATCAATACCTACATCACCAAGAAGGTAGCCGACAAGCTGAACGATATCTTCAAGAAAGATCGTGGAACCTTTGAGAAGAATTGGGAAGACATCAACGTGTTCATCAAATACGGCATGCTGAGCGATGACAAGTTCTATGAAAAAGCCAAAGATTTCGTGCTGCTGCAGAACACCGAGGGCAAGTACTATACCTTAGAAGAATATAAGGCCTATACCCAGGCCAACCAAACTGACAAAAACGGTCAGCTGGTGATGCTCTATACCACCGATGCTGACAAGCAGCATGCTTTCGTAGAGGCCGCTCAGAACCGCAGCTACGACGTGCTCAAGCTTGACTCCATCATCGACAGCCACTTTATAGGTATGCTGGAGCAGAAGCTGGAGAAAACCTCACTCAAGCGGGTAGACTCTGAAACGATCGGCAAGCTGATCGAGAAAGACGAAGCAAATGATAGCGTGCTGAGCGATACCGAGAAGGAGGACCTGAAGAAGATCTACGAAACGGCAATCAACAACCAGAACATGCAGGTAGAAGTAGCACCGATGACTCCGGACGATGCACCAGTGATCATTACCTTGCCTGAGTTTATGCGCCGCATGAAGGATATGAGCAAGAGTGGCGGTGGCGGTATGATGTTTATGGGTAACATGCCGGATACCTACAACGTGACCATCAATGCCAACCATAGCATCAACCAGCGTATCCTTAAGGCTAAGGACGACAACAAGGAGCGCATCGCCCGTCAGGCCTTTGACCTTGCCCTGCTGTCGCAGAATATGCTTTCCGGTTCAGCCCTGACTGCCTTTGTGAAGCGCAGCGTGGACCTGATCGACAAAGAATAACATTACTTTTCATAAATTACACTTAACAGCACAAAAGCGGCGCCCGACTGGGTGCCGCTTTTGGTTTAGGGGTATCTGATGAACTAAGGATGCGTACTTAAAGTTATAGGGACTATACCTGCCCAACCGGTTGTTGGCAGGTATATGATTTATCTGCATATTTACGTTACCTTAAACAAGGTATAGCTTTTGGGGAAAAACAGAAGCGCATTTATCTGAACGAAAACATATGAGGCACACGCTCTATCTTGTCTGGCTTGTTTTGTCTGTGGTGCTAGGTGTTGCAGCCTGCAAACCTACTGCCTATAACAGCGACTACAACCTGAGCCGCGCAGCCGAAAAGCAAAGTGCTAAAGCCGAAGCCATCGCTCTGGCCGATACCGCCAAGCCTTCTGTGCAAATAGGGGATTCCCTGGCAAATGTGGAGGAAAAGCAGCCGAAAAAGCGCAAGAAGAAAGCTGACAAGCGCTATTTTATGGGCGACAGAGTAGCCCGTGGCTTTGTGAAGTCAGGCGGACGAGGCGACCGGGAGGTGATCGAGTCTTTCAGCTACCTGGCCGAGTTTCAGCAACCTGACCCTTACGCGCCCGAAAAATACTACTATGACACCAAGCGACGCAAACTTTACAAGACGCGCGGCGAACTGAATCCCGAGCAGCACAAAGTACTGCACGGCCCTTACAAAAAGGAGCAGGGCGGTGAAGTGATGGAAGAAGGCTACTTTTATGTAGGTACCAAGCACCTGCGCTGGGAACGCTACAACCGTGACGGTATACTGTTAGCAAAAGAGCATTTTGAGAAAGGCTTTCTGCGTGATGCCGTGGTGAAATACTACGAAGGCACCAAAAAGATAAAAGAAGTGATCCCTTATGCCTATGGGGAGGTGCAGGGAACGTATTACCGCTTCTATGAAAATGGTCAGCTGGAATGGATGGGGCAGTACCAAAAGGGGCGCAAAGTAGGTCTCTGGGTGAAGCATTTTGACTTTAGGGCCCGCCGCCAATATGAATACCAGTACCCCAAAACACCATACGAACCGCAGGCAGAGCCATACCTGGTCAAGCAATACGATCGCCACGGCACACTTATCTTCGAAAAGGACAAGCTGGACAAGCGCGCCTCGGCCCGTTAGTGAAAGGCATCTTCAATGTGGAATAGCTCCGGCGGGTTGCTCATCGTGATAGCGATGATATCAAAGCGAATGTCTTCCTGCCAGCCTGTTTTTAAGATGTAAGAGTCTGCTGCGTTCAGGATCATCCGTTGCTTTCGACGGTTCACAAACTCCTCCGGATAGCCAAAATCATCGTTTGTTCGGGTTTTCACTTCTATAAACACCAATGTGTCGTTCTGGCGGGCAATGATGTCGATCTCGGCTTTGCCCATGCGCAGGTTGCGCTGCAGGATGCGATAGCCTTTCTGGTGCAGCAGGTCGCAGGCCAGGTCTTCGCCGTTGGCGCCGGTAGAGAGATGGGGTGCTTGCGGTGTTGTCATAAGAGCTTTAAACTTATTATGCGGGCAGGTGGTTTTACGGTGGCTGCCTGAGCTGCCGTTTGCGTATGCCCCCGGGCGGCCGTATCTTTGTTGGAAACTAACGGTATAGAGGCCCGGCCAGCACGGTTGTCAGCCCTGGGGCTATACCTTGCAAGAAGGGAGAAAAGACGTGTCACAGAACAAGACCATACAATTTGAGCACCTGGGGCTGATCGATTACAAAGAGGCCTGGGATTACCAGGACAAGCTCTTTACAGGTATATTGGAGATGAAATCCCGTAACCGCACAGCAGCTCCCGAAGCGCAGGAGGTAACGCCTAACTACCTGCTGTTCTGCTCGCATCCGCACGTCTATACCCTGGGCAAGAGCGGACACGAATCCAACCTGCTGATCAACGAAGAGGGCCTTAAGGCAAAAGGTGCCACCTTTTACAAGATCAACCGTGGCGGCGACATCACTTACCATGGCCCGGGGCAGATCGTAGGGTATCCCATCCTGGACCTCGACAACTTCTTTACAGACATACACAAGTACCTGCGTTTCCTGGAAGAGGCGATTATCCTGACTTTGAAAGATTACGGGATAGAAGCGGGCCGTATACCTGGCCTCACCGGCGTCTGGCTGGACCATGTGGAGCAGAAAAACCCGCGCAAGATCTGCGCCATGGGCGTGAAGTGCAGCCGCTGGGTAACCATGCACGGTTTCGCTTTTAACATCAACACCGATTTAGATTATTTTAATAACATCGTACCTTGCGGCATAACCGACAAGCAGGTGACGTCGCTGGCAAAAGAGCTGGGCCGCGAATTGCCGATGGCTGAAGTAGAGGAAAAACTACTGGGCCACCTGGCTACCCTATTTGAGGCAGGCATTACAAAAGATTAAATGAAGAAAGATATTGATTTCACTCCGGTTCAGGGGGTGGCTGTGGCCATTGCTTTCACAGGCGAGTCGCCAGAAGAGCGCACCTGGAACGTATACCTGATCAACAACAATAGTGTGGCGCTCGAAAATGTGTTTGTCACATCCAAAGGCTACGGCACTATAAAAGACGAAGAAGTGAAAACCTCCGTGCTGCGACACATGTTTGAGCGTGTAGAGGCCAAGAGCTTTGTGCAGGTGGAGGTGATCGACCCATCCGTGTTCAAGCTCAACAACGAATACTGGGTAAGCTACTACATCGACGGCAAGATCTATGACAAGCGCTTTGTGTTCGTGCCCGATTCCATCACCGATGAGCATCTCATTGACATCAGCATGCTGCAAATGCAGGGTGTGCTCCATTCTTAAGGTATAGCTTCCCAAATTTTTCATTCTGACCGTGTATTTTACAAACCGCATAAGGTATAGCTTCAGGCTGTTGCTGCTGCTAATGGTGCTGACCTGGCCACTACAGGCACAGGTGCTGCCGCTGGAGCAGAAAAATACCCTGAATGGCAACTGGCAGGTATACGATGCTGGCTCGAGTGACCTGGTGCCTTATGCCACCAACCTACACGGAGGCTACAGTGCGGTGCACCAGTGGGTGACCATGGCTCCCACGAAGCCGTTTGTGATAGAATTTACAGCCCAGAAGGACCTGTGCCTTTTTCTGAACAACCAGCTGATCTTCACGGCAGACTCCACTTCCAACTATACCTTCGACCTGGCTACGTGGAACAAGCGGGTCAAACCCGTGAACGGTCGCTACCTGCTGTCAGTGTGGCATCCGTCGCAGCACCCCAATGTCGGGTCTTTCCGCAACCGGGTGCAGGCAGAGCGAAACGATAACGAAACGATGCAGGGGAGCTTCTCGGTGCGGCTGCGGGAATATGTCAATCAGAACGCTTTTATCATTTTCATGCTGCTGATCGGTTTGCTGTACGGGGGGCTTAAGACTACTTTCCCTTCTGACTTTCAAGCCGTATTCGGGGTGCAATCCTTCTGGCGCACAAGGTCTCTGGATGAGGGAATCCTGACCAAGCCGCTTGGTACCTGGTCAGGCGTGCTGTTTATTATCGCCTTTTCAATGTCCATGGCGCTGCTGATCGCGGCTATTCATACCAATGTGCAGCATGTGCGCATCTTTAACCGTCTTTTTCCGGTGTCTGAGTCCGATATCACGACCAAGATCCTGTTCTATACCTTCCTGATTTTTGCTGTCATCCTGCTAAAGTACCTTTTCCTGAAAGTGATGGGTTATATTTTCGGGTTAGAGCAGATCGTGCAGGTTCAATTCAGTGAGTTTCTGCGTTCTCTGTTGTTTTTGGGCCTTTTTCTACCAGTAGTCATGCTGCTATACCTTTCGCTTAACCAGGTGGCTCCCGACACAGTGCTCACCGTTTCGAGTATGGCGGTGCTCTTGCTGCTGGTAATCACGATTATTCGTGTGTTTGTGACAGTAAATAAGCAGACTTCTGTGATAAATTTGCATTTATTTTCTTACCTTTGCGCCACAGAAGTGATTCCGTTAGCCATCATGCTGAAGTTTATCGTGTTTAACTTTTAAAAACACAAAATCGACGGTTTCGGCAGGCGGCTTATATTATAAAAACAGACTTCCATACTCTATGGCTGAAAGTAAAGAAAAGGCTTGGGCAAATCCTGAAAGACACAGTATTCCGATCAAGAGTATACTCGTAACGCAACCACAGCCTACCACCGACAACTCTCCTTATCTCTCGATAGCAGAAAAGTACGGTATCAAGGTTGATTTCAGGGCATTTATTGAGGTAGAGCCTGTTTCCTACAAAGAGTTCCGTAAGGACAAGGTGGACATCCTGTCGCATACGGCTGTGATTTTCACCAGCCGCAACGCAGTAGACCACTTTTTCAGAATTTGCCAGGAGAGCAAGATAGAGATGCCTGCGGATATGAAGTACTTCTGTATTTCAGACCAGACGGCTTACTACCTGCAGAAGTACATTACCCTGCGTAAGCGTAAATTGTTTGTAGGTGAGAAAACAGCCAAAGACCTGTTTGAGGTAATCAAGAAGCACAAGAACGAGAAGTTCCTGTACCCTTGCTCTAACATCCGCAAAGACGACATCCCGGGCTTCCTGAAGACAAATAAGATCAAGCACACAGAGGCAGTGATCTATAAAACAGTAGCGGCAGACCTGTCTGACCTGGACGATGTGACCTATGACTGCATCGCCTTTTTCAGTCCTTCCGGTATAAGCTCACTGTTCATCAACTTCCCTGACTTCAAGCAGAACAATACCCGCATAGCAGCTTTTGGGCCAACCACGGCTAAGGCAGTGCGCGATGCAGGGCTGGAGCTTGATATAGAGGCGCCGATGCCAAATGCACCATCCATGACTGGAGCGATCGAGGTATACATCCAGAACCAAAAGAAATAAATCAGGCTTAAAACAGGCAGGATTAAAACAGTAAAACGCAAAAGCAAGTAGAATCAACCATCTGCTTGCTTTTGCGTTTTACTGTTTAATATATATATTTGGTTCAACTCTGGCTCTTTAACGTCCAGTTAACGCATGCTTAGCTGCAACATTCTATGAAAAAGATTATACCTGCCGTTTTGTTGCTGTTCATCTGCCACCTGAATTCCTGGGCGCAGCAGCAGCCTCAGTTTACCCATTACGGATTCAACGGTATGTATATCAGCCCGGCTTACGCAGGTATAACCAATCGCCCGGAGATACAATCGATCTACCGCTACCAGTGGCTGAACTATGATGCCTCCTTTGACGATGGCGGTTCGCCACGCACATTGCTCCTGACGGCCCACACCCCGGTGCGGCTTTTGAAGGGCGGTGTAGGTATCACACTCGTGCAGGATCAGATCGCTAATACCCGTATTCAACAGGCCGCCATCTCCTACTCCTTTCACCTGAATGTGGGCGAAGGCAAGTTAGGTATAGGTGTGCAGGGCAATATAAATAATATAAGAAAAGGCAGCTACCGGTTTATTGACGAAGGAGACCCGAACATCCCCTTCAACAGCTCCGATTCCAAATTTGACATGGGAGGTGGTCTATGGTATGAGTCAGAGCGCTTTTATGCAGGCGCTGGCGTAACCAATTTGCTGCGCTCGAGCTACCAGTTTATGGACGTAGATAACACAGGAGGCGGGCGCGTAGTAGGTGAAAACCACATCTACCTGACAGGTGGCTACCATTTACCACTTACCAACCAGCTGGTACTTACTCCTACAGCCCTCTTAAAGCATGATACAGAGACATTTTCGTTTGATGCAGGCGCCCGCGTAACATTTGATGAAAAATATTGGGGCGGATTGAATTTTCGGCATCAGGAAGCTGTTAGTGCGCTTGTGGGTATAGCGATGTTGCAGGACAACGCGCTGCGGGTAGGATATGCATTAGATCTCACAACATTTAATAAAGCGGCCAAGGCCCCAACATCACATGAAGTGATGGTTTCCTATCGATTACCTGAACCTGTTGTTCGGTTCAGACCGCCAGTGCGAACCCCTCGCTATAATTTCACTAAATAAATTTTCATGATATTGTATTTATCACTGAAAAGCTGTATTCTTGAAAAAATACAGTTAAAATAATTCTCCTATGGTATAATAATCTTGATATTGTACCGTTTGAAAATTATTAATAAGTGAGAATTTTAATTGTTTTTGTTTTATTTCTAATTCTCAATATATTTGCTACACCAGAAATAGTGTGCATAAATCATTGCTAAAAAATTTACTTTTTCCAAAGTCATCATGAACAAACTATTAAAGCTGTCTTCCTTCGCTTTGGCGGTGGTACTGCTTGCGAGTTGTGGGTTAAGAAGAGGACCGCAAGGCGACCTAGTAGGCGCAGAGGATCGACCAGACTACAATCCACAAGCTGTACCTTACGGCATGGTTGCCTGCCCGGGCGGAACATTCCACATGGGCCAGGCTGATCAGGATATAGCGGCAACTATGGCGAACCTGAACAAGCAGGTAACAATAGGCGGCTTCTATATGGACGAAACCGAGATTACGAACAACGAATACCGTCAGTTCATTGAAGTAATGATCAATGACTCGATCGATATTCTGGGAGAAGACTTTGTGATGACAAGCCTGTATCCGGACACGACTGTTTGGGTGCGTGACTTCACATACCACATGGGTGACCCATTGATGGAGTACTATTTTTCTCATCCGGCATTTGACGAGTATCCGGTGGTGGGTGTGAACTGGTTTGCTGCCAAGTACTTCTCTGACTGGAGAACGAAGCATAAGAACCAGGCCAACGCTGATAACGGCATGGCGCCAATGCCTAAGTTCCGTTTGCCGTCTGAGGCTGAGTGGGAATACGCTGCCAGAGGCGGCCGCGACATGGCAACATACCCTTGGGGTGGCCCATACCTGCGCAATGCCAAAGGCTGTCTGCTAGCTAACTTTAAGCCGGGCCGTGGTGACTACTACAGCGATGGCTTTACTTATACAGCTCCTGTAGCTCAGTTCTTCCCGAACGACTTTGGTCTGTATGACATGGCCGGTAACGTAGCGGAGTGGTGCGAAGATGCCTACGCTGATGCTACTGTTCCGATTACCTGGGACTTGAACCCGGTTTACTATGATGATAACGAGCCTCGCAAAGTAGTAAGAGGCGGCTCTTGGAAAGATATTGCATACTTCCTTGAAACTGGCACCCGTAACTTCGAATATCAGGACTCAGCCAGATCGTATATCGGTTTCCGTAACGCGATGATCTACCTGGGACGTTCTTCAGGAAGAGAGTTCAGATAATAAGTAGAAGTGTTCTTTACAGTTAAAAACTAAACAATTTAATACCCAATCGTTCACATTTAATTTTTGAAAACAAAATGAGCAAAGCTAGAGGTCGCAGTTTCTTATACGACGTGTTGATGCCCAAAGTGTATGGTCTTGGTGCCGCAGTCGTAATTATCGGAGCATTGTTTAAAATTCAGCACTGGCCAGGTGCCGACATTATGCTGATTGTAGGTCTTGGTACAGAGGCCGTAATCTTTGCCCTGAGCGCATTCCAACCACAGCCACACGATCCAGATTGGGCAAGAGTATACCCACAGCTGGCGGATGACTATGCAGGTGAGGCACTTATCCCAACTACAGCTTCAAACAACAATTCAGTTACTAAGGAGCTTGACAAAATGATGCGTGATGCTGACATCACGCCTGCTACAATTAACACACTAGGTCTTGGTCTGAACAGACTGAGCGAAACAGCTGCTCAAATGGCTGACCTGAGCCAGGCTACTGCTGCTACAAACGAGTACGGTGTACGCGTGAAAGCTGCCGGTGACCAGCTGGGCCGCATTACAGAAGCTTATGCCACAACAGCGGATGCACTGTCTAAAATGGCTGTTGCTACTAACGATGCGCAGGAGTATCATACGCAAGTACAGAGCATGACAAGAAACTTAGGTGCTTTAAATGCTGTTTACGAGATGGAGCTTCAGGATGCTAACAACCACCTGAAAGCAATGAACAAGTTCTACGGAAACCTGAGCATGGCCATGGAAAACCTGACCGATGCCAGCAAGGACACAGAGCAGTTCAAGCAAGAAGTTTCTAAACTGACGCATAACCTACACTCACTGAACACAGTGTATGGTAACATGCTGACAGCTATGAAAGGCTAATTGCGCAACATTTCCTAAATCAACAAGAAAACAACAGTAACTAAGTAGAAAATGGCTGGAGGAAAAGAGACACCACGGCAGAAGATGATCGGTATGATGTACCTGGTACTGACCGCACTTCTCGCCCTGCAAGTGAACTCTGCTATCCTGTTAAAGTTTCAGTTTATTGATGAGAGTCTTATGGACGTCAACAATAAAACGCAAACTGACAATAGCGGAGTTGTAACGAATATTAAATCCAAGGTCAGCGAAGGTGGTAACCGAGACAAAGACAGAACTGTACTCGAGAGCGCCAATGCTGTTAGAAAAGAAACAGGAGAACTGGTAGAGTATATCCGTGGTCTGCGCGCTACACTGATCGAGAGAACTGGTGGAGAGAACGAGGAGAAAACCGGATACTCAAACCCTAGTGCGGAAGATCAGGTTGCTATGACCATGATTGGACCTGCAAGTGCGAAGAATGGTGCAGCCTACGAGTTAGAGCAGCGTTTGAACAACTATGCAAAGTTCATGAAGCAGTACAATCCAAGCATGCCGGACATCCTGGCACGTGACGGTAAGACTGACCCAATGGCTGCTAAAGACCGTAGCCAGCGCAACAAAGACTTCGCTCAGTTGAACTTCGAAGCTACTCCACTGGTAGCAGCGCTTGCAACACTTTCTCAGAAAGAAGCAGAGATTCTGAAGTATGAAGCTGATGCCCTGCAGAACCTGGCTCAAAAAGTAGGTGCTGACATCATCAAGTTCGAGAAGATCTTCGCGATGGCACGTGCTGAGTCTAAGACAGTAGCTGCAGGTACAAAGTATAAGGCTGATATGTTTATCGCCGCTTCTTCTGATGCGATCACGCCAAAGATGACGTTCCAGGGTAAGCCAATCAACGTAGTAGACGGTAAAGGTCAGATTGAATTTACGGCGGCTGCCTCTAACTACGATGCTGATGGTAACTCAAAGCAGACCTGGAAAGGTCAGGTTATCATCGACAAGAATGGTGAGCAGGAAGTACTTGACGTAACAGAAGAGTACATTGTAGCGAAGCCAGTTATTCAGGTACAGTCTGCTGCAGTGCAGGCCCTATACCTGGGTTGTGCTAACGAACTGAACGTACAGGTACCAGCTCTTGGTGCGGTTTACGATCCTAGCTTCTCTGCTTCTGGTGGTTCTGCCATCAAAGGTGCTAAGAAAGGTCAGGTTACGGTCATCCCTACTACTACAGAGGTTAAGCTTGCTGTAAGCAGCGGAGGTAACGCAATCGGTACAGAAACTTTCAAAGTTCGTCCGGTTCCAAGACCATCTCTACAAACTGTAGTGAACGGAAGACCAGTAGATCAGAAGAGAGGTTTGCCAGCACAAGGCATCAGAGCAGTAGAGATACAGGCGATCGCTGACGAAGGCTTCAAGCAATTTTTGCCACAAGAAGCACGTTATAGAGTAACGAAGTGGAGAGCGTTCCTGGTAAGAGGTTCTAACCCAGTTGATCAGGCTGAGTTTTCTAGCCCAACAGGTGACTTGAGCCGTTTTGCCTCTAAAGCTGCCAAAGGCGACCGTGTTACGATCGAAGTAATGGAAGTGAAGCGCCTGAACTATCAGGGCAATCCGGTAGACGCGAAACCAACAGGCGACGGTATCTTCACTATCCCACTTAACTAATTAAGATTAGAAGCTTACAAGGAGTATGAAACTTATCAAAGTAATAGGTGTAGCAGCTGGTATGATGCTCTCTTACGGAGCAGTAGCACAGCAAGTGTCTACCACGCAGTCCAGTAATCCATCAGCAAGACCTATTCCGGAGTCTGATGTGTTGTTCAAGAAAACGGTTTGGCGTAAGATCGACTTGCGCGAAAAGCAAAACAGACCTTTGTTTTCTGAAAACAGAGAGATCACCAAAGTTTTGATCGATGCTGTAAAAAGCGGCGAGTTGGTGGCCTATAAGACAGACTCTGTAAATGTACCGCTAACCAGAGAAGAATTTCTGGCGAACATGACTGCCAAAGACATGGGCGGCGGTTTGACAGAGGAGGAAATAGCAGCTGGTTTCGGTCAGGAAGAGGAAGATGATGATGCTTGGGGCGCTGCCCTGGGTACAACTGCTACCCAAGAGACTGGTCCTGTAAGCAACGAGTACTTTGCAAAGCAGCTATACCTGCTGGAGCTGAAAGAGAACGTAGTATTCGACAAGAAGCGTTCTCGTATGTACCACGATATCCAAACGATCAGCATTAAAGTGCCTTCTACGCTTAACCCACTTGGTTTCGAGCAGACAGTAGGCAGCTTTAAAATGAGCGATCTGGTAAAGGTGTTCAGAAACAATCCTGAAACTGCTATCTGGTACAACGCTCAGAACGATGCACAGCACAAGAACCTGGCTGATGCATTTGATCTGTGGCTGTTCAGCTCTTATATCACCAAAATATCTAATCCGAACGACAGAGCGCTGGGCGATATCTACGGTGGTGGTAAGAAAGGCCTGTTAGCTGCTCAGGAAGCGCTTGAAGCGTTGATCGAGTACGAATATAGCCTGTGGAGCTACTAATTGTAAGACAATCATAAAAAAGGGGAGATCTGAAAAGATCTCCCCTTTTTTGTTTCAAGCCTTCCGAGCAAACTAAGATTGAGCACAGACAAATTAGCTCAATAAAGATAAGCTTAGCAGAAGTAGCTGGCTACAAAGCTATTTATATGTTGAGCCATTAAGTCTATAACTAAGAAGGCGATAACTTTAGCTATAGATAAATGCAGGAGTATTAACTCAAGCCTCTCGATTGGTGCTGTGGAAAAAATCGTAGAGAATCTGAGCTTTTCGCTGACCGACCTCGGCAGTCAATTCTGACAGCGTGAGTTCTTTGAGCTTCTTTACTGATCTGAACTTCTGAAGTAACGCATCAGCTGTACTTGGGCCAATACCTTTCACATCCGTCAGTTCAGTCTTCAAGGTGCCAGCATCACGACGGGAGCGGTGGAAAGTGATTGCAAAACGGTGCGCTTCGTTTCGTAAGCGTTGGATAAGCTTCAATGACTCTGACTTCTTATCGATGTAAAGCGGAAGCTTATCACCCGGATAGAAAATCTCCTCTAGCCGCTTGGCTATACCCACAATAGCAATCTTACCCCATAGATCAAGGTCTTTTAGTGCCTTTACAGCAAAACTCAGCTGCCCCTTGCCACCATCGATGATAATCAGTTGCGGTAGTGGTTGATTTTCTTCTATCAACCTCTTGTAACGACGTGTCACCACTTCATACATCGACTCGAAGTCATTGGGCCCAACAACGGATTTGATGTGGAAGTGACGGTAGTCTTTTTTGCTCGGCTTGCCGTTTTTAAAACAGACCATCGATGCGACCGGATTGTCCCCCTGAAAGTTTGAGTTGTCGAAGCATTCGATCTGACGGGGTAACTCAGTAAGGCGGAGATCCTTTTTTAACGTTTCCAGTACCCGCATTTCACGTTGCTCGCCTAAGCTCTTGTTCTGCTCTTGACGTCCCTCGCGCTCTTTGCGAAGGTACATGGCATTCTTCAGAGAAAGATTAAGCAGCTTGCGCTTATCGCCTATTTGCGGTTGGGTAATGGTGATGTTATCTAGTGGAAGAGAGAGCTCTATATTCGTGATGATTTCGCGGGAAGTACTTTCAAACTCATGCCGCAATTGCACAATGACTGTCGCAAGTAACTCTTCATCGCTTTCATCCAGCTTTTTATGCAGCTCTAAAGATTGCGTCTGAATAATGGAGCCGTTCATTACTTTCAAGTAGTTAACAAAAGCGCATTTTTCATTAGATGTGATCGAGAAAACATCGATGTTAGAAAGGGTATTACTAACAACAGTAGACTTAGCCTGGAAGTCCTCTAAAAGGTCTAGTTTCTGCTTGTAACGGTGTGCCTGCTCAAACTGATAATCAGCCGCTGCCTCGGCCATACGATCTTTAAAGTAATTTTTAGCGATAGAGAGGTTACCTGAAAGGATGTTTCTGATTTGGGAGATGTATTGATTGTAAGTCGTCTCATCAATCAGGTCCTCGCAAGGGCCTTTGCAGTTACCGATATGATACTCTAAGCAAACCTTAAACTTGCCAGCAGCGATATTTTCGGGGGACAGGTTATAGGTACAGGTACGCAAAGGGTATAAGGTGCGGATCAGATCCAGCACCACATGCATGGTGGTGCCACTTGGGTAAGGACCGAAATAGCGGGAACCGTCGTTGATCTTGTTTCGCGTGCTGATCACTCGCGGAAAGCGCTCGTTAACGATACAGATGTACGGATAAGTCTTCCCGTCTTTGAGCAGGATGTTATACTTGGGCTGGTATTGCTTGATCAGGTTGTTTTCCAGCAAAAAAGCATCGGCTTCGGTGTCCACAATCGTGAATTCGATGTCCTTGATCTTGGAGATCAGCTTTAGCGTCTTTTTGTTATGTTGGGCAGAGCGATTGAAATAGGAGCTGACACGCTTCCTGATATCAATCGCTTTGCCTACATAGATGATGCCCTCATCATCAAAGAACTTATAAATGCCCGGTTTATGTGGTAAATGGGAAATCTTCTCCCGTAGCTTCTCGTTTGCAGCCATGCTCAAATTCCATTAGAAAGCATCTAAGTCGATTGGGGCAGGGGTTTGGTAGAACTGATCCTGCTGCAGGGAGTCTACCGACATGCCATTATTATACTTAGAACAATCTAATTCTACCGATAAAGGCGTAGAAGGTTTAGGGAAGGGGCCTTTTGATCTTTCCAAAGATTTGTCAGCATATACCTTCTGCATGAAGTTGCCATAGATCGGCATGGCCAGCTTATTACCCTGACCGAGCGCAATGGTACGGAAGTGGATAGAGCGGTCATCGCCACCTACCCAGGCACCAGCTACCAGATCCGGTGTAATGCCCATGAACCAGGCATCAGAATAGTTTTGGGTTGTACCCGTCTTACCGCCAATCTCGTTTTTGAGTCCGTTGCGGTGACGAAGGCCATAGTAAGCAGTACCACCCGGCTCAGCAGCGGCCTTGAGCATGTGCACCATCATGTAAGCAGTTTCTTCACTAAGGGCGTCTACTGTCTTCGGCACAAATTCGTGCAGCACGTTGCCATGCTTGTCTTCAATACGGGTGATGAAGTTTGGCTCTACCCAGGTTCCACTGTTCACGTAGGTGCCATACGCACCTACCATGTCATAAAGTGTCACGTCATTCACACCCAGTGCAAGTGATGGGTTGGCCTCCAGTGGTGTTGAGATGCCCATACGCTTGGCCGTCTTAACCAGTGTTTCGGCTCCGAGCTTGTTCACCAGGAAGGCTGAAATTGAGTTAACGGACTGCGCCATTGCTTTGCGGAGCGTAAACTTCTCACCAGAGAACTTGTTGTCAGCGTTGTTCGGGCACCACATTGTACCGTCACCTAATGGTATACATACCTGCGTGTCGAGCACCTCGTAGCACGGATAGTAGCCATTTTCGATAGCGGCCGTGTACAGGAATGGCTTGAAAGTAGAGCCAGGCTGACGGGCACCCTGCTTCACGTGGTCGTATTTGAAGTGCTTGTAATTGATGCCGCCTACCCAGGCCTTGATATGACCCGTTTGTGGCTCCATCGCCATGAAGCCAGTCTGCAGGTAATGCTTGTAATGCTTGAGCGAGTCAAGCGGACTCATCTGAACTTCCTTTTCCCCATCATAAGTAAAGATGGTCATCGGGATTTTCTTGTTCAGATAGTAGTTAATAGAATCCTGGTTGCCATCGAAGCGTCTGTTCAGGTTGCGATAGCGGTCCGTGCGCTTAATGGCATTCTCCAGGTAATTCGGGATTTCCTTGCCCTGGCGGTCAATCCAGGGGTTGCGTCCTTTCCAGTGTGCAAAGAACTCTTTCTGGCGATCTTTCATATGCTCCTCCACGGCCTGCTCTGCATAAGTCTGCATGCGTGAATCAATAGTGGTGTAAATCTTCAGACCGTCGGCATACAGGTCGTAGCCGTTCTCGCGGCACCACTTCAGCAAAAACTTACTGGCTTCGGTACGGAAATAGGGTGCAAGACCAATGTTCTGGTTCTCAACACGGTATTTAAGTTTGATATCAGTTTCTTTCAGGCTGTCGTACTCGGCCTGTGTCATGTAGCCGTACTTCACCATCTGCGATAGCACCACGTTGCGGCGATGCTTCGAATTTTCCGGATTAAACTTCGGGCTATAGTGGTTCGGGTTCTTAAACAAGCCAACCAGCACCGCTGACTCCTGCACTTCCAGGTCCTTTGCATCTTTACCAAAGAAAGTCTTGGCGGCAGACTGCAAACCAAAGGCATTACTCCCGAACTCAAAAATGTTCAGGTACATGATCATGATCTCCTGCTTGGTATAGGACTGCTCCAGCTTCACCGACATGATCCACTCCTTTGTTTTGTGAATAAGCGTACGGAAGCCCGGCTTGTCATTCAGGTAACCGTTGTTTAGCTCTTCGCCACGGGTACGGAACAGGTTTTTAGCAAGCTGCTGCGTTAGGGTACTACCCCCGCCTTTGGAGCTGCCTATCAGAATTCCTCCAGCTACACGGGCCATGGCTTCAGGGTCTATACCTGAGTGCTCTTCAAAACGGATATCCTCTGTTGCCATCAAGGCATGTACAAAGTTTTCGGGCAGGTCAGCGTACTCGATCGGGGTGCGGTTTTCGCGGAAGTACTTGCCCAGCTCTTTGTTATCGGCGGAGTAAAGCACAGAGGAAAGGGCACTCTTCGGATTCTCGAGCGTACGCATGTTGGGCAGGTCTCCGAACAGGTTCAGAAAGTTGACGCTGACCGCATAAATATACAGTATGAACACAGCCAGGCCACTCAGGAAGAGAAGCCACATTGTGGAAATGACCTTAGGGAATACCGTTTTTGGTTTTGGGCGGGTGGTTGTTGCCATGTTAATTATTCGTTCTGAAGTAATTCAGATATTCTTCTACATCCTTCTTCTGAAGCAACTTCTGCCAGTTGTCGGATGATATTGCAAAGGTAATGAATTCTACGCCTCTAATTTTGCCAATCGGGGATTGAGGTGCTTTTTGTTTGATGTTATAAGCCTGTGCCTCTTTCATGTTAGTGAAAGCCCGCATCAGCAGTACGCCTCTGTTGCCGTCGAATGGCTGCTGATCCAACGTTAGCTTCTGGTTGCGGAAATAGGTGTTGTTATACTTCTCATACTTTGCTTCGATGTCTTTGAAGGCGGCATGCTCCGTTGGGTACAGCATCACAAAATAATAGGCCGAATCAGGAGCGCTGGTATAAGCCAGCGGATCAGCGGCAGGAGGCTGTACCTCGGGTGCCTGTGCTGTCGCTGTATCCTGAGCCACAGCTGTTACATCCAAAGGCGTGCCAACCTGAGCAGTGGCTGTCGTGTCGGGGCGGTTTGTTGCCGTTGTATCAGGTAAAGGAAACGCCGCGGCTGGGCGCTGCTGTTGCAGGGCCGCATTGCGATCACGTGCCGATGCCAGTGCGATGCTGCTGTTGACACGCTGCTCCGGTGAGCGCTCGTCGGTTTGCTGTGCAGTGGGCGGCGCAGGAGCTTCCTGCCGGAGCTGCTGCTTGCTTTCCAGCTCCTGGTAGCGCTTAAGCAGCTCGTCGGCACGTGGGGTTAGCGGACTGGATGGATGCTGCTGCTTAAATGCCAGCAGTTGCTGTTGAAGCAACTCGGGCCTTTCGGAGCGGGCGGTGATCATCACGTGCAGGAAAGCCACTTTATCAGGTATGTCGTTGAGCGGGTATACCTGGCTCAGTTCTTTGAGCAGGGCAGTTGCCTGCTGGTATTCGCCTGACTCGTATTGTGCATAAGCAGAATCATAAAGTGCATGTGCCTTGATGTTGTCAAGGGCGTTCTGGCTCATGTAGTTCGGGTCGTCTACCAGCTTCGCGTAAATTGTGCTAGGGTACTGCTGCTTGATCTTGGCATAGTAGATGTCCTTCTGTTCGCTGCCTGCCCGGCTGTAGATCAGGTATAGGCTGTAGTGCGCCTCGGCTGCATATTCGGATTGAGGGAAGCGCTGCAAAAACTTCTCGAATGTAGCAGTGGCCTGTTCCGGTGAATTGAGCTTTTGGGCATAGATGTTAGCCAGACGGAACATAGCGTCCTCCAGCAGTTTCTCAGACTGCTGTATGGCCAGCGTAGTGGTCGGGATATTTTGCAGGTAGGCTTCCACCTGCGTCTGCAGGCGGGCAGAGCGATTCTCTTCTGTCTCAGCTTCTGCTGCGGATTCAACAGGGGCCTCCATAGCAACGGCTTCATCCTGGCCACCTTCTATTTCGCCACGGCTCAGGAGTCGCCAGTTGTCCTGCAGCGGACGGTCGCCCCAGCGCCTCACGAACTCAGAGCGGGCTGTGGCCATTGCCGCCGGGTTGTCGAAATAGAACACGCCTCCTGTATTGCCGCCTCCGATGGCCGAATTCGGGTTGTTACGGCCTCCGACCGTTACGGCTGCTTGTTGCTCCTGCGAACGACGAGCTTTGCGCTGCTTTTCCTGTTCCAATTGCCGGGCCTGTTCCTGCTGTCTTATTTCCTCTTCCTGCTGCACCAGGTTTTGCACAAAGGCCAGGCGTTCGCCTTCGCTCATGGCAGCCAGCTGCTGCAAACTGTCCTGCAACTGGATGGTGTTGTATTGCTTCGCGAAATCAGCCAGGATATTGCGGCGCTCGAGCACCTGCTCATATTCAATGGCCTGCTGCGGGTATACCTGCACGGCACTGTCGTAGTAAGCCTGCGCCAGGTCGTACTTGCTCAGGTTCTCAAAATAGATCTCTCCGGCCAGCAGATAGGTATAGGCTTTCTGGTTAGGTATAGAGCCAGGTGTCTTCAGCGAAGCCTCTATGTTCTGCAGGGCTTTGTCATAGTGCTGCTGGCGGCGCTCAAACACAGCCATCTCGTAATAGATCTTGTCGCGGTACTCGGTGTTTTTCTCGTCGCGCAGCATCTTCTGGTAGTAGCCAGCAATGCGGTTCAGGTCCTGAACATCGTCCAGTTCCGATACCTGGCCCAGGTATAGACGACTGAAAAAGCCCAGGTCGTAAGGCGGGTTGCGACGCAGGATGTGGCTATACTGCTGGTAGGCTTCCTTGCTTTGTCCACGATCCTGGTAGAGGCGTGCCAGTGAGAAGCGCACCCGCGACTGGTCATCCCGCTCCGTGAAATTTGGCAGGGACAGGTCCAGGTTCTCGATCACAGCGGCGGTATCGCCCTGCATCAGGTGGTACTCGGCACGTGCCAGGTATAGCTCGCGGGCATTGTCGCGGTTCAGGCGCTCTTTGCGCAGAAATTCCGATACCTGCCAGGCATTGTCTGTCTCCCCCAGCTTCAGGAATGAGCGCATCAGCCACACCAGCGCCTCGTGTTTCACGTGGCGGTCTTTGCCTGTGGAGTTTACATAGCGGAAGGTCTGAGCGGCTTCCGGGAAATTGAGCTCATAAAAGCGCACCTTGCCGATGACCAGGTAACTGTCATCGATCCACTTGCTGTTCGGGTGGTACTGGATTGGGAAAGAGGCCTTCTTGATCACATCCTCCAGGTCGGCGGCGTGTGCTTTATAAGTAGTGGAGTCGATGGGCGGGAAGATGGGCAGTGGGCGGTTGTAATCATACACCGTCTGATCCTGTATGCTCTTTTCGATCGCCTCAAGTTTCTCTTTAGCCAGAAAATAGCCGTTGTAGCGGGCTGTTGTGTTATGATAAGCTTTGCTGAGCGGATTATTGCGCTCAGCAGAACAGCCCGCCAGCATAAGACAGGCCAGCACGTAGAGGATATATAGTGAGTTTTTGCTCAAAGTACAGATAATGTGCAGTATAAGTTGGGCAGCCCTGCCGCTTATTCCTTTATAACGCCCTGGCTATACTTGAAAGTATCCGGGCTGAAATGGAGCGCAGGCCATAAGGCATCTACAAAAATACAATAATATGCCAATTATGTAAGGGACTGTGGATAAAGCCTGAAGCTCGCTATTGAACTATAGAAAATAAGAAATGGTTTCAGCCCTCAGAAGGCATTTGAGGTACCTTAAAAAGCTGGCGAAATAAAACCGATTTGCAGAGAAGCCCATTAAAAAAGCGTAATTTTGCAAATCCTTGAAAAACAAAGCAGCACATGTCACAGGCAGATGATCAAAAGCCAAAGGGCGAAGAATCGTTTAAATCGTACCTGAAGTACTCAGGGCTGGCCTTTCAGATGATCGGTGCGATGGTGCTGGCCGCCTGGGCCGGATCAAAGCTGGACGACTACATGGGCAACGAAAATCCCTGGATGACGATTGTGCTGCTGGTAGTGGCCGTGGTAGCCTCTATGGTATTGGTAATTATCTCATTAAGTAAAAAGTAAAGCAGTGAAATTCTTCAAAAACCTCCTCATTTTTACAGGTGTCGTGAGCATCGGTATTGGCTTGCTCTCCTTTTATACCGGCACAGCGCTGCTGCACCCACTGATCTGGTATATTTTAGGCTTTATGGTGGTAGTCACGGCGCTGGCCTTTTATGTGTCACGACTGGGAGTAGGCTACGACTCCGATAACTTTCAGTTGTACTACTTTGGCTCCATGGGTTTCCGGATGATCCTCAGCATAGCCGTCATTTTTATTTATGTGTTCATGTATTCTGAAAACGAGCTGCAGTTCGTTTTCAACTTCTTCGCGTTATATTTTCTATTTACCGGGTTTGAAATCTACAGCTTAATAACTAACTTCGCACCGCAATTGAAAAAGCAAAACTAAGAATAGCATTTGCGGATTTTAAATTTGCTTCTAAATCTCTCTTAATGAAGAAGTTATTTATTTTACTGTTTTCCTTCCTGACGATCACTGCTTCTGCAGAGGCTCCGGTTGAGGGCGGCGAGTTTAAGCCAGGCGATATGATCACCCATCACATCGCGGATGATTACAACTGGCATTTTGCCGATGGTGTGACGCTCTACCTTCCTGTTATCCTGATCGATAACGGTACTCCGAAGGTGTTTTCATCAAGTAACTTCTATGACGAGAATCACGAGTTAGTGCCTTACGATGGTTACATAGTGAGCCACGGCCACATCTATCGTGCAGATGCCAACGGACAGCCAGCCGCTGACCAGTCTTCTCTGATTGACATATCTATTACAAAGAACGTTGCTTCTCTTTTCCTTAGTGTGGCCCTGCTTTTTGCGGTGTTCTTCACAATTGCCGGAAGCTACAAGAAAAACAACGGCAAAGCGCCGAGAGGCATCCAGTCTTTCTTTGAGCCGATTATCATCTTTATCCGTGACGAGATTGCCAAGGCGAACATTGGCCCGAAGTACGAGCGCTACATGCCGTACCTACTGACAGTGTTCTTCTTTATCTGGTTCAACAACCTGCTTGGTTTGATGCCAGGTGGTGCTAACCTGACTGGTAACATCGCGGTAACGCTGGTGTTGGCTACGCTGACACTTTTGATCACAGTATTTAGCGGCAATAAGAACTACTGGAAGCACATTTTTGCTACGCCAGGTGTTCCTGTATGGCTGGCTCCGATCATGATTCCGGTTGAATTGATCGGTATTATTACCAAGCCGTTCTCCCTGATGGTTCGTCTTTTTGCGAATATCACGGCAGGTCACATTATCATCCTGTCGCTGTTTAGCTTGATCTTTATTTTCCAAAGCATTGCAGTAGGTCCTTTGAGTGTGGCGTTTGCTACTTTCATGAACTTCCTTGAGCTGTTCGTGGCCCTGCTTCAGGCTTATATCTTCACCCTGCTTTCAGCGATGTATTTCGGTGGCGCAGTGGAAGAGCATCACGGTGACGAGCATCATTAATCTGTTTTTTATTTTTTAACTATATATAACTATAATTATGTTAGCAATTTTGCTTCAAGCAGTAGCAGCTACAACCGATTTCGGTTTGGCTATCATGGGTGCCGGTATCGGTGCTGGTCTGGTTGCCCTTGGCGCTGGTTTGGGTATCGGTAGAATCGGTGGTTCAGCCATGGAGTCTATCGCGCGTCAGCCAGAAGCTGGTGGTAAGATCCAGACTGCTATGATTATCGCGGCTGCCCTTATCGAAGGTGTTGCACTGTTCGGTGTGGTAGTTTGCTTGCTAATCTCTTTCAAGGGCTAATATCCTTTGTAATTGGTCTCTCGTCCGGACGTATGGTCCGGACGGAGAGATCTAAAGTAGTTAAATAGTTAAAAGCAATGCCGGTTGAGAGCCGGTGAACTGATTAGAACCTAATTATTCAAATTCATACACAATGGAATTAGTAACCCCAGGTATAGGTTTAATTTTCTGGCAGACGGTGACTTTCATCATCGTGCTGTTCCTGCTTTCCAAGTTCGCCTGGAAGCCGATCATGAACGCCCTGCACGAGCGTGAGACTTCTATTGAAAATGCACTGAGCGCTGCTGAAAAAGCAAAGCTGGAGATGCAGGGTCTGAAAGCAGAGAACGAAAAACTGCTGGCTGAAGCCCGTATGGAGCGCGACAAGATCCTGAAAGAAGCTTCTGATGCAGGCAATGCCCTGATCGAAACTGCGAAGCAGAAGGCAAACGAAGAAGGTTCCCGCATGATCGCACAAGCCCGTGAGTCTATTGAGAATGAGAAGCGTGCCGCTATCACGGAAGTGAAGAACATGGCTGCTGCTCTTTCAGTGGATATCGCTGAGCGTATCCTGCGCAAAGAATTGAGCAATCCACAGGCACAGCAGGCGCTGGCTAAAGATTATATCAACGAAGTAACGCTTAACTAATCGTATCACATAACCCTGCCACTGCTTAAGTGAGAAGGTGATAATAAAGCAATATGTCAGAAATTAGAGTTGCTTCGAGATACGCAAAGTCACTGATTGAGCTGGCACAGGAGAGAGGTGTACTGGAGCAGGTAAAGGAGGACATGGATATGTTCGCCAGAGTGCTTGACCAGAACAGAGACCTGAAACTCCTGATGCGCAACCCGGTTGTGAAGTCAGACAAGAAGCTTGCAGTGATTAATGCATTGTTCAAAGGCAAAGTGAACGACCTTACCCTGGCTTTCTTTAGCATTGTGGCCCAAAAAGGCCGTGAGTCAGTGCTGGAGTTTATAGCCACAGAGTTTACAAAGCAGTATAACGTGTACAAAGGCATTACAACTGCAAGTGTAACAACAGCAGTGCCATTGACAGAAGAACTGCGCAACGAGCTAGGTAAGCGTCTGGTAGCCCAGACCGGCCAGCGCGTAGAATTAGAAGAAAAGATTGATCCGTCACTCATCGGTGGTTTCGTACTCCGTGTTGGCGATCAGCAGATTGACAGCTCTGTGAAGTATAACCTGAACAAGCTGAGAAATAAATTTAAAGACAACCCCTATATCAATAAATTATAATCATGGCAGAAGTAAGACCTGACGAAGTATCAGCCATACTAAGAGAGCAGCTATCTGGCTTCCGTTCTGAGGCAGAATTGGAAGAAGTAGGTACAGTACTGCAAGTGGGTGACGGTGTCGCTCGTATCTATGGCCTTTCCAAAGCACAGTCTGGTGAGCTATTAGAGTTTGAGAACGGACTTCAGGCGCTTGTTCTGAACCTGGAAGAAGACAACGTAGGTGCCGTAATGCTTGGCGACTACAGTGAAATCAAAGAGGGCGCCACTGTAAGAAGAACCAACCGTATCGCCTCTGTAAAAGTAGGTGATGGCATCATCGGCCGTGTGGTAAACACACTGGGTCAGCCAATCGACGGTAGAGGTCCGATTGCTGGTGACCTGTACGAAATGCCACTGGAGCGTAAAGCACCAGGTGTGGTATTCCGCCAGCCAGTGAACGAGCCAATGCAGACTGGTATCAAGGCGATTGACTCCATGATTCCGATCGGCCGTGGCCAGCGTGAGCTGATCATCGGTGACCGTCAGACAGGTAAGTCTGCAGTTGCGATTGACACAATCCTGAACCAGCGCGAGTTCTTCGAAAAAGGACAGCCTGTATTCTGTATATATGTAGCCGTAGGTCAGAAAGCTTCTACTGTAGCACAGGTAGTGAAGTCTTTGACTGAAGGTGGTGCGATGGATTACACTGTGGTGGTAGCGGCTTCTGCTTCTGATCCTGCTCCAATGCAGTTCTTTGCTCCATTTACTGGTGCGGCTATCGGTGAGTTCTTCCGTGATACAGGCCGTCCTGCCCTGGTTGTTTATGATGACCTTTCCAAGCAGGCCGTTGCTTACCGCGAAGTGTCTCTGCTGCTGCGTCGTCCTCCAGGGCGTGAAGCTTATCCTGGTGACGTATTCTACCTGCACTCTCGCCTTCTGGAGCGTGCCGCTAAGGTAAACGCTTCTGACGAGATCGCTCGCAACATGAACGACTTGCCAGATTCTATCAAGCACCTCGTGAAAGGTGGTGGTTCATTGACCGCTCTTCCAATCATCGAGACGCAGGCTGGTGACGTTTCTGCCTATATCCCTACGAACGTGATCTCGATCACAGACGGTCAGATATTCCTGGAGACAAACCTGTTCAACTCAGGCATCCGTCCTGCGATCAACGTAGGTATCTCTGTATCGCGTGTGGGTGGTAACGCTCAGATCAAGGCGATGAAGAAAGTATCTGGTACTTTGAAGCTTGACCAGGCGCAGTTCCGTGAACTGGAAGCGTTTGCGAAATTCGGTTCTGACCTGGATGCTGCGACTAAGCTGACAATTGAGCGTGGTCGTCGTAACCTGGAGATCCTGAAGCAGCCACAGTTCTCTCCGGTATCGGTAGCAGAGCAGGTAGCTATTATCTACTGCGCTACAAACGGTCTGTTGGACAATGTGCCTGTGAATGAAGTTAGAACTTTCGAGAAGGACTTCCTGCGCACCATGCGTGCTCAGCACCAGGACACACTGAACGCACTGTTGGCCGGTAAGCTGGACGACGAGACGACAGGTGTTATCAAGCAGGTAGCCAGAGAGCTTTCTGCCCGTTACAAAAAGTAATAGTTGGTTATGAGTTAGAGACTGCTGACAAAGGCGGTCTCTAACTTTATGCTCATAACATACATAATATGGCAAGTTTAAAAGAGGTTAGAAGCCGCATTACATCGGTACAGTCAACACAGCAGATCACCAAGGCCATGAAAATGGTGGCGGCTGCCAAGTTGAGACGTGCTCAGGACAACATCCTGCGTATGCGCCCATATGCGCAGCGTTTGAGCGGTATCCTGACCAATCTTTCTCAGCTGACGGAAGGTTCTGTATCGAACAAATACTCTGAAAAGCGTGAAGCGAACAGAGTGCTTGTAATCGTGGTAACGTCTGACCGTGGTTTGGCTGGCGCTTTTAACTCTAACATCATCAAGGCAGCCAATACACTGGCCCAAGGCAAATACCGTAGCCAACTGGAGGCAGGTAACCTTACTTTCCTTACTATCGGACGTAAAGGCGCTGAAGCTTTGACGAAGCGCGGTTACAACGTGATCAGTGACTTCACAGGCACTTTCGCAAACCTTTCCTTTGACACAGTACGCCTTGCTGCGGAGCGTGCCATGGATGGTTTCACTGCACGTGAGTTTGATCAGGTAGATATCATCTACAACGAGTTCAAAAACGTGGCGACACAAATCGTGCGCAACGAGCAGTTTCTGCCTATTGAAGACAAGCCTGTAGAGGAAACTGCCAGCAGCATGGTGTCTGATTATACCTTTGAGCCATCAAAAGAGCAGATCATTGAGGAGCTTATACCTAAGTCGCTCAAGATACAGGTATACAAAGCGGTGCTGGAGTCAAACGCTTCAGAACACGGTGCCCGAATGACTGCCATGGACAAAGCGACGGAAAACGCAGGCGAGCTGCTGAAAGAGCTGAAGCTGACCTACAACAGGACGCGACAGGCGGCCATCACCAAAGAGATCCTTGAGATCGTGGGTGGTGCAGAGGCGCTTGCTGCAAAATAGAATAACTTACCAAATACAGAAGCAACGCCCATCACACCAGGTGGGCGTTCTTTTTTTGGGGATATAATACAGTGTGTTATATTTTTGTTAAAACATCAAATACAGGAATGTATGCTAGCCGATTAGTTGGAAAGTGTTCCCTATATTTGAGAAACTCAACAACATACACATGAAGTTAAGCGGTCTTAGATCCGGAATACAGACTATAGTAGCGGCAGTACTTTTAATTGCTGTGCAGG
The DNA here is from genome assembly GCF_058932855.1 of Pontibacter sp. LHS1. Lineage (NCBI taxonomy): Bacteria > Pseudomonadati > Bacteroidota > Cytophagia > Cytophagales > Hymenobacteraceae > Pontibacter > Pontibacter sp. LHS1. The sequence goes on from NZ_JBZYWF010000003.1 coordinate 417,469, forward strand.
CTTGTACTACAACTAACAGCCCAAGCGTAGCAAGAGAGCAGGGAAATCAACCTGTTATTGGCATAGAAGGCCGTCCAAAACTGATCGTTGGTATTGTAGTAGATCAGATGCGTTATGATTTTCTGTACCGCTACTGGGACAAATATAGCGAAGGCGGCTTCAAAAGGCTTGTAAGGCAGGGCTTCAACTTCAAAAACAATCAATACAGCTACGTACCTACTTATACGGGGCCGGGTCATGCTTCAGTTTATACTGGCAGTGTACCTGCCTTAAACGGTATTGTAGGTAACTCCTGGTATGATAGAACCACAGGGAAATCCATGTACTGCGTGGAGGACACTAGCGTCAAAACAGTAGGGAGTACTTCAGATGCGGGCCTGATGTCACCTCGAAATCTATTGACTACCACCATCACCGACGAGCTGCGACTTTCTAACAACATGCAGTCAAAAGTAATTGGTGTAGCGCTGAAGGACAGAGGATCTATTCTGCCGGCCGGCCATACCGGAAACGGAGCTTACTGGTTTGACTCTCCTTCCGGCAACTGGATCACGAGCACGTTCTATGCGAACACGTTGCCGAACTGGGTGCAGGAATTCAACAATCAAAAGCATCCGGATAAACTATTAAGTGAGGTATGGAACACGCTGCTGCCAATAGAGCAATATACCGAAAGCACAGCAGATGACATGGATTGGGAGCGTGCACTTCCTGGTGAAGAAAGGCCTGTGTTTCCGCATAACATACCTGCCATCCGTGGCAAAGATTACGAGTTGATCCGCTCTATACCTGCAGGCAACACACTTACAACGGAGTTTGCAAAAGCTGCTTTGCGTGGCGAGAACTTAGGCCAAGGCAATTTCACTGATTTCCTGGCATTGAGCTACTCCACACCTGACTATGTAGGGCATTCATTCGGCCCGAACTCAATTGAAGTACAGGACGTATACCTGCGCCTTGACCGTGAGATTGAAGAACTGATCAACCTGCTCGAAAAAGAAATCGGGAAAGATAATGTTCTGATCTTCCTGACAGCAGACCACGGAGCGGCACACGTTCCGGCTTATATGGAGTCTCTTAATATTCCGGCAGGTATAGCTAATTCTAACATCATGCGCGACTCACTGGAGCAGCACCTGAATAAGAGGTTTGGCAAAGGCCGCTGGGTGGAGCGTTATACTAACCAGCAGGTATACCTTGACCGTAAGACAATTGAAGGCAAGAAGCTGACGAGAATTGAGGTACAGGAAGCGGCGGCTAACTATGTCATGCGTTTTGATGGCGTAGCGAGAGCCGTAACAGGCGAAGCTATACAGCGAGCTGGCTGGGCCAGCGGTATGATGTCGCGCCTGGAAAGCGGGTACAATGCACAGCGCTCCGGCGATGTGATCGTAGTACTGCAGCCAGGCTGGTTCGAAGGCTACGGAAGCGGTCCGCAAAAAGGAACCACACACGGCTCTTACGGTAACTATGATACCCATGTGCCGCTGGTATGGTATGGCTGGAAAGTGAAACCGGGCGAGAGCTCAGTTGAAACTGCCGTAGCAGACATAGCTCCTACTATTGCCTCATGGCTGTACATACAGGAACCGAATGGAAGTGTGGGGCGCCCTTTGCAAGAATTAATGAAGTAACAATACCTGTCGGGACGAAGTATACGACAGCTTTTAAGAAAGAATATATGATGGAGAATTTAGAAAAGAATAACCCGTGGCATAGCGTAAGCTACGGTGAGGAGGCCCCGGCAGTCGTTACTGCCATCATTGAAATTCCAAAGGGATCAAAGGCAAAGTACGAGCTGGACAAGGAAAGCGGCATGCTGAAACTGGACCGTGTACTTTTCTCATCGGTGAACTACCCTGCTAATTACGGCTTTATACCTAAAACTTACTGCGACGATAAAGATCCACTCGATATCCTGGTAATCTGTTCGCTTGATGTGGTTCCAATGTGTCTGATCGATGCGAAAGTAATCGGTGTGATGCGCATGATCGACAACAACGAAGAAGACGACAAAATCATCGCTGTGGCAAACAATGACATGTCGGTACGTCACATTAATGACATCTCTGAGCTTCCTCCGCACACCCTACTGGAGATGCGCCGCTTCTTTGAAGACTATAAGAAACTGGAGCACAAAGAAGTGATCGTAGAGCAGTTCCTGGGTCGTGAGCCAGCTTACGAGATCATCAAAGAGAGCATCAGACTGTATGACGCTACCTTCGGTGAAGCTGCACCAAAGAGCACAATCTAGACTTTTACTTTTCCTGTAAAGCCTGATGTGGGGTAAAACCTGTGTCAGGCTTTTTTATTTACAGCCGTTCAACATTTGAAAGCCGTACCTGAATTGCGAACTTGCAGAGAAGAATGCCAGAAAAAGAACACAGCGGGATGAGACGCCAACAGCCATTGGCAAGTTGGTTTAGAGCAGGTATAGAAGCCCTTCTCTACAGCAGTGTGTTCATTTCACTTTGCGCTTTCGGACTGACAGTAGAAACCTATCTGCTGACAGGCAATGAAGTATCACTCCCCATGGCGGGCTTTGTGTTTCTGGCGACGCTCTTTACCTACAACACCAGCAGCCTGCAGCGCACCTGGCGCGGGTGGGGAGCAGGTATAGCGGGGCAGTCTTGGAGCATTCGCTACCAACGGGAATTGGCCGTGCTGGCCTTATTGAGCCTGGTTGGTGCTGTTACCCTGTTCTTCCTTTACGAACTCCGGATTAACCTGTGGTTTGTGCTGGCGCTGGCGCTTATCTCGGTTGGCTATACGGTGCCGCTTGGGAGCAGCCGGATGAAGCCTTTCCGGAGCGTGCCGCTGCTGAAGGTGTTCTTGATCGCGTTGGTCTGGTCTGCCGTAACGGTGTTATTTCCTCTGATCGATGCAGCCGTTCAGTTGGACAGCCAGGTAATGCTAATATGGCTGCGGCGCTTCCTGTTTATCCTGGCGCTGGCCCTACTGTTCGACATACGCGACTACACCTACGACCGCCGCACCCGCACCCTTACCTTCCCCGGTTTGCTAGGCGAGCACTATACACGGTATTTGTCCCTCGGGCTCTTGACGCTATACCTGCTGCTGGTGCTGTTGACGGAGGAAGGAGCAGTACTGATCAGCTTGATGAGCGCCGCCCTGGTAGCTGGCCTGATTGTGTGGAATGCCTCAGAAGAAAAGCCCCGGATCTACTATGCATTGCTGGCCGATGGTGCTATGCTGGTTCATTTTGCTTTCGTATACCTGGCCGTGAGCTAAGAGCGGCTCAGGTGCTGAAATGCCTGTGGCAAATGCTGTATCACATCGGAGGCAATCAGGGCGATCTCTCCTACCGTTCCTTTGGCCAGATCACCTGCCAGCCCATGCAGGTACACACCAAGTAGGCAAGCCTCCTTCAAGGTATAGCCTTGTGCTACCAAGGCTGTCAGGATGCCGGTTAACACATCTCCGGTTCCACCCGTGGCCATACCTGCATTGCCAGTTGTGTTGAAGTAAATGTCTCCTTCCGGCGTGGCGATGGCCGAGTGGCTTCCTTTGAGCACCATATAGCATTGGTATACCCTGCAAAACTCCCGCAACTCCTCCAGCCTTTCATATTCATTGTTGCTTTTGCAGACCAATCGCTCAAACTCTTTGGGGTGAGGCGTGAAGATAATCTTTCCTTTCGGGAGATGGGCTTTGAGCTTGTCGCTGCTGGCGATCAGGTTAATGGCGTCGGCGTCGATGACCAGGGGCAGATCAGTGGTAGCCAGCAGTTGGCCCAACATGGTTTTAGTGATGCGCTCGGTGCCTATACCCGGGCCTATACCTATGGCATTAAACTTCTCCATAGACTCCGGCAGCCCGGATAAATGCTTGCGGTTGCTGTCAGGTAGAAGCATGGCCTCCGGCACAGCCGTTTGCAGCACGTCATAGCCAATGGCGGGAGCCTGCACGGTGAGCAGACCTACGCCGCTGCGCAAACAGGCTCTGGCCGCGAGCACTGCCGCTCCTATTTTACCATAGCCCCCACAAAGCAGCAGGGCATGTCCGTAGGTACCTTTGTGCGAGAATTTGGAGCGAGGCTTTAGCAGCTGCTGAACCTCTTTTTGCGTCACATACTGGAAGTTCGGCTCCGCCTCTGCAAGGTATGCAGGACTCAAGCCAATGCTGACGATGTGCCATTCTCCTACGTACTGCTCATGCTGTGGCAGAAAAAAAGCGAGCTTCGGCAACTCGAAGCTTACCGTATGATCTGCCTGCACAATCGCTCCCTCAGCGGGTGTCTGCTTATCGGTGTACAAACCCGAGGGAATGTCAATAGCGACGGTACAGTTGCTGTGCTTATTAAGCCAGTTGATCACATCGGCATAGAGTCCGGTAACAGGTCTGGAAAGGCCGGTGCCGAACAGGGCATCAATCACAAAGGCTTTGTCAGGTATGGCAGGCAAATTCTCTTTGCTGGTAATGTGGTGTGGCGGTACCTCGTGCGGTAGCCGCTCCATGTTGATCTGAAAATCCGGGGACGTCTGGCCGCCATCGTTGACCAGGTATAGCTGCACATCGTAGAGGCGTTGGTGTAGCAAACGGGCTACCACTAACCCATCACCGCCATTGTTGCCGGGCCCACAGAAGATACAAACAGGGTGTTCCGGTGTAAACTTGTTTTCCAGCCAACCTGCAAAGGCACGCGCAGCCCGTTCCATCAATTCTTCTGAAGCAATACCTTCCTCACTGATGGTCTGTGCATCAGCTTCACGGGTTTGTTGAGCGGATAGGATTTTCATACGTTATTTTTATACTTCTGAATCAGTAGATAGTTGTACGCATTTTGTGTTCCTATGCTTGGAAAGCGGGTATTTCAGGTATAGGAGCAAACAAGATACTAGCCTGCATCAGGTTGAGTTCAACAACCTAAAGATAGACTTTTTGCGTCCTCCCTTATTCTTTTGTCACCTGCTAAGAAAACACGCTCAAAATTTACTATCATTCTGTAAAAAAACTTGGTAGAAATAGAGGACCCTACCCCCGGGAGGTTAAGCCGATGCTATCTGCGGGGGTAGGAGCCCGCTATTACGAAGATCCTTTCAGGATGACAAAAAAGGACAGAATATAGAGACCTAATCCTGCTCTCAAAACGCCAGTGTTGCTGTGAGCTTCAGCTTCAGGTTATCTTTAGCCTGAGGGAGGGCGTAAGGGCCGTAGCGGTAAAAAGCGCCTACCCCAACACCAGAGAAGGCAGAGCTGATGATGTTGTTGAGCATCAATCCGGATTCGAAAAAGCCTTTGCGCATGTTGGCATACTGTAAGGGCTCTAAATCAGGTATAGACTGGCGCAGGTCGCCAATGCCCATGTTCTGCACGAGCACCAGGTCAGGCTTGAAGAGCTTGGTGTTGAGCAGGCGCTTGCCCAGGTCCTGGCGCAGAAACAAGGCTACGTAGCGATCAGAAAAAAACTCGTATGGGCGCATCGTCTCAAAGCCTTCGCCGGCATATACGTTGTAGTTGGAGCTGTAGCTGCCGTAGCCATTGTATAGGCTCACAAAAGGGGCGTCGCCCTGTACTAAGCCGCTTGCCAGCACAAAACTGGTCTCTCCTAAGCTGCGCTGCCGGAAGGAGCCTTCGGCACGTAGGTCGAGCTTGTTGTAGGTATAGCCGTCACTATCCAGGCCGTCAATACCCTTGGTGTATTGCAACCAGAGCACAGGGTAGCGGGTGGGCATGGGCATTGTGCGGTTGAACAGCTGCATGTACTGCTCGCCATAGGCGAAGCGCAAGCCCGTCGTTACCTCGGCCAGATTGAACTCTGGCGTACCTATACCTGACTCCGGGGCAAAAAGCGGTAAGGTAGGCCGGCGCTGCTCCTGCCGTATACCTGCCTGCCACTGTACATAGCGCAGCATGCGCCCACTCAGGCCGGCGCTTCGCTGGGTGGTGTAATCCAGATTGGGTAGTAAAGCAGGACGCAGATCGCTGAGCAGCCCACGCTCCCTGAAAGGCAATCGACGACCACCCGGCTCTGCTACATCTTCAGCGTAAGCGGCCGAAAGCGTGAGTTCCGATGGCTTGTGCAGTTTAACGGCGGCATCAGCTCCATATTTATGCTCCTTGTCGCGCAGACCATAGCCCCAGTAACCACCTATAGAGAAGCGCTCCGAAAACAGGTTGTTGGTATGAGCGCCTATACCCAGTCGCATCCCTTCAAATCGACTCACCTTAAGCAATCGGTTCAGGTCCAGACTAATGGGACCGATGGGGAGCTGCTTGGCCATCAGATATTCCATGGTGCGGATGGTGCGGTCCAGCTTTTGCGCCTGCCCCACACTGTCGAGGCGCTGGTAAGTGGTCTGCTCTTTTGAGGAAAGTGAGTCGGGGCGGTAAACTTGCCAGAGTTGCTCCGGCTGTCGCCAGGCATCCGGGCGTTGCTCCAGGGCAATCACCCCGAAATCGTTGCGCCGCAGGGGTGGGTCCAGGTTTACGTTGGTGATGTAGGTGCGAATGTGCCCGTACGGCTGGTGCCCCCGCATGTAAATCTGCTGCACGGTAATCTCCACATCCAGCTCCGCAGGAAACCACTGCCGGTTATCGACTTTCACAAATTGCTGCTGCAGCTTCAGGCCCCGTTTGTCATCAGCGTGCGACTCAGCCAGCACGTTCTGCACGGCCCAGCCATCGCTGTTGATGTAGAGCAGTCCTTTCAGGCCGTTGAAGTTCTTGCCGGGCTGCGGCGCATACGAGATGATAAAAACAGTGTCTGCTCCCACCACAGCCGTTTCCTGAAGCACAAAGTCATAGCGCCTGATGCTGCCATTGCTCAGGGGGCTCAGGTAGCGCTTCCCGAAGAATACCGGCATGTCATCATACACAGAAAATTCCCGAGCCTCAGCGGCCACTACGCCAAAGCTCGGCTGCTGCAGCCCCGACACACGGGTTGCCAGTATCGTTTCCTTTGAGAGATTCTTGCCAAGTTGTGCATAGTTGGTGATACTCTCCATCAGGAAGAGGTGCTGTTTGGTCAGCAGATCACGCATGCGCAAAAAAGAAGAGTCCTGCTCTGAAAGACGGAGGGTATCGCGCAGGTCGAGATCATCCGGTGCGTTGGCAGTCAGGATAAACTTGTTGTAGGTGCGGTAGGTATAAGCCGGAATGTTATCGAGGCGGTGGCGGTCACGGTTCTGGTTAGCCAGCTGGATGATGCGGTGTGCCGGATTTATACCTGACCGGATCACCACTTCCTGCAACTGGGCCGCCGACGGACGCAGAGCAATGTTGAGCTGCGACAGCGAATCGACCGGCACCGTTTGCGGGGTATAGCCTACGTAGCTGAAGCGCAGACTGGTAATGGGGCGGTTGTGGCGGAGCTGGTACTGGCCGTCCAGGTTCGAGGTCGTACCTGTTTCGCCTCCATTGACCACGATGCTCACAAACGGAAGCCGTTCCCGGGTGTTGGCATCGCGCACCGTGCCCTGCACACTGTATACCTGCGCCAGGGAGGTGGCGGTACAGAGCAGAAGTTGCAGTAGCAGGAGCAGTCGGAGTGTTGGCATGCAGTAAATATAAAAAAGAATTGGCGCCTCCCCATAGGCAGAGAGACGCCAGGCTATACCTGATGTACAGGATGCATGTTTAGAAAGTAACGGACATGGCCATGCCCATTTGCCCATTTGGCAGCACAGTCGGGTACATGGCCGTGTTCAGACCGCCACCTTTGGTGAGTTTGGCTTGCACCCAGTAGACAGTATTCACGGAGATGATGCCAACACCTGCACCCGCCAGCACATCCGACATCCAGTGGGCATTGTTGAGCACGCGCAGCACACCGGTGCCGCCTGCTATACCATAGCTTACCACACTTACCCAGAGGCTCTTGTGCCGGAACTCCTTGTCCATGAAAGTGGCGATCGTGAAGGCGTAGGCCGTATGACCGGAGGGGAAGGCATAAGGTTTTCCGTTGGGCCTGTCTCTGTCTGTAAGCTTCTTAGTGGGCCAGACAAGAGCCGATGCCAGTGCTCCGGAAGAAAGGAGCAGCACCGTTTGTCGCCCAAGTTCGTGCCTGTTCTGTGACGATATGATGTTGAAACCATAGAGGCCTACCAGTGGCGCAAGCATGGCGAAGTCATCGGCGTTGGTTGCAAACTTAGGGAAGACCCTGGTTCTGTAGTTGAACACATCATCACTACTCAGGATGCCGCGCCCTCCCATGGTGTAGATACCAGCACCGATCAGTGCTGCGGCAGGTATAACAGCCCGCTTCAGGTAGCGTTTGTTGTCACCCTCCAGGCGCTGCGACTCTGTAAAAGGATTTTTCTGACCAGGGAGTACCGTGTCGGCAGGAAGCGTAAAGAAATCTACGCCTACACTCCTTAGCGTATCTGTCTTCGGCTTCTGCTGCGGAGGCTTTTGCACCTGCGCCATGGCTGTGGCAGGCCCGAAAAGTACACTAATCCAAAGAAGATGTATCGTTAATAGCTTGTTCAATCTTATATGCATGCTACAGGAAATTCGTCTGACCCTCAAAGTACAACAAAAGGCACATCAGTGAATTTTAACGGCTACTATTGCCATGGGTTTTAAATGGGAGCTACAATGTATTCCAATGGACAACTACCAGTCAGAAGTAGCGGGTGGCTTACCTGTCCAGCTCCCCCAAAACGATATCTACAGAGCCTACAATAGCAATGAGGTCGGCCACCATGCAGCCCCTGGCGATTTCGTGCAGCACCGACAGGTTGGAGAAGCAGGGAGAGCGGCCATGGCAGCGGAAAGGTACGTCGCTGCGGTCGGTGGTGCGGAAGAAGTAGCCCAGTTCTCCACGAGGTGTTTCGCCCCGGAAGTAGAGTTCCTGCGTACCGGTCATGCGCATCTTCTTAGGGCAGGCCGCCTGCGGATCGAAGTCTGGGGTGCGCTTGTGCTCACCCAGCAACCTGTCGAGGCACTGGCTGATGATCTTAACCGACTCGCGGCACTCGAGCGCCCGCACATAGTTGCGGTCCCAGCAGTCGCCGGTGCTGCCCATGGTGCCTTCGCCGATCGGCACTTCAAACTCCAGCTCGGGGTATACGCTATACCCATCGACGCGGCGCAGGTCGTGGCGCAGGCCGGAGCCACGCAGCATCGGGCCGGAGCAACCGTAGTTGATGGCCACATCCAGCGGCAGCACGCCCACGTTGGCGGTACGATCAATGAAGATCTTGTTCGTGAGCAGGATCGTGTCGAGCTCATCAAGCTTGGGCTGCAGGTAATTGATAAACTCACGGCAGCGCTCCTCAAAGCCGATGGGCAGGTCGTAGTACAGACCTCCCACCCAGATGTAATTGTAGAGCATGCGGGCTCCGGAAGTCCACTCGAGCAGGCGCTGGATGTGCTCCCGGTCGCGCAGCAGCCACAGAAAAGGCGTAAAAGCCCCGATGTCGATGGCGTAGGTGCCAATGGCCAGAAAGTGCGACGCGATGCGGTTGAGCTCCGTTACCAGCACCCGGATATACTCGACCCGCTTCGGAATCTGGTCTGTTATACCTAATAACTTCTCTACGCCCATGCACCACACATGCTCTGAGTTCATGGCGGCCAGGTAGTCCATGCGGTCCACGTAGGGGATGGTTTGGTTGTAGGCCATGCTCTCAGCGTGTTTCTCGAAGCAGCGGTGCAAATAGCCGATGTGGGGCGCTACATTGGTAATAATTTCCCCGTCTGTGACTACCTCGAGGCGCAGGACACCGTGCGTGCTCGGGTGCTGCGGCCCCATGTTCACGATCATCTCGCCCGCCTGCAGGTTATCCAGGCTGAACTTGTTCGGCTCCGACTGCAGCAGGTATTCTTTATGCGTGGTAGACAAAGGGAATGAATTAATAGCTTATGTATTATGTGTTAGACAAAGTTCGGAAAATTGGGGGAATTTTGGAGGGGTTTGTTTGGAAGAAGATAATGACGAAAGGCAGGTATATTCTAACTTCTATATAGTATATTCTGTAATCCAGTTCCGGTTATCTGTTAAAAACGACAAAAAGCGGGATGTTTATTCCGTTTATATACTAGTTACCCTTAATTGCTCCAAAATAAATCCGGCCGATTAATTTCGGAGCAAGAAAATTAAATAAATAGGGGAAAATGTTGTGGGTAGCGGACTATAATGCAACGTGAAAAATGTGGCGCGGACTGACAAATAGAATGGATAAATAGGAACTGGATTATTAGAGCAGAGTTTAACCGTTATATTCGGTCCTTGGAAAGCGCAAATCGGACCGACAGGCAAAATGGATAAAAAGCGGACTTGCTCACTCGGATTAATCACAACGTAATAATATACCCAGCGGACTTTTAATCAGGCGTGATAAAAAAAATTGGTTGAAAACGTGCTTACTCTTGCGTGTCGCAAACAAGGGTAACAACATATAAAAACAATGCTTAATTTGATCTTGAATCGAAATTCTGTGTTCGCCGGCTCAGCGGATTGTCCTGCGGACAATCACGCAGGCCCGCTCGCACAGTTTTTATACGAGACGTTGACCGGAAGTTCCACAAAATCTTTAATGATAAACTAAAACCATAAGAATGAAAAAATCTGCTTCCATAATTTTGGTGATTCTTCTAATTTCCTTGTCCAGCTGTTCAGAAATGACTGGAGAATTTAAATACATGAATCGACTAAAGAAATCTATAGCCGAAAAATATGAAACAGAGAAAGTCGAAATAAACATCAAAAACAGTAATGAATTGATTGTGTCACTTATTGACCCAAAATTTGATGATTACACTCCAGCGAAGAAAGAACAAATTTCTCGAGAAATTGGAAAGCTGGCGCAGGAGCTTAGAGAAGATAAGGAAAAGATAAAATCTGGTGTGGTGAATTTCCGGGATGAAGAAAATTATGGTATAGCTAAAACCAGCAGCACGGAAGCTTTCCAGATGTACGAATAGCCAAACCTACGCCCAGCAGTATATAAAACAGTGCTTAATTTGGTCTCAATTTAAAAATTCTTGCTCACTTGTTGCGCTGATTGCCCTACGAACAATCAAGCTCACCCGCTCGCACTGTTTTTAAACGAGACGTTCCACTCTAAAAACCTCCCAATTACTTCAAAAATTGCTGTATGGATTTACAGGAGCATTATCATAAACTCTATCAGGATGCAGTTCGCAGCATACGATCAGATGCTTATCAGATTGACGAGTTGATTGATTCTGCGAGTGACAACAGATTTGGGATCACCCTTTTACTGCGGCCAGATGATGTTGTAAAAGGAGAGATTCAAAAGGTGCTCTCTAAACTTAAGCTGATCGAACCAAACCAGTATTTTTATCGGAACTCAGATCTACATGTAACCGTGATGTCGATCATTTCATGTTATGATGGCTTCGATCTGGGGCAGATTCGGGTGGAAGACTACATTGAGACTGTTCGGAAAAGCATAAAAGAGTCAGGTGCCTTTGAAATTGAATTCATAGGGCTTACTGCTTCTCCATCCTGTCTGATGGTGCAAGGCTTTTTAGCGGATAATACGCTTAGCCAGCTTCGTGACAACCTGAGAAGCAACTTCCAGGATTCTGGTTTAGAGCAGTCCATTGATAAGCGCTATACCATACAAACAGCCCACTCGACAGTAGTTAGGTTTAAGGAAAAACTTAGGAACAAAGAAGAATTTCTAAGCACAATAGAGGCGTATCGGGATCATTACTTTGGCACATCTACAGTCAATACGATCGAGTTAGTCTATAATGACTGGTATCAGCGGAAGGAATATGTGAAAACATTATGCAAATTTGAGCTGTAATAGCCCGCTGCCGAACATGATTTATAGCGAGGCTATAGCTTTATAAGGTGCTTTTTAACAAACCGTCACAATGCCAAAATCAATACTCATCCTACTACTCCTTCTCCCGACGCTTGTGCTGGGGCAGGCAACCGTCGAAGTCACCAGGGAGCACCAGAACCCTTATTTCAGGGAAGTGTACCATGTTCAGAAAGCAGATAACTCCACTCGGGAAGGCAGATACCAGAAAATAGGCTATACAGGGGAATTACTGGAAGATGGTTTTTACAGAGGAGGGCTCAAAGATAGCCTTTGGGTAGAGTACCAAAGAGGTGCTGGGAATGCCAGCCAGCCAAAAGCCAAAGGGGCTTACGCAGCTGATCACAAGGTTGGAATCTGGGAGTTTTATAACTCCAAAGGAGAACTGGAGCAGCAGTATGATTACAGCAAAAACGAGATAGCTTACTTCAAGCTCGAGGATAAAGAAAAAAACAAAGTATACCGTGTGCTGGATGGTAAAGGTAAGACTAAAGCGAAGTTAGACAGGCCCCCGCTGTACATCGGAGGCTCAGCCATGATGTGGGGCACAGTGCTGCGTAACGTCCGATACCCGCGGGATGCACAGCGCAAAGGTATTTCGGGAGAGGTGCAGGTTGCCTTTACGATCGATAGTGAAGGAAAAACAGCAGATCACAGAGTAATAAAAGGAATAGGCTATGGTTGCGACGAGGAAGCGCTCAGGGTAGTGAAGGCTGTACCCGATGCCTGGCTTCCCGGGATCTTAAACGGGCAGGCCATACCTGTTGAGTACGTGGTGCCGATCAGATTCTTCATCAAAAACTAAGTGCTCAGCCTGTCTATACTACCTGCTCAACCCATGCTATACCTGAAAAGAACCGATTCGGACGATCCTGACTTTGTAGCGCTTGTCAGATTACTCGATGCGGACCTGGCTATACGTGACGGAGAAGAGCACGCCTTTTATGCGCAGTACAACAAGATCGACAAGATAAAGTATGTCGTGCTGGCTTACGAGAACGGGAAAGTCCTGGGCTGTGGTGCGATCAAAGAATACGAGCCCGATACCATGGAAGTGAAACGCATGTATGTGCTGCCAACCGGAAGAAACAAAGGTATAGCCAGCCAGGTACTGGCCGAACTGGAGAAGTGGGCTCGGGAGCTTTCCTACACCCGGTGTGTTTTAGAAACCGGCCTGAAACAGCCTGAAGCCATCAGACTCTACAAAAAGAACGGCTATGAGCTAATTTCGAACTATGGGCAATATGCGGGGGTGGAGAACAGCGTGTGCTTCGAGAAGGTGATAAACTAAATTTTATCCCTGCTACGCCCCCGGCTTCTCTCGCTTATCACCGAACGGATCTTCTGAAGAAATCAGCTGTGCCGGCTCACCTCTAAAGCCGCTGTACTCATTATGGTTGTCGTAAGGCACTTTGATGCCGTGGTAGTAGTCCTGTAGCTTGTAATCTTTGCGGAGGGGGTGGCCTTCCCAGTCGGCTGCGCAGAGGATACGGCGCATGTCAGGGTGATCTTTGAAGAGGATGCCCACCAGGTCGAAGATCTCGCGCTCGTGCCAGTCGGCGGTGCGCCAGATGTGGCTCACAGTTGGCACAACAGGTATAGGCTGCTCCGAAGTGTTGTTGCGCGGCACGATCACTTTGAGCATCAGGTGGTGGTCGTAAGGTATAGAGTAGAGGTTATACGCGACTTCCATGGTGCCTGCTTCCGGACCATTGTCTATACCTGTCACGCTGGAGAGAAAATCGAAATAAGTCGCTTTGTTGTCGTGCAGCTCGAGGCATACCTCCGCCAGTCGCTCCGTCTGAAGCACCAGGTAGGGCTGCAGATTGTCGGTGTTCTCCGAAACGATCGCCTCCGCACCAAACTGCGCTGCTATAAAGTCCTTTATCTCCTTGAAAAGCATAGCTTTTTTGATCTTTGAATGAGTGATTATCGAGGTCAGCTAATCGGGTCTTGCTTCTCTGGGCCCCCATTTGCCACACTCAGCTCACCGCCATCCGGTTGTTCTGTTGCCGCTGCTGTTCCCTCATGACGTATACCTGTGTTCTGCATTCTCTTTGCCATGATCTGCTGCACGGCTCTGGGTTCGCGGATAGTTTCCTGGCGGATGATCTCCTGCAGGCGCAGGAAGCCACCGATGAGAGCCTCCGGCCTTGGCGGACAACCTGGTACGTACACGTCTACAGGTATAATGCGATCCACACCCTTCACCACATGGTAGCCATGCTCCCAGTAGGGACCGCCGCAATTGGAGCAGCTGCCCATCGAGATCACGTAGCGCGGCTCCGGCATCTGCTCGTAGAGGCGGCGCACGCGGTCAGCCATCTTAAAGGTCACGGTACCGGCCACAATCATCACATCTGACTGACGAGGCGAGGCACGGGGGATAATGCCGAAGCGATCGAGGTCGTAGCCGGAGGCATAAGCTCCCATCATCTCGATGGCGCAACAGGCCAGACCAAAACCCATCGGGAACAGCGAGGTCAGTCGCGCCCAGTTGAGCAGGTCGTCCAGTTTGGTGATGATCACACCGCCTTCTCCCGTCTTGTCCTGTGGTATATTCAAATCAGAATGATCAATTAGATGTTTTTCTCCTTCGTCACAAAGTCTTCTTTCCCTGAGAGCTACTTCTTTACCTCGTATTTCCGCTCGTTCACACGCTGGTATACGTCCATAGGTATACGGGAGCGACTCTGCGGCACTACCGGTTTAGGCTTGATCCAGTCGAGGTGGCCTTTCACCCAGGCATAGGCCAGACCTAGCGCCAGCACACCGATGAAGATGAACATCTCGATCAGGGCAAACCAGCCCCATACGCCGTCGGTAGCCTCGATCAGGTCGCGGCGTCCGAACACCGTGGCCCACGGAAACAGGAAAGCCAGTTCTACATCAAAAATGATGAAGATAAGCGCCACCACATAAAACCGCGGGTTAAACTGCACCCAGGAATTGCCGATCGGCTCTTCGCCCGACTCGTAAGTGGTCAGTTTCTCGGGGTTAGGTCTGCTGGGGCGGATAAGCCTGGCGGTAAACAGACCGATCACTACAAAGATCGCTCCCCCAATCAGGAAAAGCAGGATCGTTCCGAAATCAGACAGGTAGGTTTCCTCCATAGCGCCGCAGCAGTTTTACACAAATTTACGATAAAATAACTTCTTGGCATAAGCGCTGTTTTGGCTGCAGCATATATATACAAATGCCGCCTGCTGGCGTTATACAAACAACCTTTCCTGACCTATACCTGTACCAAATAATCCACGATACCTAAACCAAACTGCGCTATGCTAACCGGACGCGTCAATGCACCAGAGATCAACACCCCGCACGGCTGGCTCAACACCGACCGGAGCTGGTCTATCAAAGACTTCAGAGGCAAGATCGTGTTACTGGACTTCTGGACCTTCGGCTGTATCAACTGTCAGCACATCGTGCCCGACCTGAAGCGACTGGAGGATGAGTTTGCCGATGTGCTGGTCGTGATCGGGGTACACTCGGCCAAGTTCGATGCAGAAAAGCAGACCGAAACCATCCGACAGGCCATACAGAAGTTCGGGGTGGAGCATCCGGTGGTGAACGACGCCGACTTTGCCATCTGGAACCAGTACGGCGTAAAAGCCTGGCCGACTACGGTGCTTATCGACCCAAATGGCAAGGTGGTGGGGCAGCATGCCGGAGAGGGCGTGTACGATACGGTTCGGCCTTATATCCAGCGTATGAAAGAGGAATTTATAGACGAGCTCAACCAGACGCCTATACCTGTGCAGCCTGAGGCTAAAGAAGCAGGTGTTCTGTACTTTCCTTCCAAACTGATCAGCGATGCGGAGGGCAATCTGTACCTGTCTGACAGCGGGCACAACCGTATCCTGAAGCTAAACCAACAAGGCCAGGTGCTGGAGGTGATCGGCAGTGGAGAAAGAAGCTTCCACAACGGCAGTTATGCTGAGGCGACCTTTAACGAACCACATGGTTTGGCTTTGCATGACGGTGTGCTTTATGTGGCCGATGCCAAAAACAACGCCATCCGCAAAGTGGACCTGCAGCACCGCATGGTGAGCACCGCCGCCGGCACCGGTGAACTGGAGTACTACTTCCACGACGAGAAGCGGCAGGAGCCTGTCAACCCCAACAGCCCCTGGGACCTGCTCATACACGGGCGCAGCATGTTCATCGCCAATGCAGGCAACCACCAGATCCTGCGCATGGACCTCGAGACCGAGCAGGTATACCGCTTTGCCGGTAGCGGTCGAGAAGCCCTCACCGACGGCCTCCTGGACGAAGCTGCCTTCAACCAGCCCAGCGGACTTTCCATTCGGGGCGAAGTGCTTTACGTGGCCGATGCCGAAGCCAGTGCCATCCGTACTGTCAACCTCAAGACAGGTATGGTGCTCACTCCGCTGGGCCGTGGCCTGTTTGATTTTGGGGACGTGGATGGGCATGTAGACGATGCCCTGCTGCAGCACTGCGTCGGCCTGGAGGTGATCGACAGCGACGTGTACATCGCCGACACCTACAATGGCAAGATCAAGGTGCTCGACATGGAGCGGCACCGCGTCCGCACCCTAACAGACGGCTTGCACGAACCCAACGATGTGCTATACCTGAACGGCCACCTCTGGGTAACCAGCACCAACAGCCATCAACTCTACCAGATCGACCTGAATACAGGAGCGAAAGAAGAAGTGAAAGTGAGGCAGTTTGGGAGTTGAGGGATTGGGGAGTTATACCTTGACAGGCTGCTCGATCAGGTTGTTGCGCACTCTCTGGAAGAAGCGGAGCGTCACCTGGAAGATCGGGCTCATGATGAAGGTATAGAAGAAGGTGGCGATAAAGATCGGTCCGCCCAACACATAGCCTATGCCCAGGATCACGCACTCTACCATGATGCGGGTGCGGCTGACAGACATACTGATCCGCTCCGACAAAGCCAGCATGAACCCATCACGCGGACCGGCACCCACACCACCCGCAACATACATTCCTCCGGCTATGCCTGCTATCACCACTGAGACAGCCAGATTCAGGTAGTCGAGCGGCGTGTTGGTAGCCGATGGCAGGATGTCGAGCCAGAGGAACATGTCCATGAACGGCCCGACAAGCATCGCATTGAGGAAGGTGCCTATGTTGATATACTTTCGGTTGATGAACCAGGAGATAACCACAAAAAACAGCCCCACAATTACGCTCCAGGTACCAATCGTAAAGCCGATGTGTTGAAACAGGGCCACATTGAGCACCTCCCAGGGGTGCAGACCCAGGTACTTCACCTTCACGGCAATGGCATTGGCAAAGCCGAACAGCAGCAATCCAAGGAAGAAAAAACTATAGCTAACTACTTTTTCGCGCATAATCAGGTGGCCCTGTTTATAGCAGGAGCCGGGTTAGAACAAATTCGGGCGCAAGAAAGTTAATTTTGGCCGCAATAAGAACGAAGTCAGGGAGCCAAATACATATTGTAGTGGGTGATTACCAGATTTAACAAATAAGTATTATATTCAAAGACTGAAAAGTCTTATTAAGTTGATAAAACGATTATGATATTGAGGTGGGCTTATACTTGCTGTTTTTGTCTGCTTCTTGGTTCCGGAGCATTTGCTCAAACTGAGATAGTCGATTACATGGGCCGCCCCATTATGGCAAAGCAGTACCTGGATGTAAAGGGCTCGCCTTACCTGAATGACGAGTGGCAGGAGGGCTGGGTTAAGCTGGAGGACGGGAAAGAGTATATCGGCGTTCGGCTAAAGTATGACCAGGTAGCGGATGAGCTGATGTTCAGCAACAAGAAAGGTGAGGCGCAGTTGTTTGTACAGCCTGTTGTGGAATTTGAGCTGATGAAGCGCTTGTTCATGAAGGGGTATGAACCCGTAGATGCTACGCCTTTAGATGCATTTTATGAAGTACTGGCCGATGGCCCTACACAACTTTTGAAGCGTACAACTAAAACAGTGCACGAAGAGGTGCCTTATAGCTCAGCTACAAAAGTAAGAAGCATTATAGAGCAGCAAAATTACTACCTGGCCAATCGGGAAGGAAAACTGACTAAACTAAAAAAGGACAAGAAGTCGCTGATCCAGGCAATAGGCAACAGGCAGACTGAACTTGAAGCTTATGTGAAGGCCAATCGCCTGGACCTAAGGCAGGAGCAGGACATGGCCAGGCTGGTAACGTACTATAATAACCTGTAATCTTATTTTCAACTTAAAAGAACGCCCTATGAAAGCTGTCTTCTTACGATTCGGTTTAGTGATGCTGGTCGGCTGTTGCTTTAGCCTGCAGGCGAGTGCGCAGTTCACGCATACTAACGACATGGAGGCCCGTCCGGTGCACGAGTACAACACCATCACCATGGTAGGCTCACCGTACCTGCACAAAGACTGGGCGAAAGGCTCGTTGACACTCAAGAGCGGCACCGTATACCAGGGCATCGACCTGATGTATGACCAGGTGAAGGACGCCATCATCTTCAAGACAAAGAACGGAGACGTGAAGGAACTGCTGGAGCCGGTGCAGGAGTTTAAGATAGGGTATATCGAAAACAACCAACCCGTAGAGCGCACTTTCCGCTCAGGGTATAGTGGCGATGGCGTGTCGGCCAATGCTTTTATGGAAGTGCTGGCTGACGGGCAGGTGTCGCTTCTGAAGCGTACTTCCAAAAAGATATTTGACCGCAAGCACTACAGCTCGGCCACCATCGACAGAGAAGTGCAGGAAAGCGAAGACTATTACATCGCAGTGGGCGACAAAGCGGTGAAAGTGAAGAAATCAAAAAACTCCCTGCTTTCTGCCATACCTGATAAAAAAGACTACCTGGAAACTTACATCAAATCGAATGCGCTGAACCTGCGCAACGACAGCGACATGGCCAAGCTGGTTGCCTATTACAACTCGCTGTAGACTTCCGTAAAGCTTGTTAAGAATATTTTAAGCAGCTGCCTGGTTGACGGGTAGCTGCTTTTTTACTTGCAGCGCCTGCTGCAGATGCCGCTCCTGGTGCAGGGCCACAAACTCCAGCGTCTCTCCGATGCGCAGCTTCAGCAGCTTGAAGAACTCAACAGGTATAGCCTTTTTGTTCAGGTTGGCGCTTTTGGCTTTGTTGAGGAGTTGCAGCAGTTCGGTCTGGTGGTCCAGAAACTCCTCCAGCGTCTGGCGACTCAGTTGGCTGTTGTTGGGGTTCATGTGCCGCACGGTTTTGCTTTTTTTGCCATTGTCCGGCCGCACCATATCCAGCGATTTCTTGCCGAGCCAGCTATAGCTGATGCTCTGATGGGCGCTGTTGCCTGAATTTGCCACAATGGCCTTTGCCAGCGCCGGGTTGTAATAGCGGCTGTAGCGGTTCAGGTGCTCCAGGCATTCGAGTATGCTCCAGCTGTCAGGAGCAGGTTTGTAGTTGAGGAGGGAAAGCTCCAGCGGCACAAAAGCTGAGATAACAGTGTGCTTCTGATTTTCGACGGTGCGGGAGATTTGGTCTAAGGCATTCATAGCGTTCATCGTTTTATAGTGTACGCACCAAAGGTATAGCATGGCTTAAGCCCAATCCTTGATGAGCGTCAAGATTTACGAAGAAGTTACCTGATCCGGCTCAGCGTTTCGGGCGACATGCGCAGGTATGAGGCGATGTACTTTTTGGGGATGTGCTGGAACAGGTGCGGACTCCGCTGCATGACGCGCTGCAGGCGCTGCTCCGGCTCCGGCAACAGCAGGTCCACTTCCCGCTCTATCTTGCCGACCAGCGCCTTCTCAAGCTGCTCGTACCAGAAACGTTTGATGTTCGGCCGCTGCTCTATCAATTGCACCAGATCGGCTTTGCTGATGCCTAGCAGTTCACTTTTCTTCAAGGCTTGTATGTAGTAGTCAGAGGGCTTGCCATCGACAAAAGACGGGAAAGACACCAGCAAGGTATGCGGGTAGCCGAAGCCCACGCAGATCTCCTCGTCGGGCAGCGGGTAGTAAATGCGCAGCGCCCCACTCGTAACCAGGTATAGCCCCTGCTCCACCTGCCCCTGCCGTATCAGGAAGTCATACCTATTCAGCTGCACCTTCTTCTTCCAAAGCGGCAGGAAAGCTGCTATATCGTCGGGGGTGAGGTAAGGGATTTGGCTGAGGAGGGAGAGGGGCATGGTGAGGTTAAAAAACTAAGGTCTCCTTGGCTGACTCAGAAATGTCTTCGATCACAGCATCAGTCATAAACTTCAACCTCTTTTCTTTTGCCAGATCCTCAACTGCATTGTAAGAGATAAAAGAACACGAGTGGGACAAAAGCAGTCGGAATACAGGCCTGGATAGCTCCTGCATTACTTTTCCTCTTCTCTCTTCTGGAGCAACGATGTGTGCTTTTATATTTAGGTTCGGTTGCAGTGCCATCAGATCGGCCATCCTGAGTATCCCAGAATAGATTGAAGTAGTATGCTCTACTTCATACGCACGAACAATGGTGCGACCTTTTATCCAAAGCACATCGATGTTTTCAATCGTCCGGATGGTATCAAGGTCGTAATTGAGGGGTAAATCATTTAATACAGAACTTTTCTTGGTCTGCCATACTTCCAAAACTCTACTTCTATCATTTCTTGGCAGCCAGATGCTATATCCCATACGGTCACCAATATCCGCAAGTATTGCCTGAATCTTGATCGAGTCACGCATAAGCGGCACATCGTCCACTGCTTCTCCAATAGTAGTTGAAGTCGGCCCTTTTGTATCAACTGGTAACGGTGGTGCGACTTCAAAAGGAGTGACATCAAAAGGAATAAAGTGATCGATTTTATTGGTCTTGAACTCTCGATCTAATAAATCACAGGCTGCTTGATCATTGATTGGTTTTGAGGATTGCACATACTTGATACTCCAATATTTTCCTCCCGTTTCTGACAGTATAGCCATATCGAAAGGCTTGCAAAACTCAACTTCCCGGATGCTCAAGGTATGCACGTACCGCACCCCATCTTGCCAAGGCTTTCGGTCTGTTAGTTGATCAAGCTTGAAACGTGCGCCACATAAAGTTTTCTTTCCTACTTTAACAGCTAGGTATACCACATCGTTTTGTTGTGGTCCTCTATGTGAGAAACCTGCAACATTGTGATCAATGCAGCTATTGTAGTTTTCAACAGACGTCGAGCAATGGAGGATTCGTGTGCTCATAGTGGCAGTTTAAGCTAATTATGTATAGGATAAAGTTAATGTATAATTATACATCATCCAATTCTTTTACCTCCGCTGCTCAAACCGCTCAAACCCTTTCAGCCCCTCCTTCTCCTCTACCTCCACTTTCTCAACCCGCGCACGGTCGGGACCTTTGTTTGCCCATGCTTCCAATTCTTTCAGTGCTTCGGGTTTTCCTTCTGCCTCCAGGTATACGGTGCCGTCGGGCTCGTTTTGCACGAAACCGTACAGGCCTAGTTCAAGTGCTTTGCCTTGGGTGCTGGCTCTGAAAAATACCCCTTGCACCCGGCCATGTATGCGCATGGCCACACGCTTTTTGTCTTTGTTTTCCATCAGGTATAGGTATAGCTTGTTCACTCAGAAAAACGGAGACAACAGGTATAGGTTGAGGTAAGCAGATGAGCCGGTCGAAACAGAACGATTAACCCCATAAGCCGTGTTATCAAATGGAACGGGATTTTAGCTGATTCCTGAAATTTAGAGTATCTTTAACGCCCCCTCGCGGCAAGCCGCAGGGCAGGTATAAGCCATACGATATGTCATTACTATTCAACGATTTTAAGAGCTGGGAAAAGCATTGCGCTGAAACCGGCGAACCACTATACCAGCCTGTGCTGGAGTACGAAGTAGAACAGAAAGGCCGCACCGAGGAGTTTATCTGGGAGAACATCGCCAAGGCCTATGAGGTGATGAAGGATGCCGTGCAGACCGGCCTCACCGAAGACATGACCTCCCGCTCGGGCATGGTGAACAACAGCGCCAAGAAAGTAGCCAGGTCGCCGGTAACGGTGCTGTCACCGGAGTTTCAGATGCTGGTGTCGCGTGCGCTGGGTGCCAAGGAGGTGAATTCGTGCATGGGCCGTGTAGTAGCTGCCCCAACAGCGGGTGCCTCCGGTATCCTGCCTGGTACCCTTACCACTCTGCAGGAACTGCACGGACTCGAAGACCGCAAGATTCACGAAGGCCTGCTGGTAGCGGCAGGTATAGCCCTGATCATTGAGCAGAACGCCTCACTGGCAGGAGCTGTGGGCGGTTGCCAGGCCGAAACGGGCAGTGCGGCAGCTATGGCAGCAGGTGCGATTGTGTACTGCCTCGGCGGCAACGTGGAGCAGGTGTTCACGGCAGTGGCCATTACCATCCAGTGTATGCTGGGCCTGGTGTGCGATCCGGTGGCGGGACTGGTGGAAGTGCCGTGTATTGTACGCAACGCCAGCGCGGCCGCTATTGCTTATTCTTCATCACAGCTAGCCATTGCTGGTGTAAATGCCGTTATTCCGGTTGACCAGTGCGTGGCCGCCCTCGGCGAAGTAGGCGAAAGCATGGAGCGCAAGTATAAAGAAACAGCCCTCGGCGGACTCGCCAATACCCCAAGAGCACGTGAAATAGAAAAGTTCGTGCTGGTGCAGGATGTGGAGATCTTGCCGGACGAGGACGAGAACAGTGAAGGAGTTTAGGAGTTGGAGAGTTTAGGAATTTGAGAGTTAAGAAGGGATACTTTTCTAACTCCATATAACAGAGAAAGGCAGTGGCTGAAGAGGTCGCTGCCTTTCTTGTTTTAAATTATACCTGATTTCCCCTTGTCTTCATCCTGTGAGCCCTGATTCTGACAATTGTGCACCTGCCTCAATGTGCTTCAAATGCCGGATAAGCCACTGGAATACAGTTGAACTTAAGCAGTTCAGGCAGCTGTTGCCACAGTAACGATGCAGTTCATCACATTTTGCCGGTGTTTCGTCACATTTTGAAGGGCAAATGTATAGTTGTCAGTAAGTTGCGCGTTAATATTGCAAGCTGCCTTTGCGTCAGCTTTAACCTGTACAGGATTTTACATGAAGAAATTTTTTTGGTGGTGCGCCGGTGCCGATGATACTATTCTTGAGAAGTGCTCTAAGTCGGAGCACATAAAATATGCCGGTGTCGGTGCCACTGTTTTATTTACAGGTGTGCTGGCCAGCATATCGGGTGGCTATGCCCTCTACACAGTATTCGATGCGGTACCCATGGCGGTGGCATTTGGCTTGCTATGGGGTGCCGTTATCTTTAACCTCGATCGCTTTATCGTTTCCACTATCCGCAAAGAAGGCAGGTTCTGGAAAGAGCTGCTGATGGTGACGCCACGCATCCTGCTGGCGCTGGTGCTGGCCGTGGTTATCTCCAAACCACTGGAACTGAAGATTTTTGACAAAGAGATACAGGCTGTGCTGAAAGAAAAGCAGGCTGAACTCGCTATACAGCACAAGGCCTTGGTGAACAAACAGTTTGCTGAGGTGGATTCTATTAAATCGGAAATAGCAGGTATACGGGCCGAGGTGGAGGCCAAAGTGCAGGAGCGTAACAAGCTCTATGAAATGGTAGCGGCAGAGGCTGATGGTACTGGCGGTACTGGCAAAATAGGCAGAGGCCCCATCTATGAAGAGAAAAAGCAGCAGTATGACAAAGTAGACGAAGAACTGAAGCTACTGCAGGCCAGTGCAGCCGACAGAATTCTGGTGAAGGAGCAGCGCATTGCCGACCTGATGAAGCAGTACGACAGCACCGTGTCAGAAGGACAGGAAAGCTTCTCGAACTACGATGGCCTGATGGCCAGAATTGATGCCCTGAACCAGTTACCGTGGCTGCCGGTATTTTTTATTACACTGCTGTTCATCTGTCTGGAAACGGCGCCTATTTTTACTAAGCTGATTACCAGCAAAGGCCCTTATGATGATATTCTGAAAGGCGTGGAGCATGAGCGCACGACGCAGGAAATGCATCGGGTGCAGGAGCGCCAGAAGCAATACGATACCCGCCAGGCCGTAGCCGAAGCCAAGTTTGCAGCCCGTCAGGAGTTTGAGATCGAAGCCAAGCGTGAAGAAGAACGCCTCAAGTCGGATGCGCACCTGGATGTAGTCCGCGAATCAGCCGCCGTGTGGCGCGAGCGCAAACTGGCCGATATCAGCCGAAGCCCAAACACCGCCGCCGACATCCTGAATGATGGCGAAGAGAGCAGCTACTATAAGTGGTAAGTTTATTCGAACAATTAACATTTTAAGTTTTAGTCCTTCATTCTAAGTGTAATTCCTGTTATCAGAAGCGCCTGCCAGCTGCAAAAGTCCGGCAGGCGTTTTTTTGTATCCCTTTCAGGTATAGGCTAGGTAAAAATGCCGCAGACTTAGTATCTTGTTGCGTACTAAATAACAGGCGCATGACCGTTTCAAGAATGGCCCAGAACCTCATCGGCTCCGAGATCATCAAGCTCGCCGGAGAGGTTAACGCAATGATTGCGAAGGGGGAGCAGATATGCAACCTCACCATCGGCGACTTTGATCCCAAGATATTTCCTATACCCGGCGAACTGCGGGCAGGTATAGCCGAGGCCTACGCCGAAGGGCATACCAATTACCCGCCTGCCAACGGGGTGGCCGTGCTCCGCAAAGCCGTAGCCGACTTCACCCGCGACCGATTAGGCCTGACCTACTCCGAGAACGATATTCTGGTAGCTGGCGGCTCCCGTCCGCTGATCTACGCCACTTATCTGGCCCTTGTAGACCCGGGTGACAGAGTCGTATTCCCGACGCCGTCCTGGAACAACAACCACTACTGCCACCTCTCGAGCGCAACGCCTGTGATGGTAGAGACCAGCCCCGATAACAACTTCATGCCGACCGCCGACGACGTGGCCGCAAGCCTGAAGGGGGCTACCATGCTGGCCCTGTGCTCACCGCTGAACCCGACAGGCACGATGTTCTCCAGGAAGGACCTCGAAGACATCTGCGACCTCGTAATAGCCGAAAACAAGAGCCGCGGAGAAGGCGAGAAACCACTCTACATCCTCTACGACCAGATCTACTGGATGCTGACCTTCGGCGAGCACAAGCACTACGACCCAGTGAACCTGCGGCCTGAGTTGCGCGACTATACCATTTACATCGACGGCACCTCTAAATGCTTTGCCGCTACGGGTGTGCGTGTAGGCTACGCTTTCGGCCCAACCGTGGTGATCGATAAGATGAAGGCCATTCTCGGCCACGTGGGGGCCTGGGCTCCGAAAGCCGAACAAATGGCAACTGCCCGTTTCCTGCACCAGACTGATGCGGTAGATGTGTTTCTGGATGAGTTCAAACACAATGTGCGTGAGAGTCTGGACCTGCTCTACCACGCCTTCAAAGACCTGAAAAACGAAGGATATAATGTAGATGCCATCGAGCCGATGGGAGCCATTTACCTCTCCGCCAAACTTGACTTAGCCGGTAAAACCACGTCATCCGGGCAGGTACTGCAAACGAGCAAAGACATCAGCTTCTACATCCTCGAAGAAGCCAAGCTGGCTGTGGTACCATTCTCCGCCTTCGGTTCGGCTCCTGAGCTAGGCTGGTTCCGACTATCAGTAGGCGGTGCGTCATTGGAAAGTATAAAAGACTCACTTGGCAGGTTAAGAGAGGCATTGAGGAAGTTGAAGTAAGATGATGCCGCAAGGCACTCCATTTATTAAACCTATAGAAACAGCAGAGCCGCCATTAATCAGTTTGATGGCGGCTCTGCTGTTTCTATATCTTACTCAACTCCCACCGATATCTGTCGGGTGATACTTTCCTCCAGCGAGATGAAGGTTTCGGTGCGGTGTACGCCCGCTATACCCTGAATTTTCACATTGAGCACTTCGCGTAGGTGCTTCGTGTCGCGGCAGATGATCTTGACGAACATGCTGTAGGAGCCCGTGGTGTAATGCAATTCTACAATCTCGGGGATGTTGCGCATCTTCTCTACCACCTCTTTATAAGCCGATCCCTTCTCCAGAAACACGCCGATAAAGGCGCAGATGTCATAACCGATGGCAGCCGGATTGATCAGTAACTGTGCTCCCTGCACAATGCCCATCTCCGTCATTTTTTTCAGCCGGACGTGTATGGTACCGCCTGAAACACCAAGTTCTTTGGCAATATCGGTGTATGCACGGTTGACATTCTGCATCAGCAGGTGCAAAATCTGACGATCAAGTTTATCAATTTGTAAATCCATACCCCTGTATATATCCTGTGTTTTAAAGATTTGTTAAAAATAAAAACTATATATTATTTTATTTTCAACAAATGTATTTAAATGTTAAATAATTTTCAATAAAAATAATGAATAAGTATGTTTGTAATACATCAATTCATTAATAATTAGATAGAATGGAATTGCAAACACTCACAGAACCGACGGCACTGGAAGCTACGATGAAGCACCTAAGCCGCGCATCCCTGCCTAAAGTGCTTCAGGTACAGCAAGGGATTATCCGTGCCACGCACGATTTTATGTTCAAAAAAGGGCTGACGCAGCTGATGCCGCTCATGCTCTCGCCCATCACCGACCCGCTCAACCACGGGGTAGTCGATGCCTCTATTGGCTATGCCGATCAGCGCTGGAGTCTCACCAAGTCGATGATCTTCCACAAGCAACTAGCTTTGGTGAACTCTGAACTGGATAGTCTTTACATCGTGTCACCAAACGTTCGCCTTGAGTTCTCTGACAGAGCAGACACTGGTCGCCACCTGTTCGAGTTCACTCAAGTAGATTTCGAGTTTCGTGGCAAAGACCGCTTCTTTGTGATGGAGTTTATGGAGGAGTTGGTAAACTATATCTTCGCCCGTCTGAACAAAGAAATTCCTGAGCTCCTGATCGAGTTGCGCGGCGAGTTGCTGCCGCAGTATGAAAAGTGGCCCGTCTACCGCACCGAAAAGTTGGAAGCTGCTCTCGGCCCGGACTATGAAAAGATCAAGTCAGAAGAAGCAACAGAACCATTCTGGTTGATCAACCACAAGCGTGAGTTTTACGACAAAGAAGATCCAGGCCGCCGCGGTACCTACCTGAACTATGATGTGATCTGGCCAGAGGGCTTTGGCGAGGGTTTGTCAGGCGCCGAGCGCGAAAACGAGTACAAGCAGATCCTGAAGCGAATGGAGGAAGTAGGAACTAACACGGAAACGTTCAGGCATTATCTGGAAATCGCCAGAGCAGGCTTATTGCCTAAAACTGCTGGTGCCGGTTTCGGTGTGGAGCGTATGACGCGTTTCATCTGCCGCCTGAAAGATGTGGATGAAGTAACGGTGTTTTCGCGCAAGCCATGCACGCCAGCGATTTTTTAAAGGTATAAGGTATGGACGACGGTAATAATAGTAGCTTGGGAGACCAAGCGAATAATGGAACATAAAAGGCCTGCAACGTTGAGTTTGCAGGCCTTTTTGTTTTACTTATTTTCTTTTTCCTTCCAAAGCTGATTGAACGACTTCGGCGCTACTTGCAGCGGCTCTCTTCGCTTGCTCCACGTATCTCTCAGCACTTGCTTCAAAACAAAGTTCTTTACACCCGCAGGCGCCATATTCAGCAGCTTGCGGCTCTTCATGGCTTTGAGCCACAGCTTGAAAGTCGTGCGCTCGCTTTTCTCGGTATAGCCTTGCTCCACACTCTGGCGGCGGTTGAGCAACAGCAGGTTGTGAATGTTGATCTTTACCGGGCACACTGAGGTGCAGGCGCCGCAAAGCGAACTGGCAAAGCTCAGGTGCTTGTTTTCGGCCATGCCGTTGTAGTGTGGTGTAATCACGGAGCCAATCGGGCCACTGTACGTGCTCTCATAGGTATGGCCGCCGATGTTCTTGTATACCGGGCAAACGTTCAGGCAGGCGCCGCAGCGGATGCAGTTCAGCGCTTCGCGCTTCTCTGGCAAGGCCAGCAGCTCGGTGCGACCGTTGTCCAGCAGCACCACATACATCTCCTCCGGACCGTCCTTCTCGTTAGGCTGGCGCGGGCCTGTGAAGATGGTATTGTAAATGGTCAATTGCTGCCCGGTGCCGCTGGTGCTCAGCAGTGGCCAGAACAGATCGAGGTCCATCACGGAGGGCAGGACTTTCTCTATACCAACAATGGCGATGTGCGTCTTCGGGAAAGCAGTGGACAAACGGCCGTTGCCTTCGTTTTCCGTTACAGCGACACCACCAATATCAGCCAGCAGGAAGTTGCCGCCGGTTATACCTACCTCGGCTTCTGTATACTTGGCACGAAGCAAACGACGCGCAGTGGCTACCAGTTCTTCGGCGCTATCGGTTGGGGCGATCTTGAGCTTTTTAACAAAGAGATCTGCAATGTCCTTCTTGGACATGTGCATGGCAGGTGTCACGATGTGGTAGGGCCTTTGCTCGGCCAGCTGTACAATGTACTCGCCCAGGTCTGTCTCCACCGTCTCCACCCCGTTCTTCTCCAGGTAGTTGTTCAGGTGAATTTCCTCTGTCGTCATCGACTTGGATTTCACCACCGAACGGGCACGCTTGCGCTTCATGATCTGCCCGATCTCCTTGAGTGCCTCCTCTGCATTGCGGGCCCAGATCACTTTGCCGCCGCGGGCCGTGAAATTGGACTCAAACTCCATCAGGTACTTGTCCAGGTTATTGATGGCGTTCGTTTTTATAAAAGAAGCCCTTTCGCGGGCGAGCTCGTGATCGCTGTATTGGGTAAGGCCACGCTGCACAGCGGCGTTGTACTTGCCGATGTTGAACTTAATGGTCGAGCGGTGGCCCAGGTCAAATGATTTTGTTTCCGCGTCCTGCAGAAACTGTTTTAGTCTACTCATATAAATAAACCCTGCGGTTTTCCTGAAACGGCTAGAGATCAGGAAGTGCTATTAAAAAGAAAAACACCCTTAAAGTTAGGGTGTTTTCCTCAAAGCTAATAAAAGCGGAATGTTTTTATGTTAAACGGCCGCTGCTACGGGTTTAGTATGTTACTTTTTATTGCTATCCACTACAATGCGGTTGTCGCGGTTGGCCAGTTCCCAGGTCACGTGGAACGCCAGACGGGCGGCTTTCTCAGCTTTCTCGAAGATGATCTTGTCTACCGTGTCAGTTGCCTTGTGGTAGTCGGCGTGCACACCATTGAAGTAGAACACAATCGGAATACCGTGCTTGGCAAAGTTGTAGTGGTCAGAGCGGTAGTAGAAGCGGTTCGGGTCGTTCTCGTCGTTGAACTTATAGTCAAGACGTAGGCCTACGTGCTTCTCGTTTACCTCTTCGTTGATCTGGTGCAGTTCAGAAGAAAGCTTGTCAGCACCGATCACGTAGATATAGTTCTGGTCGTTGGTCTTCTCAGCGTCGAAGTCCATACGGCCAATCATGTCTATGTTGATGTTAGCTACTGTGTTCTCGAGCGGGAAAATCGGGTTGTTGGCATAGTACTCAGAACCCAACAGACCTTTCTCTTCAGCTGTTACCAGCATGAACAAGATGCTGCGGCGTGGCCCCATGCCATCTTTCTTGGCTTGCGCAAAAGCCTCAGCCAGTTCTACAACAGCTACAGTGCCGGAACCATCGTCATTAGCGCCGTTAAAGATTTCACCATCCTCTATACCTACGTGGTCGTAATGAGCCGTTACTACGATCACTTCATCCTTCTTGTCAGTACCCTCGATATAGCCCAGTACGTTGTCAGACGGAAGTGCTTCGCTCTTGCGCTCTGTCTTCACCTTCACGTCCTTCACGGCTGTGAAAGTACCTGGTGTAGGCTTGCCTGCTTTCGCTACGGCGTTGGCGTAGGCCAGCATCTTCTCTGGCGTTGTGCCCAGCAAAGAGGCGCCTACCTGTGGCGATACCATCATGGCTGCTGTAGCTCCGCCCTGTGCGCCGTTGCCCTTCAGGCCGATAGACGGACGCGTCAGGTAATTGCGGTAGCGCTGCGTCATGGTGGTAAATTCATCAGCATTGGTGCCTGTAACTACCAGCACGCTCTTGGCACCACGCTTGGTGGCGGCATTGCGCTTGGTACGGAAGTCATTGCCCCAATCAGAAGCCTTGTCAGTACCACTCAAGAGGAACTTGCCGTCGGCACCTTTGGGCTCGCCGCCCAGCACCACAACCATTTTGCCGGTCACGTCGATGTTGGCGTAGTCGGAGTAGTTGTCAGCGTCTATGCCGTAACCCGCGAATACTACTTCAGCAGTTTGCTCTGTCTGGTACGGTGAAGCACCCAGCACGAAAAAGTCCTGTCCCATCATGAACTTCTGTTTGCCGACCATGATGTAGCCGTCGCCCCACTGGCTGCGCTCCAGCGCTACAGGCTGGTAGTATGGATTGGAATTGTTTTTTACAGGACCAACCAAACCATCTTCCTTAAACTCGCGGGAGATGTACTCGGCAGCCATTTGCAGACCTTTAGAGCCCGTGTCGCGGCCTTCGTACTCGTCTGAAGCGAGTATGTGCAGGTGCTTGGAGAGGTCAGCGGCCGTGATGGTGGCGGCATACTTTGGAGCGGCTTCGCGCAGTCGCTCTGCTTCCGTTACGGGAGCCTCGGCGGTGGTGCTTGTAGTTGTAGGCGTCTGGGCGCAACCTGTGGTCAGGAAGGCTGCCAGCGCATACACATAAAACTTGTTATACTTCATGTCTGTGTTAGGTGAAGGTAAGGTTATGGATGGTTATTGTTTATAGATCAGGACGGTTGCAAAAGCGGCTACGCCTTCCTTTTTGCCCACAAAGCCAAGGTGCTCCGTGGTGGTGGCCTTAATAGAAAGATCATGCTCCGGTATACCCATTACTTTGGCCAGGCAAGCTTTCATATCAGGTATATGCGGGTTCACTTTTGGCTCCTGCAGGCAGATGGTTGAGTCGATGTTGCCGATCTGATAGCCTTCGCGGGAGAGGAGGTGCATCACTTCCTTGAGCAGAATCTTACTGTCAATGCCCTTGTATTGCGGATCTTTGTCGGAGAAGTGAAAACCGATGTCGCGCATGTTGGCGGCACCGAGCAGGGCATCACAGATCACATGAATCAGCACGTCGGCATCGGAGTGGCCCAGTGCACCGTGTGTGTGCGGAATCTTGATACCGCCGAGCCAGAAGTCCAGCCCTTCCTGCAGTTGGTGCACGTCGTAGCCGAAGCCGGTTCTTATTTTAAATTTCATAGTAGGTGTCGAAGGTATAGCAATGCCTTATACGGCAGGTATAAAAAGTAAATATAGCTGCTTTTACCCTTTTGTCATTATGCAGCAGACGCATTTTTCAAGGGTATAGACTCAAATCGTTCGGAAAGGTTTAAAAGCAAAAGCCAGCCACCGTTTTCGGTAGCTGGCTTTTGTAGTGCTAAGTTATAGGAAACGCCTAGGCTTCTACCTCCTCCAGTGTCGGGTAGTCGATGTAGCCTTTAGGACCTGTGGCGTAGAAGGTGCTGCGGTCTGCTTCTGCAAGAGAGGCATTCCTTTCGAAGCGCTTTGGCAGGTCCGGGTTTGAGATGAAAGGTATACCGAAGGCTACCATGTCTGCATCACCCTCTTCGATCACCTGATTTCCCGTTTCCTGCGAGAAGTTCTTGTTGATGATCAGATTGCCTTTGTAGATAGGGCGGTAACGCTTGGCTATGTTCGGCTCGGCAAACGGTACATCTGTAACATCTGTGAAAGGCTCCGACAGGTGCAGGTACGCCAGGTTGTAATCGTTCAGCTTTTCTATGATGTAATCAAACGTTGGGATGGTCTCCTCGTCTATCGTGATGCCGAAAAGTCCGTGCATGCTTGGGTTCAGGCGCAGGCCAACGCGCTCGATCGGCATGACCTCCTGCACTGCGTCCAGCACCTCAAACAGGAAGCGGGCTCTGTTCTCTCTGGAACCGCCATACTCGTCTGTGCGCTTGTTAGAGCAGGTTACAAAGAACTGGTGGAAGAGGTAGCCGTTGGAGGAGTGAATCTCCACACCATCAAAACCTGCTTCCATGGCATTTTTAGCAGCGTTCTTAAAGTCCTGTACCGTTTGCTTTATTTCTTCTACGGTAAGAGCACGAGGAGTAACAGTTGGCTTGAAGCCTTCTTCAGTAAAGGCCTTATCGTTAGGGTTGATGGCCGAAGGGGCCACAGGAAACTCACCGTCCAGCAGGTCGGGGTGTGAGATGCGGCCTACGTGCCACAGCTGCGCAAAGATTTTGCCTCCCTTATCGTGTACGGCCCTTGTAACTTTCTTCCAGCCCTCTACCTGTGTTTCGGTGTAGATGCCGGGTATATTGATATAACCCACGGCCAGCTTAGAAACCGGAGTGCCCTCTGAAATGATAAGCCCCGCCTCTGCCCGCTGCTCATAGTACTCAGCGATCAGGTCAGTAGGCGCCTTTTCATGGTTTGCAGCACGGGTACGCGTCATAGGCGCCATGACCACACGATTTTTCAGCTGCAGGTCATGGAGTTTTATAGATTTTAAAAGTGGTTGTGACATTTTTGAATTGTTAAATGGCTGAATTGTTGTTTTCCGTGCACGATTTGGGAATCGTTAGCCGTCGATATTTCGTGCACGATTCGTACAGGTCGCGACCTGTCCCTACAGGTTGTTATACCCTTATGCCCTCGCTCACGTCCCGTGAGTGTGAGCTTCGGGCGTACTCTGGCCGCTGTTTTTGTACCTTTGGGCACAGGAGGCGGAACGCCACCAAATACCTCACACTCGCGGGACGCGAGCGAGGGTACTTAATGAACTGATAAATCCTAAACTCCTAAACTCCTAAACTTCCAAACTTACTAGTCCCAATCCGGAGAGAAGGGCGGGTTAACCACACGTTGGTGGTCCTTTTTCAGTTGGTCGATCTGGGCAACATCTTCTGCTGAAAGTTCGAAGTCGAAGATGGCGATGTTGTCCCCAAGGCGCTCGACTTTGGATGTTCTAGGTATAGCCATCACGCCGTCTTGCTGCACCAGCCAGCGCAGTGATACCTGCACTTCGTTCTTTCCGTACTTTTCGCCTATACCTTTCAAGACAGGGTTGCCGAGCACTTTGCCTTGCGCGATCGGGCTATAAGCAGTCAGCGAAATACCGTGCTCGCGCAGGTAGGTATAGAGCTTGGTCTGGTTGATCAGCGGATGGTACTCCACTTGATTGGTGATGATGTCAGCGCCGGTTGCCAGCACCTCGTCGAGGAGGGCAGTGGGGTGATTGCTCACGCCGATGTATTTGGTGTAGCCTTTCTGCTGGGCTTCCATCAGCTGGTCCATATACTCAGCTACGGGCACATTGCGGTTTGGCCAATGGATCAGCAAGAGGTCTACATAGTCGGTTTTGAGTTTGCGCAGACTTTCCTCTACCGACGGCATAAAGTCTTTTTTGTACAGGCTCTCCCTGAAAACTTTCGTGGTCAGGAAAATCTTGTCGCGGGCTATACCTGCGTCTTTGATGGCCGAACCCACACCCGCCTCGTTCTGGTAGATCTGCGCCGTATCGATGTGGCGGTAGCCTTCTGAGATGGCGGCGGCTGTGATTTCACGTGCCTGATCATCTGTCAATTGAAAAGTGCCCAAGCCAAGGGCAGGTATAGATGCGTCTTTTATCTGGATATGCTTCATAATATATATTTCAGTTTGTACATCATTTGTGTATACAAATATTATAATAAAAAAATAGCTCAGCCTCTGAGCTTGTCGAGTAATTTGCTCACTAAAACGGCCTCCTCCTGCGTCAGGTTATGGAAACGCTGGAAAAAGGCAGGCATTTGCTCGTCAATCTGTTCAAGTAGTGCAGTGCCTTTCTGTGTCAGTCGTACCTCAATCATGCGGCGATTCGCCTGGCAGATGTCGCGTGTCACGTAGCCTTTCTCAATCAGTTTGTCCACGAGTCGCGTTACGTTGGAGTTGCGGTCAACCATGCGCTCCTGAACCTCTCCAAAGCAAACGGGCTTGGGGTGCTGCCCCCGCACAATGCTCAGTACATTATGCTGCTGCAGCGTGAGTCCAAACTGCTTGAAGAAAGGTATAAACTGCTGGTTCAGCCAATTGTTCGTAAACAACAGGTTAACCACCATCCGACGGTAATCGTCCTTGAAGTCTTTCTGCTGTATTTCGTCTTCTATGCGCATAGGCTGAATGTGGGTACAAAGGTAATGGTGTTGTTTGTATATACAAATGTTATGCCTAAAAAGTTACATGCTACGAATTGCCAGGCTGAAGGGGATGGTGATCAGCATCAGTCCCAGTAGGCTTGGGTAAGCTGCTGGCCTTCTGCTGAAAAGGCTAGCTCAAGTTCTGCTGATTTGCTCTTAAGCACTACCTGGTAGGAGGTAATGTTGTTCCTCACAATGGCATCCGCCTCTTCTATCTTATAACTCGGGTAGTTTTGGGCGATGGAGTTGGCGACAGCTTCTGGTAATTCAGAGGAGTGTAAGTTTCGCTTGTACTGCATAAGCTCACCTGAGTGTCGAAAAAGTGCGCTATGTGCTGCCGCATGCATATTGAAGTCAGCCTCGTAATCTTTACCGCTCCTTTCCCACTCAATATCAAAGGCAAGAGGAAATGTGTTCAGTAGGTTTTGCCGTACCTCCAGCGGCACTTTCTCTGGCAACACATCATCGTCACAGGAAACAAGAAGTCCTGCAAAAAGTGTGATGGTGGCGAATCGTAGCTTCATGATTATGTAATGAAAGGTAACCTGATGATTTTGTCCTAAGCTTAGCATGCAAATCTGAAGAAACTTTGTAGAATGGGTTATTAATGAGCATTCCAGTAAAAAAGCGCAGGGACTATTATTTGTCGGGGGCCAAGGAAGGCTGTTTGCTGGTTGAGCGGCCTTACATGGAATTTAAAAGCCTGAGGTAAAGAACCCCAGGCTTCTGATTAAATAAGTTTTGGCATTCGTTAATCCCAGTATGCCTGCTGTACCTGCTGGCCATCGGCGGAGTAAACCAGCTTTTCGTCCTTGGTATTGTTGTCCAGTTCAACCTGGTACAGCATTGTCTGGCCTTCCTCCAGTCGCTCGATGTCATCCAGACGATAGGCAGCATAGTCTGTGTTGATGGCTGCCCGCACAGCGTCCGGTAATTCAGACTCAGGTATATCCTGCTTGTGCTTTATCAGGCTCCCCGAGGCATTAAATAGTGCACTATAATCTACTTTGTTCACATCGAAATCAGCCTCGTAGTCTTCCCCTTTTTGTTCCCAGTCTATGTCAGTCGCTTCAGGAAAACTGCTGAGCAGTGTTTCTTTTACAGCAGCAGGTACGTCGTCAGGATTTACGTCATCTGAGTTATTATCACAAGCAAATAAGGTGCTTGCCATAAAAAGCATAGCAAATGCAGTCTTTTTCATTTTCTTCAATTTAGGTTTTGCAAATCGGTTGTATAGTATGTTACGGACCGATTTTGGAGGAATTCTGAAGAAGTGGGGTATATTTTAAAAAGAAAAAGCGGCTGCAGTTCTCACCACAGCCGCTTCAATTTAGAATCTTATTCCTTGTCTATGCCTCCTGCTCCACAGGCTGGGCCTTCTTTTCCGCCTTATAAAGCAAAGTAGAGCAATTGTTCGGATCAAGCACCTGTTTGGCGCAGCGCAAAATGTCCTGCGGCGTCACGGCCTGAATCTTCGCGCCCTCGGTGTTCACGAAGTTCGCATCGCCGAGTAGCTTGCCATAGGCCAGGTTCATGGCTCGGTTCAGCAGTTCAATCTCTGAGAATACAATGGAGGTCTCCGCCTGGTTCTTCACCTTATTCAGTTCTTCTTCGTCCACCAGTTTCTCCATCAACTCTTTATTAATAGCTTCGATGGCGGCATTGGCTTCCTGCAGGTCCACGTCTTCGTTGAGTTTGCCTTGGATTATGAGCAAGCCCGGTTCGATGGAGCCGGTCACGGAGGCGGAAATGGAGTTAAACAGTTTCTGCTCTTTTACCAGCTGCTCATACAGGCGCGAGGACTTGCCACGGCCCAGTATGTCGCTGATCAGGTCTACGGCGTAGTAGTCCTCGTGTGTGCGGTGCGGCATGTGGTAGGCTTTGTAGATGGCGCTCAAGGGTACGTCGGCGCTGGTTTCGAGCACACGTGGTGCCTGCTGCTTCGGCTCGTAAGGTATAGCGCGCTCGTACTTCTCGCCGGCAGGTATAGGGCCGAACCATTTTTCGGTCAACTCCTTCGCCTTGTCAAACGTCACATTACCGGCCACCACCAGTATGGCATTGCTTGGGGAGTAATGTTTCCTGTGGAACGCTTTCACGATGTCCATGGTCGCGTCTTCGATGTGGGCGATTTCCTTGCCGATAGTTGCCCACTTGTACGGGTGCTGCTCGTAGGCCAGCGGGCGCAGCTTCAGCCACACGTCGCCATAAGGCTGGTTCAGGTAGTTCTGCTTGAATTCCTCTACTACGACCTTGCGCTGTACTTCCAAACCGTGATCGCTGAAGGCGAGATCCAGCATGCGGTCCGACTCCAGCCAAAAGCCTGTTTCGATGTTCTGGGCTGGCAGTGACAGGTAATAGTTGGTGATGTCGGGACTGGTGAAGGCATTGTTTTCTCCGCCCACGCGCTGCAGGGGCTCGTCGTATACCGGGATGTGCTTGGAGCCGCTGAACATCAGGTGCTCAAACAGGTGCGCAAAGCCGGTGTGCTGCTCTTCCTCGTCGCGGGAGCCCACGTCGTAGAGCACGTTTAGCACGGCCATCGGGGAGGTGTGGTCTTCGTGCACGATCACACGCAGGCCGTTATCCAACGTAAATTCCTGAAACTGTATCATAATCTTCTTCTCTTTAAAGGGCGGCAACCCATGTTACCTTTGCCTGATTTCTTTCCTGTCTTTTCTTTTTCAACAGGTATACCTTGTGCCCTGTTCAATCAAAACCCGCAAATACTTGCAGGCCTGACAGGTTTTCTGTAGCTTTTGCTTTTTTTACGGACTTCCGGACGTCGCTTGTTGCGTAAGCCGGAGCCGGTAAGGCACGAAGTACCGAACAAATTTATAAATTAGCACCATAATCGGCGGCCTAAGCAAACGTTATGCTGCCATATCACAACGAATTTTCCGCATCATAAGATGAATTATAATCGCAAAGAATATTCTGACGACGAACTGATCGCCTTATATAAAGGTATCCTGAAACCCCGCATGATCGAGGAGCGCATGCTGGTGCTGCTGCGCCAGGGCAAAGTGAGCAAGTGGTTCTCAGGTATAGGGCAAGAGGCTATCTCCGTAGGCTCGGCCATGGCGCTGGAGTCAGACGAGTACATTCTGCCGCTTCACCGCAACTTGGGTGTGTTCACGAGCCGCGAAGTGCCATTGGACAGACTCTTTGCGCAGTTTCAGGGCAAGAAGACCGGCTTTACAAAGGGTCGCGACCGCTCTTTCCACTTCGGCTCCAACGAGCACCACATCGTAGGCATGATCTCGCACTTGGGGCCGCAGCTGGCGGTAGCCGACGGTATAGCTTTGGCTGACCTGCTCGATAATAAAGAAAAAGTGGCGCTGGTGTTCAGTGGCGACGGCGGTGCCTCCGAAGGCGACTTCCACGAAGCGCTGAACGTGGCGGCTGTCTGGAACCTGCCGGTTATCTTTATGATCGAAAACAACGGCTACGGCCTTTCCACACCGAGCAACGAACAATTCAAGTTCAAGCACTTCATCGACAAAGGCCCGGCTTACGGTATAGACGCCTTGCAGATCGATGGCAATAATATAGTGGAAGTATACGACACGGTGCGACAGGCTGCCTACAGCATGCGCAAGAACCCGCGCCCGATGCTGATCGAGGCCATCACCTTCCGTATGCGTGGGCACGAAGAAGCCAGCGGTACCAAGTATGTGCCGCAGGAGCTGTTCGAGAAGTGGTCGAAAAAAGATCCGGTGGAAAACTTTGAGAAGTACCTGCTAGATGAAGTGATCCTGACCCCGAAAGCCATAGAAGGTATACGCGAAGAGATAAAGGCTGAGATCGAAGAAGGTCTGCAGACTGCCTTTGCGACGCCAATGCCAGAAGCAAATCGTGAAGAAGAAATAGAGGATATGTATTGTCCTTTCGAGCAAGAGGTGATCAAACCTGCTTCGGATGCCAAAACCGAGAGGCGCTATGTAGACGCTATTTCCGATGGTTTGCGCCAAAGCATGGAGCGCTACCCGGAGCTTGTGCTGATGGGGCAGGATATTGCCGAGTACGGTGGCGTGTTCAAAATTACAGAAGGCTTTATTGACCAATTTGGCAAAGACCGCGTGCGCAATACCCCGCTTTGCGAGTCGGCCATTTTAGGTATAGGCTTGGGTATGTCCGTGAAAGGCAAGAAAAGCATGGTGGAGATGCAATTTGCAGACTTCGTGAGTGCCGGTTTCAGCCAAATCGTGAACAACCTGGCCAAGAGCCATTACCGCTGGGGGCAAAATGCCGATGTGGTGGTGCGAATGCCAACAGGCGCTGGTGCCGCTGCGGGGCCGTTTCACTCCCAGAGTAACGAGGCCTGGTTTTTCCATACGCCGGGTCTGAAGATCGTATACCCGTCTTCGCCTTACGATGCTAAGGGCCTGTTGAACGCGGCCATCGAAGATCCGAACCCGGTGATGTACTTTGAGCACAAGCTGCTGTACCGTTCCATCTCACAGGAGATTCCGGACGACTATTATACCATCGAAATCGGCAAAGCCAAACTGGTAGCCGAAGGTTCCGACATTTCTATCATCACCTATGGCATGGGCGTGCATTGGGCCAAGCAACTGCAGCAAGAGATGACCGACATCAGCTTCGACATACTGGACCTGCGCTCACTACTCCCTTGGGACAAAGAAGCCGTGCGCGATACTGTGGCCCGCACCGGCCGCGTTATTATTCTGCACGAAGACACCATGACCGGAGGTATAGGAGGCGAGATTGCGGCCTGGATCGGCGAGAACTGCTTCGAGCTGCTCGACGGCCCGGTAACAAGGGTTGCCAGCCTGGACACCGCCGTGCCATTTGCGCCGCCGCTGGAGCAGGAGTTTTTGCCGAAGCAGCGCCTGCGCGAGAAGGTAGAGAGCATTATGGCATTTTAGCAGAAATTAGAGGAAATACACGTATATTGCTTGTGATGCAGAAAAGTAGATATTGGGTACTGGGCCTGCTGTGCATAGCACTGCTATTTGGTTCAGGCTGCCAGCGCAAAGGTATACCTTGCCCGAAGCCCGGAAAAACGTCCAAAGTATCGGGGAAGAACGCCTCCGGGCTTGAAGCAGTGCGGGTAGACATGGACAAAAACGGCCGCGTGAAGAAGAAGCGAATGGGAATTTTTTAGGGGAGCAACCCCTATTCCCGAATTCAGTATAACAACTGTAGATGGAAAGCTGTTATGGAAAAGTTGGGATTTGATAAGCAAACAAAACGTTTGGTAGTGCTGACAGGTATGCTGTTTTTAGCGGCCTGGCCTGCATTTGGTCAGATCAGCTATACCATGACAGACAAACACGGTCGCCTGATGCGTCAGGCGCTGCGGGAGGCCAATCAGGTAGAGGCAGCCACTTACAAGGATACCCACCTGAACATGGAGGCTTATACCTTGAAAAAAGGTGAGTCTGGCAAAGTGAGACGGCGCCCGATGCTGGGGTTGCTCAAAACGAAGCATGATGGCACGAAAGAGGCCGTGCAGCGTGACCCGGCTGACCGCGAGAAAAAGAAATTCAGGCTTTTCCGGAAGAAGGAAAAGTAAACCTAACCAGATAGCTATGAATTGGCATCCGCTTACAAGCGCAGAGCAGTTAGATTCCATTATTGAAGAGTCGAAGCACACCCCGGTGGTGATATTTAAGCATAGTACGACATGTTCTATCAGCTCCACTGCCAAAAGCAGGCTGGAGCGCCAGTGGGATGGTGCCGGTGTAGACCATATTAAGCCTTACTACCTTGACCTGTTGCGCTACCGACCGGTTTCAAACGAAATAGCGGAAGTGTTTCAGGTACAGCACCAGTCGCCCCAACTGCTGCTCATCCAGGATGGTATGTGCACGTATGATGCCTCGCATTTGAGCATCAGCATTGACTCGATGAAGAGGAGCCTGGCGGCCTGATATAGCTGTGGCGTAAATCCGGCCTCATCGATAACCTGTATTCCTTGATAGTAGCCATCCTGACCGGAGTTGTAAGCTGGGCTGTATGGCTTCGAATGCCTGATACCTGCCTGCTTTTGGTTCTGGCCTTTGGATAGAACATACCTAACCCAAATTGTATAAAGGTGGCAAGAAACCTGTTACTCACAATTGCTATGACACTGCTGCTGGTTTTGCCGGCTACAGCTCAGTCTGATGATGACTTTAGCAACGAACTCAGCTACGGCATCAACCTGAATTCGAACGGCGGCCTGCTGGGCGGCGTGTTTGTGCGTAGCTCCTGGTTCATGAAAGAACGGCTCTACCGTTTCGGCGGTCTCGAGATCGTGGAGATCAAACATCCGAAAGAGAACAGGCTTTACAACCCGGGCTCAGGCGACCACTTTATCGCAGGCAAACAGAACCACTTCTTTTCGGTGCGCCCGCACTATGGGCTGGAGCATGTACTGTTCCGTAAAGCTGCCGAAAGCGGCGTGCAGGTGAATGCACTGGGCGCAATAGGTCCTTCGCTGGGGCTGCTCATACCTTATTACATCCGCTACGACTATGCCGGCGGCCTGGGCAGTGACATACGGACAGAGGCCTATGACCCGAATAAGCACTTGAGCTTCGAAAACACGCTGGGCAATGCGAACGTGCTTACTGGCCTGGGCGAAACGAACATCAATCTGGGTGTGCACGCCAAGGCAGGCCTGAGTTTTGAGTACGGCCGCTACCGCGAGAGCATTACAGGTGTAGAAGTGGGTTTTATGGTCGAGAAGTTCTTCAAAGACATGGTCATGATCCCGCAGACCGAGAACTACAGCCTGTTTACCTCCGTGTACCTGAACATCTACTACGGCCGTCGCAAATAAGAGGGGCTGAGAACAATTCCCTGCAATTGCTTGTTGAGAGGAAAGCACCTGGTGATGGGCACATAGCCTTAATTTCCGGATGCTTTTGCTGAAGTCTTAACGCATTATACCTATCTTTGCAGCATGGATGAAATGATGACACTTCCGGTAATACAACCCAATGCGAAGCCCGAGGGGCTCAATGCTTTGGGACAGCCCCGCAAGCCAAACTGGCTGCGCGTAAAGCTACCGGTAGGGAAAGAGTATGCAAAGGTTAGAAGCATCGTAGACGAGTATAAGCTGCATACCATCTGTGAGAGTGGCAACTGCCCTAACATGGGTGAGTGCTGGGGAGCCGGTACAGCTACTTTCATGATTCTGGGCAATGTGTGTACACGCAGCTGCTCTTTCTGTGCCGTGGCCACAGGCCGCCCTAACGAATACGACGAAGACGAGCCGCGCCGTGTGGCTGAGGCCATACAGCTAATGGGCGTGAAGCACGCTGTAATTACCTCTGTGAACCGCGACGAACTCAAAGACCGCGGTGCCACCATCTGGCACGAAACCGTGCGGATGGTAAAAGAACTTTCTCCTGCCACTACTATTGAAACTCTCATCCCTGATGTGAAAGCCAACTGGGATGCCCTGATCACGATGATCTCTCCGGGCCAGGAGGTGGTGTCGCACAACATGGAGACAGTGAAAGAGCTATACCGCCGTGTGCGACCACAAGCTAAGTACGACCGCAGCCTCGAGCAAATCAGGCGCACGAAGGAGTATGGCAAGCGCACTAAAACCGGTATCATGCTGGGGCTGGGCGAAACCCGCGAGCAGGTATACCAGGCAATGGATGACTTGGCGGCCAATGGTTGTGATATCCTGACGCTGGGTCAGTATCTGCAGCCAACCAAGCTTCATATTGAGGTGGCTGAGTTCATTCACCCGGATTTATTTGATCATTACAAAGAAGAAGGATTGAAGCGTGGAATCAAATATGTGGAGTCCGGTCCGCTGGTGCGCTCTTCCTACCATGCTGAGCGTCACGTGCATGTATAGGCTCTGTTAAGTTATTAACTTTCAAAGATTTTTTAGAAAGTTTAATTTAATTTAAAAAGTGCCCTGTCGGGAAGCAAATCCTGATAGGGCACTTTTTTATTGTACTACTTTCCTTCCCTAAATTTCCCTATTCTAATTAAAAAATTTTCAGTTCCTTTGTCCGCCTATATAACAAAAGGTGTATAAAAGCAGCATTTTGGCAACTTAAAGGTTGTTGAATTAGTATATTCGAATATTTAGCTACAAATACACTTATATATGGCCATATTCTGAACATTGCACTGGAAAAGCAGATTCCTAAAAAAAATATTTGCAGGAGTCATATTAGAATAGTCTTACAAGATTACTGTTATAACATTTTATTTAAAGATATATATTGTATTTTTTATATTGTATTAAACTTATCTCGAATATATAAGTATCAGGATATAGTAAAAGATTATGAAAATACATTTATATTTATGCCTGATTTATTACGCTTTATTACATATCCCCTATGAGTAGAATTTTACTGCTTCTCACCCTTTTTCTGACTGCCACCACCACCCTTAGTTTTGGGCAGACGGAAATCAACCTGGGCCGCGTGAATAGGTTCATTGCTTTAGCCAATGAACAGATCGTCGTTAAAGGCCCCGACAAAACATGGATCCGCGGTGACATCGGCATCAGCCCTGGCAAAGTAATTATCGGAGAGGAATTTCTTGAGGTAACAGGCAAGAAAGAGAAGGGGACAGAACTGGCTGCAGAGGCAATGGTCGATGCAAACAGACTGTACCAGGAGCTGATGGCCCTTCAGGAAGTGGAGAACCTGAATCCCAATTTAGGTAATGGACGTGAAATTTATCCTGGAGTATATAGCATCACCGGGGATGCCACGATCAGTGGTATCTCGCTACTCGTGTCACAGGGTGGCAGTTCACCAATCTTTGTTTTCAAAATCGACGGTAACCTGAGAGTGAATCCGGGAGCGCTTAGCTTGTCCGGTGTAGGTGTAGAGACTAAGAATATCTACTGGGTAGTCGACGGTGACGTAGAAATCCTGGCTCCTAGTAGTCTTTATGGCAATATCATCGCTACAGGTGATATCACATTCGGGAAAGGTGTATCCCTGTACGGCAGAGCCATCTCCATAGGGGGCACTATTTATTTCGAAAACAACCCTACTGTACTTCAGAACGTGACGAATGCCGACCTGACAGTAGAGAAAAATGTAGATAACAAAGACGTATCGCTGGGTTCGCGCGTGACCTACACCATTACTGCCAAGAATAACGGTCCGGGTATAGCCCGCAACGTGGTTGTGAAAGAGCGGATACCTTCTGGTTTGAGACTGGTAGAAGTAAAACCAGCTACAAAGGGAAGTTACGACCAGGAGAAAAACGAATGGGTGATTGGCGACATGGGGGTAGAGGAAACTCAGAGCATTCGCCTGGTATTTGAAGTGATTGGCACAGGTAACATCCGAAACGAAGTCATTATTATTGGTGATAATCCAGATCCGAAACCGGGTGATGAGGAAGACGATGAAGAAGTTGTACTTCCAAACCTGAGCTTGACAAAACGTATAGTTGATGCAAAAGCAAGCTATAATCTGGGCGATGTGATTGCCTATGAAATTAAGATCGTAAACACATCTTCAAAAGAGGAAAAGAATATTAATGTCAGCGAGCAGCTGGCGAGTGGACTGAAATATGTGCGTCACGAGGAGACTCCTGGCAGTACCTATAATCCAACTACAGGCATCTACAACATTCCTACGCTTGCCGGTAATACGTCAGCTACGTTGATTGTATATGCCGAGATTGTAAGCACAGGCAACATCCGCAACGTAGCCACCATCATCGACCGCCCTGATGATAAAGACCCGGATGACAATGAAGAAGAGGTAGAGATCATTCTACCGGACCTGGGTATAACCAAGAAAGTCGTTGATCCGAAGGAGGAGTATAAGATAAACGATGTGGTAGCCTACGAAATCAAGGTTTCGAACAACGCCTCTACGCCTCAGACAAATGTTAATGTGCGTGAACAGTTGCCACAGGAGCTGGAGTATGTGCGTCATACTGCTACCAACGGAACGACTTACGACGCCTCGACAGGTATATTCAACATCCCAACATTGGCAGGAAATACTTCTGTTACACTGGTTGTGTATGCGAAGATTGTTCGTACGGGTGCTATCCGCAACGTAGCCACGATTATCGACCGCACTCCGGACAATGACAAGGACCCGGATAACAATGAAGAAGAAGTAGTAATCCTGCTGCCAGACCTGGGCGTAACAAAAGAACTGGTGAATGCCAAGGCTGAATACATGGTCGGCGAGATGGTGCAATACCGCATTGTGGTAACAAACCATGGCGCAGCATCAGAAAAGAACATTGTGGTAGGTGAGAAACTGCCAGAAAGTCTTTTATTGGTAGACTTCACTGTAAGCAATGGCGCTTCCTACGATCCGGCTACCGGAGCATTTAAAATCCCTTCACTGGAGGCAAAAGCTACTGCTGAGCTTGTTATCAATGCTCAGCTTGTGAAAGCAGGTCTTGTACGCAACATTGCTCGCATCATCAGCAGAGATACGACAGATCCAACTGATCCGAACAATCCAGGCGATCCTAACAACCCGGGAGATCCAGACGACCACAAGGATTCTGACCCTGACAATGACGAGGACATTGTAGTGATTCCGGATGTGAAGTGTAACCCGAATATTGAGCTATCAATTGTAGAGGCGCCAACTTCAGTTTGCCGTGAAGGTGAGCTTACTTTCAAAGTAACATCGGATGTGATTGGTGGCACTTATACCTGGACGCTGCCAAGTGGCTGGAGAACAGTAAGCAAATCAGAAGACGGCAGCACCATAACGGTACAGGCGGGCACCGCATTGGGCAACCAGGTAGTTAAAGTGACAGTGAACACGCAGTGCAAGGATGTAAACAAGACGGCTGAAACCACAGTGAATGTGATCGGTGAACCAACCGGAGTGGCTATAACCGGAGCCGGTGCCGTGTGCTTCAACAGCAATACAGGTATAGCCCTAAGCGCCGCTTCTGTAGAAGGACTTACTTACAAGTGGACTCTGGGTAGCAACCTTGAGTTTGTGGAAGACACAAACGATGCCGGCACAAGTGTAAGTGTTCGACCTAAGGGCCAAAGCCTGGCGGGTGGCAAGGTATACCTGACGGTGACCAACGCCTGCGGATTCAGCACAACAACCGAAGCAACCATTATCGTGACACCTACTCCGGCGGTGCCAACTGCCATCATCGGCAACGTGGACCTGTGCGAGGAAGAGGAAACAACCTTCAGCACACCGGTAGTGGCGGGAGCCAACAGCTATACCTGGACCTT
This sequence comes from Pontibacter sp. LHS1, assembly GCF_058932855.1. Lineage (NCBI taxonomy): Bacteria > Pseudomonadati > Bacteroidota > Cytophagia > Cytophagales > Hymenobacteraceae > Pontibacter > Pontibacter sp. LHS1. The sequence goes on from NZ_JBZYWF010000003.1 coordinate 462,418, forward strand.
CCCGGCAGCTGACTGGACTGTAGTAAGTGAGCAGGAAAATGGCAGAATCATCCGAGTGAAAGTTGGTAAAACAGGAGGTCAGATCAGCGTGAAAGCCGGCAACGACTGTAGCGCAAGCGATGCCTTCAGCCGGGAAGTAAAAGTGACGAACAAACCGACAGCACCATCCATAGCCAGCACGGCTACGACGGGATGTATCGGGGCTACGCTTACGTTCAGCATACAATCTCCGGAAGCAGGCATGACTTATACCTGGGCAGTGCCGCAAGGCTGGAGCGCCAACACGCTGACAGGTGAAAGCATTATTGTAACAGTGGGTGAGACAAGCGGTGACATTGAGGTGTACGCTACCAATACAGTGAAAAACTGCGGTGCGGGTGCTGTATCCAAAGTAGCTGTTTCGCCAACGCTGAAGCCGGCGACACCTGGCGCGATCAGCAGTAACATGAATGTGTGCCTCAACAGCACGGGCAATTCCTTCAGCATCGAGGCTGTAACTGGCGCTACTGCCTACGAGTGGGAAACTACCGGTGGTCTGACGATCGAAGGAGCCAGCAACGGCACGAGCATTACAGTGGCTGCTGCCGAGACAGGCGGTACCGTGCGTGTAAGAGCTATCAACGGTTGCGGTAACAGCGACTGGTCAGTGCTTCAGGTTGATATCACCATGCCTCCTGCTCCAGTGACCCGCATCACCGACAACAGCAGCGTCTGCGAAGGTCTGATTTACACTGCCGATCCGGTAGAAGGAGCGACTTCCTATACCTGGACGGTAACAGAGGGCTTCACCATCGAGTCTGGTCAGGGTACGGCCACCATCAAGGTAAAGGCCAGCAGCCCGACTGCAACAGGCCGCGTGAGTGTGATTGCCTACAACGGCAGCTGCCGGGGATCTGCTGAGTACAGCATCGACATGGACGCGAAAGTAGCCGACGGTCAGCTGGAGTTCCCGAAAGCCTTTAGCCCTAACGGTGACGGCAAGAACGACACCTGGCTGGTGAAGAACCTGGAGAAGTTCCCGGACAATGAAATGGTGATGTTCAACCGCTGGGGATCCGAGGTATTCAAGCAGAAGAACTACAAAAACGACTGGGCCGCCAAGGGGCTGGAACAAGGTACTTACTTCTACAAGGTAAGGGTGAAGCTATGCGATGGCAAGTACCAGGACTACAGCGGCTACGTGACCATCTTCCGATAAGCGAGTGCATTCATTTGAAAATTTTATTACCATGAGAATACTTTATACCCTGCTGGCGCTGCTCTTCACCTTTGCAGCTAATGCCCAGCAAAACCCGCAGTACTCGCAGTACATCTTCAACAGTATGGCCATCAACCCGGCCTATACCGGTACCAAAGGTGTGCTCAACATCAACGCCTTCCACCGTTCGCAGTGGACAGGTATAGACGGAGCGCCTACTACACAGGCGCTGAGTGTAGACGGCCTGACCAGCCACGAGCGATTGGGCCTGGGCCTGAACTTCACACGTGATAAGATCGGTGCCTACTCTACTACCTCGGCTTATGCCAACGCAGCGGCCCGTGTGTCGGTGAGCGCGCGTGGAACGCTGAGCTTAGGTATAGCGGCTGGTGTGGTGCAGAGCGTAATGGATGGTGCGGAGCTAGGTGTACCGGATGATCCGAGTATCCCTTCAGGCAGAGATGTGTTTTACAGACCTGATGTGAAGCTGGGCGTCTATTATAATACATCACGCTTCTACGCTGGCCTTTCCGCATCCGACCTGATCCAGTTCAAGGACGTTTTCCAGATCGAGCCGGTTCGCCACTATTACTTCACAACAGGTTATGTGTTTGATGTGAGCAGCTTTGTAAAGCTGAAGCCAAGCGTGCTGATCAAGGAAGACTTCAATGCGCCTGCCAATGTGGACTTGAATGGCTTCGTGCTGTTGGGTGACCGTCTGTGGCTGGGTAGCTCATACCGCACCAGCATGAACCTGTTCAACAAAAACCCGGAAGCCGATCCTGTGACGAAGCGTACCGCCGTGGCCCTGATCGCCGAACTACAGGTAACCAACGCTTTACGCCTGGGTTACTCTTACGACCGCATGCTCAACGACCTGAGCGGTTTTCAATCGCACGAGATCTCAGTAGGTTACTACTTCTTCAAGAAGCAGGACACGAAAATGCTGACGCCGCAATACTTTTAATATTAGCTCTTACCGCATATGAATTTCAGACATATACCCTTATACCTTACTGCTGCCCTGATGCTGGGTGCAGCCCCTGTGGCCGAAGCGCAGCAGGAGCTTCGCAAAGCAAACAAGCACTACGAAAAGTTTGAGTTTGCGCTGGCGCTGGAGCAGTACAAAAAAGCGTCGGAGAAGCGTAAGCCGGATGTGAAAACGGCTGAGCGCATTGCCGACTCTTACCGCCTGACACGCCAGACCGTAGAGGCAGAGCATTGGTATGCGCAGGTGGTGGCCATGCCAGGCCGTGACCCGCAAAACATTTACCATTATGCAGAAGCGCTGCGCAGCAACGGCAAGTACGAGGAAGCCAAGCAACAGTACATGCAGTGGGCTGAGGAAGTACCGCAAGTGGAGGAGCGTGCCCAGCACCTGATGGCCTCCTGCGACAAAGCCATGAACTGGGTAAACCAGAAAATGCCACTGGCCGAGGTGCAGCGCCTGACCGGACTGAATGCCCAAGGCTTCTCTGACTTCAGCCCAATGAACTACGGCAAAGATGCGATCATTTTCACATCAGACCGTGGTGTAGATCAGGAAGGAAAATCAGCCGGAACCTATGGCTGGACCGGTCGCCCATACCTGCAGCTCTTCATGGCCAGCCGCGATGGCAACGGCAACTGGGGCAAACCCACTGCGCTGCACGAAATGATCAACGACCAATACCACAATGCCACGGCATCGGCAACGGAAGACGGGCAGACGCTTTATTTCACCCGTACGCAACTCGTGCAGCAACGTAAGTCTGGCAATGCTGACCCAACCAGTTGGGTAGACAAGTCGCAGGTGCAGGAGTACATCAACCGACTGGAAATTTACTCATCACAGAGACGCGGCACCACCTGGACAGAAATCAAGCCTTTTGCCTTTAACAATGTAACTGAATACTCAGTAGGCCATCCGGCCCTGTCACCTGACGGTAAGATCATGTACTTTGTGTCAGACATGCCGGGAGGTATGGGCGAGACGGACATCTACTATACCCTGCGTCAGCCTGATGGTAGCTGGGGAGAGCCTGTAAATGCCGGTATCCTGATCAACACACCGGGTCGTGAGAGTTTCCCTTATGTGGATCAGAATGGAAAACTGTACTTCTCGTCTGACGGACATATGGGAATGGGCGGGCTTGATATTTTTGCAGCCGAGGGCAAACACGCTGCCTGGACGGCCGTGAACAACATGGGCCATCCGATCAACTCGTCGAAGCATGACTATGGTATCATGTTCAACGAAGACGAAGAAACCGGTTTGCTGTCGTCTAACCGCGAAAGCAGCAACGGCACCGATGATATCTTCAGCTTCAAAGTACTGCAAAAGCCTGTTGTTATAGCTGTGACTACGCTGGAGCGCAAGCAGAACGAGCAGAAGAAAAACGTGCAGCTCCCATTGCCGCAGGTGCAACTTGTAATCGCGCAACAGAACCTGAATGATAGCAGTACAGTTCTGACAAACACGAAGGGGCAGTACTTTATGGATGGACGTAAAGGAAACTCCTATGTCATGCAGGGCTCGAAGCAAGGTTACCTGAATCAGCACTCGCTGGTAGTAGTGCCAAAAACAGCTCCGGACACCCTGCAGGTAGCCATGGTGTTCGACAGAGACGAGAAGAACGTAGCCATTGTGCTGGAGAACATCTACTACGACCTGGACAAGTGGGATATCCGTTCGGATGCTGCCAAAGAACTGGACAAACTGGCCGAGGTGCTGGTGGCAAACCCGACGATCAAGATTGAGCTGAGCTCACATACCGATAGCCGTGAAAGCCTGAAGTACAACCAGGTGCTTTCAGAACGAAGAGCTCAGGCTGCCGTGGATTACCTGATCGAGAAAGGTATAGCCAAAGACAGACTGACTGCCAAAGGTTACGGTAAGACAAGGCTGGTGAACAAGTGTACTGATGGGGTGTCTTGTCCGGAGGAAATGCACCAGCAAAACAGAAGAACTGAGTTCCGAATCAAGTAAGAACTCCCTTAACAGAATTTAAATTTTCATTAGCTTTCATAGTTTGGAAAGGCTCCGCAGATTCTACGGAGCCTTTTTTCATTTTCCAGCTATGAGCTTTAGCGTTTGTTGCGCTGATTTTGCTGCTGTTTACCACCGGTGTAGGCGATGCGGTATACCACCCCATTTGAGTCATCAGTCACCAGTAGTGAGCCATCGGTGTGGGTGGCTATACCTACCACACGGCCAAACTGAGATTTGTTATCATCTACCAGAAATCCGGTAACGAAATCCTCAAATTTGCTTGGCTTGCCATTTTCGAAACGGAGGCGCACCACCTTGTATCCTACAGGTTCGCTGCGGTTCCAGGAGCCGTGCATCGCAATAAAAGCATCGCCCTGGTACTCCTGCGGAAACTGCTGTGCTTTGTAAAAGATCATGTCGAGAGCAGAGGCGTGGGCAGTATAGGTTAGCAAGGGGTATTTGGTTTTCTTCTTATACTCTTCATAGCTCATGTCCTTGGGTTGGTCGCCGGGGTTTTCTTTTCCTTCACCATAGATGTAGGGCCAGCCATAGTCAGCACCTTCCTCAATCTTGTTCAGCTCTTCGCGTTGCTCGTCATCACCCAGCCAGTCTATGCCATGGTCCATGCCGAACATTTCGCCGGTCTGCGGGTGCCAGTCAAAGCCGAGTGTGTTTCGCAGGCCTTTGGCGTATACCTTACGGTTTTTGCCGTCGAGATCAGCTTGCAAAATGGTAGCGTGCTCCTCGTTGGGCTCATCGCAGGAGTTGCAGGTACTGCCGATGGAGATGTACAGCTTGTTGTCGCGGCCAATGCGTAAGGTGCGGTTGGGGTGCTGTCCGCCATCGGGCAGGTCGTCGACGAGCAGTTGCAGTTCGGACAGTGAGCCGTCTTTGTTGATGTTGGCAGTATAGAGTTCCTTGATAGTAGCCAGCCATACCTTATTGTCGCGGATGGCAATGCCGTGCATGTGCTCTTTCGTGGCCACTACTTTTTGCTCATCGGCCTTACCGTCTTTATTTGTGTCGCGGAGCATGGTCACGGTGCCTTTGTCGCGGTCAGTCACGTAGACCACGCCATCGTTACCCACAGCAATCATGCGGGGCTTATTGAGGTTTTCGGCAAATTTTGTGATCTGGAAGCCGGCTGGTAATTTGAGCTGCTTCACGCGGGCATCCGTTGCCTCAACTCGTGCAGGTTTAAAGATGTGACCTTCTACGGAGGCACTAATGGGCTTCTCACCTCCCTGAGCCATTGCCGTGGTGCTTGTTAAGGTGAGTGCCAGAGCAAGTGAGGTAGCTATTGTAAGTGTTTTCTTCATAGTTATGGTTAGGTTTGGTTCACAGGTATGGTTTGTATTTTGATTTAACCGAATGCCAGCTCTGATTGTTACAATCGGGCAGAACATAGCAATTCCTGCATAAATCTAACCCTCGGAAGGTATAACCCGTTTTGTTAGCAGCTAACTTGCACACATGAATCCATTATTACTCCTGCTCCGATCCCTTTCTCTGACTATCCTCATGCTTCTGCCTTTTCTGAGTTACGCCCAGCAACAGGTCAATGGCCAGGTACTTCACGCCCAGACCCGCCAGGCGCTTGAAGGTGTGACGGTTACAGCCAATACAGGCGAACAGACGCTAACTACTACTTCCGGGCGCTTTGATTTGTTGGTTGCAGATCAAGCGACTTTTCTGCTTATTTCGCACATTGGGTACAAAGCTGATACAGTTTTCTTACAGCGCATTCAGCCAGGTATAGCACTTCGGGTATACCTGCAGCCATTAACTGCAAGTCTTTCGGAGGTGGTCGTGACGGGTTATGAGAGCAACCGGCCTTTGCTGGAAACAGCCGGCGCCTTGAGTGTGATAGACCGGGAAGTGATTCAGCGTTTTGATGAAAGCTCGCTGGTGCGTGCCGTAAATACAGTGCCGGGGGTGCGAATGGAGGAGCGGGCCACAGCCAGCTACCGGCTTTCCATCAGGGGCAGCAGTTTGCGCTCGCCCTATGGTATTCGTAACGTGAAGCTATACCTGGGCGAGATGCCGCTTACCGAATCGAATGGCATCACCAACCTGAACCTGTACGATGCGGCAAACTTTAACAGTATGGAAATATTGAAAGGCCCGGCAGGCAGTATTTACGGAGCAGGCACAGGCGGGACGGTTTTGTTGGAGCCCCGTAGAGCAGCTCCCGGTGAGAAGGCGTTTCAGGCAGGTACTACCTTTGGCTCGTTTGGCTTGCAGCGCTATACCGCCAGTGCCAGTCTGGGCAGCGAAAAGCAGAGCCTATACCTGCAGTATACCCGCCAGCAACTCGACGGTTACCGGGAGCAATCCGGTATGGACCGCGAAACGCTTCTGCTGACCTCTACCTTCAAACCATCAGACAAAAGCACGATCCAGGCGAACCTGATTTACTCCGACCTGTTTTACCAGCTGCCCGGGGGACTGACGCAGGAGCAGTATGAGCAGGATCCACGGCAGGCACGGGGCGGGATGTTCGGGAGTGTGGTGCAGAATGCTTCGATGAACCAGCAAGGTATAAACATCGGTCTGTCGCAGGAGTACCGCTTCAGCGACAACTGGAAAAACACGACCGCCCTGTATGGCCTGTTCCGATATAGAGACCATCCTTTCAACACCGATTACGAGCGCAACACCAATCAGGAGTATGGAGGCCGAAGCCGCTTTGTCTACAATACCCAGCTTGGTTCCGCAGCTACTACGGTCACCTTCGGAGGCGAATACCAGCGCGGTTTCGAGGCCGCCCGCACCTACGACAACAACCGGGGCCGTACTGACTCGCTGCGCACCGACGACGAAGTGCTGGCCAAAACCGGCTTGCTGTTTACGCAGGCTGAGCTCGAGCTACCCGGCAACTGGATCGCAACGGCCGCACTCAGTTTGAACGACACCCGGTATGAGATCACCCGCCTGCACCAGGCCCCGGGTGGTGGTACATACCAGTATACCCGTGATTTCAGTGCGGTGCTTTCGCCACGGATTGCTTTGCTCAAGCGCCTGACGGAGCAGGTATCGGTGCACGGCAGCGTGAGTGCAGGTTTTTCGCCACCTTCTGAGGAAGAGTTGCTGACCTCCGACGGCGCCCTCAACCAGGAACTGGAGGCGGAGAAAGGCATCAACTACGAAGCAGGTATACGCGGCTATGTCTTGGCCAGAAAGCTGAGCTTTGATGTGGTAGCTTTTCACTTCCGGCTGCGTGAAACAATTGCGAGTCGGCAGGATTTGTCAAGTATCGCCGTTTTCCGAAATGTGGGGGCCACTTCACAAAGTGGTCTTGAAGCCGCCTTAGGCTATACCTTGCTCGAAGATGCTACGCAGCCCGTGAGTTTGCTCAAAGTTTGGAGCAGCTATACCTACAGCCACTTCCGTTTCCGTGATTACCAGAAAGACGACACCGACCTGAGCGGCAACCAACTCACCGGCATAGCTCCGCATACCTTAACAGCCGGCCTCGACCTGGCTACCCGCTTCGGGCTATACCTGCACCTGACGGCAAACTATGTAGACGAGATCCCTCTGACGGATGAAAATACGGTTTACGCCGATGCCTACCTGGTGGCAGGAGCCCGCCTTGGGTTGAGAAGGGAATTGGGAAATCAGTTTGCGCTGGACATCTTCGCAGGCTCTGAAAACCTGACGGATCAGAAGTATAGTCTGGGCAACGACCTCAACGCATTTGGCGGACGCTACTATCAACCAGCTTCACCGCGTAACTACTACGGCGGCTTCAGCTTGTCTTATCGACTATAAGTTACCGTGAAATCGGTCTGTCGGATGCTGGCATGTTAGGTGGATACTGCGATAGGATACTGATGATGGATCTTCTGATCCTGCTTTCATCTGTCTGTGTTACGATGATGTCTCCCTCTGCCACACCGCGCCATACCAGTTGATTGGTGCTGGCCGATATCAGATCGATCAGCATAGTGCCTGGCGTGTATTGGGCTACGGGTCTGAAGTCAGGGAAATCAGCTGTGTTATAGTTGAAGCGGTAGCCGAACCAATAGGCGTATCCAAAATCAGGTGAGGCAATAGCTGCGTCCTGTGTCACTGACACATCATAAGCGACCAGTAAGTCTGGATTTTCGACGTCAAGCAGCATACCTTTCTTAACCAACTCAGCTGCGATAGCATCGCGCACCCGCCTGTCCAACAGCGGCTCGTACAGATTGGGATCTGCGGAGGTATTGGCCATCTCCGGTTCCAGCAATGCAAAAGTGCGGTATATCTGGAAATCCACGCTACGGTCGTAAGTGCTGTCTGCTACTATAGAAGGTATACAGCCGCTCAGGCCGAGCAGGATAGCAGGTATCAGGTATAGCAAATGCTTCAGATTGGGTATAGCGTATCGCATAGCGCTGTCGATTTAGGTATAGAATCATTTCTAAAACAGGTATACGGTGCGAAGCAGGCAGTAGGTATAGCCAGGTATAAACAGGTATAGCAGTAGAGACCAGCGCGGCTAAAACAAAAAAGCCTGACCACTGGGGCCAGGCTTTTCAGGTATAAATTTAAGACGTATTAGCCGATAGCTACCATCTCATTTTCATTCTCGTTGTAGGCTTCGATCGGAGCGCAAGAGCACACCAGGTTACGGTCGCCATAAGCGCTGTCGATGCGGCTAACAGTTGGCCATATCTTGTTGTCGCGCAGGAAGGACATAGGGAATACCGCTTTCTCACGTGAGTAAGGGCGCTCCCAGTTCTCTACCATCGCCACCTTCAAGGTATGCGGTGCGTTCTTCAGCACGTTGTTTTTCTGGTCAGCCTTGCCCGCTTCGATCTCACGAATCTCCTCACGGATCGAGATCATCACGTCGCAGAATCTGTCCAGTTCTTCCTGTGCTTCTGACTCGGTTGGCTCCACCATCAGCGTGCCAGCTACCGGGAACGATACGGTTGGCGCATGGAAACCGTAGTCCATCAGACGCTTCGCGATATCTTCCACCTCCACGCCGAACTTCTTGAACTCGCGGCAGTCAAGGATCATCTCGTGTGCGCAACGGCCGTTCTTGCCAACATAAAGCACCGGATAGTGTTTCTCCAGACGCGCCTTGATGTAGTTGGCGTTCAGGATTGCCACCTTCGTCGCTTCCGTCAAACCTTCGCCACCCATCATCGCGATGTAGGCATAAGAGATTGGCAGGATAGAAGCAGAACCCCAGGGAGCAGCCGAAATAGCGTTGATTGCTTCCGGACGACCTAAGTCAACCACAGCGTGACCAGGCAGGAACGGAGCCAGGTCTTTTACCACACCGATTGGACCCATGCCAGGACCACCACCACCGTGAGGGATGCAGAACGTCTTGTGCAGGTTCAGGTGACACACGTCAGCACCAATATGCGCTGGCGAAGTCAGGCCTACCTGGGCATTCATGTTGGCACCGTCCATGTATACACGGCCACCGTTATCATGTATCACCTGGCAGATCTCGATAATCGACTCCTCGTACACACCGTGTGTGGACGGATACGTTACCATCAGGCAAGACAGCTCATTTTTATATTGCTCTGCTTTTGCACGCAGGTCAGCCACGTCAATGTTGCCTCTTTCGTCGCACTTCACAATCACCACTTTCATGCCGGCCATTACAGCAGAGGCTGGGTTAGTACCGTGTGCAGATGAAGGGATAAGCGCTACGTTGCGGTGATGATCACCACGTGACTCATGATAAGCACGGATCACCATCAGACCAGCGTACTCGCCCTGCGCACCTGAGTTAGGCTGCAGCGACATCGCGTCGAAACGAGTGATCTCACAAAGCCAGGCTTCCAGGTTCTTGAAGATCTCAGCATACCCTTGTGTCTGGTCGGCAGGAGCGAATGGGTGCAGCTGACCGATTTCTGGCCAGGTTACCGGAATCATTTCGGCCGTAGCGTTCAGTTTCATGGTGCAAGAGCCCAAAGAGATCATGGAGTGAACCAGAGAAATGTCTTTGTTCTCCAGGTGCTTCATGTAGCGCAGGATCTCGTGCTCTGAGTGGTGCTTGTTAAACACCTCGTGCGTGAGGTACTCGCTCATACGGATCAGTTTATCTGACCAGGTGATCTCTGTCTCTTCCGGCAGTTCGTCTATGCCCAGCACATCAGCGGACTTGCCTGCTACTTTCGCAAACACCGCCAGAATCGCTTTCACGTCATCCAGGTCAGTGTTCTGGTGCAGGGAAATACCGATGGAGTTTTCTTCGAAATAACGGAAGTTGATGCCCGCTGCCTCTGCTTCAGTACGGATGGCATTTTTCATGTCAGCACTTTCCACCGCAATTTTCAGCGTGTCGAAATATTGCTCGTTCAGCTGCTCGAAGCCAAGGGCTTTTAAACCTTTCTCGAGTTGCTGTGCTAAAGAGTGCGTATTCAGACCGATGTACTTCAGGCGACGTGGGCCATGGTATACGGCATACATACCCGCGATTACCGCCAGCAGTACCTGTGCGGTACAGATGTTAGAAGTCGCTTTCTCACGACGGATGTGCTGCTCGCGTGTCTGCAAGGCCATGCGGTAGGCTCTGTCACCAGCGGCATCCACCGAGATACCGATAATACGGCCTGGGATTACACGCTTGAAAGCATCTTTTGTAGCAAAGTAACCTGCGTGCGGACCACCAAAGCCCATTGGCACACCGAAACGCTGCGTAGTACCTACCACGGCGTCAGCACCCATCTCACCGGGAGGTGTCAGGAGCGTCAGCGAAAGAATATCAGCAGCCACCGCTACCAGCATTTCCTGCTCGTGCGCCTTGCTGATGAAGTCTGTATAATCGAAAATGGCACCGTCGGCAGCAGGATACTGCACCAGGGCACCAAACAAAGTCTCGTCAGAGAAATTCACTTCACGGTGGTCACCGATTACCAGCTCAATGCCGATAGGAATGGCACGCGAAGAAAGAATATCAATCGTCTGTGGCAGCACCTGGTTCGAAACGAAGAAGCGGTTCGCATTCTTGCGTGTGCCTTTGCGCTGGGCATAGAACATACCCATTGCCTCGGCAGCGGCGGTTCCTTCGTCCAGCAGCGATGCATTGGCAATCTCCATACCGGTCAGGTCCATTACCATCGTCTGGTAGTTGATCAGCGCCTCCAAACGGCCCTGCGCGATCTCAGCCTGGTAGGGGGTATAAGCGGTATACCAACCCGGGTTCTCCATAATGTTGCGAAGAATCACAGGAGGCATGATGGTGTCGTTGTAACCCAGACCGATATACGATTTGTATACCTTGTTCTTTCTGGCGATCTCACCGAATTGCTTCAGGAAGTTAGTTTCAGAAAGAGCCTTTGGCAGGTTCAGCGGCTTCTTAAGTCTAATGGCGGCCGGTACGGTCTCCTCAATCAGTTGATCCAGCGAGTCTACCCCGATGGTTTTAAGCATGTCCTGCATTTGCTCTTTGTCCGGACCGTTGTGGCGCTCCTTAAAAGTGTCAGCAGGTTTTGTTTTAAGTATCATAATGATGAAGTATTGATTGGGAATTTTGGGATTTTCTTTTCCAGTGGAAGACAAGCCAAAGGCCCTCTTTCTTTATTTCTGCAAAAGTAATAGTAATTGTTTATTATATTGAAGCATGAAAGCTAAATAGTTCTGAATGTGGTAGCTTAACGCTGTAGCCGCCCCTGCTATATAATATAAGGTAAAACAGACAGATAAGGCAAAAGCGATTTGGCGAGGCGCCGACACACTCAGATTTTGAAACATAATTTTCTACATAACAATTCAGAAAGAAGCACCTATGAAAAAAGTTAAGATCGGGATCATTAAAGAAGGCAAAATACCAGTAGACAAACGCGTACCGCTTACCCCTAAAAAATGCGTGGAAGCCATGCAAGCGTTCCCAGACGCCGAGGTGTTGGTGCAACCGAGCGACGTACGCTGTTTTACCGATGAAGAGTACGCGGAACTAGGTATAGACCTGCAGCAGGACCTGAGTGATTGCGACGTGCTGATGGGCGTAAAGGAGGTGCCTGTAGACCAGCTGATCCCGAACAAAACTTACTTCTTCTTTTCTCACACTATTAAAAAGCAGCCGCACAATGCCAAGCTCCTGCGGTGCGTGCTCGACAAGAACATTACTTTAATAGACTACGAGCTCCTGACTAATGCACAGGGGCAGCGGGTAGTGGCCTTCGGCAGGTATGCCGGTATAGTAGGCGCTTACAATGGCATCCTCACCTATGGCAAAAAGTGGAAACTATTCGACCTGAAGCCCGCCTACCTCTGCCACGAGATGGAGGACATGCAGGAAGAATACTTTAAAGTGAAGCTGCCACCGATCAAGATAGCCGTAACAGGCGGTGGCCGGGTGGCAGGCGGCGCGATGGAAGTGCTCGACAAGATGGGCATCAAAAAAGTGAGCGTATTCGACTACTTATATAAGCAGTTCAAAGAACCCGTGTATGCCCAGCTGCATTCCGGTGATTACAACAACCGCCCCGACGTGGAGGTGTGGGACTCACCTGATTTCTACGCACACCCGGAGCTATACCAATCCACGTTCCGCAAGTTCACTAAAGTAACCGACCTGCTGATGGCCTGCGCCTACTGGGACCCTCGGGCACCAAAACTCTTCACGGAAGAAGACACACGTCAACCCGACTTCAAGATCGACACCATTGCCGACATCACCTGTGACGTGGATGGATCTATACCTACCACCAAGCGGTCTACTACTATAACTGATCCTGCTTATGACTACAATCCGGAGACGGGCGAAATTGAGCCAGCCTATAGCAGAAGAGAGAACATCACGGTTATGGCTGTTGACAACCTGCCATGCGAACTACCCCGCAATGCCTCCCGCGATTTTGGCCGCCACCTTATAGATAATGTGTTCTCTCAGTTCTTCAATGATGATGAGGGCGGCATGCTGGAGCGGGCAACAATAGCCAGGGGAGGAGAACTGACCGAGAAGTATAAATACCTGCAGGAATATGCAGAGGCAGCGGTAGTGTAAAGAAAAGCATATAGCATTATTAAGCTCTATACTAGCAGCAGATTAAAACACGAGAGAGAGGTGTAGCCAGATTAGTGGCTATACCTCTTATTATATAAGGAGAATCAAGAGAGGAAAAGCAGTCAAAAAGGTAAAGTAAAAAGGTAAAGAATGAAGCTGAAGAAACTTTTTAAAAACTTTTAAAATTTTAATGGTGCAACTCAGATAGTTAGAAGAAACCATTGCGAAACATAGGCT